>NZ_JBWLUW010000005.1:0-443223 GCF_057784245.1 Mesorhizobium sp. CNPSo 4671 | reverse complement strand
GCCGGCCTGCCGGTGATGGACTCTCCGACCCACATCGTGCCGGTGCTGGTTGGCGATCCGGAACTCTGCAAGATGGCCAGCGACCGCCTGCTTGGCGTGCACGGCATCTACATCCAGCCGATCAACTACCCGACCGTGCCGCGCGGCACGGAGCGGCTGCGCATCACGCCGACGCCGTTCCATTCCGATGCGCTAATCGCGGGACTGCAGGACGCGCTGGTCGAGACCTGGGATGCGCTCGGCATTCCCTACGGCTCGGCAGGACGGCCCGCCGTGGCCAAGAGCGATCGGATCGTTCCGCTGCTGGTGCCCAAGTCGGGCGGCTGAAGCCATTTTGAAATTCTTCGGCGGCTTCTGGCTCGCCGGCGCGGTTTCAATTCGGACTTCAGCGGCTCAAATCGTCTTCATCCATTTCGCCAGCCGGTGCGCCGCTTCCTCGACCTGGTCGAGGCGACGATGGAAGCACAGTCGTAGGAATGCTTCGCCGCCGGGACCGAAGGCGGTGCCGGGCGCCAGGCCGACATTGGCCTTGTCGACGATGTCAAAGGCGGCGGCACGGGAATCGGTAATGCCGTCAACGGTGAAGAACAGATAGAAGGCGCCCTGCGGCACGGTGAACCCGGCCCGACCGGTGGCGCCGAGAATGCCGCAGACCAGATCGCGCGCCTTCCTTGCCCGCTCCACCTGTTCGACGACGAAACCATCGCCCTCGTCGAGCGCGGCAACGGCACCGCGCTGCATGAACTGTGCAACGCCGGAATTCGAATACTGGATCAGGTTCTCGAACACCTGCTGGAGGCTCGGATGCGTCTTGATCCAGCCGACGCGCCAGCCGGTCATCGCCCAGTTCTTGGAAAAGGAGTTGACGAACAGGATGCGGTCCTCCGCCGTCGCGATGTCGAGGAAGGACGGCGCACGGCCATGGCCATAGTGGAACAGCGAATAGATCTCGTCGGCGATGATCCAGAGGTTTTTGGCGCGAGCAAGGTTGAGGATCGCCTGCAAGGTCTCGTGATCGGCGGTCCAGCCGGTCGGGTTCGACGGCGTGTTGATGAACAGCGCCCTGGTGCGCGGGGTGATCGCCGCGACAATCTTCTCGACGTCGCAGGACCAGCCATTTCCGGAATGATCGAGCGTGACCGGCACCGGAACGGCGCCTGACAGGGCGGCGGCGGCGTCGAAATTCGGCCAGGCGGGCGACAGATAGATCACCTCGTCGCCAGCGCCGGCGAGAGCGGTAAGCGACATCTGGATGGCATGCATGCCGGATCCGGTGACGATGAATTGCTCCTCCGGAAAGGTCTTGCCGAAATGCCTGGCGTAGTAGCGTGCCAGCGCCTGCCTGAGATCGGGGATACCCCTCTGCCAGGTGTAGAACGTCTCGCCGCCGGCCAGCGCCTTCGACGCGGCATCGGTGATGAAGGCGGGCGTCGGCAGATCGCCCTCGCCGGCCCAGAGCGGGATCAAGCCCTCGCGCAGGCGGCCGTAGTTGACGACGGCGACAATGCCGCTTTCCGGTGCGGCGCGGGCTTCGGCGCGAAAGCTATCGATCAGGCTCATGGACAAATCCGTTTTCCCTTGGGGTTGCCGCTCTTTACCAGATGCGAAAACAGAAAACCCCAGCCGCGAACGACCGGGGTTTTGGTCCAGCAATGGCTGGCTGAATTATCGCTTCGCAAGCAGATCGCGGATTTCGGTGAGCAGCGCGACATCGGCGGGCGGCGGCGCGGCCGGGGCAGCCGGCTTCTCGCGCTCGAGCCGCCGGCGCAGGTTGTTCACGGCCTTGACCATCAGGAAGATGATGAAGGCGAGGATGATGAAGTTCAACGCCACGGTGATGAAATTGCCGTACGCAAAAACGGCGCCTTGCTTGCGCGCGTCAACCAGGTTGGTGGCGGTCACGGCGTGCGACAGGCCAATGAAGTAGTTGGAAAAGTCGACGCCGCCGAGCGCGCCGATGAAGGGCATAATGATGTCATTGACAAGGGAATCGACGATCTTGCCGAAGGCCGCGCCGATGATGACGCCGACGGCCAAATCCATCACATTGCCCTTGGAAATGAATTCCTGGAATTCTTTCAGCATTCGACCCTCCTTGCCATGACCGGCCGTGCTGCCGTTCCGTCCTTGCGGCATCGACCCGGCGGCAACATAACAAAAACCTGCGGTTGCAACATGGGCAAAAAGGAGAAAGCAACCGCTTTGTCCTTCCGTCACGGCACCTCGGCCTCCCTCCTGAATCTTGCACCACAACGATGCTGCCAAAGCCGCAATGGACTCCAGCGCCAAGCTGTGATTGCGTTCGGACAAGCCGGATAGAAAGACGGCAAAGGAGGAAAATCCAGGCGTGCAGGGCTTGTTCATCGTCATCATCGCGATCGCCTATGTGACGCTGCTGTTCGCAATCGCCAGCCTGGGCGACCGCCGCTCGGCGACATCCGGGCCGAGCCGAGCGCGGCCTTTCATCTATGCGCTCAGCCTGGCCATCTATTGCACGTCCTGGACCTTCTTCGGCTCGGTCGGTCTCTCCTCCGAACGCGGTCTCGAATTCCTCGGCATTTATACCGGCCCGGTGCTGGTGTTCGTATTCGGTTTTCCGCTGCTCAACCGCATCGTGCGGCTGGCCAAGAACGAGAAGATCACCTCGATCGCCGACTTCCTCGGCGCGCGCTACGGCAAAAGTTTCACGGTCGCGGCGATCGCCACGCTGATCGCCACCATCGGCGCGGTGCCCTATATCGCGCTGCAGCTGAAGGCGATCTCCGGTTCGGTCAGCCTGATGGTCGAGCACTATACGGGGTCGCCGCCTTCCTTCGACCCGTTCGTCAGCGACATCTCGCTGGTCGTCGCCATGCTGCTGGCGCTGTTTGCCGTGCTGTTCGGCACCCGTCATGCCGACGCCACCGAGCACCAGGACGGGCTGGTGCTGGCGGTGGCAGTCGAAACCTTGGTCAAGCTCGCCGCCTTCCTGGCGATCGGCCTGATGGTCACCTTCCTGATCTTCGGCGGCCCGGGCGACATGTTCGCAAAGCTGGCTGAGAATGCGCAGGTGCGCCAGGCGATGGGCTACAACACCTCGCTCGCCACCTGGCTGGTGCTGACGGGCTTGAGTGGCTTTGCCATCATCATGCTGCCGCGGCAGTTCTACGTCACCATCGTCGAGAACCGCGGCGAGGCAGAATTGCGCACCGCGACCTGGGTGTTTCCGCTCTACCTCGTGGCGATCAACCTGTTCGTGCTGCCGATCGCCTTTGCCGGCCTGTCGCTGGTCGGCAACGGGACCAGCAGCGATCTCTACGTGCTGTCGCTGCCACTGTTCAGCGGCCACGACGTGCTCGCCATGGCGGCCTTCATCGGCGGGCTGTCGGCGGCAACCGCCATGGTGATCGTCGAAAGCGTGGCGCTGTCGATCATGATCTCCAACGACCTCGTCATTCCGCTGTTCGTGCGCCGCCTGCTCAAGACCTCGACCTCCGAGAACGAGGACTGGTCGACACTCATCCTCAATGTGCGGCGCGGGGCGATCTTCATCCTGTTGTTCATCGCCTTCCTCTACTATCGCGAGAGCACCAACTCAGCGCGGCTGTCGTCGATCGGGCTGATGTCCTTCGCGGCCATCGCGCAATTCGCACCAGCGCTCATCGGCGGGCTGATCTGGCGCGGCGCCAACGGCAGGGGTGCCGCACTCGGCATGGTCGCCGGCATCCTCGTCTGGGGCTACACGTTGCTCCTGCCGTCGTTTGTCGCGCCCGATACCGACATCCTCGTGCACGGGCTGTTCGGTTTCGAGGCGCTGCGGCCGCAGGCGCTGTTCGGCACCGTGGCCGAACCGCTAAACCATGGCGTGTTGTGGAGCCTGTCGATCAACACGCTGTTTTTCGTCCTCGGCTCGCTGTCGCGCGCGTCGGTGCCGCTGGAACGCATCCAGGCGTCGATCTTCGTGCCGCGCGACGCCGGCCCGATGCCGAGCCTGCGCCGCTTCCGCACCGCCATCACCGTCAACGACCTCAAGGACACGATCGGCCGCTACCTCGGCGTCGAGCGCACCGAGCGCTCCTTCCAGTCGTTCGAGAAGACCAACGGCACCTCGCTGCACGGCAAGGAGCAGGCGAGCATGGACGTCATCCGCTTTTCGGAGCAGCTTTTGGCCAGCGCCGTCGGCTCCTCCTCGGCGCGGCTGATCCTGTCGCTGCTGTTTCGACGCCATGACCGCGAATCCCGGGATGCCTTCCGCCTGCTCGACGACGCCACCGAGGCGCTGCAGCACAATCGCGACCTGCTACAGATCGCGCTCGACCAGATGGAGCAAGGCATCACCGTCTTCGACCGGGATTTCCGCCTGATCTGCTGGAACCGCCAGTACCGGACGCTGTTCGACCTGCCCGACGAGATGGGCCAGGTCGGCGTCTCGCTCGACCAGATCCTGCGCCATCTCGCCGAGCGCGGCGACATCCCCGCCGACCAGCGCGTGACGATGCTCAACCGGCTGACCAGCTTTGTCAGCCCCTGGCAGATGGAGCTGAAGACCAGCGGCCGCATCCTGGAGCTGCGCTCCAACGAGATGCCGGATGGCGGTATCGTCGCCACCTATGCCGACATTTCCGGGCGCGTCGAGCAGGATCTGGCGCTGAAGCGCGCCAATGAATCGCTGGAACAGCGGGTCAAGACCCGCACTATCGAACTGACTAGGGTCAATGAGGAGTTGACCCGGGTCAACGAGGAGCTGGCGCAGGCGCAGATGCTGGCCGAGGAGGCCAATCTCGGCAAGACGCGCTTCCTCGCCGCTGCCGGCCACGACATCCTGCAGCCGCTGAACGCCGCCCGGCTCTATTGCTCGTCGCTGATCGAGAAGGCCGGCAAAGGGCCGGCCGGCAAGGCCGCGGTCAACATCGAGTCCTCGCTGGAATCGGTCGAGACCATTTTGGGCGCCGTGCTCGACATTTCGCGCCTCGATGCCGGCGCGATGAAGCCGGACGACACCGCTTTCAACCTCGACGGATTGCTGCGCCAGATCGGCAATGATTTTCGCCCAATGGCGGCGGAGAAAAAGCTAGGTCTGACGATCATGCCGTCGTCTCTGACGGTGGTGACCGACCGCAATCTGCTGCGCCGCCTGATCCAGAATCTCGTTTCCAACGCCATTAAATATACCCGCAAGGGCCATATCCTGGTCGGCGTGCGGCGGCGCGGTAAACTGGCGGAAATCCAGGTGATCGACACCGGTATCGGCATCGCCGGCGACAAGCTGAACACCGTCTTCCATGAGTTCACCCGGTTGGATGAGGGCGCTCGCGAGGCCGAAGGCCTTGGCCTTGGCCTCTCCATCGTTGACCGCATCGCCCGGGTGCTCAGGCTTGAAATCCGCATCTTCTCCAATCCGGGCAAGGGCACGCGCTTTTCCGTCATCCTGCCCGTCGCGGCGGTGCAGGAGCCGCGACGCGAGGTCGAAAGCAAGGCTCCCGCCCGGGCCGCGGCTTCGCTTGCCGGACTGCATGTGCTCTGCATCGACAACGACGCCCGCATCCTCGACGGGATGAGGTCGCTGCTCGAAGGCTGGGGATGCAAGGTCGACACGGTGTCCGGCTCACGCGATCTGGAGAACGCCGAGCCACACCGACCGGACATCGTGCTTGCCGACTATCATCTCGACGGCGAAACCGGTCTCGACATCATTGCCAGGTTGCGCGCCATCCATGGCGACGACCTGCCGGCCGTGCTGGTCACTGCAGACCGTTCCAACGAAGTGCGGGCGACAGCAAGCGGGCTCGATATTCCGGTGATCAACAAGCCGTTGAAACCGGCGGTGTTGCGCTCGATGATGGCCAGGGTCAGGCCGCTGGCATCGGCTGAATAACCGTACCGAGGTTGAGAATTTGAAACCCTGACAGAACGAAGTCGCGATGGCAGAAGATGAGCCGACAGGCAGGCAGCTCGCAACGTTAATCACCGATACCGCTTCGCCTTCGGAGCTTTTGGCCCTTCGGGCGTGGGCCAATGAGCTTCTTGATATTCGATCGTCAGACCTCCCCAAGTCGAAAAAAGCCAAGGCGGCGATTGGCGCAACACTGAAGAGTCGTGTTGTTTGGGCGACGATGAAGATTATAGCTCTCAAAACAAAACAGGTTGGCTGGGACAATCGCAGCCGTACCGGGCGACTAGGGGTTGCAGGAGCCGCCGCAGGAATTGCCCTCTTTGGAACCCAGAGTGCCGGAATTGCCGCGCTTGGAACAGCTATCGATGTGCCGCTCTGGGTCGTGTTAGGAGCGGGCGCTTCGTTTGCAAATGTTCTTATCGAAGAAATTGGGCGACGAGGATCGGGGAAAGAAGCGGACGCGACCTACTCAGTTATCGACGCGAAGCGGGTCGATCCACTCCAGTGAAAGATTGACGCCGAGCCGCGCCTGGGCGGTTCATCGTCGTGGAATCACTATCCCACCGGCTGTAGCGGATCGCTACTGGATCACCCCCTGGGTGCGGCCGCCAAATAGCGAGCTATCATCGCCTCAGCGATGTCCGAGACTTTCGAGGTAAGCGCAGAACATGTCGGCCATCGCATCGGCATAGGTTTCGATCTCGGCCGGTGTTCGCGGGCTTTCCGAAAAATCCTTCCCCACCGCACTGAGTGTCGTTTTGATCAGATCGCCGGCCAGGGCGCGGACGGCCTCCGGGGCCTCGGGCAATGCCTCCCGCAGAAAGGTCTGGACGGTGCGCTCTCCCGAGGCTCTCGCCTCGTGCGCCTCCGGTGCGTCGCGATAGAGAGGGGCGGCGTCATTGAGTGCCACGCGCACCTCGGCCTCTTCGCATTCGGAGCGGATGAAGGCGTGGACAAGGGCACGCAGCCGTTCGAGCGGCGGTTTCCGATCATCCTCGAGTATGGTGCGCAGCAGGCCGGCCGTCTGCCGCCATTCATCGCTCTGCAGCCTGAACAGAAGTGCGGCCTTGTTGGGGAAATACTGATAGAGCGAGCCGACGCTGACGCCGGCCTTTTCGGCCACGCGCGTGGTGGTGAAACGCTGCGCGCCTTCGCTCGCCAAAACCTGAACAGCAGCCTGCAAAATCGCCTCAACAAGGTCCGCGGCGCGAGCCTGTTTGGGCTGTTTTCGTGAGGAAATCGAATGGCTTGGGCGTCCGGTCATGTCTCGGCTCGGCAATGCGAATTGGAAACCTGAAGGATTATTCGTATTTTCAGCCCGACACAAGAACGCAGTCATTTTCGACCGGAGAGTTTTCATGACGACGCTGACCAACGCCCCGCTGGGCCCCCTGCTCGCCCGCCTGTTCAAGGAAGCCAATGCCACGACCAGTCCGGCGGTGGCCGCGCTCTCGCAAGAAGAGCGGGCGCGCCTGCTCAACAGCAAGACCGAATATGTCGATTTCTACGGACGGCTGAAGGACCTCTGGCTGGCGATCTCGCCGGAGACCGGCACGCTGCTCTACATGCTGGCGCGCAGCAGCGGCGCGCGCATCATCATCGAGTTCGGCACCTCGTTCGGCATCTCGGCGCTCTATCTTGCGGCGGCGCTCAAGGACAATGGCGGCGGCCGCCTGATCACCACCGAATTCGAACCGTCCAAGGTGATGCGGGCCAAGGCCAATCTGACCGAGGGCGGCCTCATCGACCTGGTGGAGATCCGCGAGGGAGACGCGCTTGAGACGCTGAGCGCCGACCTGCCTGAGACGATCGACCTTTTGCTGCTCGATGGCGCCAAGGCGATCTATCCGGAGATCCTTAGCCTGGTCGAGAGCCGGCTCAGGCCCGGCGCGCTGGTCATCGCCGACAATGCCGACTTCTCGCCTGAATATCTGGAGCGGGTACGCTCGCCGGCATCGGGCTACATGTCCACGCCGTTTGGCGAGGACGTCGAACTGTCCGTGCGGCTCGGCTGAACGCTTCCATCGCCGCATGGGTTTCAACCATGCGGCTCAAACCTCCCTGTCGCTGCTGGCGACCGTAGGCGTTTACGTCAACCAACGCGCAATCTTCCAGACCGTCGACGACAGTCGGGCCTCCATGCGCAGGTGACGCCATGATCAACACGCTTCTTTCCTCCTTTCGCGCTGCCCCTCGCCCAGCCCTGTTGGGGCTTCTGCTCTTCTTCTGTGCGGGTTTCGCCGATGGCGCACTGATGCCTTTCTTTCCGCTCTGGGCGAGCAGCGAGGCGGGCATTCCCGTCGGCGCGATCGGCCTGCTGTTCGGCTGCTATGCCGGCGGCGAGTTGCTGGCGGCACCACTGATCGGCGGCATCGCCGACCGGGTCGGCCGGCGACCGGTGCTGATAGCCTCGTCGCTCGGCGTCGGGGCCGGCTTCCTGGCCCTGTTCTTCGTGCATGGCGTCACCGTCACCGCAATCGTGCTGCTTCTGACCGGCATGTGCGAATCGGTGCTTCATCCGACGATTCTGGCCGCGATCGCAGACGTGACCCCGCCATCGACGCATCCGCGCTGGTTCAGCCTGGCGCGCGTGAGTTCAAGCGCTGGGCAGATCCTTGGACCGGCCTGCGGCGCCTTGCTAGCGCTCGTGTCGCTGCGCAGCGTGTTTCTTGCCGGCGGCACCACGCTTGTGCTGGGTGGCATCGTGATGCTCTTCGCCCTGAGTGAGACGATCGGCGTCGGCACCGGTGATGACCGCCACGACGGTGAGGACGATGAAGAGGAGGGCCTGTCCGCGCTGCTGCCGGCGTTCCGCGACGGCCGGCTGGCGAAGCTGCTGCTCTGGGTCGTGCTCTTCGAGGTCGCCGGCAACTGGATCGAGGCGGTGATCCCGCTCTACGCGCAGGATGCCGGGACGTTGACGCCATCCGGCGTCGGCGCACTGTTCGCCTATGCCGCCGCGTTGACGGTCGGCCTGCAGATGCTGGTCAGCCGGTTGATCGAGGCACGGTCGGCGCTGTGGCTGACGGTCGGTGCCGGCCTCGCGACGATGCTCGCCTTCGCGCTGCTGGCCGCCTCGCCTGCAATGCTGACGCTGATCGGAGCCGTCAGCCTGTGCTCGATCGCGCAGATGCTGGTCGGGCCGCTGGTGCCTACCGCCGTTAATGCGCTGGCGCCGCCCGCACGACGCGCCTCCTACATGGCGGCTTCGTCGGTTGCGGTCGACCTCAAGGACTCGCTAGGACCGTCGATCGGCACGGCGCTTTACGCGCTGGCACCGCGCCTGCCCTGGATCGCCGGCATTCCGCTGGTGGCCGTCGCATCGCTCGGCCTTGGCGCGGCCATCGGCCGGGCGCGGAACCCTTCGCGGCCGACCGAGGAGGATGCCACGCCGCAACTGGGCTCAGCCGTCGAAAACTATCGCTGAGACACTCGTTCGGCGTCATCGCGCAGACGCGGGTCGACAGCCTCAGACGGAGCTGTCCACCATCTGCGAATTGCGGAACCGGGGCTTCGCGCCGTTGGCTGCCGGCGATGGACGATGCTCGCGAAACGCCATGGCAAGGGTGCGCAACGCATCGCGCGATTGAGCGTCCGAGAGCGTGGACAAGAGCATGATCTCCGACGCCGGCAGCGGCGGCAGGCCGAACTTTCGGCTGACCTCGATGGTGCCAGGCGGAACCAGGCGAGACGAGAAGGCCCCGGCGGCGAGGCCGGCGGAAACGGCCTCGGCAACGGCGAAAGAGCCGCAGCCAAGGAAAACCTGCGTCCACGGCATTCCAACCGCATCGAGCGTGCCGGTGATGACGTCGCGGATGCTGCAGGAAGGCGCGGAGGCCGCCAGCCGCAGTGGCTCGCCGGCGCGGTAGACGAAATCCGGCGTGGCGTACCAGCCGAAATGTTCGGGCGCCAGCACCTCGCCGTCGCGGCGGTCGTCCTCGCGCCGGACGATCGCGGCATCGAGGTCGCCACGATCGAACGCAGCGATCAACTCGCGCGTGTCGTCGAGCCGCACCTCGATGGTCAAGGCGGGATCATGCGCATTGAGGCGCGCCAGCAAGGTCGGCACTTCGGCACCGCCGACATGGGTGGCAATGCCCAGCCGAAAGTGGCGGCGAACAGCGGCGAGGCTGGCGACGGCACGGTCGTGCGCGGCGAGCAGATCGCGCGCCGGTTCGAGGAACACCGCACCTCGCGCTGAAAGGCGCACCAGTCGCGGCGTCCGCTCGATCAGCTTCTGCCCCACCCGATCCTCAAGCCGCTTCAGCTTGACACTGATTGCGCCTTGCGTGCTGCCAAGCGCCTCGGCCGCGCGTGTAAAACTGCGCAACTCGGCGACGGCGACGAAAGCTTTCACCGCATCTACGTCCAGCGCCATGTCAGTTATCTCATTTTGTTGTCTCTGAAATAGCCAACCATGCAATTCTAAAATGATCAAGCCTGACCTAGTCTGGGTTGAGCGGGGCGGCCGTCATACCGACTCGTCCTGCCCAAGAAGTCGAAAGGTTTGATCATGCCCACTGCCCTGACCCGTCGCGGCATCGTCGTTGTGTCTGCCGCATGCCTGGCATGCCTGATGTTCGGGCTGGAGATTTCAAGCGTTCCCACCATCCTGCCGACATTGGAGCAAGAGCTGCATGCCGACTTCAGGCAATTGCAATGGGTGATGAACGCATACACGATCGCGGTCACGACCGTGCTGATGGCGGTCGGCACCATCGCCGACCGCTACGGACGCAAGCGCGTCTTCCTGGTTTCCATCGCCGCCTTCGGTCTGACGTCGCTGATCTGCGGCCTGGCGGACGACGTATCGACCTTGATCGTCGCCCGGTTCCTGCAGGGTTTGAGCGGCGGCGCGATGCTGATCTGCCAGCTCGCCGTGCTGTCTTACGAATTCACGGAAGGGCGCGAGCGCGCCGTCGCCTGGGGCTGGTGGGGCGTCATCTTCGGTGTCGGCCTCGGCTTCGGGCCGATCATCGGCGGTGGCATCGTCGCGGTCTCGAGCTGGGAATGGGTGTTCCTCATCCACGTGCCGGCAGCGGCCGTGGCCTTCGTACTGGCTTTGACCGGCGTCCATGAATCGAAGGACCCACAGGCGGGCAAGCTCGACCTGGCGGGCATCGTGACGCTGTCGCCATCAGTCTTCTGTCTCGTCTTCTACATCACGCAGGGACCGGATCTCGGTTTCGCCAGTCCGGCGGCGCTGGCGATCCTCGGCATCTCGATTGCGAGCTTCATCGCCTTCCTCATCGCCGAGCGGATCAGCCAGCGGCCGGTGTTCGACTTCTCGGTCTTCCAGATCCGGCCGTTTTCCGGCGCGATCGTCGGCTCGGCGGCGATGAACCTCTCCTATTGGCCGTTCATGATCTACCTGCCGATCTGGTTCCATGCCGGGCTTGGTTATGACAGCGTCGCCACCGGCCTTGCCCTGCTCGCCTACACGCTGCCGACACTCGCCATGCCGCCCTTGGCGGAGCGGCTTTCGCTGCGCTACCAGCCCGGCGTCATCATTCCGGCCGGGCTCGTCATCATCGGCGTCGGTTTCATCCTGATGAAGTTCGGCAGCGCCGCCGCGCGGCCGGATTGGCTGACGATGCTGCCAGGCTGCCTGATCGCCGGAACCGGCCTCGGCATCACCAATACGCCCGTCACCAACACGACGACGGGCTCCGTTTCAAGCGACCGGGCGGGCATGGCGTCCGGCATCGACATGAGCGCCCGCATGGTTTCACTGGCGGTGAACATAGCGGTGATGGGCTTCATCCTGGCGAGTGGCGTGCTGGCGCATCTGAGCGTTGCACTGCCCGACCTCGACGCCAACCAGCTGCGTCTGTTCGCCGACGGCATCGCGGCAGGAAACCCCAATACCGATCTTGCTGATTCCGTCGTCCACAATGCGTTGCGCAACGGCTTTGGCTGGGTGATGCTCTATGGCGGCATCGGCGTCTGGATCATGGCCGCCATCAGCTTCGCGAGCTTCAACGCCCGGCCTGTGCGAAAAGAGGTTGAATGTTCCGATTGAGTGGACGACGCAAGCGCTCAGCTGTTGGTCTGCAACGGGTCGCTGCCGATCTTGGACAAAAGGATCACCGCCTGGGTGCGGCTGTCGACGCCGAGCTTCTGCAGGATGGCCGAGACATGCGCCTTGATGGTCGCCTCGGAGACGCCGAGTTCATAGGCGATCTGCTTGTTGAGCAGACCCTCGGCCAGCATACCGAGCACGCGGGTCTGTTGCGGCGTCAGCGCCTGCAGGCGCTTGATCAGGTCCGATATCTCTGGATCGCGCTCGACGCCGAGATCGACACCGACGGGCGCGGCGATGTCGCCGGCCAGCACCGATTGCACGGCGTTGCGGATCTCCTCCATGCTGGCCGATTTGGAGATGAAGCCGGAGGCGCCAAGATCGAGTGCGCGCCTGATGGTCGCGGGATCATCATGCGCCGAGACCACGATAAGCGGCACCGCGGGATGGATGCCGCGCAGCGAGATCAGGCCGGAGAGACCGCTGGCGCCAGGCATCGACAGGTCGAGCAGCACCAGATCGACATCCTCATTGGCCACCACCAGCGCCTTAGCGCTTTCGAAGTCGCCGGCCTCGTGGATGGCAGCGACATTGCCTATGCCGGCAAGCGCTTCGCGCAGAGCACCGCGAAACAGCGGGTGATCGTCGGCGATGACGAAAGAATAGCCTGACGGCAAATGTCCCTCCCCGAATCCCGTCGATGATTTTTAAGCTTTTCGGGATCAGTTGGACGATTATGAGGGGCCGCGCGCTGTTTTCAAGCTGCAAAACCAGCGCGCCGCGTTTTCCCTACTTCGCAAGATCAAAGTACTACAGCGTCCTTTGCGCGTCCAAAAGGACGCGCAAAGGACGCTGTAGGAAGCTCAGGTCTTCTCCGAATTGAGCTGGGCGCCGCCACCGTTGTCCTTGTCCATATCCTTGACGATGCCCATGAAGCCCTTCAGGAAGCGCTCCATGTAGCTCATCGTCTTGTTGAAATCCTCCTCGCTCGGCAGTTTCGATTCGAGCCGGGCGGACAGCGAATTCTCGAGCTTGGTGACGCGCTCGTCCATCGCCTTCATCGAGGTTTGCAGGCGGTCGATTTCGTCCTGGAACGCGGCGCGTTCGTCGGCCGCCACCTTGCAGACGAGCTGGCCCGAGCGTTCCTCGCAGATCGACATCGCACCGGTCTGCGTGTCCATGCGGACATAGCCGTTGGCGGATTTTTCCAGCCGGTAGCGGTCGGTTTCTTCCGAAGAGGCGGAGGCCGCGACCAGTGAAACCAGCGCGGCGGGGATCAAGATGTGTTGCAGACGCATGTTGTCCTCCATGGCCAAAGCCTGAAATATCGCATGTTTGCGCCGGAAATGGGGAAGACCCTTGGCGTGGCCTTCCCCGCACGACTGGTTCGGACTATAGCGCAACCATGTCTCAGTTTATCTACAAAATAACCCCGCAAGCGCTTTGGCGCGAGGCCGAAGCCGGCGGCCGCTTTACTGGCGCGCCGATCGACGTCGCCGACGGCTTCATCCATTTCTCCACGGCAGCGCAGGTCCGGGAAACCGCGGCAAAGCATTTTGCCGGCCAGACGGACCTGCTGCTGGTGGCCATCGACAAGGCCAGCCTGGGGCCTGCCCTGAAATACGAGGTTTCGCGCGGCGGCGCACTGTTTCCGCATCTCTACGACGTGCTGGAGTTGAACACCGTCAAGTGGGTCAAGCCGCTGCCGCTTGGCGCCGACGGCGCGCACCAGTTCCCGCCGCTGGAGGCCGAATGAGTCTGTTCGACCGGTTTGGCCAAAAACTGCTTTTCACATTCGATCCGGAAACCGCGCATGGGATGTCGATCGCCGCACTGCGTTCCGGATTGCCGGTCGGCGCGCGGGCGGTGCGCGACATCAGGCTGAAGGTCAGCCTTTGCGGCCTCGATTTCCCCAACCCGCTCGGCATGGCGGCCGGCTACGACAAGAACGCCGAGGTGCCCGACGCGCTGCTTGGCCTCGGCTTCGGCTTTGCCGAGGTCGGCACCGTCACGCCGCTGCCGCAGGCCGGCAATCCGAAGCCGCGCATCTTCCGGCTGACGGCCGACGGCGCGGTTATCAACCGGCTGGGCTTCAACAATGAAGGCCATGCGGCGGCCGAAAAGCGCCTTGCCGCGCGCAAGGGACGTCCCGGCATTGTCGGCGTCAACATCGGCGCCAACAAGGACAGCACCGATCGTATCGGCGACTATGAGCGCGGGGTCGCGCGCTTTGCCGCCTATGCCAGCTATTTGACGGTCAACATCTCCTCGCCCAACACGCCCGGCCTGCGCAACATGCAGGCGCGCGAGCAGCTCGGCGAATTGCTGTCGCGCGTCATGGCCGCACGCGCCGCTGCAACAGCGCAACCGCCGGTCTTCCTGAAGATTGCGCCGGATCTGGTCGAAGCCGAACTGGAGGACATCGCCGCCGAGGTCGTTGAAAAACGGATCGACGGCATCATCGTCTCCAACACCACCATTTCGCGGCCGCCGCTGCGCAGCGGCGACGCGGCGCGCGAGACCGGCGGGCTTTCAGGAAAACCGCTGTTCGAACGCTCGACCATCGTGTTGGCGAAGATGCGCAAGCTGCTTGGCCCGGATATCGCCATCGTCGGGGTCGGCGGCGTCGATTCTGCCGATGCGGCACTGGAGAAGATCCGCGCCGGGGCCGATCTGGTGCAGCTCTACACCAGCATGATCTATGCCGGGCCGGCGCTTCCGGGTCGGATCGTCGCCGGGATGGCGCGATTTGCCGAAACCGAGCGGCTGAAGTCCATTCGCGAACTGCGCGACAGCCATCTCGATCGATGGGCGTCCAAGCCACTCAGCTGAACGCTGTCCGCACCCTTAGCTGCAGGATCGCCAGCAGGCTGAAGCCGCGCGCCAGCAGGAACACGTGCAGTGCCGCCCACAGGCCGTGATTGCCGAAGGCGGGTGCGAGCGTCAGCAAAGCGACGGCAAAGACGAGGAAGGACAGCAACATCATGTTGCGCATGTCGCGCGACCAGGTCGCGCCGATGAAGACGCCGTCCATCTGGAACGCCAGCACGCCGCTCAGCGCGGTGAACGCCGCCCAGGGCAGATAGATGTCGGCGACCGAGCGGACCTCCTGCGAGGTCGTGACGATGGCGACCAGATTGGCGCCGGCCGAGAGCAGCACAAGGGTCGCGGCGCCGGCCAGTCCGAAACCCCAGAACAGGGTCAACCGCACCGCCTGCCGGAAAGGCTGCTCGGCACGCGCGCCGACGGCACGGCCGGCGAGCTGTTCGGCGGCGGTGGCAAAACCGTCGAGGAAATAGCCGGCGACGAGGAAGAAATTCATCAGCACCGCATTGGCGGCCAGCGTCACCGTGCCGAACTGCGCGCCCTGGCGGGTGAACAGTGCAAAGGCCGCGAGCAGCGAGAATGAGCGGATCATGATGTCGCGGTTGAGCGACAGCATGCGCAGGAAGGCGGCCATGTCGAGCAGCCGATGGCGCGGCAAGGGCGGGCTCGCGCGAAAGCGGCGGACCACGATGGCGAGCCCCAGCAGCATGGCCAGGAATTCACCCGTGACGGTCGCCCAGGCGACGCCGGCAACGCCCCAGCCGAGCTTCAGGCCAAGCAGGAAGCAGAGCGCGATGTTGATGCCGTTCAGCACCAGTTGCAGCACAAGCCCGAGCCCGCCCTCGCCACGCCCCAGGACATAGCCGAGAATGGCGTAGTTGATCAGCGAGAACGGTGCGGCAAGCAGCCTGATCCTGATGTAGACCCCCATCGCCTCGCTGACGCGCGGTTCGGCGCCCATGAACCACTGGCCGCCGATGGCGATCAGCGGCGAAAGCGCCGCCAGTACGATGCCGGCAACGACCGCGATCAGCACGGCGCGCCAGAACACCGCCTGTTCCTCGAGCGCGTCGCCACGCCCGAAAGCCTGGGCGACGAGGCCGGTGGTGCCGGAGCGCAGGAAATTGAAACTGGTGAAGACGACATCGAAAACGAGCGCGCCGGCCGCCAGGCCGCCGAGAAGAGCCGCGTCGCCGAACTGTCCGACAACAGCCGTGTCGACCAGGCCAAGCATCGGCGTGGTCAGATAGGCGAGCGTCATCGGCACCGCGATGGCGAGCACCGAGCGGTTGGTGACGATAAAAGATCTGGCGTCGGCTGGGGTTGCACCCTTGTCCAAAGGATTGCTGCCTTGCTGATTGCGGCTTGATCGAAGAGCCGATGTGCCCCATTTTCCGGCCACCGCGCAATCACTCTTCCCGCGACGGCCAACCGAAATCCCGGTCTGGCGCGAAGCCGCCGGATCCCGTTCATGCCCCTGCAGATCGTCCACCACCCCGACTACGACGCCGGCTTCGCCACCAACCATCGCTTCCCGATGAGCAAGTATCCGCTGCTGATGGAGGCCTTGCGCGCACGTGGCCTGGCCGGTCCCGGGGTGCTCAACACAGCGGACCCCGCGCCGGCGTCATGGCTGAAACTTGCCCATGCGGGCGACTATGTCGACCAGGTCATCAGCTGTTCGGTGCCGGAAAAAATCGAACGCGAGATCGGCTTTCCGGTCGGCCCCCGCGTTTCGCTGCGCGCGCAGCTTGCCGCCGGCGGCACGGTGCTGGCGGCGCGGCTTGCCTTGCGCCACGGCATTGGCTGCAACACCGCCGGTGGCAGCCATCATGCGCGGCGCGCGCAAGGTGCCGGCTTCTGCACCTTCAACGACGTCGCCGTCGCCTCGCTGGTGTTGCTCGCAGAGGGTGCCGCCCAAAACATCCTGGTCGTCGATCTCGACGTGCATCAGGGCGACGGCACGGCGGATATTCTGCGCGACAAGCCCCGCGTGTTCACCTTCTCCATGCACGGCGATCGCAACTACCCCGTCCGCAAAATCGCCTCCGACCTCGATATCGCGCTGCCCGACGGCACGGGCGATGCCGCCTATCTCGAAAGGCTGGCCGCCATCCTGCCGGAGTTGTCTGCCCGGGCGCATTGGGACATCGTCTTCTACAATGCCGGCGTCGACGTCCATGCGCAGGACCGGCTCGGCAGGCTGACGCTTTCCGATGACGGCCTGCGCGCCCGCGATGAGATGGTCATCAGGCATTTTCGTGCGCTTGGTATTCCGGTCTGCGGCGTCATCGGTGGCGGCTATTCCACCGACGTGCCCGCCCTTGCGGCGCGGCACGCCATCCTGTTCGAGGTCGCCTCCAGCTATACCTGACAGTTCACTTCCGGTAATTGGCGATCCTGAGCAGGATGAAGGCCGGCACGACGATCGCCGCACCGAGCAGGATATAGCCGAGGAAGCGGTCGATGGCGTGGAAGCCCAGGTTCCAGAGGTCGATGAAGAACCTTTGGATGCTGTAGAACACATCCATCGGCGACCAGCCGAAGGCATTCATGACAAGGCCGACGAGGAACGACACCACCAGCAGCTTCAGGATCACCCTGAGCGGCGAGTCGCCGAGAAAGCGCGTCAGTGCGGACAAGGCCGTCTCCCAATTGAGATGCCCGGACTCATGGGCACGGCCCAGAGATACGTGCTTGACGGCCATCCATCAAGCCAGCACGGTCTGTGCGCGAAACCTGACAGGCCGCGGCTACCTGCCGACTGCCGTGGTCCGCATTGCTCGAGCATCTGGCCGAGTGGTGAACACGTTCGAAATTCTTAAATATGGGTAAACAAGATCATTTTAATTTATTGAAAATAAAGCACAAAATCGTCATTTTTCAATTTTGCGCAATGTGCGTGCAATTTTCACCTGCGAGACAGTCGGCGTCTTTCAGGTGACTGGTTGCGCGGCGCTCTGACCCCCTACCACAGCTGGCGAACGCCAGTTTCAGGACTGTGCAGCCATCCCTGGAAGACACCAAATCGGAGCCCGACCACCCCAACGGTCAGGCTCCCCGGGAGTTAACCTGCGTACCGATTTGCCGGATGCGCGTTTGTGTTGGAGTAATGCTCGTGTCCTCTCAAGCAAAGATCGTCCTGACGGCCGGTGTCCTTGGCATCTGCCTTCTCGGGCCGGCGATGGCCGCCGACCTTTCACCGACCTACAATGATCCCCCCGCCTTCCAGTGGAGCGGCGCCTATGTCGGCGTCCATGGCGGCACGGCGTTCACGAAGATGCCCAATCCGTTCGCTGATCGGAACGGCTTCGCTGGCGGCGTTCAGGCCGGCTACAACCAGCAAATGGGTCCCGCCGTTCTTGGCGCCGAGATCGAGGGTTCCTATCTTGGCGGCGCCGAACACGACGTCCATGGCGGCAAGATCAAGGAGAAATGGCGCGGGGCCGCCAAGGCCAAGGCAGGCGTGAGCTTCGACCAGACGCTGCTGTTTGGAACCGGCGGTGTTGCACTGACCAAATTCGACAAGAGCAACAACGTCAGCAACGCCGACGGATGGAAGGTCGGTTATCTCCTTGGCGCCGGCATCGAACAGGGCTTTGCCGGCGGGCTGTCCGCCAAGGTCGAGTACGACTATGTCCGCACCCCCGGCGTCGAGACGACATCGGCTCTTGGCACCTCCAAGACGACGATCGGTAGCCATGAACTGAAGGCCGGCATCAATTACCGGTTCTAGAACGGGCGAACTGGATTGCGCGGTGGCCGCAGGGTCATCGCGCAAACCCTGTGATTCGATGCGCGCCGGTACCGGATGGCCGGCTTTTTTCGGCACCGGACCTGCTTTCCGCGCCCGTTGCAATGTCGATGCAATCTTCGCGATCTAGGTCCCGCGTAATTTTCATGATGGGAATCTGTTCCGATATGACCACGCGTGGCGCCGGCCTCCTGATACGGGCTCCGAAGATCGTCTTCATCGCAATCGCGCTCGCGCTGGCGGGCTGTGCCTCCGACATCATGAAGAATTATGTCGGACAGCCGGTCGAATCGGTGGTCCTGGATTATGGTCCCCCAACGGCGATCGTCGATCTCGGTCAGGGCGAACGCGCCTATCAGTGGCGCAAGGTGTCGACGTCAGCGGTTTCCGGGACATCGAGCGGCGAGGTTCGCCAGACAAAACACGGAACCGTCTATGAAGAGACCGAGACGCCCGGCTATATCGAGCGTCAGGAATGCTTCTACACATTCTACGCCCGCGCTTCCGGCGGCCGCTGGTTCATCACCAATTTCCGCCAGCCCAAGCTGGAATGCGAATGAATGGCCGCGGCCCCCGACCGGCCGCGGATAAAGGAGAATATTTATGCGCGTCCTGTTGATCGAGGACGAACCGGAAATGGCCTCCGTGCTGAAGGCCGCGCTCGAGCGCCTGGACATCATCGTGGACCATGCCGCGACATTGGCCGATGCCGAGGCGGTGGCGCGTCTGGGCTATCACGACGCCGTGGTGCTGGACCGCCGGCTGCCGGATGGCGACGGCCTCAGCCTCATACCGCGCCTGCGTGCCTTGCATCTGGATGTGCCCGTCATCGCGCTGACGGCGATGAGCGGGTTGGATGACCGCGTCGCCGGGCTCGATGCCGGCGCCGACGATTACATGGTCAAGCCCTTCGCCACGGTGGAACTCGTCGCGCGGCTTCATGCCCTGCACCGGCGCTCGTTCACCTCGCGCGCCAACCAGACGATGGTCGGCCGCCTCACCTATGATTTCCGCCACCGCGAGGCGCTGGTCGAGGACCAGGCGCTCGATCTGCCCCGGCGCGAGAGGCTGGTGCTCGAAACGCTGATCCGCCGGCCGGGCCGAACCATCATGCGCAGCGCGCTGGAGGAGGCTGTCTACGCGCTCGACGACGAGATCGGTTCCAATGCGCTCGATGCCCACATTTCGCGGCTGCGCCGCAAGCTCGACGATGTCGCCGCCGGCATCGAGATCCGGGCGATCCGCAACCTCGGCTATCTGTTGCGGGCGGCCTCGTGAAGAAGGTCCGCACAGGCTCGCTGCAATGGATCCTGGTCCGACGGCTGATCCTGCTGCAGGCGGCGACGCTGCTGATCTTCATCGTGCTTTGCGCGGCAGCCCTTTGGATCGCCAATCCGCGCCTTTTGATCGACAACGAGGCCGCCGTCGCCGCGGTCAAGGATGCCGTCGACCGAGACAGGGACGGCAGGCTGATCGTGCGCGATACGGAAGAACTCACCGCGTTTCGCGAAGGCTTCCCCAATGTCTGGTACATCGTTCGCGATGGCAGCGGCGAGAGCGTCCGCTCCGGCAACATACCCGGCATCTACACCAAGAGCTTCGGCGCCCTGCTTGGCGAGGCCGATCATGCCACGGTCGGATTCTCCGACAAGGACATGCGGCCGGAAGCCTATATCGAAAACGCTTCGACCAGAGCCGGCACGGTGCAGATCATCGCCGCGACGCAGTCGTCGCGCCAGCAGACCGACGGCCTCGAAATCAACATTTCGGCCACCGTCGAAGTCGCCCGCAATCCGGACGGCAGCAGGAACTGGGAGCGCGCCCTGCCGGCGCTCGCGCTCGTGATCGCGATCCTGCTTTTGCCGATAATCCTCGTCATGGGCGCGACGACGCTGGTGACGACGCCAGCCGTGGTACGCCGCTCCTTTGCTGGCCTTGTCGAAACGGTCCGCCAGGCGGCGCGCATCGACATCGGCACCCGCGCCATGCAACTGCCGGTCAAGCAGGTGCCGCAGGAAATCGCGCCGCTGGTGCACGCCTTCAACGAGGCGCTTGCCCGCCTCGCCCAGGGCTATGACCGCCACAACCGTTTCCTCACCGACGCGGCGCACGAACTGCGCACGCCGATCGCCATCCTGCGCACACGCGCCGAACTCTTGAAGCAGGAGCCGCAGAGCGCGCGGCTGCTGCGCGACATCGAGCGCCTGTCGCACCTTGCCCAGCAACTGCTCGACCATCAGCTGCTCGACAGGCCGTCGGACCAGCGCGAGATCGTCGACCTCGACGATCTCGTCAGCCGGGTCGCCGCCGACTTCGCCCCGCTCGCCATCGAGGCCGGCTATGACCTTGCCTTCGAGCCATCGCCCAACGAGGCCCGGATAGAGGTCAATGTGCTGCAGATAGAGCGGGCGCTCGCCAACCTCGTGCGCAACGCAATCGAGCATGGCGGTGGCAGCGGCACGATCACGATCGCCATCGACGGGACCGGCGGCATCGAGGTACGCGACGAAGGGCCGGGAATTCCCGCGGAAGAGTGCGAGAACGTCTTCGAGCCCTTCTACCGCTTGCAGCCGCAGTCGCGCGGGGCGGGGCTGGGCCTGAATCTTGCCCGGCAGATTGCGCTGCTGCATGACGGCACGATCCGCATCCTGACGGGTTCGTGGCGCGGCGCCCGCATCCGCATGGAACTGCCGGTGCGTTCGTGACCGTGCCGAGTCCATCGCGTCAGCCGACCGATGCCTCGATGTCGACCCCTAGCTTATCTGTTTTCTAACCAATTGCCGCTATTGCCATTCCAAGAGCGGGAGCCAGGCTTTGGTGGGAACGGGAAAAATCAGCGCGCACCGCGCAGTCACGCTGTCGGTCGTCGTGCCATGCTACAATGAGCGCGACGGCGTCGCCGAGCTTCACCGACGCGTCAGTGCCGTATGCCTCGAGCAAAGCCCTTCCTACGAGATCGTGCTTGTCATCGACGGGGCGACCGACGGCACCCGCGAGGCCATTTTCGAACTGGCCGAAAAGGACGACCATGTGGTCGCCATCGACCTTGCCCGCAATTACGGCCACCAGATCGCCTTGAGCGCGGGGCTGGAGTTCTGCCGCGGCGAGCGCATCCTCATTCTCGACGCCGATCTCCAGGATCCGCCCGAACTGCTTGGCGCGATGATGGCGAAGATGGACGAAGGCTTCGACGTCGTTTACGGCCAGAGGGTGAAGCGCGACGGCGAAAGCTGGTTCAAGCGGGCTTCCGCCTCGATGTTCTACCGCTTGCTCGGCCGGATGGTCGATGTCGAGATCGCGCCGGACTCCGGAGACTTCCGGTTGATGAGCCGCCGGGCGCTCGACCATCTGAACGCGATGCCCGAACGCTACAGGTTCATTCGCGGCATGGTGAGTTGGATAGGGTTGAAGCAGGTCGCCTTCCCTTACGAGCGGCACCGGCGCTTTGCCGGCACCACACACTATCCGCTGAAGAAGATGGTTCTGCTGGCGGTCGATGCGATGACCAGCTTTTCGATCGTGCCTTTGCGGTTTGCCTCGATGCTGGGCATGATGTTTGGTCTGCTCGGCCTGGTCGTGCTTGGCTATACGCTGCTCGAATGGTCGAGGGGCAACGTGGTACCCGGCTGGACGAGCCTTGCCGCGATCATGCTGATCCTGGGCAGCGTCCAACTCCTGGTGCTCGGCATCTTCGGCGAGTATCTCGGCCGCATGTATATGGAGACGAAGCGGCGGCCGCTCTATTTCGTCAGCGAAATCGTTTCGCGCGACCGGCCCGCCAAGGACAGAGACCTGCCCGTCCATCGCCTGCAGGAGATGGCGAAAAGAGCCGCGCGTGGCTGAGGCGAAGGTCGAGCGGATGCAACAGGAATGGCGTGGGCAGAATGTGGTCGGCGCTTCCGTTTGATATCGGGCGGATGTTGCGCTTCGGCGCCGTCGGGCTTCTCAACACGGCGCTTGGATATTCGCTGATCCTGGCAGGGCTTGCGCTGGGCCTCGGCGATATCGTTTCCAATGCGGCAGGCTATGCCGCAGGCCTCACCCTTGGCTTCTTCCTCAATCGCCAATGGACGTTCGGACGTGCCGGCGGCTTTCGCCCAGGCGCCGTCGCACGATACGCGATCACCTTTGTCGTCGCCTATAGCGCCAATCTGGGCGTCGTGATCGCCGCCATGTCTGCGGGCTTCATCGAGAACCCGTTTGTCCATCTGGCGGGAAATTGCCTCTACTCGATCATCTTTTATCTTGGCTCGGCCCGGTTCGTCTTTGTCGGAGGCGCGGACGACCCTGACACCCTGGCCGCGACGAACGCGAAATTGCCCGGAGCCGCGACATGAACCGGGCCACAGCAATCGTGACGGGCACGCAGTCACCCGGAGCTGCGACATGAACCAGGCCACAGCAATCGCGACGGCGACAGCTTCGCTCGGGGACGTGCAACGCATCAGGCTGATATTCTGCCTTCTCGGCGCCTGTGTCGTGGCCTCTGTGCTCACCAACTTTGCCGGCGCAATCCTGCAGGACCCCGACAATTGGTGGCAGGTGAAGGTCGGACTGGACTTCCTGGAAAACCGGACGTTTCCGGCCGTCGACCCCTATTCCTATACGTTCGCCGGCCAACCCTGGATCGCCAAGGAATGGCTGGGGCAGGTCTTTCTGGCCCTTGCCTACCGTGCGGGCGGCTGGAATGGCGTCGTCACGCTGATCATCGCCACGGTCGGCCTGACCGTCTTCCTGATGGCATGGTTCCTCAGCGCATGGCTGAAGCCGATACTGGCGATAGCGCTGGCCTTTGCAGCGGCCTTCCTGATCGCTTCAATCTACACGGCACGCCCCCACGTCTTCACCTTGCCAATCATCGTCGTCTGGACAGCAATGCTGTTTCGTGCCGCGCAGGAGGAGAAGGCTCCGCCTTTGTGGCTGCTGCTACTTGTCGTCTTGTGGGCCAACCTGCATGCCACGTTCACCCTGAGTTTCGTCATCGCCGCCTTTGCCGGGCTCGCTCTCCTGGCGCGCTCGGGCCTGTCGAAACCCGTCATCCTGGCAAAATGGGTGGGTTTCGGTCTGCTCTGCCCACTGGTCAGCCTGCTGCATCCCTATGGCGTGAAAGCCATCCTGGCGACGTTCACGGTGGCCTATGGCAACGAGGCGGTGCCCCTTATCCTGGAGTGGCAAGCGTTCAATGCCCAGGAGCAGGTCTTCCAGGAAGCGGCGATGCTGTTGGCGCTGTTCGGGCTATTGATATCGAGGCCGCGGATCGGCTGGGCCAAAGCGTTATTCATCGTTTTCGCCTTGCATGTCTATCTCGCCCATCTGCGATTTGTGTATCTGCCCTTCCTGTTGATCCCCCTGGTGATCGCGGCCGAGATCGCACAGCAATACCCTTCGCTGTCGACCACGGCCTGGTTGGCGGAAAGGCGTGACGGGCTGGAAAAACTCTTCGCCAGCCGGTTCCATGTGATCTGCGGCGCCATAGCCGTCTTGCTGGTCGGCGCGGTCGTGTTCCTCGGCAATGCCTATCAGGTGGCGCCGAGCCCAAAGACATCCGCCACTGGCGCCCTCGCATTCGCCAGGGATCACCAGCTCACAGGTAACGTGCTGAACTCCTACAATTTCGGCGGCACGCTGATTTTCCACGGCATCAAGACCTACATCGACGGCAGGACGGACCAGTTGTTCCTGGGCGGGTTCACGAAAACCGACGACGCGACGGGGCACAGCGACGGAAAACCGCTGCTTGAGGCCCAGTTGAAGAAATATGCCATCGGCTGGGCATTGCTTACGGCCGATGACACCCGCATCCCCTTTTTCACTGAGTTGGGCTGGAAACGGGCCTATGCGGACAACGACGCCGTGATCTACCTGCCCGGCGCCTGATTTTTCGGCGCCTGTGCCAATCGGGTTCGCCAATCGAACCGTCGGTTTTCGCGCCTTGACACTCATGTTGCAGTGCAGCAAAGTTGTGCAACAGAGGATGAGCCTGTGCGACCAACGAACCGGCATTTTTCACAGTATCAGGACGTTGCCGCATGAGCAGCACAGCAAGTTGCGCCGCACCAATACCGCCGACCGCACCACACGGACCAGCCGAATGAACTACAGGCGCGACATCGATGGCTTGCGCGCTGTTGCGGTGCTGCCCGTGGTGCTCTTCCATTTCGGCGTGTCCGCCATTCCCGGCGGCTTCACCGGCGTCGACATCTTCTTCGTCATATCGGGCTATCTGATCAGCGGCAGCCTGCTCGACGATCTGGAGCGCGGCCAGTTCTCGATCGGCCGCTTCTACTGGCGCCGCGCGCGGCGGATCCTGCCAGCGCTCACCTTCGTCATCCTGCTTGCGAGCATCGCCGCCTGGTTCATCCTTCTGCCGTCCGACCTGCACGAATACAGTCTGAGCGTGATCGCGGCCTCGACCTTCTGGTCGAACATCTATTTCTGGAAAACGACCAACTATTTTTCCATCGACGCGGAATTGCGGCCGCTGCTGCACACATGGTCGCTTTCGGTCGAGGAGCAGTATTACATCTTCGCGCCGATCCTGGTGTATCTGATCTACCGATACGCCGCGAAGCGCTGGCTGACGATATTGCTGCCGATCGCCATCGCCAGCTTTGCCCTGGCGGTCATGGCGACCACGCTGGCGCCGACCGCCGGCTTCTACCTGTTGCCGACGCGCATCTGGGAACTGGCGCTGGGCGCCATGCTGATGCTGAGAAAGCCGCCGACGCTTGCCAGCCGTCCGCTGACGGAACTGATTGGCCTCACCGGTTTTGGCCTGATCGCCTTCGGCTTTCTGACGATTTCGGAGAGCGATCCGTTTCCGGGCTACAATGCCCTGTTTCCATGCATCGGAACGGCGCTGCTCATCTATGCGGGCCAGCCCCACGCCGACAGGCCGGTGCCGGTCGCCACGCAGGTGCTTCGGCTCACCCCGCTGGTCTGGGTCGGGCTCATCTCCTATTCGCTCTACCTCGTTCACTGGCCGATCAATTCGTTCGTCCACTATCTCTCGCTGAAAGCCATCGACGTGCCGACGATCATGGCGATGGTGGTGGCGAGCGTCGCCCTGGCGACATTCTCGTGGAAGTATGTCGAGCAGCCCTTCCGCCAGAAGCGGGCGTTCACCGCCCCGCTGCCGATCTTCGCCTTCTCGGCGACGGCGATCGCCTTGCTGTGCATCGGCGGCGTGGTCGGTGTGCTGGGCAAGGGTTTTCCGCAACGGTTCCCGGACTTCTCGACGCAACGGGTCCTGGTGGGAGACTGGCGCAATGGCGTCTGTTTCAACGAGGGCGCGAATCGAATCGAGGACTGGAACCTCGGCGACTGCACCCGCACGCATGGCTTTGCCACCAATGTGCTGCTGTGGGGCGATTCCTTCGCCGCGCATTATGTGTCGGGGCTGGAAGCCAATGCCGAGAAGATCCAGGCCAATGTCATCCAGTACACCTATGCCGGCTGCCCACCCAACCTGAGCTACTTCTCCTATGCTCGGCCGGCCTGCACACGCTTCAACGAACGGGCGCTGTCGATCATCCGCGAGGCAAACATCCAGGCCGTGATCCTGAGCGGCCGCTGGACCGACTACCAGGCCAGAGGCTTCGACGGCCTGCAGAAGACGGTCGACCGGCTGCGCGACATGGGCGTCAAGGTCTATGTCATCGGTCAGTCTCCGGAATTCATCGCCGACGTCCAGAAAATCGCTTTCTTCGCACGGCGGGAGCATGTCGCGAGCACATCCTGGCCGATGGCCATGGATCCGGACATCAACAAACAGGTGCTGCCATTCGTCAAAGGGGCGGATTTCATCGACCCGCTGGCCTATCTGTGCGACGCGGCGGGTTGTTCCTATGCCGATGCCGGCACCAGGCAGTTTCTCTACTTCGACTACGGCCACTTCTCGTCCGCCGGCGCGACGCTCGCCATCTCGAAGTACTGGCCAAGCTTTGCCGCCAGCAACAAAGTCGCGAAGGCAAAATAAAAACGCAGGCCAGCGCTGAGGGAACCGCTGAAAGAGTGTGTTTCGAGAGCCGCTTTGCGATTGCCCGAAGGCCGACCCTCATGGTAACGAGGGCTCGCGCGGGTATGATGTAATGGTAGCCTGTCAGCTTCCCAAGCTGAACGCGCGGGTTCGATTCCCGCTACCCGCTCCAACCTCTCGCCTAAGATTTGGTCGGCGCTGGAAACATGTCCACATAGCAGGGTTCGGCACGGCATTGGTCAGGCATATCTAAGCCTGGCCGATACGCATCTGCTTCTTGAGAAGGAACCGGGCGAGGTTTTTGATATTTCGCGGCGCCACCTTCTTGGGGAGATGCGCCAGCAGGCCCTTGGATTTGGCGTCGCTCTGGAACCGCTCGGCCCACTCTTCGGTGTAGCTGTCGCGCTGTAGGCGCAAATTCGTCTTGAACTCGCCATTTGGCATTTCAACAGACAACTGCCGGGCCACCGATGCGACGTAAGGACGAGGGTCGTCCAGGAGATCTTCATAAAACAAATGGTCGTAGGGCAGATCGGCCATGTGCAGATAGGCCTCCCAGAAGGCATAGCTCTGCCCAATCAGGAAATAGGCCTGGCAGATACCGGCGAAGTCGTATTGCGGGACCATATCCGCGCCGTCCATCGTGCTTCTCCAACGACCTGACGCCTTTGCCCGGCTATAGGAGATCGCCTGGCGAAGGCGGTCCCGCCGTTCCAGCAGGATCAAACCCATGGCATGGCGTCGGACGCATTCAGCGAGGAAGTCGGCTCCATATTTGGCCTGCGACCAGTGAAGGTGCCGTGGAAACAGCTTTACAGCGAACCTGCCATTTTCGGTCCCGCCGCGATCGATCACGGCGGACAGGAGTTCGTCGAAGGATTTCGGCCTGCATCCCAGCGTGTCCGTATCGAGCCATTCGGCCGACTGCCCCAATGTTCCGGTGCTGTTTGCCAGGCTGCCGAGCCATTCGGAGCCGCTGCGGGCTTCTGTCAGTATCGCCACACCTTTCATGCGGGCCGATCACCTCTGGTCTGTAGACATGTCGTCGACGTTACGGGATATGATTCTGCTCCTTGATAGGCCCTCGGCATGGTCTGCCTGACAGCAATCAATTAGTAAAGTCTAATATGATTTCACCCAGCCGATCCTAGGCTAAGTGGGTGGCCCATTCCGTCACGGTTGGATGATCGGTGCCAACCCCGGCACCGATTGCAAGACGCAAGCCTTGGACCCTGAAAATCTACGCAGTGACGATACCGGCCACGCTGCGGTGGCCGGCCTTTCGTCAACGGTTCGTCACAGCCAGACGCCGAGCCAAACCCGCTCGCGCCAGCAACGCACATGACGGCGGCCATGGCGCCAATAGCGACGGCAAACCCGTCTCCAACCGCGGCGGCGCCGTCTGCCTCCATAATAGCGATCTCCGTAGTAGCGATGATGCCAACGACGATGGGAGACCTGCTCGACCTCGACCCCGTCATCCCCTTCGAAGACAGCCGGATCCGGCTTGTCCAGTTCATCGAGAATTCCGTTGCCCTGGGGAATACCGGCAACGGCGCGGCCGGGTCCGACTACGCCCGCAAACGCCACGGCCCCCGCAACGCCTAGCATTCCAGTGAGAAACAACCGACGTTCCATCAAGACCTCCCGAGTTGTTGACATCGGCACCTCGTTCCCTCGCCCAAAACGGGCTCCAGCGAGAATGCCGATTGGGCGTGAACGCGCCAGTGCACTTGTTGTTCCATCAGCCCACTTCGCGCAGGATGAAATCGTGCAGCATCTTGGCGGCCGGCGACAGTACGCGATTCCTGACCGTGATTAGGCTGTAGGGCCTGACCTCGATGTCGAACTCGGTCTGGACGACGTCGATGGCGCCGGCGAGCCCGTCGGGATTCTGGATGAATTTCGCCACCTGCACCGAAACCGGCGCGATGGCGTCGGACTGCGCGACCATGACCAGCGTCAGGAGCAGCGAACTGGTGTTGAGGATCCGGTCCGGCAGCGCGATGTTGCGGTTGAGGAAATTGCTCTCCATCGCCTGGCGCAACGGCGAGCCGCCCGACTGGAAGACCCAGTCATAAGCGGCGGTATCTTCCAGCCGCACCACGCTGCCCCTGGTGAGCGGGTGGCCACGGCGTACGATCAGGCAGGCTTTCTCGACGCCGATGACACGCGATTCGAACAGCCGCGGATTGAGGTCGTCGGGGATGCGGGCGATAATGAAATCATGGCGGGTGGCGATCAGTTCGCGCGCCAGCACATTGGAGGTCTCGACCTGCATGGTGATCTCGATGCGTGGATAGATGCGGCGGATTTCGCGGATCGCCGGCACCGCCAGCTCGATCGCCGGCGCCGTCACGGCACCGAGAAACACGGAACCGCCCTTGCCCGCCTTTAGCTCGGAAATCTCGCGGTCGACCTCGCGCATCTCCAGCAGGATCGAGCGCGCACGCCTGGCCAGCGCCTTGCCGTAGGGCGTCAGCGTGATGCCGCGCGGCAGCCTCTCGCACAGCTTGACCTCGAGCACCGCCTCCATCTCGGCGATCATGCGCGATGCCGCCGGCTGTGAAATGTTCATGACCTGCGCCGCCGCGCTCACCCGGCCGTGATCGTCGAGCGCGACGATCATGCGCATGTGACGCAGGCTGAGACCACTGCGCAGCAGGGTTTCGCCATCACCCGGAGTTTCATTATAACCGTTTGAAATTGAAGACGAATTCCGTAGCGCCGCCATTGTCTTCCCAGCCTCCACTCGCAACCCTCTGGCGTTTGCCAGCAATCTGTGACGCCCCATACCATATACCACTCTCGGTATAGCAACCATCAAAGATCGCATTTGACAGTTATGGCAAAAGGGTCACAACGTCAGCGCGTTCCGAGACGCAACGGTCGCCGACGATAAAAATCGTATCGATTGAAATCAGCAGCTCGGGGCCATGGGAGGATACCGGAGATCGATATGACGGCAGCAGTGCCTTGGCGCTTCTGCACGATTGCGCGGCCCGCGACCCCCGGGGTGCTGCGTCCATCAACCAGGGAGAGTTACGTGAAAATCATCAAGACACTGGCCGCAGTCGCGGCGCTTGGCATCGCTGCCATGACCTACTCGGCGCACGCAGCCGACAAGGGTCTTGTCGGCGTGCTGATGCCGACCAAGACTTCGCAGCGCTGGATCAATGACGGCGACGCCGTCAAGTCCCAGCTCGAGGCTCTCGGCTACACCGTCGACCTGCAGTACGCGCAGGACGACATCCCCAACCAGCTCAGCCAGCTGGAAAACGAAATCACCAAGGGCCCGAAGGCGCTGATCATCGCCTCGATCGACGGCACCACTTTGTCGGATGCACTGCAGAAGGCCGCTGACGCGGGCGTCGTCGTCGTCGCCTATGACCGCCTGATCAAGAAGACCAAGAATGTCGACTACTACACCACCTTCGACAATTTCGGCGTCGGCGTGATCCAGGCGAATTCGCTGGTCAAGGGCCTCAAGGAGCGCTTCCCGAACACCAAGCCGTGGAACGTCGAACTGTTCGGCGGCTCGCCCGACGACAACAACGCCTTCTTCTTCTACAATGGCGCGATTTCCGTCCTTCAGCCGCTGATCGACGACGGCTCGATCAAGATCAAGTCGGGCCAGACCGGCATGGACAAGGTCGGCACGCTGCGCTGGCTGGCGGCTACCGCCCAGGCGCGCATGGACAACCTGCTCTCGGCCAATTACTCGGACGGCAGCCGTGTCGATGGCGTTCTGTCGCCCTATGACGGCCTGTCGCGCGGCATCACCGCCTCGCTCCGCGCCGTTGGTTACGGCACGGACGCACAGCCCTGGCCGATCGTCACCGGTCAGGACGCCGAGACCGCCTCGGTCAAGCTGATCATCACGGGCGAACAGTACTCGACCGTGTTCAAGGACACCCGCGACCTCGCCAAGGCCACTGTCCAGCTGGTCGACAAGGTGCTCTCGGGCGGCAAGCCCGACGGCCTCGACGAAAAGACCTACAACAACGACGTCAAGGTCGTTCCCTCGATCCTGTTGACGCCGCATGAAGTCGACAAGTCGAACTACCAGAAGCTGGTCGTCGACTCCGGCTACATCAAGGCCGAAGACCTGAAGTAATCTCGGTTGTAAAATCAGGGGTCCTGCGCAACGCAGGGCCCCTTTTCGTTCACAAGCGACCCCGGTATTGTTTCTGCCGGCCTAGAGCAATTCCAGGAAAAGTGCGCAGCGGTTTTCCCGGGAAAAAGCGTGGCGCTTTCCCCTTGGGAATTGCGTAAAAACAAGAAAGTCTGGGAGCTTGATCTGATGACCTCGACGATTTTGGAGATGCGCGACATCACCAAGACGTTTCCCGGTGTGAAGGCGCTGTCGAACGTCAATCTCAGTGTCGAGGAAGGCGAGATCCACGCCGTGGTCGGCGAAAACGGCGCCGGCAAGTCGACGCTGATGAAAGTCCTGTCGGGCGTCTATCCCGTAGGCACCTATGACGGCCAGATCATTTTTCAGGGCCAGGAATGCCAGTTCAAAGGCATCCATGACAGCGAACACAAGGGCATCGTCATCATCCACCAGGAGCTTGCCCTGGTGCCGATGCTGTCGATTGCCGAAAACATCTTCCTCGGCAACGAACATGCCAGATACGGCGTGATCGACTGGGACGCCAACGAGGCCCGCACCAGCGCGCTGTTGAAGAAGGTGGGCCTCAAGGAGGACCCCAAGACGCTGATCACCAATATCGGCGTCGGCAAGCAGCAACTGGTCGAGATCGCCAAGGCGCTGAGCAAGGAAGTCAAACTCCTGATCCTCGACGAGCCGACCGCATCGCTCAGCGAAAAGGACAGCCAGGCGCTGCTCGACCTTTTGCTCGAATTCAAGCGGCAAGGCATGACTTCGATCCTGATCTCGCACAAGCTCAACGAGGTGAATAGGGTCGCCGACAAGGTTACCGTCATCCGTGACGGGCGCACCATCGAGACGCTGGCCAGGAAGGACATTTCGGAGGACCGCATCATCACCTCGATGGTGGGCCGCTCGCTCGACGACCGCTACCCGCCGCGCGAGCCTGACATCGGCGAGGTCGTGTTCGAAGTGAAGAACTGGTCGGTCTATCACCCGATCCATGCCGAGCGGCAGGTGATCAAGGGCATCGACATCAACGTGCGCAAGGGCGAGGTGGTCGGCATAGCCGGGCTGATGGGCGCCGGCCGCACCGAATTCGCCATGAGCCTGTTCGGCCGCTCCTATGGCCGCCGCATCACCGGCGAGGTGCTGCTCAAGGGCAAGCCGATCGATGTGTCGTCGGTGAGCAAGGCGGTCGAACACGGCATTGCCTACGTGACCGAGGACCGCAAGACCTACGGTCTCAACCTCATCGACCATATCAAGCACAACATAACGCTCGCCAATCTCGGCGGCGTCTCGCGTCACAGCGTGATCGACGATTTGCGCGAGCTTGCCGTTGCCAACGACTATCGCAAGAAGACCAATATCCGCGCTTCGAGCGTCTATCAGATGACCGGCAATCTTTCCGGCGGCAACCAGCAGAAGGTGGTGCTGTCGAAATGGCTGTTCGCCGACCCGGAAGTGCTGATCCTCGACGAGCCGACGCGCGGCATCGATGTCGGCGCCAAATACGAAATCTACACGATCATCGCGCGCCTTGCCTCGGAAGGTAAGGCGATCGTGGTCATCTCGTCGGAAATGCCGGAATTGCTCGGCATCACCGACCGCATCTACGTCATGAACGAAGGGCGCATCGTCGGCGAAATGCCGGCGGCGGACGCAAGCCAGGAAAAAATAATGCGCGCCATCGTTCGCGGAGAAGGAAAAGCAGCATGAGCACCGAAATTGCCCCCGCCCCGCAGGGCAACGTCGCCGAAGAACAGCGTCCACGCATCGCCGTCTCGGCGCTGACGACGAACCTGCGCGAATACGGTCTGATTATCGCACTGATCGTCATCATGCTGTTCTTCCAGTTCACCACGTCGGGGACGCTGTTCAAGCCGGTCAACCTCAGCAATCTGGTGCAGCAGAACTCGTTCATCATCGTGATGGCGCTAGGCATGCTGCTGGTCATCGTTTCCGGCTATATCGACCTCAGCGTCGGATCGGTCGCCGGTTTCATCGGCGCGCTGGCGGCAAACATGATGGTCATCTGGCAGCTCGGACCGCTCAGCAATCCGCTGGTGGTTTCGATCCTCTGCCTGATCGTGGGCGGCCTGATCGGCGCGGCGCAAGGCTACTGGATCGCCTATCACCGGATACCGAGCTTCATCGTCACGCTGGCCGGCATGCTGATCTTCCGCGGCATCTGTCAGGCGCTGCTGGGCGGCGGATCCTCGGTGGGGCCTCTTCCGGACGACTTCAAGGCACTGAGCTCCGGCTTCATCCCGGACGTGATCGGCCCCCTGACGCTGATCCCGCCGACGGTGAATGCCGCCGGCAAGACCATCTTGGGCAGCGGTCTGACGCTGCACATGACGACGGTGGTGCTCGGCGTGATCGCCGTGGTGGCCTATGCCTATTTCGGGCTTCGCACCCGGCGCAAGCGCGAGCGCCATGGCTATGAAGCCGAGCCCTTCCCCCTGTTCGTCGTCAAGACGCTGGTCGCCAGCGCCCTGGCGCTGTTCCTGGTCTATGAGTTCGCCAGTTACAGGGGCCTGCCGGTGGTGCTGCTCGTCATGGGCGTGCTGATCTCGCTGTTCGTCTTCGTCACCAAGCGCATGACCATCGGCCGCCGCATCTATGCGATGGGCGGCAACCCCAAGGCGGCGCAGCTGTCAGGCATCAACACCGAGCGGCTGACGCTGTGGGTGTTCATCAATATGGGCGTGCTGTCGGCGCTGGGCGGTCTGATCATCGCGGCGCGTCTCGGCCAGGCCGTGCCGGCTGCGGGTCTGGGCTCGGAGCTCGACGTCATCGCTGCCGTGTTCATCGGCGGCGCCTCGGCAATGGGCGGCGTCGGCCAGGTCATCGGCGCGGTGGTCGGCGGCTTCATCATGGGCGTGATGAACAACGGCATGTCGATCATGGGCGTCAATGTCGACTGGCAGCAGGTGGTCAAAGGCTTGGTGCTGCTCGGCGCCGTGATCTTCGACGTCTACAACAAGAACAAAGCCTGACAGGCTTAGGCGAGGCAAGTAGGAGGCATACGATCGCGGCGCTGCCGGCGAGTTGTCGGCATCAAGAAATCCCCCCAGGGGATCAAGCCCGCGAGCGCAATCCGGACGAAGAATTTCACCCGTGGCGCGGCTAGGTCCGAGCCGCGCAGGTTAAGGTTTGCCAAGAGGCAACCACACATGAGAGAGGACTGATCATGCTGATCTCGCAGATTCTCGACGACGCCGAGACCATCCGTGTCGTTGCCCGCAATGGCGGCAAGACCCGGATCATCAACGGCGCCCGCAGCGTCTACTCTCTGGCGATGGAGGCTGCCCGCACCGGCGTCGGCCTCGCCACCCTGATCGAACGCAAGGGGCTCGGCGAGACGATCGATCTCGATGCCGCCTACAAGAAGGGGCGGCTGTTGTCGCCGATCAATCACCCCGATCCTGCTCACCTGCACCTGACCGGCACCGGACTGACCCATCTCGGCTCGGCGGCGACGCGCGATTCCATGCACAAGAAGCTCAGCACCGATGGCGAGGAACAGCTCACCGATTCCATGAAGATGTTCCGCATGGGGCTGGAGGGCGGCAAGCCCGCCAAAGGCCAGATCGGCGTGCAGCCGGAATGGTTCTACAAGGGCAACGGCACGATGGCCGTGGCGCCGGGTGCCGCACTGCTGTCACCGGCCTTCGCCAAGGACGCCGGCGAGGAACCTGAAATCGCCGGCATCTATGTCATCGGCGATGACGGCGCCCCCTTCCGTGTCGGCTTCACCCTGTCGAATGAATTTTCCGACCATGTAACCGAGCGCGTGAACTATCTCTTCCTCGCCCATTCCAAGCTGCGCAACGCCTCGTTCGGCCCGGAGATCCTGATCGGCGACCTGCCCTCCGACATCCGCGGCACCTCGCGCATCGTGCGCGGCGGCAACACGCTGTGGGAGAAGCCGTTCCTGTCGGGCGAAGCAAACATGTCGCACACCATTGCCAATCTCGAACACCATCATTTCAAATATTCGGCGTTCCGCCAGCCGGGCGACGTGCATGTGCATATGTTCGGCACGGCGACGCTGTCCTTTGCCGACGGCGTCAAGACCGAGGCCGGCGATGTGTTCGAGATCGAGGCCGGGGATTTCGGCCTGCCGCTGCGCAACCCGCTCGAGATCGAAAAGCCGGTGAAGGTGGCGGTGAAGGCGCTGTGAGAGCGTGATCTCCTCCCTTGTGGGGGAGATGACCGGCAGGCCAGAGGGGGCGCTGTCCCGCCAGCGTCTCAAACGATAACTTTGACTGCCGGCTATTCTTGGCTACCGGCAGGGAGAGGTCGCGATCCTTCGCGCCATCTGCGCGCACAGCGCATTGGCGATGTCGATATCGAAGCCAACAACCTTGCCGTCCGAGGTGATGGTGTTGAACGGGGGATAGGCGCCCTCGGTGCCGATTTTCAATTTCTCGGCGGCCTGCGCCGATAGAGAGCCGGCAGCCATCGCCAACATGGCAGCGCCTGCCGTCGATAGGATCCATTTTGAAATCTGCATTTTCTTGTTCCCCTCGAGCGCCGCATCGCTGCGACCGACAAGCCAGCCAAGCATGATGCGCCAGCGCGGGCAAGTACGCGGTAAATCGGGGTTCAGCGCGCCGCGCGGAAATGCTTGGAGAGTTTCAGGCCCTGCGCCTGGTAGTTGGAGCCAAGATCGGTGCCGTAGAGCGCCTGCGGCCGCTTCAGCATGTGCTCGTAGACCAGCCGGCCGACGATCTGGCCATGGTCGAGGATGAACGGCACTTCGTGACTGCGCACTTCAAGCACCGCCCGGCTGCCGGTGCCGCCGGCCGCTGAATGGCCAAAGCCTGGATCAAAGAAGCCGGCGTAATGGACGCGGAATTCGCCGACCAACGGATCGAAAGGCGTCATCTCGGCGGCATAAAGCGGCGGCACATGCACCGCTTCCTGGCTGACCAAGATGTAGAATTCGTCGGGATCCAGCACCAGTTCGCCGGCGCCGCTCTTGTGGATCGGCTCCCAGAAATCGACGACATCCTGCGCCGCGCGCTTGTCGACATCGACAAGGCCTGTGTGATGCTTGCCGCGATAGCCGACCAGCCCGTCGCTGTCGCCATTGAGATCGATCGACAGCGCGATGCCGCCGCCCGAAATATTCGGCGGTTCGGTGGCGACCAGCATCTGCGCGCGATGCAATTCATGCAATTCGGCTTCCGAGAGAAGCGCGTTGCCGGTGCGGAAGCGGATCTGCGACAGGCGCGAACCGGTGCGCACGACGATCGGGAAGGTGCGCGGGCTGACTTCCAGGTAGAGCGGACCGTTGTAGCCGGCAGCGATCTTGTCGAACTCGTGGCCACGGTCGGTCATGACACGGGTGAAGATGTCGAGCCGTCCGGTCGAGCTCTTCGGATTGGCGGAGGCGGAGATCTCGGCCGGCAATGCCAGGCTTTCGAGCAGCGGCACTATATAGACGCAGCCGGTCTCCAGCACCGCGCCTTCGGCCAGATTGATCTCGTGCAGCTTCAGCCTGTCGAGCTTTTCCGAAACCTTGTGGTTGGGACCCGGCAGGAAGGAGGCGCGCACCCGCCAGGCCTTGTCGCCGAGCCTGAGGTCGAGGCTGGCCGGCTGGATCTGGTCGGCATCGAGCGCGCGCGGCGACTTCAGCGCACCGGACTGGAACAGCGCCGCAATGTCCTGATCGGGAAGAATGCCTGTCTGCCGCAAGGCTTCGCTCCTAGAGGGCAGGCTTTTGGCGAAACCTGCTTGGTACAAACCTCTTAATGAAGCCGGCAATTGACGCAAGCGTGGTACGGGTCTAAAGGGTCGTTATCCCGTGGTGATTTGGCCGGTCGGCTTGCAGCCACGTTAAACAAGTCGCTAAAGGACCGTTGGCCGCGAGGCCGTATGGACCGGTTGCGACTTTCGCGGCCGGTTTTTTTGTGTCTGGAACAAGAGCGATGAGCAGCAAGAAGCGCAACTGGAAGCCTCAGACAGCCCTCGTGCACAGCGGAACCCTGCGTTCCGGCTTCGGCGAGACCTCCGAGGCGATGTACCTGACCCAGGGCTATGTCTATCAGACAGCCCAGGCCGCCGAAGCCCGTTTCAAAGGCGAGGAACCCGGTTTCATCTATTCGCGCTACGCCAATCCGACCGTCGACATGTTCGAAAAGCGGATGTGCGCGCTGGAAGGCGCCGAGGACGCACGCGCCACGGCATCGGGCATGGCGGCGGTAACGGCGGCGCTTCTGTGCAGCGTCAAGGCCGGTGACCACATCGTGGCGGCGCGCGCGCTGTTCGGCTCCTGCCGCTGGGTGGTCGAAACGCTGGCGCCTCGCTACGGCATCGAGGCGACGTTGGTCGACGGCACCGACATCGCCAACTGGGAAAAGGCAGTCAGGCCAAACACCAAGCTGTTCTTCCTGGAAAGCCCGACCAACCCGACATTGGAAGTGGTCGACATTGCCGCTGTCGCTTCGCTGGCCAACTCGATCGGCGCACGGCTTGTGGTCGACAATGTCTTTGCCACGCCTTTGCAGCAGAAGCCGTTGCAGCTTGGCGCGCATATCGTCGTCTATTCGGCGACCAAGCACATCGATGGCCAGGGCCGCTGTCTCGGCGGTGTCATCCTCTCCGACAAGAAGTGGATCGACGAGAACCTGCACGACTATTTCCGCCACACCGGCCCCAGCCTGTCGCCCTTCAATGCCTGGACGCTGCTGAAGGGCCTGGAGACGCTGCCGCTGCGCGTGCGCCAGCAGACGGAGAGCGCCGGCAAGATCGCCGATTTCCTCGCCGAGCAGCCGCAGATCGCCCGCGTCATCTATCCCGGCCGAGCCGACCATCCGCAGGCCGATATCGTCAAGAAGCAGATGTCGGGCGGCTCGACGCTGATCTGCCTCGACGTCAAGGGCGGCAAGCAGGCGGCCTTCGCGCTGCAGAACGCGCTCGACATCGTGCTGATCTCCAACAACCTTGGCGACGCCAAGAGCTTGATCACCCATCCGGCGACGACGACGCACAAGAATTTGAGCGACGAGGCACGCGCCGAACTCGGCATCGGACCAGGCACGCTCAGGCTGTCGGTCGGCCTGGAGGATACCGACGATCTGCTGGAGGATATCGCGCAGGCGCTGAAGGCCGCCAAGTAAGAGCGTCCAGGTCGCGTCGCTGAGCCGCCAAGATCAGGCGCGCGACGGCGTCTCTTCCAGTTCGGCCGCCTTGGTTCCGATGGTCATCGCATTGCCGCGCCAGTCGACGGCCCCGCCCAGCCAGCCGCGTGCCCACATCGCCGGCAGGATCAGGTCGCGCGCCACGATTGCCGCGACCGAGCGCGGCGACAGGTGCCAGCCCTTGGACCAGGCCAGGGCACATTCCGGAAGGTAGAAGGCCGCCAGCACGCCAATGGCCATCAGCGGCAGGCTGAAGCCGGCGCCGGCAGCCGCAACCAGCGCAAGCGCCAGCGGCACCACCGCGCCGGTCAGGATCTCGGGCGCGAAGAACAGCGGGAAGGTGACGCGGCGCAACCTCGCCCAGCGGGCCTGGCGCGACCAGATCTCGCCAAGCCTGCGCCGGCCGAGCGGCTGCTCGAAGGGTGCGGCGACGAGATTGACGCGCAGGCCAAGGCTGTTCACCAGCTTGGTCGCGGCGGCGTCCTCGGCGATTTCGGCGGCCAGCGCTCGAATGCCGCCATTGGCATCCAGCATCGGCTTGTTCCACAACATGCTCTTACCCTGGGCAAAGCCAAGGCCGAGCGCCTCGCCGGCATACTGCCAGCGCGCCTGCAGCGTGTTGAGGAAGGCGCATTCGACCTCGGCCCAGAAGCCCTGCGGCCGTGAGCCGATCGGCGTCGAGCAGACAAGGCCGGTATCCGTCCGCCACGCCGCCATCAGATGCTGGATGTAGTCTCTCGGCATCAGCACGTTGGAGTCGGCCAGGACGACCCAGTTGTGCCGCGCGGCTTCCCAGCCCTTGACGCAATTGTTGAGCTTGGGATTGGCGCTGACGCGGTCGTCACCGATCAACAGCCGGGTCGGCACCTTTGGGAAGCGGGCGATGGCCTGTCTGATCAGACTGACCACCGGATCGTCGGCATGGGCGACGCAGAAGATCAGCTCGTAGCGCGGCCAGTCGAGCGAGAAGGCGCGCTCCAGTGTCTCATGCGTGAACGGTTCGACGCCGCGCGACGGGATGACAATCGACACCGGCGGCGATTTGCCGGCTGGCCGTGCGATGGTAGTGCGCTGTTTCAGTTGTGAAGCGGCGAGCAGGATACTGGCGGCGTTTGAAAGGATAAGAGCAGTCGAAAGCGAGGCGGCTATAAGAGTGAGTTCCATCGAGATCTGGTCACTCCAGAAAAGACAGCCAGCATCGTGGCCGTTTTCAACAGTTCGACAGAGCGCCGAGTCGCTCGGTTGGTGCACACCATCATTGTCATGTGTCACTTAAATGACATTCTTTGCCGGCACCTGCGTTTCAAGACGAGGCGCGACAAGACGCGCATGTTGACCTGCTCGCCGGGAGCGCCGAAAGGTTCTGTTTGTTGAGCATGATCTCTGGACGAACGGAAACCCGTTTGCCCGAGAAAACCGGTTCCCACTTTTCGGGATCATGCTTGAGATTGTTTTGGAGCCGCTTATGTACCGCGCCGTCACGCGCAACATCGAAGTGCAGGTCAGGCCGTTCTACCTCGAGGACCGCTCGGATCCTTCCGAGAACCGCTATGTCTGGGGCTATCAGATAACGATCGACAACCAGTCGGACGAATTCGTGCAGCTTCTGTCGCGCTATTGGCACATCACCGACGGTGCCGGCCGGGTCGAGGAAGTGCGCGGCCCGGGCGTCGTCGGCGACCAGCCCGAGCTCAATCCCGGCGACAGCTATCAATATACGTCCGGCTGCCCGCTCTCGACCCCGTCAGGGATCATGGTCGGGCACTACACGATGCGCAACAAGCGCGGCGAGACTTTTGATATCGCCATCCCGGCGTTTTCGCTGGATCTGCCGGGGACGCGGCGCACGGTGAATTAGCGTCTTCGTCACTATACGGGGAGAAATGCCCGGCAGGGCAACGAGGGGCGGCGTCGAGCCTTCCTGAGATATCGTCGAGGACGGGGTTTGCGCACGGCTATTCGCCGAAGTTAGCGCCGCCCCTCATCCGCCCTTCGGCCACCTTCTCCCCGTGAAACGGGGAGAAGGAAGGACTTTACTGCGCCGCGAATTCCGCCGGGTCGAAATCGTACTGTTTCGAGCAGAATTCGCAAGCGACGTGGATGCCGCCATCCTCGGTCGAGTCCTTGATCTCCTGCGCGGAAAAACCCTCGAGGATGCCGCGGATCTTGTCCCTGGAGCATGAGCACTGGTCGGCGACCGGGGCGCCACCAAAGACGCGCACGCCATGCTCGTGGAACAGGCGATAGAGCAGCCGTTCGGCACCGATCGTCGGATCGATCAGTTCGGTCGGCTCGATGGTGCCGAGCAGCGCCACCAGTTCCTGCCAGGAATTGTCTGCCGGTTCATGCGTCACGTCGCGCGGATCGCCGTCGCCGCCCGAAATGTCGGGCACGCGCATGCGCTCGGGTGACTGCGGCAGGAACTGCGCCAAAATGCCGCCCGCGCGCCACTGCTCACGCGCGCCGCCGACGCCGGGCGTCAAAAGCTTGGCCACCGAGAGCCTGACATCCGTCGGGATCTGCTCCGACTGGCGGAAATAAGTGCGCGCAGCGTCCTCCAGCGTTTCGCCGTCAAGCTGAACGATGCCCTGATAGCGCTGGGTGTGGGCGCCTTGGTCGATGGTCAGCGCCAGCACGCCGCTGCCAAGCAGCGTCTGCTGGGATGTTTCGCCTGCCGCGACGAGCGCCTCGAGCCGATCCGCATCGAAGCGCGCATAGGCACGCAGCGCCGACGGCGTCGAAAAATCCGCCACCAGCATGTCGACCGGCCCGTCGGTGCGGGTCTGCAGGATGAACTTGCCCTCGAATTTGAGCGAGGTGCCGAGCAGCACCGTCAGCACACAGGCTTCCGCCAGCAGGCGGGCGACCGGCTCGGGGTAGTCGTGGCGGCCAAGGATGGCGTCGAGCATCGGTCCGAGTTGCACGGTGCGGCCGCGCACGTCGAGCGGGCCGACCTCGAACGGCACGACATGGTCGTCGCCGGCATAGCCGAACTCGCCGAGTTTGGGGTGATGTTCAGTCACTTGATGCGTTTCCAACATGACAAAGCTCCAGGGCGCGGCCATGCCGCCCCCTGGGGTGCATGCGTCCAAACGCGCTTGATTTGCGTGATGCGGCGCAGATAGGCATCGTGCGCCCGCAGATCAAGCGCCCGGACACTTCAAGCGCCCCGACACGTCAAGCACCAAGACACCAGGCAAGCACCGCCTTCTGGGCGTGGAGCCGGTTCTCGGCCTCGTCGAAGACCACCGAATGCGGCCCGTCGATGACCTCGTCGGTCACTTCTTCGCCGCGATGCGCCGGCAGGCAATGCATGAACAGCGCGTCCGGCTTGGCGTGCGCCATCAGCTTGGCATTGACCTGGTAGGGCGAGAACACGTTGTGGCCGCGGGCGCGGTGCTCCTGACCCATCGACACCCAGCAGTCGGTGACGATGCAGTCGGCCTGATCGACGGCTTCCTCGGGTGAGCGGGTGAAGTGGAGTTTGCCGCCATGCGCCTTGGACCAGTCGATGTGCTTCTGCGCCGGCTCGCTGCCTTCGGGCACGGCCACGTTGAGGTTGAAGCGGAACCGCGCCGAGGCCTCGAGCAGCGAGTGCAGCACATTGTTGCCGTCGCCGGTCCAGGCAATGGTCTTGCCGGCCACCGGACCGCGATGCTCCTCGAAGGTCATGATGTCGGCCATCAACTGGCACGGATGGGTGTCGTCGGTCAGTCCGTTGATCACCGGAACCGTGGCATTCTCGGTCAGCTCCAGCAGCCGGTCATGCGAGGTGGTGCGGATCATGATCGCATCGACATAGCGCGACAGCACCTTGGCGGTGTCGGCGATGGTTTCGGAACGGCCGAGCTGCATCTCGGTGCCGGTCAGCATGATGGTCTCGCCGCCAAGCTGGCGCATGCCGACGTCGAAGGAGACGCGCGTGCGCGTCGACGGCTTGTCGAAGATCATCGCCAGCACCTTGCCTTCGAGCGGCCTGGTGCGCTCGCCGGCCTTGAGGCGCGCCTTTCGCACCACCGCGTCGTCCAGCATGAAGCGCAGGTCGCCCTCGGAAACAGTGGACAGATCGGTGAAATGGCGAACTGACATCAGCAATATTCCGGAATTACTTCGCGGCGGCCACGGCGATGGCATCCGCCAGGCCTTTGGCACCAGCGCGGATGCGGTTGAGCGCTTCGTGGATCTCGGCGTCGGTGACGGTGAGCGGCGGCAACAGGCGAATGACGTTGTCGCCGGCCGGAACCGCCAGCAAATGCTGGTCGCGTAGCGCCATGTTCACCTTGGTGTTTGGCATGGCGCATTTGAGGCCAAGCATGAGGCCGGTGCCCCTGATGTCTTCGATGACATCCGGAAACTCGTCGGCGATCGCCGCCAGGCCTTGCTTCATCAGCAATGCCTTGCGCTGGACGTCTTCGAGGAAGCCGTCTTCCAGCACCACATCGAGCACGGCGTTGCCGACCGCCATGGCCAGCGGATTGCCGCCGAAGGTGGTGCCATGCACGCCCGACGTCATACCGACCACGGCTTCATCGGTGGCCAGGCAGGCGCCCATGGGGAAGCCGCCGCCAATGCCCTTGGCGATCGCCATGATGTCGGGCGCCACGCCTGACCATTCATGCGCGAACAGCTTGCCGGTGCGGCCGATGCCGCACTGGACCTCGTCATAGATCAACAACAGGCCGTGCTGGTCGCAAAGCTGCCGCAGCCGCTTCAACGATTGTGTCGGCACCGGGCGGATACCGCCCTCGCCCTGCACGGGTTCGATCAGGATCGCGGCGGTTTCCGGCGTGATCGCCTTCTCGGCGGCATCGATGTCGTCGAAGCCGACCTGGTCAAAACCTTCGACCTTGGGTCCGAAGCCTTCGAGGTATTTGTACTGGCCGCCGGCCGCGATGGTGGCCAGCGTGCGGCCATGGAAGGCGCCTTCGAAGGTGATGACGCGGAAGCGCTCGGGATGACCCTTGACGAAGTGATAGCGCCGCGCCGTCTTGATGGCGCATTCCAGCGCCTCGGCCCCGGAATTGGTGAAGAACACCTTGTCGGCGAAGGTGGCATCGGCCAGGCGCTCGCCAAGCCGGCTCTGCCCCGGAATCTCGTAGAGATTGGAGACGTGCCAGAGTTTTCCCGCCTGCTCGGTAAGAGCCGCGACCAGATGCGGATGGCTGTGGCCGAGCGAATTGACCGCAATACCGCCGGCAAAATCGAGATATCGCTCGCCTTTGTCGGTAACCAGCCAAGTGCCTTCCCCGTGGTCGAAAGCCAGGGGAGCGCGAGCAAAGGTCTCGTAAAGCGCCGAACCGCTCATTATATGCGTCTCCGGTACCGGAAAATCAAAAAAGCCGCCAAAGCGGCGGCCTTGTGCGGCTTATCGTGTTTTTCGGCCATGAAGTCAACGAAAACGTCACGTAGTGGCGCGTGATAAGCCCCCTAACTCGACGCCGGCTCATGAGCGACCGGGCAAGTTGGGGAAAACCGAAAAAACCGATTCGTGTTGCACTTGGGACTCTTGTCACCGAGTCAGCGCATAAGGTAATTGTAGTCGAGAAATAACTAGATTTCGTGCGGCGGACCTAATCACCAGATATATGTGGTGTCTGCCCCAGCAAGGTTGCTGGGTCGGGAAGGGATTCCGATTGCGCACGCTTAGCAGGAGCGCGGTCTCATGAACTGGACTGACGAGCGGGTTGAACTTCTCAGGAAACTGTGGTCGGAGGGTCTGAGCGCAAGCCAGATCGCTGCCCAGCTTGGAGGGGTGAGCCGCAATGCCGTCATCGGCAAGGTGCACCGGCTGAAGCTGTCGGGCCGCGGGCGCGCAACGGCGACGCCGGCACGCCAGAAGAAGACGGCTCAGGGATCGACCGTCCAGAAATCGGTGGCGCGCGCCGCGAGCACGGCACGCCATGTCACGACTTCGATCGGCGCAACGGCCCTGCAGACCCAGTTTGATGCCGAGCCCGTCGCACGCCATCATTACATCCGTCCGGTCGAAAATGTCGTGGTACCGATCTCACGGCATCTGCAGCTCGTCGAATTGACCGAGCGCACCTGCAAATGGCCGAACGGCGATCCGTTGTCGGAGGACTTCAATTTCTGCGGCAACGAGGCCGCCGAAACCGGTCCGTATTGCAAATATCACGCCCGCGTGGCCTTCCAGCCGGCAGCGGAGCGGAGGCGCAATCGCTAAGGGGAATAGGGCGGTAAGGCAGTAGGGCAATATGTTTTGAGCTGCGCTGATGAGCGCCTTGTCTTAACCTACTGCCCTACTGCCCTACTGCCCTACTGCCCTACTGCCCTACTGCCCTCCCTCACAGCCACCCATTCTTGCGGAACCGCCAGTAGAGAAACGAGCAGATCAGCGCGATGGTGGTCAGCACGATCGGGTAGCCGTATTCCATCTTCAGTTCCGGCATGTCGGTGAAGTTCATGCCGTAGATGCCGGCGAATGCCGTCGGCACGGCCAGGATGGCGGCCCAGGAGGCCAGCTTCTTCGAGATCGCCGTCTCCTGGCTCTGACCGACCAGAAGGCTCGCCTCGAAGGCAAACGCCAGCACCTCGCGCAGACTGTCGATCTTTTCCTGGACGGTGCGGATGTGGTCGGTCACATCGCGAAACAGCGGATGCATGGCTGAATGGATCTGCGGCAGCTCGGCGCTGGTCAGCCGGCGGCAGACTTCCACCAGCGGAAGTGCCGCATTTCGCAGTCGCAGGAGATCGCGGCGCAGCATGTAGAGCCGCTCGATGTCGGGACCGGTCATCGGCTTCAAAAGGACCCTGTCCTCGATCGCCTCGACCTCGTCCTCGATCTGCTCGAGCACGGGCATGTAATTGTCGACGATGAAATCGAGAATGGCATAGAGGACGAAATCCTCGCCCTTGGCCAGCGAATGCGGGCAGCTTTCCCAGTGCTGACGCACGGCGGCGTAGGACGTCGAAGGGCCATGCCTGACGCTGACGATGTAGCCCGAGCCGACGAACAGATGCGTCTCGCCGAAGGTGACGCGGCCCTCGATCAGCTGCGCGGTGCGGGCGACGATGAACAGCGCGTCGCCATACTGCTCGATCTTCGGCCGTTGGTGCGGATGCTCGGCATCCTCGATCGCTAGCTCATGCAGATGGAATTGCGCCTGGACGCGCAGCAGGAGTTCGCGGTCAGGTTCGAGCAGTCCGATCCAGACAACGTGTCCTGATTTCTTGGCCCATTCGCCGGCTTCCTCGATGGGAATGTCGGCAATGCGCCGCCCGGCCGTGTAGACACTGGAGGCGATGATGCCCGATGTCGGCGCCGCGGGCTTGAACTCTCGAACATATTCCATCGCAGCCTCCTGAAAGCAGGACCTTTAAGGCCTGAGAAGCTTAACGCCGGGATAGTTTAGCGCAATATGATCTAGCGTTCGAGAGGACGAACGTTCATTTCGCCGGGAGCGTCGCCGACACGCTGATCTTGTCCGTCTTGTCGCCTTTAGGCCGCTCGGCCGGCATCTGGTCGCCGGTGACAATGTAATAGATGGTCTCGGCGATGTTGGTGGCATGATCGCCGATGCGCTCGATGTTCTTGGCGCAGAACAGAAGATGCGTGCAGGGCGTGATGTTGCGCGGATCTTCCATCATGTAAGTCAGCAATTCGCGAAACAGCGAGGTGTACATGGCATCGATCTGATCGTCGCGGTCGCGCACGAAGCCGATCCTGTCGACCGAGCGCGATGCATAGACGTCGAGCACTTCCTTGAGCTGGGTGAGCGCCAGATTGGCCAGGGCCTCCAGGCCACGAAACAGGCTGGTCGGCTGACGGCCGTCGATGACGGCGACCACGCGCTTGGCAACGTTCTTGCCGAGGTCGCCGACCCGTTCGAGGTCGGCGGAAATGCGGATAGCGCCGACGATCTCGCGCAGGTCCGTCGCCATCGGCTGGCGCTTGGCGATAATGATGATCGCCTTGTCGTCGATCTCGCGCTGCCCTTCGTCGAGCACCGCGTCGTCGCGGATGACCTTCTCTGCCAGTCCCGGATCGGCATTGACGAGAGCGGCGACCGCCTGCTCGACCATACGCTCGGCATGGCCGCCCATCGCTGCGATGCGCTTCGACAGATACTTCAGCTCCTCGTCAAAGGCGCTCATGATGTGCACGGACTGCATGGATGAAATGCCTTCCCACGGGTTCTTGATCTTGAGTCGTTTCCTCGAATCCCCACTGATACGCTAGCCGGATGACAGAAAAAAGAAACGGTCCCTTGGAAAACTAGGGCGTTATCAGTGCGTCGGCAAATGAACCGAGAAGGCAGCGCCCTCGCCGACCTCGGACCAGATCGTCAGCCTGGCATTGTGGCGCGTCAGGATGTGCTTGACGATCGACAGTCCAAGGCCTGTACCTTTCTGGGTCCGGCTGGTCTCGACATCGATGCGATAGAAGCGCTCGGTGATGCGCGGAATGTGCTCCTCAGGAATGCCGGGGCCGAAATCCCTGATCGTCACGTCGATGCCGGGTTCGGAACCGTCGTCGGCGCGCGCGATCGACACCAGAACACGGCCCCCAGACTGGCCGTATTTGCAGGCGTTTTCCAGCAAGTTCTCGAAAACCTGGAACAGCTCGTCGCGATCGCCCGGCACATTGAGAGGCCCCGTGGCGAAATCGCGCTCGATGGCAACGTTGTTTTCGCGGGCAAGCGGAGCCAGCGAGTCGATGACGCTGTCGACGGTCTGGCGTAGATCGACCTCGGTTCCGGGCTTCAGATAGGGCTTCATCTCCAGCCGAGACAGCGACAGCAGATCATCGATCAGACGCGCCATGCGGCCGGTCTGGTTCTGCATAATCTGCAGGAATTGCTCACGCGCCGCCGGATCGTTGCGGGCCGGTCCGCGCAGTGTTTCGATGAAACCGGCGATCGAAGCGAGCGGGGTACGCAATTCGTGGCTGGCATTGGCGATGAAGTCGGCGCGCATGCGGTCGATGCGGCGCGCCTCGCTCTGGTCCTTGAACACCAGCACATAGAGGTCGGTACCATGCCCGACCGAGGACGCACTGACCCGGTAGGCCCGCTCGACCGGCAGCTTCTCGGTATAGTCGACGACATCCGAGGCGATCGTGCCCGACAGCACGCTGTCAAGCAGGGTCTGCATCTCCGGCGCCCGGAATTTCAGCGGCAGCGACAGGCCTGGTGCGATCCCGCCGAAAGCGGCAAAGGCGGCGGCATTGGCATGGACGATGGTGGCGGAGCGGTCGAAAATGATGAGCGGGTCGGCGACGGCCGCTGCCAGATATTCGCCCGACAGGCGCTGCAGGCCGATCGCCTCGATCGCGGCGGTATTCTCGCCGTACTGGCGCAGGCCCGCGGCTGGCAGCATCGCGGCGACGAGCAACAGGAGCAGCGCCGGCACCAGCACGTAGGCGGAAATATTGGCAAAGGCAAAAGCTGTCAGAACTGCGACGACACCGGCCGCGAGCAGCCAGCGGCTGTGCCATAGCCGGATGGCCATGGCTTGCGCCACACTTGCCTGCTCTGCGCTTTGCTCAGCCATCCGCGCGTCCTATAGCCCTCTCAGGCGCTGTCCGGCCGTACGGCAACTTCCTGCTAGACCGGCTTGGAGGCTCCCAATAGCATGAGTCCGCAAGCTGAAAAGGGTTCGTCTCGATGAAAAAAGCCAAGGAAACTTCCGCCGCGCCGGCTCCGGGTCCGCTGAAGATCAAGATCGACGGCAAAGAGCGGGAGTTCGACATCGAGAATCCCGAGCTTCCCAGTTGGGTCGAGGACAACAAGCTGACTGCGGGCGGCTACCCCTATGACAAGAAGATGAACAGCGACGAGTATGACGAGACGCTCGAGAAATTGCAGGTCGAACTGGTCAAGGCGCAGGCCTGGCTGCAGGCCAGCGGCAAGCGGGTGATGGCGTTGTTCGAGGGCCGCGACGCCGCCGGCAAGGGCGGCACGATCTTCGTGGTGCGCCAGTACCTCAATCCGCGCACGGCGCGCAACGTGGCGCTGACCAAGCCGACCCCCACCGAACTGGGACAATGGTACTACCAGCGATATGTCGACCATTTCCCGACATCGGGCGAGTTCGTCACCTTCGACCGTTCCTGGTACAACCGCGCCGGCGTCGAGCCGGTGATGGGCTTCTGCACGCCGGAGCAGCATGAGAAATTTCTCGACGAGACGCCGCATTTCGAACGGATGATCGTCAATGACGACATCCACTTCTTCAAATTCTGGCTGAACATCGGCCGGGAAACACAGCTCGAGCGCTTTCACGATCGCCGCTACAGCCCTCTGAAGAGCTGGAAATTCTCGCCGATCGACGTCGCCGGCATCACCAAATGGGACGATTACACCAAGGCGCGCGACACCATGTTCGAACGCACACACAAAGAGTTCGCGCCATGGATCATCGTGCGGGCCAATGACAAGCGCCGCGCGCGGCTGGCGGTGATGCGGCGCATCCTGTTGTCACTGCCCTATGACGGCCGCGATCTCGATATCGTCGGCAAGGAAGACAAGAAGATCATCGGCGAAGGGCCGTCATTCCTCGGCAAAGAAGGTTGATGCTTTCGCGCCGCGCGGCCACTGGGCAGCGCGGCGCGGTATCTTCGTGGTCGCTCAGGCCGCGAGCCTGGCAATCCGCTGCAATCGCCGCAGCGTGACGTCGTCCTGCAACGCCTGCTGGAACAGCGATATCTCCTGGTCGATCCGGTCGCACAGCGCGCCGGTGTTTCCCTTCAGCAGGCCGCGGGTCTGCAGCAGGGCGGCAACCGGCTTCTTGGCGAGCTGCCTGGCGCGGCCGAGCGTCGCCTCCTCCACGCCGTCATGCACGATCTCGGCGACGAGGCCGAGTGCCCTGGCGTCCTCGGCGTGAAGTGTGTCGCCGAGGCAGAAGAAGCGGAAGGCGCCGGCATAGCCGAGCTTCTGCGGCGCCAGGATGCTGGTCGCCGCGTCCGGCACAAGGCCGAAGTCGACGAACGGCACCCGGAACGTGCTTTCATTCGAGGCGATCACCATGTCGCAGTGGAACAGGATGGTGCAGCCGACGCCGACGGCATCACCATCGACGCAGGCGAGGATAGGTTTGGGGAACGTCGCCAGCGTGCGGAACATGTCGGTGACGGCGGCAATCAGCTTCTGATGCTTGGTGGCGTCGAGGAATTCGGAAAAGTCGCCGCCAAGGCAGAAGCAGCCTGCCAGGCCACGCAGCACGACGACACGCACTTCGTCATTGTCGGCGGCTTCATGGAACGTCCTGGCAAGGCTTTCATAGGCCTTTCTGTCGAGCACCGGCCGGCCGTCATTCGACGACACGGTGACGATCAGCGTGTGGTTGCGCAGTTCTGGCTGCGGGTGTGGATTCACCGTGGTCTCCAGTCTCATGACGCCCTCCTTTGGCCAAACATGTCGGGATATCCCCTGGCCAGAACCGGAGCATGATGATTGCGGCGCGAACGCACCACATCCAGCGTGTGCTCGTTGAAGGAGAGCAGTGTCGCCACGACCTGCTGATTGCCGTAGGTGCGCTGATAACCCAGCGGTGTCGCCAGGAAATGCAACTGCAAGGCACGCAACACCCACATCGGCTCGAACTCGATGATCACCTTGTCAACGCCGCGCTTCAGCCCCCACTCGACGAAGCCGGCGATCAATTCGGTGCCAACGGTCGAGACGCCGCGACGGCCATCGCGGAAACCGGGAGCCACCGCATAGCGGGTCAATTCCCAGATGTTAGGACCCGATGGTGGCGTTCCTTCGGAAAGGTCGGCCAAAACATCGGTCAGCAGATGGGGCCGTGTGGTCGGCAACATCCTTTGATAGCCCGCGACTTCGTTGCCTCTGATGACGATCTGATGCACTGCCTCGTCATGGTCGAACTGGTCGACCTCGAATCCGTCCGGGCGCCGCAGGTCCTCCCACCCCATCTCCTCGACAAATATCTGGTAGCGCAGACGATGGACTGCCTCCCAAAGGTCGGGGCGTTCCATCAATTCTTGAGTTGTAAGACAAAAAAGCATGCCGTCGTCTCCTGGGTTTAAGAGGAAGATACGGCCGTGCTTCAACGAGAAAATTGCGTGATCGCGTAGGCAAGAATTCTAGATCGGCACGGCCGATCTAGCTAATGTAGCCGCGCCTTATCGCTTCTGCGACAGCCTGGACCCGGTTGACGGCACCGAGTTTGCTTTTGGCGTTAAGAAGATGTTTCTCCGACGTGTGTTCGGAGATGCCGAGGATTTGCGAAATCTCCCATTCCGACTTGCCAACGGCGGCCCATTGCAGGCATTCGCGCTCGCGCGGCGTCAGTTCGATATGGTCGATGGTCTTGCCGGCCATGGTGTGGAGTTGCATGGCGCGGCCAACGGCATAGGTCGAGACCAGCGACACCAGGCCGAATTCGGCCGCCGACAGTTCCACAGCCTCGCCACCCAGCGACACCATGACAATCTGGCCATCGAGCGTGATCAACGGGAAGGCCAGCCCGTCGCGCAGCTTGAAAGCGCCGGCATCGCCCATCACCTCACCGCTGCTCTTGTCGATGCGAATGCCCTGGGCGGCTTCGCGCCACTGGAACGGCGCCTGCAACTGCTTCATATGGCTGACCACCGGATCGTGGTCGACATAGTTGCGCGCCACGTAGCGCTCCAGCCATTCGACGGGCCAGTCGCAAAGCAGCACATGCTGCTTTTGCTGCCCGGTCGGCGTGCCCGGCTGCGGAACGGTTCCGGCCATCAGCGCCGTCAGACCGAAATCCGACGTTATGCCCAACAGCTTCTCGCAGACCGCCGCCGGCGTTCCGGCGTGTTGCAGTTGGTCTATGTATTCCAGCGTACGATCAAATTGACCCATCGCAACATCAACCCCATGTTGCCTCATGCATTGAGATCAATGGTCCACGCCTTGTCTGCATTTGGCCACCGACCGCGGATTGCAACGCGCACATCTCCGGTTGTGGTTCTCGACCCTGGTCCCCCAACCAGGGCAGCCACCGCTGTTTGCAAACGCGCTAAAGCATATCCTGAAATCGGCGCGTTGAAATCAAAAACCATTGTGCCTGTACCATTTTCGTACCAAAACCGGTGCGAAGATGAGTGCGGCGGAGTCTATCGTGGCGTTCCAATGGAGGTCCCTGGTGCTGGCGTCGCTGCTGATCGCGGCGCTGCCATTGGCTTCCGGGGCACGCGCGACGGAACCGCAGGTGCCGGTTTTGTGGGACGCCAAGGAACGGTTGCCGAAGCCCGACCTTTCGGCACTGCCACGGCTGCGATTCCTGACCACCACGGATTTTCCGCCCTTCAATTTCCTTGATGGCGCCGGAAAGCTGTCCGGTTTCCACATCGACCTGGCACGCGCCATCTGCGCCGAACTCGGCATTGTCGACAAATGCCAGATCCAGGCATTGCCCTGGGGCGAGCTCGAAGGCGCGCTCGATAAAGGCGAAGGCGAAGCCATCATCGCCGGCATCGCCGCGACGCCGCAATCGCGCCAGGCATACGCCTTCTCGCGCTCCTATCTGCAGTTTCCGGCGCGCTTCATCATGCCGAAGACCAAGGCGTTTGTGGAACCGATTTTCGACAAGCTGCGCAGCAAGCGCGTCGGCGTGCTCGCCGGCTCGGCGCATGAGCGCATGCTGCGCGACTATTTCAACACGGTCCAAATCGTCTCCTTCGACGGACCGGAAGCCCTCTACAGCGATCTCAAGGCTGGCAAGATCGATGCCGCCTTCGGTGACGGCATGCGCTTCGCCTTCTGGCTGGGCGGCTCGGACGCGGCCGGCTGCTGCCGGTTTGCCGGCGGCCCCTATCTGGCGCCCGAATATCTGGGCACCGGCATGGCCATCGCCACGCGGGCGGACAATCCGGCGCTGGCCGCGGCGATCGACTACGCGCTGCAGGAGATTTCGATGAAAGGCACCTTCGCCGAATTCTATCTGCGCTATTTTCCGGTCAGCTTTTTCTAGGGGCTGTCGATATTCAGGTCAGGGTGCGCAGCCGCGCCTTGGCCGCGCGGCCGATGGCGGCGACGGTCAGCGTATCGAGATCGAGCTGGCGACGGATCAGTTGCAACACCCGCACTTCCTCCAGGCGCATTTCGAGATCGACGGCGGCGACTTCGAAGGCCGCGGCATAGGCGGTGTCGCGCAAACGCTCCGGCAGGGCTTCGGCAATCTGGGCCAGGACACCCTCCAGGCCATCCTTTTCTTGCAACAGCTTCTGACAAGCCTGGGCGACAGAAACCAGCCGGTCCTGCTTGAAATCCTCGAACACCGGCCATGAACGGACAACCTCGCCGATCCTGGCCAGTTCAACATCGGTCATGTCGCGATCGGAGGCCGAGGTGATGACCATCAGGTAGATCAGGGCTTCATGCGGGGTCGGCGACGGCATTCTTTACTCCTTGAACGGACTTCGAAGGTAGGCAGGCGCCAACTGCGTCGCAAGGAAAAAGCGCCCCACGCGTTGACGCTCCGGCCATGCACGCCTAGAGGACCGGTTGAAAATCGACACTGCGGCCATACCAGCGAATAATCTGGCCGGCGAATAATTTGGAAAACACGACCATGGCGGGATCAAACATCCTCGATCTCAACCCCGAACTGCTGGCAGCTGCGGCCGAGAGCAAGGCGTGGCCGTTCGAGGAAGCCAAAAAGATCATCGAGCGCTACAAGGGCAGCGACTTTCCCGAAACGATCCTGTTCGAGACCGGCTATGGTCCGTCGGGTCTGCCGCATATCGGCACGTTCGGCGAGGTGGCACGCACCTCGATGGTGCGCCATGCATTCCGCGTGCTGACGCAGGACAAGGTCGCGACCAAGCTCTTGTGCTTTTCCGACGACATGGACGGCATGCGCAAGATCCCCGACAGCGTGCCGGATCGCGCCGCGCTCGAACCGCATCTGCACAAGCCGCTGTCTTCGGTGCCCAATCCGTTCGGCGGCGACTATGCGAGCTTCGCCGACCACAACAATGCGATGCTCTGCCGCTTCCTCGACACGTTCGGCTTCGACTACGAATTCGCCAGTGCGACGCAGTACTACAAGTCCGGCCGTTTCGACGCGATGCTGCTCACCGCCGCCGAACGCTACGACAAGATCATGGCGGTGATGCTGCCGACGCTCGGGCCGGAGCGGCAGGCGACCTACAGCCCGTTCCTGCCGATTTCCCCGAAGAGCGGCCGCGTGCTTTACGTGCCGATGAAGCATGTCGACGCCAAGGCCGGCACCATCACTTTCGACGATGAAGGCACCGAGACCACGCTTTCGATCACCGGCGGCCGGGTGAAGCTGCAGTGGAAGCCGGATTTCGGCATGCGCTGGGCGGCGCTCGGCGTCGATTTCGAAATGTTCGGCAAGGACCACCAGACCAATGCCGTGGTCTATGACCGCATCTGCAATATATTGGGCGGACGCGCGCCGGAGCATTTCGTCTACGAACTGTTCCTCGACGAAAACGGCCAGAAGATCTCGAAGTCGAAGGGCAACGGGCTGACCATCGACGAATGGCTGACCTATGCGCCGACCGAGAGCCTGGGGCTCTACATGTACCAGCGGCCGCGGCAGGCCAAGAAGCTCTATTTCGACGTCATTCCGAGGGCCGTGGACGAATATTACACCTTTCTCGCCGCCTACCCCAGGCAGGACTGGAAGGAGCGGCTGGGTAATCCGGTCTGGCATATGCATGACGGCAACCCGCCGGCCATCGACATGCCGGTGCCGTTCTCGCTGCTGCTCAACCTGGTCAGCGCCTCCAATGCGCAGAACAAGGACGTGCTGTGGGGCTTCATCTCGCGCCATGCCACCAATGTGACGCCGAAGACGCACCCGGAGCTGGACCAGCTGGTCGGCCATGCGATCCGCTATTTCGACGATTTCGTGCGGCCGACGAAAACCTTCCGCCCGGCCGACGAGGTCGAGCGCGAAGCGCTGCAGGCGCTGGACGCAGCGCTTGGCACACTGCCGCCGGATGCCGGCGGCGAGGCGATCCAGAATGCTTCGCTCAACGTGGCGCGCAAGATCGAACGCTATCAGGATCACTCCAAGCAGAGCCCGGAAGGCGGCCCGGGCGTGTCGGGCGCCTTCTTCCAGATGATCTACCAGGTGCTCATCGGCCAGGAACGTGGCCCGCGCTTCGGCTCGTTCGCCGCGCTCTACGGCGTCGCCGAGACCCGCGCGCTCATTCAGCAGGCGCTGGCTGGTCAGCTGGCTTGAGGGCACCGTCGACCTCTTCCAGGATCGAACCCGGCGCCTGAGGCGCCGGGGCCGGCGCGTCCGGCACCGCTGAGATGCCGGCAAGGTTCGGCGCCGATCCGAAAATGCCCTTCTTGGCGCTTTGCGCCTTTTCGCTGGCCTCGACATAGGGGCCGCCCTTGGCGGCACGCGCCCAGCCATTGTCGACCAGCCATTGACCGACATCCTGCTTGCCGATCCGGCATTGCGCCGCGATCCGGTCGCGGCCGCCTTCGGGCGGCACCGTGCAGACCACAGCGCGGCCGCGCAGGAAGGCGCGGAACGCCGTGCGCGCACGGATGCCGCACGGCCAGGACTTGCCGTCGGTGGTGCAGGTCTCGTCCTGTGGGACGACATCAATGCCCGAAATGGCAACTGAATAGCCTTTCGCCTCGATCAGGCCGGCAGCCGTCGCGACCGGCTGGAACAGCTTCGTGCCATTCCAGTCATCGGGCATCTTCGGCTTGGGTGGCACGGCCAGCGCCAGCTTGCTCAACGGCTCGCGCGGCTCGACCCGCTCAAGCTCGCCTGCGGGCAGTTCCGGCGGCGCAACGACATCCGGATCGATTGCCCGCGAATGCACCAGCGGCTTCGGCGGCAGCGGAGCGTTAGGCGCAGGAATAGCTGAGGTGGCCGGCTCTTCAGGCCCGGCATCGGCGCCCGCTTGCGAGATCGTGTCCGCGCCGGGATCGATCTGGTCCACGGTAACGGTGCCCTCGCTTCCTTTCAGCGTGCGACCGCCGGCGACGACCAGGGCCGCCATCACAGGGACCATCACAACCGCAAGGACAAGATAGGGAAGCCGCACCAGCCCGGCCTACTGGCTTGCCCAGACAATCCGCGCCACCCATTCGACCTCGCGCATGGGAATGTCGCGGTCGGGGTGATCGGGATTGAGCGAGACCAGCGCGATCGACTTGACGGTCTGGCGCTCGAGCACCTTGGCCATCACCTCGCCTGACGTGGTCTTGACGACGACGCGATCGCCCTTGCGGGTGACCGCGCCCGGCTCAACGATGAGGACGTCGCCATTGCGGTAGAGCGGCAGCATGGAATCGCCTTGCACCTGCAGCGCATAGGAGCTCTCGGTCGATTGCGCCGGCAGTTCGACCAGATCCCAGCCCTGCCCCGCAGGAAAGCCGGCATCGTCGAAGAAGCCGCCGGCGCCGGCCTGGGCAAAGCCAAGCAAAGGCACGGCTCGTCTGGGAGCGGGTGCGGCGCCCATACGGCCTTCGATCAGCCCGGTGAACTCGTCGAGTGACGCCCCCGTCGCCTCGATGATCTTGGCCAGCGATTCGGTCGAAGGCCAGCGCGGCCGGCCGTCGGAGGACAGACGTTTCGACTTGTTGAAGGCGGTCGAATCGAGGCCCGCGCGCCTTGCCAGACCTGACGCCGAAAGCGAATAACGCTCGGCAAGAGCATCGATGGCAGCCCAGACGCGGTCGTGCGAGAGCATGTCGTGCTCTCCTTCGAGACAGGAAAAAATGCCTTTCCCTTCTAGTCTCTGCATCCCGGTTTGTCCACCGGACACACTCTGACGGCACACCTTCGTGAAGGCTGCGGGTATGATGATCTCCGCTGGTCAGTCGGCCCCTTTGGTCAGACTGCGCAGCCCCTGGTGCGACGTCATGAAGATCCGCTCCGCCTCTGTCGGCGAGCGCGGGTTCACCGAGCGACCAAGCGCGGCGACGACCTCGTCAATATCAAGGAAGCGACGAGCCTTGCGGTCGTAGACGCCGGCCGTCGTCAGGATCAAGGCGGCTGTCTCGCCATTGTCGAGGACGAAGCGATGCTTGCCGATGACCTGGCTGCCTTCCCAGGTTTCGATCGAGGAGACCACTTCGAAGCGGCGCCACAGCTTGATCTCACGCGCATAGACCGCCTGCAGCCCGCCCATCATCGGCGCCCAGCCGTTCTTGCGCGCCAGCGTGATCAGCCCGGCGCGGACAAACAGGTCGATGCGGCCGAGGTCGGCCAGCATCATGTAGCGCGCATTGTTGAGATGGATGTTGAAATCGATGTCGGTCGGCAGGCAGCGAAAGGCCAGCCGGCTTTCACCGCCCATCACATAGGGGCCACGGCTTCGCGCCGTGGCCAGCATGCGCGCCATGCGCGCCCAGACGTACATGGTCTTTCGTCAGGCAGCCTGCTTCACGTCGCCCTTGGCGTAGGGATCGAAGCGCTGGTAGAAGGTTTCGCCTTTTTCGGCCATGTCGATGAGCAGCTTGGGCGACTTGAACTCGGCGCCGTATTTCTTCTGCAGTCCCTTGGCGATCCTGACGAATTCCTTGGCGCCCATGCCGTCGATATAGGACAGCGCGCCGCCCGTGTAAGGCGCGAAGCCGAAGGCCAGGATCGAGCCGACATCGGCCTCACGCGGGTCGGTGACGATGCCCTCTTCCATCACCCGCGCCGCTTCCAGCGCGATGGTGACCAGCAGCCGCTGCTGCAACTCCTCGTAATCGACCTTCTCGGGCGCAAGCTGCGGGTAGAGGTCCTTCAGACCCGGCCACAGCTTCTTCTTGGCGGGCTTGGCCGGATAATCATAGAAGCCCTTGCCGTTCTTGCGGCCGAAGCGACCATGGTCGTCGACCATGGTGTTGATCAGCGCCATCTGCTTGGGGTCGACGGCCTTGTCGCCGAGATCCCGGATGGTCTGCTTCATGATCTTCTGGGCAAGATCGATGGCGGTCTCGTCGGTCAGCGCCAGTGGGCCGACCGGCATGCCGGCGGCCTTCGCCGCATTCTCGATCATCGGCGCGGGAACGCCCTCGATCAGCATCTTGTAGGCTTCCGACATGTAGCGCAGCACGCAGCGATTGACGTAGAAGCCGCGCGTATCGTTGACGACGATCGGCGTCTTCTTGATGGCACGGACAAAATCGATCGCTGTTGCCAGCGCCTTGTCGCCCGTCTTCTTGCCCAAAATGATCTCGACCAGCATCATCTTGTCGACCGGCGAGAAGAAGTGGATGCCGATAAAATTCTTCGGTCGCGCCGAATTCTTCGCCAGCGAGGTGATCGGAATGGTCGAGGTGTTGGAGGCGAAGATCGCCGACGACTTCAGCACGGCCTCCGCCTGTTCGGTGGCGGCCTTCTTGACGGCGGAATCCTCGAACACCGCCTCGACGACGAGGTCGCAACCGGCAAGGTCGGCATAGTCGGCTGTCGGCGTGATCAAAGACAAGAGCTTGTCCTTCTCCTCAGGCTTGGCGCGGCCCTTCTTGACCTGATCCGAGACCAGATTGTCGGAATGCGCCTTGCCCTTAGTGGCGGACTCGATATCGCGGTCGAGCAGAACCACCGGGATACCGGCCTTGGCGGTGACATAGGCGATGCCGGCACCCATGAAGCCGGCGCCAAGAATGCCGATCTTCTTGAACTTGGTTTCCGGCACGCCGGCAGGACGGCGGGCGCCCTTGTTCAGCTCCTGCAGCGATACGAACAGCGAGCGGATCATCGCCGCCGCTTCCTTGGTCTGCATGATCTCGGTGAAATAGCGCTGCTCGATCCTGAGGCCGGTATCGAACGGCACCAGCAGGCCTTCATAGACGCATTTCAGGATGGCGGCGGCGGCCGGATAGTTGCCATAGGTCTCGCGACGCAGAATGGCGATTGCCGGCGGCCACAAATTGAAGCCGGCAGGCGTATAGATCTGGCCACCAGGCAGCTTAAAGCCCTTCTCGTCCCAGGGCTGGACGGCTTTCAGACCATTTTTGATCATCGCCTTGGCGGTCTCGATCAGCTTGGCCGGCTCGGCGATCTCATGGATCAGGCCCATGGCCTTCGCCTTCTGCGGCGACAGATTCTGGCCCGAGGTCAGCATCTGCAGCGCCTGCTGCTGATCGGTCAGCCGCGGCACACGCTGGGTGCCGCCGGCGCCGGGGAAGATGCCGACCTTGACTTCCGGCAAGGCCATCTTGACCTTGTCGGAGTCAGCGGCGACACGGCCATGGCAGGCCAGCGACAATTCGAAGGCGCCGCCCATGCAGGTGCCGTTGATCGCCGACACCCAAGGCTTGCCCGATGTTTCGAGCTTGCGCCACAGGCCGCCCATGCGTCCGGCATTGTCGAACAGCAGCTTTGCCGCCTTCTCCGGGTCCTTGCCTTTCTCCTTGGCAAAGACCGCCAGCATCTTCTGCAGCATGGTGAGATCGGCGCCACCGGAGAAGCTGTCCTTGCCCGAGGTGATCACCGCACCCTTGATGCCGGCGTCGGCCACCACCTGGTCGATGATCTTGTCGAGTTCGCCCATCACCTCCTCGGTGAACACGTTCATCGAGCGATCCGGCATGTTCCAGGTGACGAGCGCGATGCCGTCGGCGTCGGTGTCGAGGGTGAAATTGGTGTAGCTCATGGTTTCTCTCCCCGTCAGACGCGTTCGATGATCGTTGCGGTGCCCATGCCGGCGCCGATGCACAGCGTCACCAGCGCGGTGTTGAGGTCACGGCGCTCGAGTTCGTCCAGCACCGTGCCGAAGATCATCGCGCCGGTGGCGCCGAGCGGGTGGCCCATGGCAATGGCGCCGCCATTGACGTTGATCTTGTCGTGCGGGATTTCGAAGGCCTGCATGTAGCGCAGCACCACCGAGGCGAAGGCCTCGTTGAGCTCGAACAGGTCGATGTCGGACAGCTTCATCTTGGCTCGCTTCAGGAGCTTCTCGGTGACGTCGACCGGGCCGGTCAGCATCAGCACCGGCTCGGAGCCTATATTGGCAAAGGTGCGGATGCGCGCGCGGGGCTTGAGGCCCATCGCCTTGCCAGCCTTCTTCGAGCCGAGCAGCACGGCCGCGGCGCCATCGACGATGCCGGACGAATTGCCGGCGTGATGGACGTGATTGACCTCTTCCACCTCGGGGTGCTTCTGCACCGCGACCGCGTCGAAGCCACCCATTTCACCCGGCATTACGAAGGACGGGTTAAGCGAAGCCAGCGACTGCATGTCGGTCGAAGGCCGCATGTGCTCGTCATGGTCGAGAATGGTGAGGCCGTTCTGGTCCTTGATCGGGATCACCGAATTCTTGAAGCGGCCGTCGGCCCAGGATTTGGCCGCACGCTTCTGGCTCTCGACCGCATAGGCATCGACGTCGTCGCGGGCAAAACCGTATTTGGTGGCGATCAGATCGGCCGAGATGCCTTGCGGCACGAACCAGCCAGGCAGGCCGACCGAAGGGTCCATGAACCAGGCACCGCCGGAGGCGCCCATGCCGACGCGCGACATGGATTCGACGCCACCGGCAATGACGATCTCGTCGGCGCCCTGCGCGATCTTGGCGGCGCCGAAATTGATGGCATCGAGACCCGAGGCGCAGAAGCGCGAGATCTGCATGCCGGGCGCCTTAGTGTCGTAGCCTGCCTCGAAGGCGGCCGCGCGCGGAATGACCGAGCCCGCCTCGCCAACCGGATCGACGCAGCCGAAGATGATGTCGTCGACAGTGCCGGTGTCGAGCCCATTGCGGTCGCGCAGCGCTTCCAGCGTCTTGGCGGCAAGCCGCACCGCCGGAACCTCGTGCAGCGATCCGTCCTTCTTGCCCTTGCCGCGCGGCGTGCGCACGGCGTCATAGACATAAGCCTCAGCCATTTTCGTGCTCCTTGGGTTTGCCGGTCGCCACTCTCAGAGCGAGCGTCCGATCAGCAATTTCATGATCTCGTTGGTGCCGCCGTAGATGCGCTGGACGCGAGCGTCGCGGAACATGCGAGCGATCGGGTATTCATTCATGTAACCATAGCCGCCATGCAATTGAAGGCATTCGTCGACGACTTTGCCCTGCAGGTCGGAGAGCCAATATTTCGCCATCGACGCCGTCACCGGATCGAGCCCGCCATTGATGTGGCGGGTGACGCAGTCATTGTAGAAGACCCGGCCGATCGTCGCCTCGGTCTTCAGCTCGGCGAGCTTGAACTGGGTGTTCTGGAAGTCGATGATCGCCTTGCCGAAGGCCTTGCGCTCCTTGACGTAGTCGATGGTCAGCGCCAGCGCCCGCTCGATCATGGCGATGGCGCCAGTGCCGATTTGCAGCCGCTCCTGCGGCAATTGCTGCATCAGCTGGATGAAGCCCTGGCCTTCTTCGTGGCCGAGCAGGTTGGATGTCGGCACGCGCACGTCGTTGAAGAACAGCTCCGACGTGTCGTTGGCCTTCAGGCCGATCTTGTCGAGGTTGCGGCCGCGCTCGAAACCCTCGACCTCGTCGGTCTCGACGACGATCAGCGAGGTGCCCTTGGCGCCCTTTTCCGGATCGGTCTTGGTGACGACGATGATGAAGTTGGCGAGCTGGCCGTTGGTGATGAAGGTCTTGGAGCCGTTGACCTTGTACTGATTGCCGTCCTTCTCCGCCCGCGTCTTGACGCCCTGCAGGTCGGAACCGGCGCCCGGCTCGGTCATGGCGATGGCGCCGATCAGTTCGCCGGTGGCGAGCTTCGGCAGCCACTTCTTCTTCTGCTCCTCGGAGCCGTAGTGGAGGATGTAGGGCGCGACGATCGAATTGTGCAGGCCGATGCCAAAACCGTCGACGCCGACATGGCCGATCGCCTCGATGATGGCGCTCTCATGCGCGAAGGTGCCGCCGGAACCGCCATATTCCTCCGGCATTGACGCGCAGAGCAGACCGGCAGCACCCGCCTTCAGCCAGCTCTCGCGATCGACCATCTCGTTCTTCTCGAACTCGTCGTAGCGCGGTGCGATCTCCTCCGACATGAAGCGGGTCGCCATGTCGTAGAGCATGCCGACCTCGTCCGCCGCCCAGGCGGGTTTGGGGAGGCCAAGGATTTCGGCGGGGTTGGTCATGTGGATATGATACTCCTCCCAGAGCGCATCGTCGGAGTTGAGGCCGGCGCACGTCACGCAGGCCTCAACCGACCCTCCCCTCGAGGGAGAGGGCAACCATCTTTAGAACGCTTCCGCCGGTAGGGCCATCAGCGTGTCCGAGCCACTCGAAATACGGGCAAGATGCGCCGACGTCTCCGGCATGATCCGCTCCATGAAGAAGCGCGCCGTCACCACCTTGTTGTCGTAGAAGGGCTGGGAGCCGTTGGCGCCGGTCTTGCCTTGTGCTGCCTTGGCCATCTGCGCCCACATGTAGCCCAGCGCGACAAGGCCGAAGAGATGCATGTAGTCGGTCGAGGCCGCACCGGCATTGTCGGGTTTGGCCATGCCGTTCTGCACCAGCCACATGGTCGCCGCCTGCAGATCGTTGAGGCCCTTCTTCAACCCCTTGGTGAACGGCGTCATCTTCTCGTCGGCGCGGTTTTCCTCGCAGAATTCACCGACCTCCTTGAAGAAAGCCTGGATGGCGCGGCCGCCATTCAGGCCGAGCTTGCGGCCGACGAGGTCGAGCGCCTGGATGCCGTTGGCGCCCTCATAGATCATGGCGATACGGGCATCGCGCACGAACTGGCTCATGCCGTGCTCTTCGATATAGCCGTGGCCGCCGAACACCTGCTGGGCCATGACGGCGTGGTCGAAGCCCTTGTCGGTGAACACGCCCTTGACCACCGGGGTCATCAGGCCTGTGTAGTCCTCGGCGGCCTGTCGGTCCTTGTCGTCGGGGGAACGATGCGCGATGTCGGACTTGATCGCCGTCCACAAGGCCAGCGCGCGGCCGGCCTCGTTGAACGCCTTCATGGTCATCAGCGAGCGGCGGATGTCGGGATGGACGATGATCGGGTCAGCCTTCTTGTCCGGTGCCTTCGGCCCCGACAGGGAACGGCCTTGCAACCGGTCCTTGGCGTAGGAAACGGCATTCTGGTAGGCAATTTCGGAGATCGACAGCCCCTGCAAGGCGACACCGAGCCTCGCCTCGTTCATCATCGTGAACATCGCCTTGAGGCCGCCATTCTCCTCACCGAGCAGCGTGCCTTCAGCCTCGTCATAGTTCATGACGCAGGTCGAATTGCCGTGGATGCCCATCTTCTCCTCGATCGAGCCGCAGGAGAGCGTGTTGCGCTCGCCCGGATTGCCCGAAGCATCGAGCTTGAGCTTCGGCACGATGAATAGCGAAATGCCCTTGACGCCTTCCGGCGCGCCCTCGATGCGGGCCAGCACCAGATGGACGATGTTATCCGACATGTCATGCTCGCCGGCCGAGATGAATATCTTCTGGCCTGAAATCCTGTAGGTACCATTGCCGTTCGGCACCGCCTTGGTGCGCAGCAGGCCGAGGTCGGTGCCGCAATGCGGCTCGGTCAGATTCATGGTGCCGGTCCAGGCACCCTCGACCAGCTTCGGCAGCCAGGTCGCCTTCTGGTCGTCGGTGCCGTGGGTGATGATCGCCGCGATCGCGCCCTGGGTCAGGCCGGGATACATCATCAGCGCCATGTTGGCCGAGACCATGTATTCGGAGACCGCCTGGTGCACCATGTAGGGCAACCCCTGACCACCGAACTCGATCGGCGCCGCCAGCCCCATCCAGCCGCCCTCGCGATACTGGTCGAAGGCTTCCTTAAAACCTTTCGGCGTCGTCACCGAGCCGTCGTCGTGGCGCACACAGCCTTCCATGTCGCCGACACGGTTGAGCGGATGCATGACGTTCTCGGCGAGCTTGGCGCCCTCGGCGAGGATCGCCTCCAGCACGTCGGGCGTGGCGTCGGCAAATCCGGGAAGGTTGGAATAGCGCTGATAGCCCAGCACCTCGTTGAGCACGAACAGCGTGTCCTGGACCGGGGCCCTGTAGATCGGCATGCTTTTCCTCCACCATGCGGATTAGGCCCCGAAATCCAGCCGTGCGCGGCAAGCGGGCCAATGTCGAAGCCGCAATAGCAAATATTGACGTTTGCGTAAACGTCAATTCTTTGTGTCGAAGAAAATTTTGACAGCCTTTGGCGATCGGGAAAGGCCGCTTGCCGATCCGTTCGCGGCGAGGCAATTTCGCTGAATGACCCGTGCCGCATTCATAATCAGCATTCAGAGCCACTATTTGGATCAGTTCCGGGTGTTCGTCGAAGAGCAACGGCGGAACTGCATCCAGGGGTCAAGCGGAAGTAAAATTCCAGATCGGCGAGGAGAGCGGGCTCTTTCGGGGGCTTTGTTGCGTCGACTTTATCAAGAATGACGGACAGGTCGAGCCTGCGGAACTTCAGCCGGATTTCGTCACGTTCGAGCCGATATCGGGTCGGCTTGGTCTCGCCGAACTGCTGATCGAGCAGTTGCAATGGAATGATGTCGTGATCCATCACACGCTCGCGGCGTCTCCACTCGACCAGATAGGGGCCTGGTTCCAGCACTGGTTCGACCCCGATGACGAGCGTTACGTGGAGGGCGCCGAGTTCGGCAACATCATCCATTCGCTTTCCATCCGGCCCAAGGCGCTGAGCGTGGACTTGGGAACGGCTTCTCCCGACGCATTCTGGAGTTTGCTCGCGCTTCTTGAGGCTGCGGGTACAGCCGGCTTGCGGATCAGCAACTCTCAGACGCAGGCATCCTGAAGCGGGAGCCGCGCTGACCTGAACCATAGAAAAAGCCGCGCAGCAGAGCCACGCGGCTTTGATCGTCAGAAGTTCAGCAGACTTGTTTAGCTCGCGACGCTCGCCTGCGCCGTGCGCTCGGCCAACATCTGGCGCACCGCCGACATCGAGCCGGAGAGCTCGTTGATGGCATCGTCGATCAGCGCCCGCTGCTTCTGCAGGCGGGCAAGCTGCTTTTCCGACTTGTCCAGCGCCAACCGCAGTTGCTTGGTGTTGGAACCGGTCGGATCGTAGAGATCCATCATCTGCTTGACGTCGCGCAGCGAGAACCCGACCTTGCGGCCGAGCAGGATCAACTTCAGCCTGGCCTTGTCGCGGCGCGTGTAGAGACGGGTCGAACCGTCACGCTGCGGGTTGAGCAGGCCCTTGTCTTCGTAGAAACGCAGCGTGCGCAGCGTCACACCGTACTTCTTCGCCATTTCGCCGATGCGGGCGAGATCCTCACCGGCTTCGACATATACATTATTGGTATTGGCCGCGGTCTCGCCGGCCGAGATAAGCTTCATGGTCACTGGCTTTCCCCGTCTGGTGGCGTCGCGGTCCTGGACCATGCGTCGCCTGACTGGAAGCGGGGGCGTGCTTCCGGCCGTGGTTTCGACAAACAAAATCGCAAACAGCACACTCAAATGCGCCTTTTACGTTTACGTCAATTCTATACCGATAGCCGCCTCATGACGCAAGGGGCGTTCTGAGAAGGTGCTTTATGCCGCAGCGCGGACGCCGACAGCCAACTTCCTTGCAACTTCTTAAGCTTGGTTAACGCGTTGTTTACCACGTTGGGGGAAATGTGGGCGCGTCGGCTACCCGTGTTTATCCTGTATCGAATTTTTCACGGTTTTTCGGAGCGCGGGTGAAACCCCGGGAAGCTCGTCTTCCACCGTGGCAGCGCGGTCGCCTTCGTTCCGGCAGGGACTTGGGGAGCTGGTCGCAAGCCGGCCAATCTGAAAGACGGACGCACCGATGAACAGCAAGCGGTCCTATCTCGACACACTCAACGCCGGCAGGCAGCGCAGGCCGCAGACCACGCTCGAGCAATTGAACCGCTCGCTGGAGACGCTGGAACAGCGACTGGGGCAGACCCGCGAGGAGGTGACGGCACGTCCCGCTCCGCGCCAATATGGCGCCGATCCGCGCTACCAGGCCCCCGATCCGCGCTCTCCCACCGCGGAGCCGCGTTATCCCGCCACGCAACCAACCGCCCAGCAGCGCTGGTACGAGAACCCGCAGCCGGCGCCGCGCCCACAGAACCCGGCACCCGCCCCCGGCTTCGACCAGAACTACCAGGCCATCGCCCGCGACATCGACCGCGTGCGCGGCCAGGAAGACAGCGTCGCCATGGTTGGCAAGATCGCTGGCGAACTGCGCGGCATGCGCGAGGAGCTGCGCCACCAGATGACAGCAGGCCTGCAGCGCGAATTCGACGCGCTGCGCAAGGATATCGATCGCGCTTTCCAGGCGAACGCCAAGCCCGGCGCGGCAGGCAAGGGCAGCGCCGAACTCGGCGTCGAATTCGAACGGCTTTCCGGCGCCATCAAAACGCTGTCGGAGAAGAGCGACGACAGAAGCGTCAACCTGCTGCGGCTGGAGCTCGAGCAGGTCAAGGCCGCGCTCGACACGCTGGCGCGCGAGGAGAGCGTGCAGAAGGTCGACCGCCGCTGGGACGAATTCGACCGCCGCTGGACAGCTTTCGAGGACCGCGTCGACGCCGACCAGCGCAAACGGTCCGACGATCCCGCCCTTGCGGCCCTGACCGACCGCCTGGAGCAGATCAGCAATGCCGTCAACAATCTGCCGGAATCGCTGTCGCTGCGCTCGCTCGAGGAAAAGGTCCGTACGCTCGCCGGCGCCGTCGAACACTTCGCGGGCCAGCAGGACAATCGCGGCAGCGACACGCTTGCCATGATCGACGAGCGGCTGGACGAGATTTCCCGCGCCATCGTAGCCTCGACCGTCGCGGCCCAGGCCAATTCGGTCGACCACGAAGCCTTTGAACGTATTGAGAAGCGGATCGACTCGCTCGCCCGGCAGATCGAGGAAGTGGCCCAGGACCACCCCGGCAATGCGGTCATGGATCGCCTGGGCACGCTGTCGAGCCGGGTCGACGAACTCGCCGGCCGCGCCAATTTGCCCGAACAGGCGATGGAACGGCTGGCCAAACAGATCACCCTCATCGCCGACAAGATCGACCAGGCGCCGGCCATGCCCGACGCCGACTATATCTTCCAAGGGCTTGAGCAGCGCTTCGACGTGCTGTCCGGCATGATGGAACGCCGCCAGGGCGACGCCATCGAACAGGGCAATATGCTGTTCCGCGATCTGGAGCGCCGTCTGGACGAGGTTGCCGACCGGCTCGACCAGCGCATGACGCCGCAGATCGACAGCGCCGGCATCATGGAAGCCATCGATGCCCGCTTCACCGCGCTCGCTACGCGCATGGAGACGCGCGCTCCCGATCCCGCCGGCGAAGCGGCGATCCGTGGGCTGGAAAGCCGGCTCGAGGATATTTCCAGCCGGCTCGACGCATCGGCGGCCCAGGTGGCCGGCATCGATCCGGCGCTGATCCGCAGCCTGGAAGCGCAGGTCGCCGGCCTGTCCGCCCATCTTTCCAGGCCGAGCACCCCGCTGCCGGAATTCGAGGACATCAGCCCGCGCCTCAACGAAATCGAGAAGACGCTGGCCGGCACCCGCGATTCCATTCTCGGCGCGGCACGCGAAGCCGCCGAGAACGCGGTGCGTTCGCTGGCCGGGTCGAATGCCAACGCGTCAGCAGTTTCCGGCCTCGCCCAGGATCTGAAGACGCTGGAAACGCTGACGCGGCGTTCCGACGAGCGCAATTCGAGAACCTTCGAAGCCATCCATGACACGCTGCTCAAGATCGTCGACAGGCTGGGTTCGCTGGAGACCAGCGAACCGTCCGAGGCGGTAAGCGAGCTGCTCGACACGCGCCACGACGAGGCCGTCGGCAAGCGCCGCGCGCGGACCGCCAAGATGGCTGTCGAGGCGCCGTCCCTGGATATCGACGAACCGATGCCGCTGACCGGCGACATGGCCGATCTCGACGGCCGGGCCGCCGCCATATTGGGCAACGAGCCGGGGCCGCGTGGAGATTTCGGCATGCGTAGCGATCTGGGTACGCGCTCGCCGGCGGAAGCCGCCGCCGCCGCCGCCATGGCCGCGCTCGGTTCCGACACCATCGCCGAGAAAGACCAGCCGGCAGGCCGCAAGTCGATGTTCGGCGGGTTGGCACGCGCCTTCAAGGGCAAGAAGGCGGCAGAAAATCCACCATCGGCCCGCTCGGCTGCCAGCACCGACATACCGAGTGTCGATCTCGACGAGCCGCTCGATCCGAAAGTGGCCAACCGACCGCTGGAACCCGGCTCCGGCGCGCCCGACCTCAATGCCATCATGAAGCGAGTGCGCGACGAGCGCGGCCAGCCGGCCAAGCTCAGCGAAAGCGACGCCGCGAAATCGGATTTCATCGCTGCCGCGCGGCGCGCGGCGCAGGCGGCCGCCGCAGAGGCCGACGCCTTGAAGCGCCAGTCGACGGTGAAAGGGCCGGTGAAGGCGCTCAGGATAGGCGACCTGCTCAAGGCGCGGCGCAAGCCGATCCTGATGGCTGCGGCGGCGATCATGCTGGCGCTTGCCGGCCTGCAGCTCGGCAAGGCGTTTCTCTCGGACCCGGCCCAGGTAGCCAGCAACGACGCGGCGCCGATCGTTGCCGCGCAGCCGGTGCAAACCGCATCCGTCGACACGAGCCAGCCGAAGGCGGAAGCCCAGCCGGCAGCGACCGACAACGCCCCGGCCCGCGCCGTCAGGCAGGCCGAACCATCCGTGCCGGCAAGCAAGGACGACGTGATGGCGCAGACCGCCCTGGCGATGCCGTCGGACACGGACGCGATGGCGAATACAGCACCGGTCGCGGAGCCCGCGCCAGCCGCCTCTTCCGGCCCGATGGCTTCGGCCGCTCCGGCGCCATCCGCGCCCATTGCTACGACCCCGATGGATACGACGGCTTCAGAGCCGGCCGCCGTCAATGGCGGTGCACAAGCGACGGATACCGATGCCCAGCCGGCCCCGGCTGCGCCGACGGCGGCCAACGAAGCCACCGCCAAGGACACCACTGGTGCGGTCGCGCCGGCGGATGCCCCCGCGGCAGCGGCCACGCCCAAGTTCGACATTCCGGCCGAGGCCGGCCCGGCCGCGCTGCGCGATGCCGCCGCCGGTGGCGACCCCAAGGCGCTGTTCGAGATCGGCTCGCGCTACGCCGAGTCGCGCGGCGTCAAGGAAGACATGGCGGCAGCCGCCAAATGGTACGAGAAATCGGCTGAACTCGGCTTCGCGCCGGCCGAATACCGCATCGGCAATTTCTATGAGAAGGGCATCGGCGTCGCCCGCGACATCAAGAAGTCGAAGACCTGGTACCAGCTCGCCGCCGAGCAGGGCAATGCCAGCGCCATGCACAATCTGGCCGTGCTGTTCGCCATGGCCGCCGATGGAGTGACCGACAATGAATCGGCCGCACACTGGTTCCAGGAAGCCGCCGACCTCGGCGTCAAGGACAGCCAGTTCAATCTCGGCATCCTCGCCGCCAAGGGCGTCGGCATGAAGCAGAACCTCGAGGAATCCTACAAATGGTTCGCGCTCGTCGCCAAGACCGGCGACAAGGATGCGGCCGCCAAGCGCGACGAGATCGCCAATGCGCTGCGGCCCGAGCAGCTCGAGCGGGCGCGCGCCGCGACCGAATTGTGGAAGGCCAAGCCGCTCAACGCGGCGACCAATTCGGCCGACATTCCCGAATCCTGGCAGGAAGGCACGCCGCAGACGACCGCCGGTATCGACATGAAGAAGGCGGTCAAGAACATCCAGCTCATCCTCAACAAGAACGGCTACGATGCCGGCGGCGCCGACGGCGTCATGGGCGAGAAGACCAAGAACGCGATCATCGCTTTCCAGACCGACAACAAGCTGCCGGCGACCGGCGCCGTCGATGAAAAACTGGTGCGGGCGCTGCTGGCGCGCAAATAACAAGAGGAAGCGTCGTTTCCACGACGCTCCTGCCACACATTTGCCTGTTAACTGATTGAGATATTTTTTGTTTCGGCGCGGCGACGGGGTTTGACCCCGCCGCCGCGTCGGCGCAAGGAAAAATTGGCTTTTCGGTGCGAGACTGCCGACAACGGCTGTATTCGCCGACAGGCAAACTGATCGAGACTGACGGGTGGGCATCTATCTCCCGATTGCGGAAATTTCCGTCAACGTCTTCGTGCTGCTGGCCATGGGTGCGGCGGTGGGCTTCCTGTCGGGCATGTTCGGCGTCGGCGGCGGCTTCCTCATCACGCCGCTCCTGATCTTCTACAACATCCCCCCGGCGATCGCGGTTGCCACCGGCGCCAACCAGGTCATCGCCTCTTCCGTCTCCGGCGTACTCTCGCACATGAAGCGAGGCACGCTCGACTTCAAGCTGGGCGGCGTGCTTCTCGCGGGCGGCATCATCGGCTCCACCGCCGGCATCTACGTCTTCGCCTTCCTGCGCCGGCTCGGCCAGCTCGACCTGTTCATCTCGCTGCTTTATGTCGTGCTGCTCGGCACGGTCGGCGGGCTGATGCTGGTCGAAAGCATCAATGCGCTGCGTGCCACACGCAGCGGCGCCGCGCCGGTGCTGAAGAAATCCGGCCAGCACAACTGGATCCACCGGCTGCCGCTGAAGATGCGCTTCAGGGCATCAAAACTGTTCGTCAGCGTCATCCCGGTGCTGGGCCTTGGCGCCGGCATCGGCTTCCTGTCGTCGATCATGGGCGTCGGCGGCGGCTTCATCATGGTGCCGGCGCTGATCTATCTGCTCAAGGTGCCGACCAATGTCGTTATCGGCACCTCGCTGTTCCAGATCATCTTTACGTCCGCCTACACCACGCTGGTCCACGCCACCACCAACCAGACGGTCGATGTCGTGCTGGCCTTCATTTTGATGGCGGGTGGCGTCGCCGGCGCGCAATATGGCGCCAAGGCTGGCCAGCGGCTGCGCGGCGAGCAGCTCAGGGCATTGCTGGCCTTGCTGGTGCTGGCTGTGGCGATCAGACTTGCCATCGATCTTTTCGTCACCCCGCCCAATCTCTATTCGCTGTCTGCCTTGGGCCTCAACTGATGACGGGCCGCAAAGCGTTCGCAACCGCCATTTTCCTGTCACTGCTTGCGGTCGTCGTACCTGCCAAGGCACAGACGCCACTGCCGGAAGGCATCCAGATCGGGCTCTCCACCGACAATGTTTCGATCACCGCCGGCTTTTCCGGTGCCGACCTGACCATTTTCGGCTCGCTGGAAAACCCTGACCCGCTGGTCGCCCGACAGGGGCGCTACGACGTCATCGTCGTGCTCGAAGGGCCACCCAAGCCGGTGGTGGTGCGCCGCAAGGACCGGGTGCTCGGCGTGTGGGTCAATCTGGACTCCGAAACCTTCGAGAATGTGCCGATGTCCTATTCGGTGGCGACGACGCGGCCGCTGCAGGACATCACCGAGCCGAACAGCTACAAGCAGCTGTCGCTCGGTGCCTCCAATCTCTACATGCAGCCAGCCGACGCCGGCGACAGCCCGGCGACGATCGAAGAATTCACCACGGCCTTGCGCGAACGCAAAGCGGCGACCGGCCTCTACAGCGAGAATGTCGGCGGCGTGCAGTTCCTGTCGCAGAACCTGTTCCGCGCCACCGTGCGCTTGGCGCCCAATGTGCCGGTTGGGACCCACAAGGCACGTGCCTTCCTGTTCAAGAGCGGCCTGTTCATCAAGGAAAGTTCGGCCCAGCTCGAAATCCGCAAATCCGGTTTCGAACAGTCGATCTTCCGGGTCGCCCACAACTACTCCTTCCTCTATGGCGTCTTCGCCATATCGCTGGCCATGCTGACGGGCTGGCTCGGCAGGCTGATCTTCCGCAAGGACTGAGGCGCCCAAAAGGGGTTTCCCTTTCCCGCGTCATGCTATAGACCGCACCTCCCCGCCCAACGGGCAAGCACGCACAATTCAATTCGGCAGAGCGGTCCGGTCGCCCGAAACCGCAGCGCACGCTTCTTCCGCGAGCGCCGATCCGCTGCCTGGCGCCAATGAGGAGGCTGCTTTGCGACCAGCATTCGCCGGTATCGATTTCGGCACGTCGAACTCCACGGTCGGTGTAGTCCGCAACGGGCAACCCCACCTCGTCGCGCTCGAAGACAACCAGGTCACACTGCCCAGTGCGGTGTTCTTCAATTTCGAGGACGGCCGCATCTGTTTTGGCCGCCGGGCCATCGCCAACTACACCGACAGCGTGGAAGGCCGGCTGATGCGTTCGCTGAAGAGCGTGCTCGGCAGTTCGCTGGCGCATGAAAAGACGCGCATCAAGGCGCGCTCGATCGGCTTCATGGAGATCATCGGCCTGTTCCTTGGGCATCTCAGGAAAAGGCTGGAGGAGGATGGCGGCGATCTGGTCGAGACCGTGGTGCTCGGCCGCCCGGTGCAGTTCGTCGATGACGATGCGCAAGCCGACGCCAACGCACAGAGCGACCTGGAAAAGGCCGCGCATGCCCAGGGCTTCAAGCACATCGCTTTCCAATTCGAGCCGATCGCCGCGGCGCTCGACTATGAGCAGAGGGTGACACGCGAGGAGCTGGCGCTGATCATCGACATGGGCGGCGGCACGTCTGACTTTTCGGTCGTGCGCGTCTCGCCGGAGCGTGCCCGATCCCTCGACCGCAAGGACGATATCCTGGCCAGCAGGGGTGTCCATATCGGCGGCACCGATTTCGACCGGCTGCTCAGCATCGCCCATGTCATGCCGCAGCTCGGCTATTTGACCCCGACCAAGGACGGCAAGCGCAATCTGCCGGCCAGCTACTTCATCGATCTGGCGACATGGCAGCGCATCAACCTGGTCTACACCGCCAAGGCGATGACGCATCTGCGCCAGATCCGCTACGAGGCCGCGCGCGCCGACCTTGTCGACCGCTTCATCCACATCGTCGAGCACCGCTATGGGCACGCTTTGGCGGCATTGGTCGAAAAGGCCAAGATAGAACTGACCGACCAATCGTTGGCCGAAGTCGCGGTGAGGCTATCTGACGTGGAGTTCGCCGCTGAGATCACGCGCGACGGGCTGGACGCCGCGATCGCCAGGGACATCGAGCGGGTCACCGCGACGGTGGCTGAGACCATGCGCGACGCCGGGGTAACGCCGTCCGACATCACCGCGGTATTCCTGACCGGCGGCTCGACCGCGATCCCGCTGGCAAGACGGGAAATCCTGTCGCTGGTGCCGCAGGCTTCGGTGATCGACGGCGACATGTTCGGCTCGGTCGGGCTTGGCCTGGCGCTGGATGCGCAACGGAAGTTCGCCTAACTACGCTGAGCCGCTCCCTGCGGATTCGGTACCCAGATGTGCCTTGAGCGCCATCTGGGCGAGGCTTGCCTGGCGATCGCGGTGCGTGATCATGGCGAAGTCGCGTTTCGGCAGTTCGAGTGGCACGGAGCGCAGGCTGCCTTCGGCGACGGCGCGTCCGACAACGAGCTCCGAAATGATGGTGGCGCCGGCACCCGCCTCGACCGCCTGGCGAACCGCCTCGTTGCTGGGCAGCACCAGGAACACCTGCAAATCGGCTAGCGAAATCCCTTCGCGCCGCGCCAGATCCTCCAGCACCTCGCGCGTGCCCGAACCGCCTTCGCGGATGATCCAGCGCAGGCCCTTGATGTCGGGGCGGCCCGGCGCGGTTTCGGCGATCTCGGGATGTGACGCGGCGACCACCAGCATCAGCCGGTCGGTGTCGACCTTGGCGCGGCGCAATATGTCAGACTCGGTGCGCCCCTCGACCAGGCCGAGGTCGGCGGTTCCATCCAGCACACTGGCCTCGACCTGCCTTGTGTTACCAATGCTGACGCTCAGCCGCACCGCAGGGTAGGCCTCGTGGAAGGACGCCAGCCGGCGCGGCAGCCAGTAGCTGGCGATGGTCAGGCTGGCGGCGATGGAGAGACTGCCGGCGACCGTCTGTGAGACATGTTCCAGCACATTGCGGGCGGCGGCGGCTCGCTCCAGCACGGCCTTGGCCTCCGGCAGGAACCGGTGGCCGGTCTGGGCAAGCTCGATGTTGCGGCCGACGCGGTTGAACAGGTGGACGCCGTGCTGCTCTTCAAGCGCGCGGATGGCAGCCGATGCCGCAGACTGCGAAATGCCCAAAAGCTCCGCCGCCTTGGTCATGTGGCCGCGCTCGGCGACGGCGACGAAAATGCGCAACTGATCCAGGGTCATGGTGACATTAAGAACCAATATCGATCGAATTTACAAGAACAACTGATTAGACGGATCGATAGCTTCATTCTACATTTTCACGCGAAGTTAGAAAAAATTCGCCAGCGGATGGCAGAGACTAAAATGATCTGGCGGTTCAAGTCCCTTCTCGCGCATTGGACCCGCGGCATCCGCAGACGGCTCGCCGGCGATCGCTATCACCCCGAAGAGCACTATATGCGCGGCCCCGGGCCGAAGACGCGCGCCAAATCAGCCGGCCGCGCTGGCACCGCCGGCTCATGAACCACCGACCGCAGCGCGGCGCGAATTCGGCACCATCGCAACGCCCGCTAGCCGATACGCGCGCGCCAGATGAGGGCGACGGCGTCGACACCTCGCCAAGTGTTTCGGACAGCATCGCCAAGACGACCTGCTACATGTGCGCCTGCCGCTGCGGTATCGACGTGCACATCAAAGACGGCAAGGTCCGCTACATCAACGGCAACAGGGACCATCCGGTCAATCGCGGCGTGATCTGCGGCAAGGGCAGTTCCGGCATCATGCAGCATTACAGCCCGGCCCGGCTGAAGAAGCCCTTGCTGCGCAGCGGGCCGCGCGGCTCCGGCGCGTTTCGCGAGATCGAGTGGGAGGAAGCCTTTTCGATCGCGACGGAGCGGCTCTCCGCGATCCGTCGCACCGATCCGAAGAAACTTGCCTTCTTCACTGGCCGCGACCAGTCGCAATCCCTGACCGGCTGGTGGGCGAGCCAGTTCGGCACGCCGAATTTCGCCGCCCATGGCGGCTTCTGTTCGGTCAATATGGCGGCCGGGGGCCTCTACACGATCGGCGGTTCATTCTGGGAGTTCGGCGAGCCCGACTGGGACAACACAAGATACTTCATGCTGTTCGGCGTCGCCGAGGACCACGATTCCAACCCGATCAAGATCGGGCTGGGCAAGCTCAAGGCACGCGGCGCCAAGATTGTGTCGATCAACCCGTGCCGGACCGGCTACAATGCGATTGCCGATGACTGGATCGGCATCCGGCCCGGCACAGACGGCCTGTTCGTCTTCGCGCTCATCCACGAACTGTTGAAGGCCGGCCGCGTCGATCTCGATTACTTGCTCCGTTACACCAACGCCCATGTCCTCGTCGTGCAGGAGCCCGGTGCCTTCGACGACGGGTTGTTCGTCCGCGACGCCGATGGCAATCCGCTGACCTGGGACAGGGTGGCGAAGACCTCAGTCAAGGCAGCTGACCCGAAAGCGAAGCCGGCGCTGACCGGCAGCTTTGAAGTCGCCAGCCGCCGCTGCACGCCGGTGTTCCAGCTGTTCGCCGATCGCTATCTCGATGACAGCTATGCGCCGGATGCGGTCGCGGAGCGCTGCGGTATTGCTGCCGATACGATCCGCCGGATCGCCGCTGAACTTGCCCATGTCGCCTTCGAGCAGACGATCGAACTGCCGGTCGTATGGACCGACTGGGCCGGACGCCGGCACGAGACGATCACGGGCCGGCCCGTATCGATGCATGCCATGCGCGGTATATCAGCCCATTCGAACGGTTTTCATACCTGCCGCGCCATCCACCTGCTGCAGGTGTTGTTGGGCACGGTGGATGTTCCCGGCGGTTTTCGTTTCAAGCCGCCCTATCCCCGGTCGGCGCCGCCAGGCCCGAAACCCGCGGGCAAGACGGTCAAGCCAATGACGCCGCTGGACGGCATGCCGCTCGGCTTTGTCTGCGGGCCGGACGATCTGCTGGTCGATGAGGCAGGCACGCCGCTTCGCATCGACAAAGCCTATTCCTGGGAGGCGCCGCTCGCCGCGCACGGGCTGATGCATACCGTCATCCGCAATGCCTGGGCGGGCGATCCCTACCCGATCGACACGCTGATGATGTACATGTCGAACATGGCCTGGAATTCCTCGATGAACACCGTCGAGACCATTGCCATGCTGACCGACCACGATGAGGCGGGCAACTACAAGATCCCCTTCATCATCTATTCCGACGCCTATTATTCAGAGACGGTGCCGTTCGCCGACCTCGTGCTGCCGGATACGACCTATCTCGAGCGCCATGATTGCATCAGCCTGCTCGACCGGCCTATCAGCCATGCCGACGGGCCGGGCGACGCCATCCGCCATCCCGTGGTCGAGCCGGACCGCGACGTCAGGCCGTTCCAGTCGGTGCTGATCGAGCTCGGCGCGCGGCTCGGCCTGCCCGGCTTTGTCAATGATGACGGATCGGCCAAGTATACCGACTATGCCGACTACATCGTCAATCATGAGCGCACACCGGGCATCGGACCGCTGGCCGGCTGGCGTGGCAAGGACGGGACGTCGATCGGCAAGGGTGAAGTCAATCCGGACCAGTTGCAGCGCTACATCGACAATGGCGGCTTCTGGCATCACGACTTCGCAGAGGATCAGCGCTACTACAAGATGGCCAACCGCTCCTATCTCGATTTCGCGGTGCAGATGGGTTTCATCCCGAAGGCGGAGCCGATCGTCTTCCAGCTCTATTCCGAGCCGCTGCAGCGCTTTCGGCTGGCCGCACGCGGCCATGGCCGGGTGTTGCCACCCGAGGGCGAGCGCCAGCGCATCGAGACCTATATGGACCCGCTGCCGTTCTGGTACATGCCCTTCGAGGAGGCGGTCGTCGACCTCGAAAAATACCCGCTGCACGCGCTGACGCAGCGGCCGATGCACATGTATCATTCCTGGGGTTCGCAGAATGCGTGGCTGCGGCAGATTACCAGCCAGAACCGGCTGTTCGTGCATCACCGCACCGGCGCCAACCTCGGTCTCGTTGACGATGACTGGGTGTGGATCGAAAGCATCAATGGCCGTGTGAAGGGGCAGATCAAGCTGGTCGACGGGGTGAACGAAAGCACGGTCTGGACCTGGAACGCGATCGGCAAGAGGCGCGGCAGTTGGGGCCTGAAGGACGATGCCGCCGAGAGCAAGTGCGGCTTTCTGCTCAACCATATCATCGGCGACCAGACCTCGGCCGATGCACAGGGCAAGCGCTATTCGAATTCGGATCCGGTGACCGGCCAGGCGGCATGGTTCGATCTGCGTGTGCGCATCGTCAAATGCGCGGCTGAGGAAGCCGGCTTTACCGAGCCGCAGTTCGAGCGCTTTCAGCAGCCGCCACATTTCGAGCCCGCGCCCGACAAGCTGAGTTTCGGCGCCGAATTCCGCCGGGCAAGAGAGGCCGCCGAATGACATGCCTCCCCGCCCATACCGACAAGAAGCTCGGTCTCGTCATCGACCTCGACACCTGCGTCGGCTGCCAGGCCTGCGTCACTGCCTGCAAGGAATGGAACACCGGGGGCCACATGGCGCCGCTGACCGACATCGACCCGTATGGCGGCCATGTCGACGGTGTCTGGTTCAACCGCGTGCACAGCTATGAGCACACCACCGAGATGGGCGGGCGCACCGTCAACTTCCCGCGCTCCTGCCTGCATTGCGAGACGCCCGCCTGCGTCACCGTCTGCCCGACTGGCGCCTCCTACAAGCGCGCCTCGGACGGCATCGTGCTGATCGACGAGGACAAGTGTATCGGCTGCAAATTGTGCAGCTGGGCCTGCCCCTATGGCGCACGCGAATTCGACACCGATGTCGGCGTGATGAAGAAATGCACGCTGTGTGTAGACCGCATCTACAATGACAATCTGGCCGAGGAAGACCGCGTGCCGGCCTGCGTCGCCGCTTGCCCGACCAGCGCCCGGCATTTCGGCGATCTCGGCGATCCCCACTCCGCCGTCTCGCAGCTGGTGGCGGAGCGCGGCGGTGTCGACCTGATGCCTGAGCTAGGCTATCACCCGACCAACAAATACCTGCCGCCCCGCGCGCATACGCAACGCGCAGCATCGGTGCCGGCGAAGGCGCTGGAGCCGGTGCGGGCCGAAGGCGGCTTCCTCGGCTGGGTCGACCGCATGCTTTCGAACTAACCCATGCATCCAGCCTTCTCCGTCGTCTTCTTCACCACCGCCACCGGCGCCGGCTACGGGCTGCTCGCGCTGCTTGGCGTGCTCGGCGGGCTCCAGATCATTCCGCCCGATTTCTGGCTCGGCTTCACCGGGCTGGGGCTGGCGCTCGGCCTGATCGCCGCCGGCCTATTGTCCTCGACCGGCCATCTCGGCAGACCGGAACGCGCCTGGCGGGCGTTCTCGCAATGGCGCAGTTCCTGGCTGTCGCGCGAAGGCGTAGCCTCGGTCATCACTTTCATACCGGCGGGATTGTTCGGCATCGGCTGGCTGTTCTTTAGCCGCACTGGCGGCTGGGTAGCCATTGCCGGATTGCTGGCGGCCTGCGGTGCGGTCGTCACTGTCTGCACCACAGGGATGATCTATGCGTCGCTAAAGCCGATCGCCCAGTGGCACAGCCGGTATACTTTGCCGGCTTATCTTATCTTCGCGACCATGACCGGCAGCGTTCTGTTGAACGCGCTGCTGCAAGGTTTTGGCGTCGCCTCAATGGCCGTGCTGGCGCTCTCGTTGCTTGCCACTCTTGCCGGATGGGGCTGGAAGCTCGTGACCTGGCGGTACAATGACCGGCTCGAGATTCCGACCACCGCCAACACCGCGACCGGTTTGGCCGGCGGCACGGTGCGCTCGCTGGAATGGCCGCATACAGAGGAGAATTACCTGCTCAAGGAAATGGGCTTTCGCATCGCGCGCAAGCACAGTGCGAAGCTGCGGATGCTCACACAGGGGTTGGCCTTCGCCTTGCCCGTCCTGCTGCTCGCCGCCACCTTTGCCTTGCCCTGGCCCTTTGCGGCGGTGCCGTCAGTACTCGCCGCGATCGTCCAGTTCGCCGGCATGCTGGTCGAACGCTGGCTGTTCTTCGCCGAGGCGAAGCACACGGTTACCCTGTACTACGGACGTTGAGGTCAGCCCGGCCGCAGCATCGAACGGGAGATGGCGAAGATGCGGTCGGCGCCAAGCATGTAGGCCATCAGCGTTTCCAGCCGGAACAGCCCGGCATAGGCGCGGTCGAGCACGTTGAGCGAACCGGTATAGGCACCGAAGGCCGGCATGATCATGCGGCCGCCATCGCCGGCAAAGCAGCGCCGCCGCACCGAACGGCCGCGCTGGACGATGCGCGCGCAGGGATGCAGATGGCCTGCGATCTCGCCCTCGACGCGCACCTTGGACGGCTCATGCCGGAACAGCAGCGAGCCGATAGCCAGTTCCCGCACCGTTTCGCCGGGCAGATCGGCCGGCGCTCCCGGATCATGGTTGCCGGCGACCCAGAACCAGTCGCGGCCTGCCATCAGCGCTTCCAGCCGCTCGCGAAAGCTCGCATGCATGCGCTCGGCGCCGCCGCCATCGTGAAAGGAGTCACCCAGGCTGATGACGATCGACGGCTGGTAATCCGATATGACGGCCTGCAGTCTGAGCAAAGTGGCGCCGGTGTCGTAGGGCGGGATCAGCGCGCCGCGCCTTGCCAGCGACGAGCCCTTTTCCAGATGCAGGTCGGATACAGCCAACAGCCTGAGCTCTGGAAAATAGAGCACCCCGCGCGGATCGCAGACCGCGCACTCGCCGGCGATGCCGATCAAGTCGGCCTCGGCAATCAGCGATGCTCGTGTCAGCGAGAAATTCATTCCTCTACCATTCCTGGCCCCATGGCCTCCTCGACCAACGTCGCCGCATCCATCAGCAGTGTTTCATCGGCTTCGCCATTCACCGGCATCTTGCCGATCTCGAGCATGATCGGCACGGCTAACGGCGAAATCTGCTCGAGATTCTTATGCATGATTCGACCCCGGACGCGCGAGAGCATGTCGGCAAGTCTGCTGACATCGAGCAGACCGGCCGCCGCATCGGCACGCGTCGCCTGCAGCAGGATATGGTCAGGCTCATGGCTGCGCAGCACGTCGTAGATCAGGTCGGTCGACACGGTGACCTGGCGGCCGCTTTTCTCCTGGCCCGGATGGCGTTTCTCGATCAGCCCCGAAATCAGCGCGCAATTGCGGAAGGTCCGCTTGAGAAGCCAGCTATCGGCCAACCAGGCTTCGAGGTCGTCGCCCAGCATGTCCTCGTCGAACAGCGCGCCGAGCGACGGCTTCCGGGCTTTGAACATCGCGCCCATATCGCCCAGCGACCATATGGCCAAGGCATAGTCGGTGGCGACAAAGCCGAGCGGCCTGGCGCCCGCTCTGTCGAGACGGCGGGTCAGCAGCATGCCCAGCGTCTGGTGCGCCAGCCTGCCTTCGAAGGGATAGGCGACCAGATAATAGCGGTTGCCGCGTGGAAAGGTCTCGATCAGCAGGTCATCGCGCTTCGGCAATACCGATTTGTCGGCCTGGAATCGCAGCCAGTCAGCCACCTGCTCCGGCAGCTTCTTCCAGCGCTGCGGATCGTCCAGCATCATGCGAACCTGCTCGGCAAGGTAGGTCGAAAGCGGGAACTTGCCGCCGCCATAGTAGGGCACCTTGGCGTCGCTGCCGGGTGCATTCGACACAAAGCATTCATTCTCGCGAATGCCTTCGAAGCGCAGCACCTTGCCGGCGAACATGAAGGTGTCGCCATGGGTGAGCGTTTCGAGGAAGGCCTCCTCGATCTTGCCGAGGACGGCGCCGCCACGCGAAGCGGAGCCCTTACTGCCAGCTTTGACGTAACGCACGTTGAGCGCCGGCACTTCGATGATGGTGCCGACATTCAGCCTGTATTGCTGGGCAATGCGCGGATTGGAGACGCGCCACAGTCCGTCCTTGTTCAAGCGGATGCGGGCGTAGCGTTCGTAATTCTTCAGCGCATAGCCGCCGGTGGCGACGAAATCGATGACGCGGTCGAAGGTCGGCCGATCGAGGCTGGCATAGGGTGCCGCCGTTCGCACTTCCTCGAAAAGATCATCGGCGCGGAACGGTGCGCCGCAGGCACAGCCGAGCACATGCTGCGCCAGCACATCGAGGCCGCCATTGACCAGCGGCGGCGTATCCTGCGCACCGAGATAGTTGGCATCGAGCGCGGCCCGGCATTCCAGCACCTCGAAGCGATTGGCCGGGATGAGGATCGCCTTGGACGGCTCGTCCATGCGGTGATTGGCGCGGCCGATGCGCTGCGCCAGTCGGCTGGCGCCTTTCGGTGCGCCTACATGGACGACCAGGTCGACATCGCCCCAGTCAATGCCGAGATCGAGCGTCGATGTCGCGACGATGGCGCGCAGCGCGTTCTCGCCCATCGCCTTCTCGACGCGGCGGCGCTGACCGACATCCAGCGAGCCATGATGCAAGGCGATCGGCAAGGTGTCCTCGTTGACCCGCCACAATTCCTGGAACAACAGCTCCGCCTGGCTGCGGGTGTTGACGAACAGCAGGGTCGTCTTGTGGCGCTTGATCTCGCGATAGATCTCCGGCGTGGCGTAGCGCGCCGAATGTCCCGCCCAAGGGACGCGCTCCTCGGAATCGAGGATGGAAATATCAGGCTTCGCGCCGCCGGTGACGACGATCAATTCGGACATGTCGCCGGGTGGGTTCTGGCTGACCAGCCAGCGCCGCAACTCGTCCGGTTCGGCCACCGTCGCCGACAGGCCGATTGTCTGCAGGTCGGGGACAAAACTGCGCAGCCGCGCCAGACCGAGCGCCAAGAGATGGCCGCGTTTCGAGGTCACCAGCGAATGCAGCTCATCAAGCACGACATAGCGCAGGTCCTCGAAGAAGCGTCTGGCATCGCCGGCCGCGATCAGCAGGGCGAGCTGCTCCGGCGTGGTGAGCAGGATGTCGGGCGGCGCCAGCTTCTGTCGCTGGCGCTTATGGGAAGGCGTGTCGCCGGTGCGTGTCTCGATGCTGATCGGGAGACCGATCTCCTCGACCGGCTTGCCGAGATTGCGCTCGATGTCGACGGCGAGCGCCTTGAGCGGCGAGATGTAGAGCGTGTGGATGCCGCGATGCGCCTGGCCCGGCTTGCGCCTTGGCCTGACGGCGAGTTCAGTCAGCGAGGGCAGGAAACCGGCCAGCGTCTTGCCGGCCCCGGTCGGCGCGATCAAAAGCACCGATTGGCCGCCTTGAGCCTTCGCCAGCAATTCGACCTGATGGGCGCGCGGCGACCAGCCTTTCTCGCCGAACCATCTGAGGAATGGCTCGGGCAGGGCAATGGCGGCATTCTGCTCGGCAAGGCGCGGCTCAACTGTCACGCGCCAGAGGTAGCGCGGCTACGGGCGATCGCCAAGGAAAATCGGAACAAAAGGGGATCGAGGAGAGCGCCCCTCTCCCCGTACTATACGGTGAGAGGATGCCGGCAGGCAGGTGAGGGGCAGCGCCAGCGATCACAAATTAGGGGTGTTGGCGCGATCACTCGCAGGCTCGCGCTGCCCCTCATCCGCCCTTCGGGCGTTCGTCGTTCGAAAAGCCAAGCAATTGGCCTTCGCCCGCTGCGCGGACCACTCCTCACCTCCCCGTAAGACGGGGAGAAGGAAGAAGCTTATGGCCGGCGAAATCCCGTCGGGCCGCCATAGAGATAGCCTATCCGGGCGATGGCATCCTTCAGCCCTTCGCGCGAGACCAGCATGGTGTGGCCGTTGGCGTGGATCATGGTCTCGGCGTCGGTCATGACAGCGACATGGCCCTTCCAGAACACAAGGTCGCCCCGGCGCAATCCGGCATAGTCCGGGCCAGGCTCAAGGGGCTCGCCTATGCTTGCCGCCTGCATATCGGAATCGCGCAGCACGTCCCTGCCGGCCATGCGCATCGCCAGTTGCACCAGACCCGAGCAATCGATGCCGAAGCCGGAGGCACCGCCCCACAGATAAGGTGTGCCAAGAAACGTCTCGGCAACCGCGACATAGTCCGCGGCAACTTCGCCGATTGGCCTGAGGTGGCCAGCGATGATCGCTTCGCCTGACGGTAGGACGGCATAGTGCGTGCCGCGCGTCTCGGCGGCACCCGTCACCGTCACCGTCGATCCCATCGACAGCTGTCCCGCGATCGGAAAGCGCAGGTCCGGACCGGGATAGAGGAAGGTACGGGGCACCGAGACGATATGGGTGGGCGCATGGTCGCGTCCGCTCAACTGCGTTGCGGCGACATAGCCGACATAGCCGTCGCGTTCAGCCTGGATCCAGGCCCAGCCTTCGGCGTCCTCAAAAACCAGCACATCGTCGCCGAACAGGGCCTGTGTGTTGATACCGGCATCCGGCTTGGGCGCGTTGCGGATGTCGGCCACCGGGACCGAAATCCGTGATGGCCGGCCGGCGACGAAACGCTCGGCAGTAACCTCGCCCTTCAGCCTCGCGTCGGCGAGGTCGGAACGGAAGGCGTGCAGGCGTGCATCGTGAGCAGTCAAAATCGGCAACCCTGTTGTATGGGCAAACGGTCAAATCGGCAGTTCGTGCGCCTTGGCGATGATACCATCGCCGAAGCGCTCGACAAAGAGCGCGCCCTCGACCGTGCGCTTGATCAGTACATTGCGCTTGTCGAGTTCGTCGCGATGGCGCGACACCAGCTTCAGCGCGCCCATCGTGTCGAGCGCGCGGGTGATGACTGGCTTGGTGACGTTGAGGCGGGCGGCGAGCCCGCGCACCGTGTGCGGCGGCGGATCGAGATAGATGGTGAACAGGATGGCCGTCTGGCGCATGGTCAGGTCGGGGGCGTCGTCGCGCACCTGCGACAGCATCACTTGCTGCCACAGTCGCAAGGCCTGGCTTGGGCGCATCGCAATCGACATCAGGCCAGCATGACGGCAAATTGTTTCGGTTCCGTTTCAGTTTCGAATTTCTTGTTGAACCATGATCTTATCCGAAAACCGGCTACCACTTTTCGGGATCATGGTTGGCCGAAACGCCTGGAAATGATCCGCTCCAGAGCCCGAATGCCTTGCGCCTCGCCGCCAGCGGGGCCGTGCGGACGATCGGCGGGGTTCCAGGCGAAGATGTCGAAATGCGCCCAGCTCGCCGTCTTCTCGACAAAACGCTTAAGGAACAGCGCCGCTGTGATCGAACCGGCGAACCCGTCCGTGGTGACATTGTTGATGTCGGCGATCTTCGACGACAGTTTCGCATCGTAAGGCCGCCACAGCGGCATGCGCCACAGCGGATCCTCGACCGCCAGCGATGCCGCCGCCAGCTCGGAGGCCAGTGCGTCGTCACCGGTGTAGAAAGGCGGCAGATCAGGGCCAAGCGCGACACGGGCGGCTCCGGTCAGCGTCGCCATGTCGACCAGCAGCTGCGGTTCCTCGTCGTCGGCCAGCGCCAGCGCGTCGCCGAGCACAAGCCTGCCTTCGGCGTCCGTGTTGCCGATCTCGACAGTGATGCCCTTGCGGCTCGCCAGCACGTCACCCGGCCTGAAAGCATTGCCGGCAATCGAATTCTCGACCGCGGGGATCAGCACGCGCAGCCGCACGTTCAGCCCCGCAGCCATGATCATCGAGGCCAGGCCAAGCACATTGGCCGCGCCGCCCATGTCCTTCTTCATCAGCAGCATGCTGGACGACGGCTTGATGTCGAGACCGCCGGTGTCGAAACAGACGCCCTTGCCGACCAACGTCACCTTCGGCGCGCCCTCTTGCCCCCAGATCATATCGATCAGCCGCGGCGCGCCGACAGATGCCCGGCCGACGGCATGGATCATCGGGAAATTCCGCGTCAGCAGATCGTCGCCCTTGATGACGGAGACTTCGGCCTTGTGCGCCGCGGCCAGGGTGCGCACCGCCTTCTCCAGATCGTCCGGTCCCATGTCGCTGGTCGGTGTGTTGACCAAGTCACGGGCCAGGAAGACGCCATCGGCGATGCGGCGAACACGCGCCGCGTCGACACCGGCCGGCACGTCGAAGCGCAGCGCCTTGCCCGGCTTCTTGCCATAACGGGTAAAGACATAGCCGCCGAGCGCCAGCGCGATTGCCGCGAGTTCCGGCTCGGCAGGAATGGAGGCGAATTGCCAATCGCCCTCTGGCAGGGCTTTCGACAGTGCGCCGAGCGCGAGCGTGCCCTCGCCGTCGCCGATACCAAACAGCGCGCCGGCGAGCGCGCCGCTTTCGCCAGGCACGGCCAGTGTCCTGCCTGCCTCGCCGGAAAATCCGTTGGCCTTGGCCCATGCAATGGTCGATGGCGCAAGGCCGGCGGCCTCCAGTCCGTCACGGGCCACCAGATGCACCGGCAGCGCGCCTTGCAATTTCGTCTCGACGAGTTCGACAGGCATTCGATGTTCTCCTGCCGACCCGAGCCCCCGAGTCGGCGTTTCTTAACTCTCCGTTAGGGTTAACAGAATATTTCTGCGGGAGGGAAGATGGCCACGCAATGGCCGCGCGTATGAATGGAGGCCTAGGGTGTCATGCCGACCAACCGCACAGTGAACGCCAGGGGAAAACGGCTCGTCACCACGGCCCTCATGCTGGCGCTCGCGGCAGGCGTCGCCGGATGCGGGACCAGCAGGATGACCACGGGCTCGATCGGCCGCAGCGGCGGCAAGCCGCTGGAGACCATGTCGGCGGGAGAAGTGCACAACGCCACCGCCGCCCTTGGCCAGTCCTACGCCAAGAACCCCAACGACAAGCGTATAGCAACCAACTTTGCGGCCGCTTTGCAGATGGACGGCGATGCCGACCAGTCGCTTGCCGTGATGCGCAAGCTGGCGATCACCTACCCCAAGGACCGCGACGTGCTCGCCGCCTACGGCAAGGCTCTGGCCGCCAACGGCCAGTTCGAGGCCGCGCTCGACGCCGTGCGCCGCGCCCAGACGCCGGAATATCCCGACTGGAAGCTGGTGTCGGCGGAAGCCGCCATCCTTGATCAGATCGGCCAGAAGAACGACGCGCGCCAGCTCTACCGCAAGGCCCTCGAACTCAAGCCGAACGAGCCCTCGGTGCTCTCCAATCTCGGCATGTCCTATGTGCTGGAAGGAGATCTGCGCACCGCCGAAACCTATATGCGTTCGGCCGCGCAGCAGCCCAACGCCGACAGCCGCGTGCGCCAGAACCTGGCGCTGGTCGTCGGCCTGCAGGGCCGTTTCGACGAGGCCGAGAAGATCGCCTCGCAGGAACTCTCGCCCGAGCAGGCACAGGCCAATGTCGCCTATCTCAGGCAGATGCTGGCCCAACAGAATGCCTGGAGCCAGCTCAAGGATCAGGACAAGTCGAAGCCGGCAACCAACTGACGCAGAGATTTCGTCAACAGACGTTGAAAGCCGCGCTGCATGCAGCGCGGCTTTCGTATTTGCGCAAGGATTGCCCTGCCTTTACTGGGTGGCTGACGCCGCCGCCCCGGAATGATCGCCGAAGATGCCGCGCTGGCTGACCTGGATGCCGGCGGGGCCGAGGATGATGGCGAAAAGCACCGGCAGGAAGAACAGGATCATCGGCACGGTGAGCTTGGGCGGCAGAGCGGCGGCCTTCTTCTCGGCGGCGTTCATGCGCATGTCGCGGCTTTCGGCGGCAAGCACGCGCAGCGCGTGCGCCACCGGCGTGCCGTAGCGTTCGGCCTGGACGAGCGCCTGCGACACCGATTTGACCGATTCCAGGCCGGTACGGCTTGCAAGATTCTCGTAGGCCTGCTTGCGCTCCTGCAGATAGGAAAGCTCGGCATTGGTCAGGATGAATTCTTCCGCCAGAGCCACCGACTGCGCGCCGATCTCGTCGGCGACCTTGCGCAGCGCCGCCTCGACCGACATGCCCGATTCCACGCAGATCAGCATCAGGTCGAGCGCATCCGGCCAAGCCATCTGGATCGACTGCTTGCGCTTGGTGGCGCGGTTGTTGACATAGAGGACCGGTGTGTAGAAGCCGCCATAGGCAACGAGGACGCAGACGAACAGCCGGACGACCAATGGTTTGTCCGGCAATCCTCCGAACACGAACATGTAGACCAGAGCCAGTGCGAAGCCGACAAAGGGCAGGACGAGGCGGAAGAAGAGAAAACGCGTCAGCGGGTTCTGTCCCCGAAAGCCGGCGACCTTGAGCTTCTGCAAAGTGTTCTCGTCGGCCAGCGCGCGCCGCAGGTCAAGCCGGTCGACGATGTTGCGCATGCCTTCCGACTGTTGCTCGCGCAGGCCCTTGCGGCGGCGATCGGCCTCGTTCGCAAGCCGCGCGCGCTGTTTGGCGCGAAGCTCATCGCGCTCCAGCGCGACCGACTTCATGCGCGCCTTGAGCTGGTTGCCGCCAAGCGCCGGCAGCAGCGTAAAGACGGTCGCGAACACGGCGATGCCGACCAGCAGTGCGATCAGGAGGCTGGGATCCGTCAGTGACTTGATGACTTGTTCGCTCATGCCTCGGCCCTAGACTTCAAAGTTCATCATCTTGCGCATCACGAAGATGCCAATCGACATCCAGATGGCGGAAACGCCGAGGATCAGATTGCCGACACTGGTGTTGAACAGCGGCATCAGGTAGAGCGGGCTCGAAAGGTAGACCAGAAAGGCGACGATGAAGGGCAGCGCGCCGATGATGGCGGCGGACGCCTTCGCCTCCATCGACAGCGCCTGCACCTTGGCCTTCATCTTCTTGCGATCACGAAGCACGCGCGAAAGATTGCCCAGCGCCTCGGACAGATTGCCGCCGGCCTGCGACTGGATCTGGATGACGATGCCGAAGAAACTTGCCTCGGTGCATGGCATGGTTTCAGGCATGCGCAAGGTCGCATCGGGGATCGACAGGCCCATCTGCTGCGAATCGACGATGCGTCGGAACTCGGCCTTCACCGGCTCGGGGGATTCGTTGGCAATCAGGCGTATGGCGTCGTTCAGCGGCAGGCCGGACTTGACCGCGCGCACGATAATGTCGAGGGCGTTTGGAAATTCGTTGAGGAATGCCTTGACCCGGCGCGCGCGGCGAAACGAGACGAACCAGCGCGGCAGGCCGAGTGCGCCGGCCAACAGCACACCGGGCAAAACAAGCATCGGCGCGCCGGCCATGAAGGCGACCACCACCAGCGCGAGGCCGCATATGGCCGAGTAGATGTAGAAACGTTCGACCGAAACCTTCATGCCGGCCTGGCGAAGCTGAGCCTTCAGTGGCGGCTTCTTGACGGCGCTGTCCTTGGTTTTCTGCTTCTCGTCGAGTTCCTTCAGCGAATCCTGCACCGATTTACGGCGCTTGGCCGCGTCAGCCGCGCGGTCGCGCGAGGCCTTGACGATGGAACGGTCCGTCTCGGCGGCCTTGATCGTTTCAAGCCGCTTGCCGGCCTGTTTCTCATTGCTGATCTGGTTGGCCAAGAATGCATAGGCGACCGCGCCGGCGCTGAAACCGGCGAGCACGACAAACGCCAATACGGTGCCGTCAATTCCAAACATCGACCACAACCTTCACGCCCGCGGATACCTCAGTCAGCACGTTTCTCCATCGCCTCGAGCGCGGTGGCGAGGCGCTGTTCCTCGCCGTAGTAGCGAGCCCGGTCCCAGAAATGCGGGCGGCCGATGCCGGTCGAGACGTGCTCGCCCAGCAGCCTGCCGTTGGCGTCCTCGCCCTTGATGTTGTAGAGGACGATGTCCTGGGTGATGATGACGTCGCCTTCCATCCCGATGACCTCGGTGATGTGGGTGATGCGGCGCGATCCGTCGCGCAGACGCGCCGCCTGGATGATCACGTCGATGGAGCCGACGACGATTTCGCGCACGGTTTTCTGCGGAAGCGAATAACCACCCATGGCGATCATGGATTCGATACGGTTCAGGCATTCGCGCGGGCTGTTCGAGTGGATCGTTCCCATCGAGCCGTCATGGCCGGTGTTCATCGCCTGCAGAAGATCGAACACTTCGGGTCCGCGCACTTCGCCGACGATGATGCGCTCGGGCCGCATGCGCAGGCAGTTCTTGACCAGGTCGCGCATCGTCACTTCGCCTTCGCCTTCGAGGTTGGGCGGGCGGGTCTCCAGGCGCACGACATGCGGCTGCTGCAGTTGCAGTTCGGCCGAGTCCTCACAGGTGATGACGCGCTCATCGCGGTCGATGTAGTTGGTCAGGCAGTTGAGCAGTGTCGTCTTGCCCGAGCCGGTGCCGCCCGAAATGACGATGTTGCAGCGGACACGGCCGATGATCTTGAGAACTTCGGCGCCCTGGGGCGAGATGGCGCCGAACTTGACCAGCTGATCGAGCGTCAGCTTGTCTTTCTTGAATTTGCGGATGGTGAGCGCGGTGCCGTCGATGGCGAGCGGCGGTGCGATGACGTTGACGCGGGAGCCGTCGGGAAGGCGGGCGTCGCAGATCGGGCTGGATTCATCGACACGGCGGCCGACCTGGCTGACGATACGCTGGCAGATGTTGAGCAGCTGCTGGTTGTCACGAAAGCGGATGCCGGTCTGCTCGACCTTGCCGTTGACTTCGATGTAAACGTTCTTGGAGCCGTTGACCATGATGTCAGCGATGTCGTCGCGGGCGAGCAATGGCTCGAGCGGTCCGTAGCCAAGCACGTCGTTGCAGATATCCTCGAGCAGTTCCTCCTGCTCGGCGATGGACATCGCGAAATTCTTGATCGCGATGATGTCGTTGACGATGTCGCGGATTTCCTCGCGCGCGGTTTCGGGGTCGAGCTTGGCGAGCTGCGACAGGTCTATCGTGTCGATGAGCGCCGAGAAAACCTGGCTCTTGGTGTCATAGTAGGTCTCGCTCTTTTCGCGGCCCCGCCTCGCCTCCGGCGCAATGGGCGGCGCCTCGACCGCGCGGCGGGCCGGCGGCGCGACAGGTGCGCTCGGCGGCGGCGGTGCCGTGGGCCGGGCAAGAACCGCCGTATCCGCCGAACCCGCGGGCGGCGGGGCGGCCGGCGCCGGTGCTGGCTGGCGGAATTCCGGCGTGAACCGGTTGCCGTCGTCGTTGCCTCTTTTACCGAACATGATCGACTACCGGTTCCAAAACGTCACTTCTTGTTGCGCGAGAGCTTGCCGAGCAGGCTGCCCAGGCCAGCCTTCTTTTTCGTCCGGATTTCGCTTCGCCCGGTCAGCACATGAGCAATCTCATTGATCATGGCCACAACCGGGTTCTTGGCATCCATCTCGCCGAGCATACGCCCGTTGTTGGCGGCATTGCCGAACAGCAACGGATCAAAGCCAATGACCGACATCGGCGTCAGGCCGAGCGGCTCGGCGAAATCGGACGGCGAAATTTCCGGCCGCTTGGGGACGCCGGCCTGGTTGATGATCAGCTTCGGCGGCGGGTCGTTGGGGCGAAGCCGCTTGAACATGTCGACCAGGTTCTTGGTATTGCGCAGATTGGCCAATTCCGGCGTCGCCGTGATGACGATCTCGTCGGCCTTGACCAGCGTGTTCTTGGCCCAGCCCGTCCAGACATGGGGAACGTCCAGCACCAGAAGCGGCACGCTGCGCTGCGCGGTATCGACAAGTTGCGCGAAGGCTTCGGGATCGAAGTCGTAGACACGCTCCAGCGTCGAGGGCGCCGCGAGCAACGACAGGTGTTCGGCGCACTGGGTCAGCAGCCGGTCGAGATAGACCTCGTCGACGCGTTCGGGCGAGAACACCGCTTCAGCGATGCCCTGTGCCGGGTCCTGGTCGAAATTGATGTTGGCCGTGCCGAAGGCGAGGTCGAGGTCGGCAACAACGACCTCGGACTTGAACAGGGAGGACATTGCCCAGGCGACATTGTGGGCGATGGTGGATGACCCGACGCCACCCTTGGCGCCGATAAAGGCGACCGAACGGCCGAGCGGTTCTGCCTCCGGATCGACGAAAATCGACGACACGACACTGACGATGTCGGCCATCGACACCGGCGCGATGACATATTCCGAGATGCCGGAGCGGATGAGCTCGCGATAGAGACCGACGTCATTGTAGTGGCCGATCACCACCACTTTCGAGGATGGGTCGCAGTATTCCGAGAGCTGGGCGAGCTGCTCCAGCAATTGCTTGGGTTCGCTGCGCGACTCCAGCAGGATCAGGTTCGGCGTCGGCGCCGACTGATAGAACTCGATTGCGGTGGGAACGCCGCCCATATGAACCTTGAGATGCGCCTTGGTCATGCGGCGGTCCTCGCCGGCGCGCTCGACTGGATTGGCAACGCCCTCGGTCTCGCAGAATGCCTGGATCGAGATGCGCGGAACCGGGCGCAACGCCTGCATCGCGGCGATGTCCTGCGGTGATGTATCACCGCCGTCCACGGTGGCGTCATAGGCAAGGTTGCTCATGGTCATGCTCTTTCCGTGGCTTCTCTTTCCTCGAGGCTCGGCTCAGTACGTCACTTCCGAATTGCCGAGGAATTCATCCGAAATACCCCTGCTGCGGTAGATATCGATCACCGCGCCGCGATTTTCCGCGTCGATGGTGGTCTGCTTGCGCGGCCCGAGCAGGTCGGACGGATTCGCAACCTGGGCGGCGAGATTGTTCTGATAGGAGCAGCCGAAGTCGGCATAGTGCTTGTTTTCCGAGGTCTCAGCGAGATCGTCGGGCCAGCGGCCGCATCTGTCGGTCTGGGCTCTCACGGCGATAAAAGAGACGCGAACCGGCGCGGATGTCTCGCTAGATCCAGCCTGATAGGAGACCACGACGATGCGGTTGCGCTTGATGCCGCTGGCGACCGCGAGCCTGGCGAAATCACGGCCGGCCGCCGACGCCGCGACCTCATTGGCCGATCCGCTCGGAATCTGGATGGTCAATGTCGGCGCGGCACTCTTGTCATAACCGTCGAGGAAACCGAGCAGCGTGTCGCGCTGCGAGCCGGTCATGCCACGGTCGCCGGCGCCGACAGGCAGGTCGATCTTCTGGTTCTTCTCGGCGATGACGATCGGATGGTTGGTGCGATAGTCGTCCGGAATGGCGCCAACGGTGATGCTGTCGCGCTGGGCGCAGCCGGCCAGCAAGGCCGTCACCGCCACCGCCAGGAGCGGCAGCGCCCGCAGGCCGGCCCGCGAACGGCCGGTGCGCATCGTCGAGGCGATGGTCCTTGTCTTCAACGCTGACTGAGACATGTCCGCTTTCCCATTCACTTGTAGATGTAGCCGACAACGCCGTGGTACCGGCCGTTGGGCTTGTTGGTCTGCATGGTGCCGTAGACGCGATTGACCTTGCCTAGGAACATGCCGGCGCCGTCGCTCGGAGGATTGAAATTGTCGTCCGGCTTGGCGAGATCGTTGCGTGCCACCGGCTTCGTCAGATAGGGCGTGATGATGATGACGAGCTCACTTTCGTTGCGCACGAAGTCCCTGCTGCGGAAGAGCGCTCCAAGCACGGGAATCTTCGTCAGTCCGGGCAGGCCGTTGACGGCCTGCCTGACATCGTCGCGAACCAGGCCAGCGATCATCATGGAACCGCCCGAGGGCAATTCGACCGTCGTATCGGCAAGACGCTTGCGCAGCGACAGGATATTCGTGCCGGGGCTCGTTACGCCAGAGGAAAGCGACACGGATCCTTCGGTCGTCGGTTCGGAAACCGAGGTTCTGACCTTCAGGCTGATGCGGCCGGGGGACAGCACCACCGGCTGGAATTCCAGGCCGATGCCATACTCGATCTTGTCGATGGTATAGGTTTTCAGGCCGGTCTGGTTGTCGGTGGATACGTTCTGGGAAACGCCGGACACCATGTTGTATTCGCCACCGACCTTGAAGGTCGCCTTCTCGCCGGATACGGCGGTCAAGGTCGGCTCAGCCAGCGTCTTCATGACCCCGGACTGCTCCATGGCGTTGATATAGGCCATCAGTGCCGAGTTGCCGATGTTGAAGCCCGAATTCGACAGCTGCTTGCCCAATCCGGTGAAATTGTCGCTGAGCGCGCCATAGCTGATGCCGTTGCTGCCGCCGTTGCCGACCATGTTGACGCCGAGCTGTTTCATCACAGAGCGGCTGACCTCGGCGACGGTAACCTTCAGCGTGACCTGGTCGTCGCCGATGATCTGCAGCAGGTTGACGATCTTGCTGGTACGGCGTTCCTGGTCGGGGTTGTTGATGTCGACGCCACTCTGGGCCGAGCCGCCTGCCGCGGTCTGCGAATACTGACCCGTCGTCGCTTCACCGCCCGAGACGAAGATCGTCGCCAGGTCCACTGCCCGCTTCGCGTCCAGCGGCGTATCGACCGTTCCGGTCAAGATGACGTTGTCGTTCAGCAGTTCCACCTTGACGTCCGAGGTCGGAAGGAAGCGCTTGATGTAGTCCTCCAGGCCGGCAACGTCGCGTTCGACGGCCAGATCCAGGCTGGCGATCTGTTCGCCGTTCGGGCCGAAGACGAAGATGTTGGTTTCGCCGACTGCTTTGCCGAACAGGTAGATACGCCTTGCGGTGCGGGTCACCGCATCGGCAACGGTCGGATTGGCGACAAGAATGTCGTAGGCATCGCTCGGCAGGTCTATGACCACCGATTTGTTGAGGCCAAGCTTGACGCGTTGGTTGGCGGTCGTGGCCGTCACCTTTGTGCTTTTCGCCTCGACAACGCCCTGCACATTCGTTCCGACGAGCAGCAGGCCGAATGCCGCGGCTATGATTGCCGGCAGTTTACCGCTTAGCCTCATTTCCTTGCCCCTACTTCGGAAACTTCACCCGACTTGATCAGTCTCACCGTTCCCTTGCGGCCATTGCCGGAAACGAGATAGTCGGCCTCATCCACATTCTTTTCCTGGGTGTCCGTGATCGCCCGCAGCGCCAGGGTCAGGCGATCGGCCATCTGCTGGGCGACGGTGATGATCTCAGCCTGTTTGGGCGTGAGTTCCAATGTGGCGGTCTGGCCGACCCTGGTCTTCTTACCCTCCTCGTCCTCCTGGATGGTCTGGTCGATTGCCAGGACGCGGATGTTCTTGAGGATGGTTTCGGTGTTGAAACCGGTGCCGCCGCCACTGGCATCCGCCCTGCGGGTCATGATGACGTCGACGAAATCGTTTGGAAGGATGAAGCCGCCGGCCGAAGTGTCGGCCGATATGGTTGTGGCGACCGCGCGCATCCCGGAAGGCAGTATGGACGACATGAAGCTCTGCCCCTCGCCGATCAGCTTGGAACGTCGCACAGGCTCACCCGCATACATCGGCACACGGGCAATCGACCCCTTCAATTTCTCCAGGGCGTCGGGAGCAGTGGCCTTGGTGATGAAATTCGCGTTGACGCCGTCGGCCGGCCAGGATTGCCAGGAGATGTTGTTCTGAAGCGCGTTGCCCATCGCGACATCGCCCGAGAGCACAAGAACGTCCTGCAGGGGGACGGCGGGAGCCTGGGTGCCGGAATCGACGACGATCTGCGGCGGCGGCGCGGCGACCATATTTTTTGCGACATAGCCAGCGCCACCCGCCGCGGCCACCGCCACGCTCAGAATAATCAGTCGGGATGCTGGCATCTGTCCGAACCCTCGCCCTTGGCAAACCACGTAGCCAAGCCGGACTTTGCAGCGGCAATCGTCAAAACAAGGTTAATGCAATGCTTACGATCGTGATTAATTTAAGGTTTACATAAATTAGCTGGATCGCGCCGTGACGGACGCAAAGAGCCCGGCCACGGCTCTTTCAAAGGGGTCGGGCAAACGCGGTCAAGGATAACGGAAATCAGATCGTGTTCAGCTCGCAAGCCTTGCCAGCGCCCACACCATCAGAGGCGAATCCGGATAGGTCAGCAATCCACCCACGCCGAGCGCGATCCCATAGGGAACGCCGGTCGTGTCATCCGCGAAATGACGCAGGAATGGATTGCGGCCGGTAATAATCGCCAGCGGCGACTTCCGGTAAAACAGGATGGCGAGCGTCAGCAGACCACCGATGATCGTCGAGACAACGAGGTATTCGACGAGATGGATGTTCAACCCCATCCACACGGCCGTGGCGGCAAGCAACTTGGCGTCGCCTCCGCCCATGCCACCCATGGCGAACAGGCCGAACGTCACTGCAAGGACCAGGGCGCCGGCGGCGAAATGCCATCCGTAGGCTGCCCATTCCATACCCGTCAGCGGCGCAACCAGCGCGAAGACGACGACAAGCAGCACCGACACGCGGTTGGCAATCGTCATCGACAGCATGTCGGAGATCGCGGCAAACAGCATGCAGAACGGAAAGACGACGAATATCAGGGCTTCAAGCATCGGCGCTATGCCTATTGTGCGAATTCCACCGGCCTCAATCTATGCATGTTCGATTAACGATTGATGAGACCTGTAAACGAAAAGACGCCTGTGTTGGCTACGACATAGAAAAAGGGCCGCAAACGTGGCGGCCCTTTTCCAGAACGCAATCTGAATATCCAGCAATAAGCAGATTAGCTGCCGCTGGTGTTCAGGGTGTTGCCGATTGCGGTGAACTTGGCGTTGATCGCATTGCCAAGGGCGCCGGCGCCGGTGATGATGGCGAGCGCGATGAGGGCGGCGATCAGACCATATTCGATAGCGGTCGCGCCGGATTCGTCCTTCACGAAACGTGCAAAAAGGTTAGACATTCGAGAGCTCCTACTCCACGTGTTACAGCACTTCCGTCAACTTCTGTAATGGTTGATCGGATGCTGCCAATCTAGGGAGAAGCTCTTTCGATCGGCTTAATAAACAGCCTTACCGATTCCTTTCCCGGCTCGAACGGAGTGCGTGGTTAACTCCATGCTAAGCGCTGGCTAAACAGCCGTTTCCCGAGCCAACGCCGCAAAAGGCAAGGGCTTAAGGGAGCTTGCGACCCGGCGCGGATCCGGCCATGCGAACAGCCATGCCGGTCGCTACATCCGGCGCCGGCAAGCCGACTTAACCGTTGGTTCACCAATCTCGTTCATGTTCCGTTGAACAGTTTGCTTGCGTGGAGCGCCTCGATGGCCGTGCAGAGATCCTCAATCGCGATTGCCGTGCTTCTTGCCGCCACGAGCTTGATCACGCCGGCCAGGGCCGGTGCCGATATCCAAGTCACCATGAATCAGGCCAAGATCGTGAAACTGTCGCGCCCCGCCGACACGATCGTTGTCGGCAACCCGGCCATCGCCGATGCCTCCGTCCAGGACGCCTCGACGATCGTGCTTACCGGCAAGGGTTTCGGCGTCACCAATCTCGTCGTTCTCGACCAGGAGGGCAGCCCGATCGTCGACGCGCAGGTTACCGTCGTGCGGCAGGCGGCCTCGTCGGTTCGCATTTACCGGCGTGCGGAGGTCCAGACCATGTCGTGCACGCCCTATTGCGAAAGCTCCTACAAGAGCGAGGCTGAAAAATCCTCCGAAGCCGAGATGAGCGTGAGCAAATAGGCTGCGCGGCCCCAATTGCCGTCCAGGTTACTGGCCGGTTAAGACGCCCGCGCCGACTTTAACGATCATCCAAACCGGACCTCAATTGGTTTGCGCTAATACATCTGCCGGAACCGTCCAGGGGTGGCAGGAACAGGGCATGAGCAACGAATTCGGCTCGACAGGTCAGCACAAGGTGGAGCGCGCCAGGTTTTTGAAGCGCTTCGTTCGCAACCGCCGTGGCAGCACGGCCATCGAATTCGCAATTCTTGCATTGCCGTTCGCGCTTCTTGTCTTTGGCATCCTCGAAAGCTGCATCTCTTTTGCCGGCCAGGAAGTGATGGCCAACATCACCGACGATGTCGCGCGCCAGTTGCGCACGGGCCAGTTGAGGCCGGCCGATGTCGCCGGGAGCAAATTGACGACCCTGATCTGCAGCAGACTGCAGATCATCGTCTCGACGGATTGCCCGCAACAGCTGCTCGTCGACCTTCGCGAGTATCCGACTTTCGCAGACGCGGCGACTGCGACGTTCAAGATCCAGAACGGCGATGTCGTGCTGATGCAAGGCACGAACTCACAGACATTCGCTAACACGCCTGGCCTGGCGGAATCGAAGAACATGCTGCGGGTCTTCTACAAATGGCCTGTCGTGACGGATCTGATGGCCAGGTCGATGGCCAATCTGAGCGGTGGCAGGACACTGCATTTTGCGTCGGTGACCTGGCAGAACGAGCCGTTCGACAATTGAGTTCGCAAGCACCAACAAGAAAAAAGGCAATGACATGATGCGTGCGGGGGCACATCCGGGAATTGCCGGACTCTGGAGCAAGGCGGTCGGATTCTGCTCCAATCGCCGTGGAGTGGCGGCGGTCGAGTTCGCTCTGATCGTGCCTATCCTGCTGATCATGTACTTCATGACCATGGAGGCGTCGCAGGCCATCGAGACGAGCAAGAAGGTCAGCCGCATCGGCAGCATGGTCGCGGATCTCGTCACGCAGCAGCCGACCATCGTCAAGGCGGATCTCGACGCCATCATGAAAATCGGCACCTCGACCATTCAGCCCTACAACCGTTCGACGCCGAACATCACCATCACGGCGATACAGGTCACCACCGATACGCCGCCCAAGGTCCTGGTGGTGTGGTCACGCAAGGTCGTCAATGGTACCTACAGTGTCGGGGCCACCGCAGGCACGACCACCACGGTTCCGACAACGCTCAAGGTCGCCGGTACCTTCCTCATCCGCGTTGACAGCAACCTTAGCTATGCGCCGATTATCGGCTGGACGACGGATACCCAGCAAAAGCTTGGACTGACCCAATCTCTAACCACCACGATCCCGATGGGCGAGACCTACTATCTGCGACCGCGCAGAAGCCTGACGATCCCCTGCGGCGATTGCTGAAGACTTTTACTGCTGCCCACCGTCGGCCGACACCAGGCGCACGATGGCTTCCGCCGCCGAATAATCCTTTGGAGACACGGTCAAAAAGCCGCCAGAGTGTTTCGATTCCAGGAGATCGTAGACATCCGGCGTCGTCGATTTGAGGTTGGTGAGGAACACGGTCAGCCGGCGCTTGGCTTCCGGGTCGAGATCAGTGCGTACGGCATGGGGACCGTATCTCAGCAAGCCGGACGTCCAAATGACCTGGAACGTCGACGGCGAAAGGCCGGCCAATTCGAGCCTTACCTGCGTGCCATCAGACAATAGAGGCTGGCCGTCGGCCGTCGCCGTCACCCAACCGAATAAGGCGTCGACCTGACCATCGAAGAGCATTTTTTCCGCCGCCGACGCTGAATCGGCATGAACCAGAAACGGTGAATCTTCGGTGATCTTGACGTGTTCGGCGGCCAGTTCCGCCAGCGGCAGAAGCGAGCCCCCGACGCTGTCCGGCGGCGGCATGGCGATCCGGTGCGTCTCAATCGCGCCCAGGCCGGACAGCTTGCCGTCCCTGGTCAGCAGCACGGAACGGATGCCGGCCGCACCATCGGAATCAACCGGTGCCACAAGCGGCTCGATGCATCCGCAACGTTGCAGCGCCGTGGCGTAGGCCGTTGCCGAATAGATGGCGTACTCGATCCGGGCGTTGGCCTGCGCCTCGATCAGTGCCGCATAGTCGCGCGCAACGACGAACTCCACCTTCATGCCAAGCGCATTGGTAAAGGATTGCGTCAACAGCGCCAGCCCCGGAACGGTGTTGCCGGCGCCAGGCTCGGCGACGATGCCAATGCGAAATGTGCCGATATCATCGCGCCAGTCGGCCCGCGCCGGACCACACCAGAGGGCGCCATGCACGGCCACCACGGCAGCACATGCCTTCAGCGCAGCGTTCATAAAAAGACCGTCCTTGGGTTTTCTTCGATCCATGCCCATGCCTGGTGCGCCGTAATACTTTTAATCTTGGATTACGTCTGTCGTCGTCACCCCAAAACCGCTGCGCACTTTTGGGCGACATGCACTGGACTATCCACGCCAGCCGTTGCCGTTTGGTTTCCGAATTGCCAACACCGCCGTGGAACCCTATGTCTGGGCGTCCAAACTGGCAACAATGACCCGATGGCGCGTGCTTTCCTCTTTGTCCTGGATTCCTTCGGCGTCGGCGGCGCGGCCGACGCTGAACGCTATGGTGACGCCGGCGCCAACACGCTTGCGCACATCGCCGAAGCCTGCGCCGAAGGGCGCGCGGATCGCGAGCGGCTTCGTCAGGGGCCGCTGTTTGTCCCGCACATGGCATCTCTCGGGCTCGGCAAGGCAGCCGAGACGGCGACAGGATTGGCTTTTGCCCATTTCGGGACGGATTTGGCCGCCAATGCCTTCCATGGCGCGGCGCAGGAAGTCTCGAGCGGCAAGGACACCCCTTCCGGTCACTGGGAGATCGCAGGCCTGCCGGTTCGCTTCGACTGGGGTTATTTCCCGGATACGGTTCCCGCCTTTCCGGCAGATCTGACCGCGGCGATGATCCGCGAGGGCGAGGTTTCAGGTATTCTCGGCAACTGCCATGCGTCCGGCACCGAGATCATCGAACGCTTCGGCGAGGAACACATCCGCACCGGCAAGCCGATCTGTTACACCTCCGTCGACTCGGTCCTGCAGATCGCCGCGCATGAAGTCCATTTCGGGTTGGAGCGGCTTTATGAATTCTGTCAGGTGGTGCGCCGGCTGGTCGATCCGCTGAGGATCGGGCGCGTGATCGCACGGCCGTTCGTCGGCGAGACCGCCGGCACCTTCCAGCGGACCTACAACCGCCATGACTACGCCGTGCCGCCGCCGGAGCCGACCTTGCTCGACCGGCTGACGGCGCGGGGAAGCCGCGTCATCGCCGTCGGCAAGATCGGCGACATCTTCGCCCATCGCGGGGTTTCGGAAGTGCGCAAGGCGGCCGGCAACATGGCCATGTTCGACAAGGCGCTCGGTGCGATGGATGATGCCGGCGACGGCGATCTCGTCTTTGCCAATTTCGTCGATTTCGACACCGAATTCGGCCATCGCCGCGATGTCGCCGGCTATGCCGCCGCGCTCGAGGCCTTCGACCGGCGGCTGCCGGAAGCATTCGCAAAACTGCGGCAGGGCGACCTTCTCATCCTGACGGCCGACCACGGCAATGATCCGACGTGGCGAGGGACCGATCATACGCGTGAACGTATCCCGGTGATCGGCATGGGACCGGGTTTGACAGGTGGCGACATCGGACTGAGAACGACATTCGCCGATATTGGCGAGACCGTCGCCGAACACCTCGGCCTGGCGCCCGGCCGCCACGGCACTTCTTTCCATGCGATGATTGGCGGCCATGCCTGAGTTGCCCGAAGTCGAAACGGTGCGGCGTGGGCTGCAGCCGGTCCTGGAAGGTGCCCGCCTGACCAAGGTCGAGGCGCGGCGGCCGGATTTGCGCTTTCCCTTTCCCGAACGGTTTGCGGAACGGCTGACCGGCAAGACGATCACGGCGCTCGGCCGCCGGGCCAAATATCTGACCATGCATGTGCAGGACGGCCCGGTGCTGATCTGCCATCTCGGCATGTCGGGCTCGTTTCGCATCGAGACCGAAGACGATAACGAGACACCGGGCGTGTTCCACCACGAACGCTCGAAAAGCACGACCCACGACCATGTCGTGTTCGATGTCGCCGCCGCCGACGGCGCCCGGTCCCGCGTGATCTTCAACGACCCACGCCGCTTCGGTTTCATGCTGTTTGCGGAAGGATCGCCGGAGACGCATCCGATGCTGGCCGGACTGGGCGTCGAGCCTACGGGCAACGCGCTGGACGGCGCGCTGCTCGCCTCGCTGCTGAAGGGCCGCGGATCACCGCTGAAGGCAGCACTTCTTGACCAGAAGCTGATCGCGGGGCTTGGCAATATTTACGTGTCGGAGGCGCTTTGGCGCGCCGGCCTGTCGCCCTTGCGCGCGGCGGGCACCATCGCCAAGCCGGGCAAGAAGGCCAGGGAGCAAAGCGAACGCCTAGCCGAGGCGATCCGCTCGGTCATATCAGATGCCATCGCCGCCGGCGGGTCGTCGCTGCGCGATTACGTGCATACCGACGGATCGCTGGGCTATTTCCAGCATTCCTTCGCCGTCTACGACCGCGAAGGCGAGCCCTGCCCGAAGCCCGGCTGCGGCGGCCATATCGAGCGTGTCGTGCAGAGCGGACGCTCGACCTTCTATTGCCGGACGTGTCAGAGCTGAGTTAGAGCAATTCCAGGAAAAGTGTGAACGGTTTTCCCCGGGAAAAGCGCATAGCGCTTTCCCTAGGGAATTGCGTCAAGCAATGAGATGGACCGGGCCGAGTGAGGAGAAGCAGCCATGGCCTATGAAACGATCATCACCGAGACGCGCGGCAAGGTCGGGCTGATCACGCTGAACCGGCCAAAGGCGCTTAATGCTCTGAATTCCCAGATCCTTGCTGAACTCGTCGCAGCCGTGAACGGTTTCGGCGCCGATCCTGGCATCGGCGCCATGGTTCTTACCGGTTCCGACAAGGCCTTCGCCGCTGGTGCCGACATCAAGGAGATGCAGGCGATCTCCTATGTGGACGCCTATAGCCAAAACTTCTTCGCGGGTTGGGAAGAGTTCACGCGCACGCGCAAGCCGATCATTGCGGCGGTGGCCGGCTATGCGCTCGGCGGCGGATGCGAGCTGGCCATGATGTGCGACTTCATCATTGCCGCCGACACCGCCAAATTCGGCCAGCCCGAAATCACGCTCGGCGTCATTCCCGGCATGGGCGGGTCGCAACGCCTGACCCGGTTCGTCGGCAAGTCGAAGGCGATGGATATGTGCCTGACCGGACGGATGATGGATGCCGCGGAAGCCGAGCGCTCAGGCCTGGTGTCGCGGGTCGTGCCCGCCGCCGGGCTTGTCGAGGAGGCGGTCAAGGCGGCGGCCAAGATCGCCGATTTCTCGCTGCCGTCGGTGATGATGGCGAAGGAAGCCGTCAACCGTTCCTATGAGACGACGTTGGCCGAGGGATTGCGGTTCGAGCGCCGTCTGTTCCACTCGCTTTTCGCGCTCGAAGACCAGAAGGAAGGCATGGCGGCCTTTGCCGAAAAGCGGAAACCGAATTTCACCAATCGGTAGAGTGTTGCCGGCCCGCGATCGAAACCCTGTGGCATCGGCCAAAAAGAACGCCAGGCAGCGTTGACGCGCCGGAAAAGCTGAACTATAAGCCGCACCAACCGAGGCGGCCCTGTGGCTGCCCGTTTGTTTTTTGCGCCCTGCGGCATGCCGCGTGCGCCGACCAGATCAGAAGAGAGGCATCATGGCCAACACATCCTCGGCCAAAAAGGCAACGCGCAAGATCGCCCGCCGCGCAGCGATCAACAAGAACCGCCGCTCGCGCGTGCGCACCTATGTCCGCCAGGTCGAGGAGGCACTCGCCTCCGGTGACAAGGCTGCCGCTCAGGCCGCTTTCAAGGCCGCCGAGCCGGAATTGATGCGCGCCGCGACCAAGGGCGTGATCCACAAGAACACCGCGTCCCGCAAGGTGTCGCGTCTGGCCGCGCGCCTCAAGGTGCTGTCGGCCTGATATCGCCTTTACAGACTAAGCTTCCTTAAAACCCGGCCGATCGTGCCGGGTTTTTTCGTTTGCCGGCAAGTACTTAAAAAGAATGCTCGGAAACGGCGCCCAAAGCAGATTCCAGACTTCGAAATGCTTTGCCGGCACATGCATGCCTGCTGATGGTTGACATGCTTGAAAAGTGGCGGCTTAAAGATTCTTAACTATCAAAAATAAGCGATATTTTTCAAATAGTTACCCATGGTCATCCACAGCCTGTCCACAGCGCCACGAGGGGACGGGAGGACAACTGGCTGTCAAGCGAATTATTTCAGAATATTTCGCAGCGGGCCGGCTTTTTCATATTCGCCGGAAAAGGGTTTGAATCACAATGGCTTTGTCAAAATATACCGCTGCGGCATGGCGCCTGAAGGCGCCGGAGGTAACCAGATTCCTTAAAAATCCGTTAGACGTGGCCTTGCCCTATCCACAGCGATTTCGGTAATGTCGATCCATCGAAAGGGACGGGCCTCTGGCCCTAACCCAGCCTGACGCAGCCAGCTTAAATTGGCGGGATTTGCGACGCGGATCAAGTCCGCGGACGGCTTTGGTTTGCTCTTTTTCGATACGGTAGGGGACTGGCGTAACGAGACATGGCAGGTAGACGGCGCGCCGGCGCTCTTTCGCCGGACGGTGTTGTATTGCCCTGACATACCCAACGCGGACTGGCTTCCATGGGCCGGCACCGGTTCCCTCCGAATAGTGGGCGACGTTCATTGCCGGCGGCGGCAACGGGCATCGTAGCGAAGACACAGTCGCCGGAAATAAGGATGCAGGAGGCGCATCCCCGGCGAAAAAACAGGTACAGAAAAGCAAGGAACTCGATCATGCAGAGCGGCATCGAAAGGGAGCTTACGGGCGACCTCCCATTTCCTGGAACTTTGATCGGAGCAAACGAGATGGCGGTCTCCAGCGACGCGGAACAGAAGTTCGACCGGGTCAAGACCCAGTTGAAGGCGCGCCTGGGGGCTGAAGTCTATTCGAGCTGGTTCGGCCGGATGAAGGTCGCGGAGGCGTCCAAGGGCATTGTCCGCATCTCGGTGCCCACCGCGTTCCTGCGCTCGTGGATCAACGGCCACTATCTCGACCTCATCTCCGAGTTGTGGAAGCAGGAGGATGCCGATCTCCTCAAGATCGAGATCGTGGTGCGTACGGCCACCCGCCAGGGGCGCAGCCATGTCGAGCCGGAACTGGCGCCGGCGCGCAAGATGACACGGCAGACACAGACGGTGCTGGCCGCCGGTACTGTGAGCCCTGGCAGGGTGGAACGGCCTCCCGTGCCGCGCCCGGGTGCTGCGGTCGAGACCGAGTTCCGCCACAACGTGCTGGGATCCCCGCTTGATCCCCGCTACACGTTCGGCTCCTTCATCGAAGGCCCGTCGAACCGGGTGGCCTTCGCCGCCGCCAAGGCCGTGGCGGAATCGCAGTCTAGCGCCGTGCGCTTCAACCCGCTTTTCCTGCACGCGACCGTGGGGCTCGGCAAGACCCACCTGCTGCAGGCCATCGCGGCGGAATCGCTGAAGCAGAACCCGAAATCCCGCGTCGTCTATCTCACCGCGGAATATTTCATGTGGCGCTTCGCCACCGCGATCCGCGACAACAATGCGCTGACGCTCAAGGAGCAGCTGCGCGACATCGACCTCTTGATCATCGACGACATGCAGTTCCTGCAGGGCAAGTCGATCCAGCATGAATTCTGCCATTTGATCAACATGCTGCTCGACAGCGCCAAGCAGGTCGTCGTCGCCGCCGACCGGCCGCCGTCCGAGCTGGAATCGCTCGAGCCGCGCGTCCGCTCGCGCCTCAATGGCGGCGTCGCGCTTGAAATGTCGGCGCCTGATTTCGCCATGCGCCTCGGCATGCTCAAACTGCGCCTGGCGACGGCCAGGGTCGACGACGCGTCGCTCGATATTTCCGACGAAATCCTCAACCACGTCGCCCGCACCGTGACCGGCAGCGGACGCGAACTGGAGGGCGCGTTCAATCAGCTGCTGTTCCGCCAGTCGTTCGAGCCGCAGATCACCATCGACCGCATCGACGAGATCCTCGGCCACATCTATCGCACCGGCGAGCCGAAGCGGGTTCGCATCGAGGATATCCAGCGCATCGTGGCGCGCCACTACAACGTGTCGAAGACGGAATTGCTGTCCAACCGGCGCACGCGCACCATCGTCAAGCCGCGGCAGGTCGCCATGTACCTATCCAAGGTGATGACGCCGCGCTCGCTGCCCGAAATCGGACGGCGCTTCGGCGGCCGCGATCACACCACGGTGCTGCACGCCGTGCGCAAGATCGAGGACCTTTCCGGCAACGACAACACGCTGGCCCAGGAACTCGAACTGCTGCGACGGCTGATCAACGACCAGGCCTGACCGGCTCAGGACAGGCAAGCCAGAACTGCGCTGGAATTCAACGGCTTGCCTTTCCAGCCGTGAGCTCGAAATGGGTTCGCGGCTTAGGGCAATTCCAGGAAAAGTGTGAAACGGTTTTCCGTCCGGAGTTGCGTCAAAACAGAGCTCGGCGACGATCCGGATTCCGGATTCAGCACACCGGCTGGCGGTCTTCTCGGCCTTTATCCCCAGAAAGCCCGCGCAGCCGGCCGGAACCGGTGGCGCGGGCTTGCGTTTGCTGGCTTTTTCCTGTCAGTTTACGCAGATTCTGAGCCTGTTCAGACCTTTCGCGGGGCGCCGCCAGCCGGAGACCCGCTCATCCTTTCAAGCGAGCCTGTTTCGTCATGCGTGTTATCCTGGAACGGTCAAATCTCCTGAAGTCGCTCAACCACGTCCACCGTGTGGTCGAACGGCGCAACACGATACCGATCCTGTCCAACGTGCTGCTCAGCGCCGAGGGCGCCAGCCTTGAAATGAAGGCGACCGACCTCGATCTGGAGGTGACGGAGGCGACGCCCGCCAAGGTCGAGCGCGGCGGGGCGACGACGGTTCCGGCGCATTTGCTCTACGACATCGTGCGCAAGCTCTCGGACGGCGCCGAGGTGATGCTGAAGACGGATGAGGACGGCAACGCCATGACGGTGACGTCGGGCCGCTCGAGCTTCCGCCTGCAGTGCCTGCCGCAATCCGACTTTCCCGAGCTTTCGGCCGGATCCTTCTCGCATATCTTCCGGCTCGACTCGGTTGCCTTGAAGGGGCTGATCGAGAAGACGCAGTTCGCCATTTCCACCGAGGAGACGCGCTATTATCTCAACGGCATCTACCTGCACACGCATGAGGTCGGCGGCAAGCTGAAGCTGCGCTCGGTGGCCACCGACGGCCACCGCCTGGCGCGGGCCGAAATCGACGCGCCGGCGGGTTCCGAGGGCATGCCGGGCATCATCATCCCGCGCAAGACGGTGAGCGAGTTGCAGAAGCTGGTCGATGATCCGGATGTCGCCGTGACCACCGAACTGTCCGACACCAAGATCCGCTTCACCATCGGCAGCGTGGTCCTGACCTCGAAGCTGATCGACGGCACCTTCCCGGATTATCAACGGGTCATTCCGACCGGCAATGACAAGAAGCTGATCCTCGACCGCCAGAGCTTTGCCGCGGCGGTCGATCGCGTCTCGACCATTTCCTCCGAACGCGGCCGTGCGGTGAAGCTTTCGATCAGCGAAGGCCAGGTGACGCTTGCGGTCAACAATCCGGATTCAGGCAGCGCCACCGAAGAACTGGCCGCCGACTATTCGTCCGACCCGATCGAGATCGGCTTCAACGCTAAATATCTGCTCGACGTCGCTGCTCAGTTGACCGGAACGGAAGCCAAATTCATGCTGGCCGATGCCGGTTCGCCGACGCTGATCCACGACATGGCCGACGAGACCGCACTTTACGTGCTGATGCCGATGCGGGTGTAGCCGGCGCTGCATCGTCGATCCGGCTCTGCGACGGGACCGGTAGCAAGTACAATGGTTGCGGCGACTTCTACAGGCGGATAGCGGTTGCCCGGACAAATCCATATAAGTAAGCTTACACTTACTAATTTCCGCAATTATGCGGCGCTTGCGATCGATCTCGCCCCGGGCGCCGTGGTGTTTTCCGGCGACAACGGCGCGGGCAAGACCAATCTCCTCGAAGCGATTTCTTTTCTGACGCCCGGGCGCGGCCTGCGCCGTGCCCCTTACGCCGATGTCGCGCGCGAGGGCGGCGACGGCGGCTTTGCGCTGCACGCCCGGCTCGACGGACCCGACGGTCAGATCGAGATCGGCACGGGGATTTCGGTTGGCGAGGGCGAAGGCGGGCGGCGGGTTCGCATCAATGGCGCGACTGCCCGCTCGGCCGAGGAGATGCTGGAATGGCTGCGCGTCGTGTGGCTGACGCCGGCCATGGATGCGCTGTTCACCGGACCGGCCGCGGACCGCCGGCGCTTCCTCGACCGGCTGGTGCTGGCGATCGATCCGGGCCACGGCCAGCGCGCTCTTGATTACGAAAAGGCGATGCGCGGCCGTAATCGTCTGCTTACCGAGGGCTCGCGGGATGATCGCTGGTTCGAGGCGATCGAGACGCAGATGGCCGAAACCGGCGTCGCCATTGCGGCGGCGCGAGCCGAACTGGTGCGGCTGCTCGCCGCCATGATCGACAGGCTGCCCGACACGGGACCGTTCCCGCAGGCCGATATCAGCCTTTCCGGCGATCTGGAAGCCGAGGTTTCCACCGCGCCGGCGGTCGATGTCGAGGAGCGGTTCCGCCGGGCGCTTGCCGGTGGCCGCGATCGCGATCGCGCCGCGGGACGAACACTCGAAGGCCCGCACCGTTCCGATCTCCTGGTCAGGCACCGGCCCAAGGCGATGCCAGCCGAGCTTTGCTCGACCGGCGAGCAGAAGGCGCTGCTGGTCGGCATCGTCCTGTCGCATGCCCGGCTGACCGGCGAGATGTCGGGTATGACACCGATCCTGCTGCTCGACGAAATCGCCGCCCATCTCGACGGTGGGCGGCGCGCGGCACTGTTTTCGATCCTGGAGGAATTGAACTGTCAGGCGTTCATGACGGGGACCGATGCGGCGCTGTTTTCCAGCCTCAAGGGGCGTGCGCAATTCCTGACCGTCGACCACGGCACGGTTGGGCCAACCGAAGACGCCTGACAAGGTTTTTCAGCCGCTATATGCTGCTGACATGACCACCGCACTCACCGCTGACGAGATCGAACGCTATGCCCGCCACATCGTGCTGCCCGAGGTCGGCGGCGCGGGCCAGCAGAAGCTCAAGCAAGCGCGGGTCCTGGTGATCGGCGCCGGCGGCCTGGGCGCGCCGGTGCTCGAATATCTTGCGGCGGCCGGCGTCGGCACGCTTGGCATCGTCGACGACGACACCGTGTCGCTCTCCAATTTGCAGCGCCAGGTCATCCACGGCACCGATACGGTCGGCATGCTGAAAACCGACAGCGCCAAGGCGGCAATCACCCGCATTAATCCCAATACGGCGGTCGAGACGCACACAGTCCGGCTGAACACGGACAACGCCCCTGCCCTGATCGCCGGCTATGACATCACCGTCGACGGGTCCGACAATTTCGAGACCCGTTATACGGTGGCCGATGCCTGTGCGAACGAGCGCAAACCGCTGGTGCATGCCGCCGTCGGCCGCTTCGACGGCTCGGTGACGGTGCTGAAGCCTTTCGAGAACGGCAAGGATGGCAAGCCGAACCCTGGCTATCGCGATCTCTTTCCCGAAGCCCCACCGCCTGGCCTGGTGCCGTCCTGCGCCGAGGCCGGGGTGCTTGGCGCGCTGACCGGCGTCATCGGCACGCTGCAGGCGATGGAGGCGATCAAACTGATCACCGGCATCGGCGAGCCGCTGGTCGGCCGACTGCTGCTCTACGATGCGCTCGCCGCGCGCTTCGAAACGATCCGCTACGCCAGGCGCTGATCTTGGAGCGGACCGTACCCCTTTCCATCGACCGCATTGCGGCCGATTTCAGCCGCTGGGACGAGGTGCTTGCCTTGATCATGCGTGCCTTCGCCTTCATGGACGGGATCATCGACCCGCCGTCCTCGGCCCACCTGCTCACCGTCGACACACTGCGCGACAAGGCACGACAGGAGACCGGTTTCGTGGCGCTCGACGGCGACAGGATCGTCGGTTGCGTCTTTGCTCTTGAGAGGGCCGACGACTTTTATGTCGGCAAGCTCGCCGTCGCCCCGGACTGCCAGGGGCAAGGCATCGCCCGGCGACTGATGCGGGCGATCGAAATTCTTGCGCTCGACCGCGGCAAGGCAGCGCTGGAACTGCAGACGCGGATCGAGCTCACCGCCAATCACGCCGCCTTTGCCCGCCTCGGCTTTCACGAGACCGGCCGGACGGCGCATGAAGGCTACGCCAGGCCGACCTCTATCTCGATGCGCAAGGCGCTTTCGTGAGTTTTTACTTACTTAAAGGACGATGAGCGCCGATAACATCACGTTCTGAGCGGTAACACACGATCCGGGGGACGGTGACCGTCAACGAAGGCCCGGATGTTGATGATGACCTTCTCGCCCATATCGATGCGGCCCTCGAGCGTCGCCGAGCCCATATGCGGCAAAAGCACGACCTTGTTTCTGGCGGCGAGCTTGAGCAGCTTGGCATTGAGCGCCGGCTCATGCTCGTAGACGTCGAGGCCGGCGCCGGCGAGCTTGCCGTCCTGGACCAGCTTGACCAGCGCATCCTCGTCGATGATGTCGCCGCGCGCGGTGTTGACGATGTAGGCCGTGGGCTGCAGCAGCGCCAACCGCCGCGCCGACAGGAGATGAAAGGTCGCCGGCGTCGACGGACAATTGACCGAGATGATGTCCATGCGGGCCAGCATCTGGTCAAGGCTCTCCCAATAGGTCGCCTCCAGTTCGTCCTCGACCGCCGGCAATACGCGGTGGCGGTTGTGGTAGTGGATGGAAAGGCCGAAGGCCTTGGCCCGCCTGGCAACGGCAGTGCCGATACGGCCCATGCCGACAATGCCGAGCCGCTTGCCCCAGATGCGCCGGCCGAGCATCCAGGTCGGCGACCAGCCGGCCCATTTCTTGTCGCCGGTCAGCACATTGGCGCCTTCCGCCAGGCGTCGCGGCACCGCGAGCATCAGCGCCATGGTCATGTCGGCAGTGTCTTCGGTCAGCACATTGGGCGTGTTGGTGACGGTGATGCCTTTCTTGGCCGCCGCCGTCACGTCGATCTTGTCGACACCGTTGCCGAAATTGGCGATCAGCTTGAGGTTGTCGCCGGCCTGGGCGATCAGCGCCGCGTCGATGTGATCGGTGACCGTCGGCACAAGCACGTCGGCTTCCTTGACCGCCGCAACCAGTTCCGGCTGCGTCATCGGCCGGTCCTCGACATTCAGCCTGGCGTCGAACAGCTCACGCATGCGGGTCTCGACCGGGTCGGGCAGCTTTCGCGTGATGACCACGAGAGGCTTCTTTTTGCCTGCCATTGTTTCCCTCGTTGAGACCTCTTTAACCAAGACCGGCGAAACTGAAAGCCGGTCGCGGTAGCCGATTTACCCATGTAACAAGCGGTGCCGCCGAAGACAAAGAAAAAGGGGCGCCGAGGCCGAGAGGCAAGCGCCGAAAGGAACGAAAGTGTCTGGTTTCGCGTCGCTTCGCCTGGCCCTCAGCGCAGCATTGCTCGGCGCTCTCCTCTATTCCCCGCTTGCCGTGGCGCAGAGCGCGGCCGCACCCGCCCAGAGCGCCGTCACGCTCGGGCCGAGCGGCCTGCCGCTGCCGCGATTCGTCAGCCTGAAGTCCGGCCGCGTCAATTCTCGCGTCGGCCCCGGCGCCAACTACTCGGTCGACTGGATGTATCTGAAGGCCGGCCTGCCGATGGAGATCATCCAGGAATTCGATACCTGGCGTCGCGTGCGCGATGCCGACGGTTCCGAGGGCTGGATCAACCAGTCGCTGCTGTCGGGCCGGCGCACCGCAATCATCGCGCCCTGGCAGCGCGGCAAGGGCGCCCAGATCAATCTTATGAAAAGTCCCGACAAGGACGCCCGTGTGGTGGCGATCGTCGAGCCCGGCGTCATGGGCGCGATCAAGTCCTGCGATGGCCAGTGGTGCGAAATGACGCTTGACGGCCACACCGGCTGGCTCGCCCAAGCGGCGGTCTGGGGCGCCTATCCAGGCGAGCGGGTCAAGGACTGAGGTCGTTCCGCTTGCGCCCGATACGGCCAAGGTGGGTGTCCTGAAAACCGGTTGACAGTTTCAGGCCGTAACCTAGCGCACGATCGATGGCGATGTGGGCGATCCAGATCAGTGCGACCGCGATCGCGACCGCATGATTGGACAGGTAGCCGACGAGCAGCAGCAGCACCGGTACGATGAGGATGTGCAAGGCATTGTAGGCTATGGCGCCGATGCGCGGTCCGCCGAGATAGCCGAACATCGACAGGTCCGGCGCCAGGATGAGCACTGCAAAGAGCCACCAGGAAACGCCCGACGAAGCGTAGAAGACGACCGCGACCGCGGCCACGGCAGCCCATTCGAACCGGATGATCAGGTCGAGAGGCTTCATCCCTGACCGATTATTCGGGCCTGACCGATCATTCTGGCGTGGCCGATTGGGCTGGTCTGGCCGGTCATTCCTGGCGCTTGGCGCGCAGCCTTACCACGATATCGACATTGGCGATCTCCATGCCTTCGGGAGGCTCCGGCAGGTTGGAGACGGTCACCGGGCCGCTTTCGATATCGAAAATCCGGTTTTCGCCTTCGATGTAGAAATGGTGGTGGTCGGAGGTGTTGGTGTCGAAATAGGTCTTGGCGCCCTCGACGGCGAGGATGCGCAGCAGTCCCGCCTGGGTGAACTGGTGGAGCGCGTTGTAGACGGTGGCCAGCGATACCGGCACCCCGGCGGCAAGCGCCTCCTCATGCAGTTCCTCGGCTGAGAGATGACGGTCGCCCTTGGCGAAAAGCAGGTCGGCCAGCGCGATACGCTGCCGCGTCGGCCTCAGGCCGGCTTCACGTACCCGCTTGTCCACAGCGACATTTTCCTTCCGGCAGCCCCGGTCCATCTGGTCTTCCAAGCTCGCAGTCCCGCTTCAAGACACGCCCAGAATGGCAAAAAAATGAACGTCTGCCGAAACCGGACCCCTGTTGACATATATTCTGTCGTCCGAAAGCGATCAATAGCGCGCATTGACCCGGGCAGACTTGCGGGTTAAGCGCAAACGCCGGTTTCCGGCCTGAAACAGATTGTGTTAGGACACCAACGACAAGGGCGCGCTACCGCCCGGACGATATGGGGACGAGATTGATGGCGGGTAAATCCAGCTACGACTACGAAGAATTGCTGGCCTGCGCCCGCGGCGAGCTGTTCGGAGAGGGCAATGCCCAGCTGCCCTACCCGCCGATGCTGATGTTCGACCGTATCACCGAGATCAGCGAGACCGGCGGCGCTTTCGACAAGGGCTTCATCCGTGCGGAATTCGACATCAAGCCGGACCTGTGGTTCTTTGCCTGCCATTTCATCGGCAATCCGATCATGCCAGGATGCCTCGGCCTCGACGCCTTGTGGCAGTTGACGGGATTCTATCTCGGCTGGCTCGGCGAGCCCGGCAAGGGAATGGCGCTGTCGACCGGCGAGGTCAAGTTCAAGGGCATGGTCACACCATCGGTCAAGAAGGTCGAGTATGGCGTGGATTTCAAGCGCGTGATGCGCGGCCGGTTGGTTCTGGGCATCGCTGATGGCTGGATGAAGGCGGATGGCGAGCCCATATATGCGGCGACGGACCTGAAGGTCGGTCTGTCCAAGCAGTCGGCGGTCGCTTGACCGCAGCCTTGGCCTGCCCATTGGCCAGCATCCCTGGAAGGAGTTGCGAATGAGACGTGTCGTAGTCACAGGCCTCGGCATCGTGTCGTCGATCGGCAATAATGCCAACGAGGTGCAGACCTCGCTGCATGACGCCAGATCCGGCATCAGCTTTTCCGATTCCTTCGCCGAGCATGGCTTCCGGTGCCAGGTCTGGGGCGCACCGACGCTCGACCCCTCCGCCATGATCGACCGCCGTGCGATGCGCTTCCTGAGCCAAGGCGCGGCCTGGAACCACGTCGCCATGGACCAGGCGATCGCCGACGCCGGCCTCGGCGAAAGCGACATCACCAATGAACGCACCGGCATCGTCATGGGCTCGGGCGGCCCCTCCACCCGCACCATCGTCGAGGCGGCCGAAACGACGCTGAAGAACGGCAGCCCCAAGCGTATCGGCCCCTTCGCCGTGCCAAAGGCGATGTCGTCGACGGCCTCAGCGACTTTGGCCACCTGGTTCAAGATCCACGGTGTCAACTACTCGATCTCGTCGGCCTGCTCGACCTCGGCGCATTGCATCGGCAATGGCTACGAGCTGATCCAGTGGGGCAAGCAGGATATCGTCTTTGCCGGCGGTCACGAGGATCTCGACTGGACGATGTCGGACCTGTTCGATGCCATGGGCGCCATGTCGTCGAAGTACAATGACCAGGCATCGGCGGCTTCGCGCGCCTATGACGCCAATCGCGACGGCTTCGTCATCGCCGGCGGCGCCGGTGTTCTGGTGCTGGAAGAACTGGAGCATGCCAAGGCGCGCGGCGCCAAGATCTACGCCGAGATCGTCGGCTACGGCGCGACCTCGGACGGCTACGACATGGTGGCGCCCTCCGGCGAAGGCGCGGTCCGCTGCATGCGCCAGGCGCTGGCGACAGTGACCACGCCGGTCGACTACATCAACACCCATGGCACCTCGACACCGGTAGGTGATTCCAAGGAAATGGGCGCCATCCGCGAAGTGTTCGGCGAAAAAATGCCGTTCATCACCTCGACCAAATCACTGACCGGCCATTCGCTGGGCGCGGCCGGCGTGCAGGAATCGATCTATTCGATCCTGATGATGCAAGGCGGCTTCATCGGCGAAAGCGCCCATATCGAGACACTCGACCCTGAATTCGAGGGCATGCCGATCGTGCGCAAGCGCATCGACAACGCCAAGATCGACACCGTTTTGTCGAATTCCTTCGGTTTCGGTGGCACCAACGCGACGCTCGTTTTCCAGCGCTACTCCGCATAAGGCCAGCGTTTTTTCTAAAGGGATTGCCAGCCATGGACGGACTGATGAAGGGCAAGCGCGGGCTTGTCATGGGTGTTGCCAACGATCATTCGATCGCCTGGGGCATCGCGCAGAAATTGTCCGAACATGGCGCGGAGCTCGCCTTCACCTACCAGGGCGAGGCCTTCGGCCGGCGGGTCAAGCCGCTCGCCGACAGACTGGGCGCTTCGCTGGTCGTTCCCTGCGATGTCGAGGACAGCGCTTCGGTCGCCGCCACGTTCGAGACGCTTGGCAAGGAATGGGGCGGACTGGACTTCGTCGTCCATGCCATCGGCTTTTCCGACAAGAATGAGTTGAAGGGCCTTTACGCCGACACCAGCCGGGACAATTTCGTCCGCACCATGGTGATCTCCTGCTACTCCTTCACGGAAGTGGCCCGCAACGCCGCGCCGCTGATGACGCAGGGCGGCTCGATGATCACGCTGACCTATGCCGGTTCAGTCCGCGTCATGCCGAACTACAATGTCATGGGCGTCGCCAAGGCCGGCCTCGAGGCCAGCGTGCGCTACCTTGCCAACGACTACGGTCCGCGCGGCATCCGGGTGAACGGCATCTCGGCGGGGCCAGTACGCACGCTCGCCGGCGCCGGCATTTCGGACGCCCGCCACATGTTTTCCTACCAGCAGCGCAACTCGCCGCTGCGCCGTACAGTGACCATCGACGAAGTCGGCGGCTCGGCGCTTTATTTGCTGTCCGACCTCGCCTCCGGCGTCACCGGTGAAATCCACTATGTCGATTCCGGCTATCACATCGTCTCGATGCCGACGCTCGATGAGTTGAAGCAGACGGATGGTTAACCAGCCCGCAAACGGATCAAGGCGACACGCTTTGGGCAACCGTTTCGGAGAAATGGTGCTTTTCCAGTAACGAAATAATTCTTCTCCAGTAAAATTGGATGCATTCGCGGAAACTCATTTTAAGAGGATTTCCGCTATAGAGTCCCGCAATCTGGGGACCTTTGAATGTCTGCCGTTAGCAACCCGAAGCGAACACCGGTGTTCCGACTGCTCACGATAGCAAGTTCGGGCATTGGCAGTTTCGTGCTCGGCATCTGGGGCCTGAAGCACGGTCTCGGCGACGGGTTTGCCGGCATTTCGGTGGATATGATGGTCGCGATCATGGCCGCGCTTTGCGCGCTGGCGGCTTCGGTGGCGGCAATGTCCTTCTTCGCCGGTATCGATGAATCGGCGGATTACGTGTTCAACGAAACCCATTTCGACAAGCTGACCGGACTGTTGGCGCGCCCTGCGATGGTCGGCAAGATCGCCGAGGCGGCATGCGCGACAAGCCGGACCGGGGAACCGGTGTTCCTGATCGACATCGACATCGACCGGTTCAAGCAGATCAACGACGCGATCGGCTATAGCCAGGGCGATGAGTTGATCCGCGCCTTCACCAAGCGGCTGCAAGAGAGTGTGCCCGCACGCGCCGTGATCGGACGTATCGGCGCCGGCGAGTTCGCGGTGCTGCTTGCGGATCATCAGATCCAAGGAACGATGGAAAGCATGGTCGAAAGGCTCATCGACGAGATGATGGAGCCCTATGAACTCAGCAGCCATCAGCAATCGGTGAGCCTGTCGGTGGGGATTGTCGCCATGCCCAAGGATGGCGTCGATCCGGTCCTTATCCTGCGCCGTTCCAATCTGGCGCTGCAGAATGCGCGCGCCAGCGGCGTCGGCAACTGGTCGGTATTCGACAGCGAGATGGGGCGTGTCGCCGATTATCGCCAATGGGTCGAATCCGAATTGCACACCGCTTTCGAACGCGGAGACTTCGACCTCCACTATCAGCCGCAGCTCGACCTGCCGACCGGCCGTATCATCGGCTATGAAGCGCTGATCCGCTGGAACCATCCCGAACGCGGCATGATCCCGCCGATGGAGTTCATCCAGATCGCCGAGGAAACCGGGATGATCAACCCGATCGGCGAATGGGTTCTGCGCAAGGCCTGCAACGACGCCCGCCATTTGCCGGACGACTGCTTTGTCGCCGTCAACATCTCGCCGGTCCAGTTCATGACCAAGGACTTCGTCGGCATCGTGCGCGACACGATGCGGGCCACCGGCATCAAGCCGTCGCGGCTGGAGCTGGAAGTCACCGAAACGGCGATGATGCAGGACCGCGACCGCGCGGCCGCCATCCTGAAGGAGCTTGCCGACATGGGCATCTCCGTTGCCGTCGATGATTTCGGCACCGGCTATTCGAACCTCAGCTATCTGATCGATTTCTCGTTCGGCAAGCTGAAGATCGATCGTTCCTTCGTCAGCCGCATCGATACGGATGCCAGCTCCGGCGCCGTCGTCTCGACCATTGTCGGACTTTCGCGCGCACTCGGCGTCAGCATCATCGCCGAAGGCGTCGAAACCGAGAACCAGGCGACACTCTTGCGGGCCGCCGGCTGCGAAGTGGTGCAGGGCTACCTGTTCGGCCGGCCGGCGCCACTCAAGATCAGGCTTGGCGACGAGCACGCCGGCGAGGACGTGCGGCGCGTCGCCAACCTGCATTGAGCAATCAGCGACGAGCGGAAAACACCTTGAACATGCCGTCGCGGGCGAGTTCCGCGTGGCTGGCAAAGGCGGCCGACAGCACGGGCTCATAGGGAAGCTGGCGGTTGGCGACCATGAACAGCCTGCCACCGGGCTTCAACGCCTTGGCTGCCGCGCGGATCATGCCGGCACCGATCTCGGGCTCGGCCGCGCGACTGCGGTGAAAGGGTGGATTCATGGCGATGACGTCGTAGCGCCGCTCGACAGGCTCAGCGAGCAGATCCGTCCAAAAGAAGCCTTGCGCCACGGTGTTGCCGAGGTTGCCCTTGGCGGCCTCCAAAGCATCGAAATCGGCCTCGTAGAGATCAAGGCCTGACAGGCCCGAGGAACGGGCAGCCATCTCAGCCGCCACATAGCCCCAGCCGGCGCAGAAATCAGCTGCGCTGCCGCGCAGATCACCAGGCAAGTTGTCGGCCAGAAGCTTCGAACCGGTGTCAATGCGGTCGAAGGAAAACATGCCGGGTGCGGTGTGAAACCGGCCCTCTACCCGTTGCGCTGGGTTGGCGGCGCGAAGTGCCGCGGCAGCCTGCACATCCGCCGGGCGGCGCAGCCAGAAGGCGATGCCGTGATATTTCGGCATATGGCCGTCAAGCGGCACAAGCTCGTCGACGCGCTTGCGCAGGCTGGCAACGCCATCGTCCTTGCCACCGGCGATGACGACCAGTCCGCCCGGTGCCACCCGCTCGAGGGCCTCGGCAATACGCAGCTCGTTCTGGCCGCGATGACGGCCAGCGAGCACCAGCGCGGCATCAAAACCGTCACCCTCGGTTGTCGGCGTGACCGTGAAACCTGCCGCCTGCAAAGCGCGGAAATGTGGCCGGAAGCCTTGTACGAGATTTAGCCCGGCCTCGAAACCGTGCGGCGGGCGCAGGCCCGGCTCGGCCCCTAGAAAAAGAACGCGCTCACTCTTGCGCGGCAAAGCAAGCGCCTCGGCCTCGAACGGGTGGAAGAGCGTCTTCAGCGCTTCAGCGGACATTCCCTCTACCTTCCAAACGAAAGCGGGCGCGACATCAGCCGCGCCCGCTCCGATTTTTCTGTCAGACCGATCAGGCGGCGTCTTCTTCGCCTTCGGCCTTCTTCTCGCGCACGATTTCCTTGCCGGTGGCCTGGTCGACGACCTTCATCGACAGGCGGACCTTGCCGCGCTCGTCGAAGCCCATCAGCTTGACCCAGACCTTGTCGCCTTCCTTGACGACGTCGGAGGTCTTGGCAACGCGCTCATTGGCGAGCTGCGAGATGTGGACGAGACCGTCACGCGGGCCGAAGAAGTTGACGAAAGCGCCGAAGTCGGCGGTCTTGACGACCGTGCCTTCGTAGATTTCGCCGACTTCCGGCTCGGCAACGATGGTGTGGATCCACTTCTTCGCCGCCTCGATCTCCTTGGCGTTCGAGGAAGCGATCTTGACCGTGCCGTCGTCCTCGATGTTGATCTTGGCGCCGGTCTTCTCGACGATCTCGCGGATAACCTTGCCGCCCGAACCGATGACGTCGCGGATCTTGTCGGTCGGGATGTGCATGACCTCGATGCGCGGCGCGAACTCGCCGAGTTCGGGGCGGGCGCCGGTCAGGGCATGCGCCATTTCGCCGAGGATATGCTGGCGGCCGTCCTTGGCCTGGTCCAGCGCGATCTTCATGATCTCCTCGGTGATGCCCTCGATCTTGATGTCCATCTGCAGCGAGGTGATGCCGTTGGCGGTGCCAGCGACCTTGAAGTCCATGTCGCCGAGGTGATCTTCGTCACCCAGGATGTCGGAGAGCACCGCGAAGCGCTCGCCTTCCTTGATCAGGCCCATGGCGATGCCGGCAACGGGCTTCGCCAGCGGAACGCCGGCATCCATCAGCGCCAGCGAGGTGCCGCAGACGGTGGCCATCGAGGACGAACCGTTGGACTCGGTGATCTCCGAGACGACGCGCAGCGTGTAGGGGAACTGGTCAGCGCTCGGCAGCATCGGACGAATGGCGCGCCAGGCGAGCTTGCCGTGGCCGATTTCGCGGCGGCCCGGCGAACCCATGCGGCCGGTCTCACCGACGGAGTAGGGAGGGAAGTTGTAGTGAAGGAGGAACTTCTCCTTGTACATGCCGGTCAGCGAATCGACATACTGCTCGTCTTCGCCGGTGCCGAGCGTGGCAACGACCAGCGCCTGGGTCTCGCCGCGGGTGAACAGCGCCGAACCGTGGGTGCGCGGCAGGACGCCGACTTCGGAGACGATCTTGCGGACCGTCTTGAGGTCACGGCCATCAATGCGCGAGCCGGTGTCGAGGATGTTCCAGCGCACGACCTTGGCCTGGAGTTCCTTGAACACCGAACCGATCTGCTCGGAGGTATACTTGGCGTCTTCGCCTTCGGCCGGAGCATAGGCTGCCTTGACCTTCGCCTTGACGGCGTCGACGGCGGCATAGCGCTGCTGCTTGTCGGTGATCTTGTAAGCCTCACGAAGCTCGTCGCCGACGATCTTCAGCATCTCTGCTTCAAGCGCGGAATAGTCCGGCGCGGTGAAGTCGCGTGGCTCCTTGGCGGCAACTTCGGCCAGCTTGATGATGGCGTCGATGACCGGCTGGAAGCCCCTGTGGCCGAACATGACGGCACCGAGCATCAGCTCTTCGCCAAGTTCCTTGGCTTCCGACTCAACCATCAGCACGGCGTCGGCGGTGCCGGCGACGACGAGGTCGAGCTTGGATTCCTGCATCTCGTCGATGTGCGGGTTGAGAACGTATTCGCCGTTGATGTAACCGACGCGGGCGCCGCCGACCGGGCCCATGAAGGGAACGCCCGACAGCGTCAGAGCGGCCGAGGTGGCAACGATCGACAGGATGTCCGGATCATTTTCCAGATCATGCTGGACAACAGTGACGACGATCTGGGTATCGTTCTTGTAGCCGTCGGCGAAGAGCGGACGGATCGGGCGGTCGATGAGGCGCGAAACCAGCGTTTCCTTTTCGCTCGGACGGCCTTCGCGCTTGAAGTAGCCGCCCGGGATCTTGCCGGCGGCATAGGTCTTTTCCTGGTAGTTGACGGTCAGCGGAAAGAAATCGAGGCCGGGCTTGGGCTCCTTCATCGAAACGACGGTGGCCAGAACCTTGGTCTCGCCGTAGGTGGCGAGCACGGCGCCGTCAGCCTGACGCGCGATCTTGCCGGTTTCGAGGATGAGCGGGCGACCGCCCCATTCGATTTCCACTTTGTGCTGATTGAACATGTCTTGTCCTTTATATGAGGAAGGGCCGCGCCGTTTCAGCGTGCGCGGGTGCCCTTTCCTCTGGCTTCCTTTCTCGGGCAGCCACGGGCAAGACAACGGGAGGCTCGGGTTTCATCGGCACGGTGGCCATACGAGCGTCCTGCAATCCTGCCCCATGACCGTCCATGGGTGGCTTCGAGTGGCCCTCTGCGCGCTCGAAGCCGGATATGGCCAATCGATCGATCGGCCTGCGCATGACCCCGAAACCTACGGCTTGCGGAACGCGTCATGCGCAAATTCACTTGTTGGAGCGTCCGTCCGGCATCCGGATGGGTGCGGCGCTCCAGTCCTGCATTCGAGATCGGATTGGTCCGGTGGCTCAAATGCGCGACCGGCGGACTCCTTGAGAGAGCCCGCCGGTCAATTCGTCAACGGCGCAGACCGAGCTTCTCGATCAGTGTCTGATAGCGCGCGTCGTCCTTGCGCTTGAGATAATCAAGCAGGCTGCGGCGCTGGGACACGAGAGCGAGCAGACCACGGCGGGAATGGTTATCCTTCTTGTGGTCCTTGAAATGGTCGGTCAGGTTCTTGATGCGCTCGGAAAGGATGGCCACCTGGACTTCCGGAGACCCGGTATCGCCCTTGGCGGTCGCGAATTCACCCATCAATTCCTTTTTGCGCTCGGCAGTAATCGACATCGTGTTTTTCCTTATCTGTTTGAGGAAACGGGTCGCCCTCAGCCGGGATGTCGTCCAGCAGGGGCCGGTGCAAGCAAAGCGTCGTGGCGCTATGCTGCGGCGCATATAGTGCAATTCCCGGGAAAACACCAGCCCAATTCACGAAGCCGGCTTTTCAGCCCGAAATGGCCAGTTTTACCGCTGTTAAAGCCATTTCTTCCATTTGAAGAAGACAATCAAGCCGATCGCGACAACGGCCATGAACAGGAGCGAAGCGGGATAACCGTAGTAGGCCCGCAGCTCCGGCATGTTCCATGGCGAGGCGTCGGGACTGAAATTCATGCCCCAGACGCCGACCAGGAAGGTGAGCGGCATGAAGATGACCGAGACGATGGTGAGATAGCTGATGACGTCGTTGGTGCGCGCCTGGCTCAGCGACAGATGCATCTCGATCAGGCCGGTCAGCATGTCTCGCTGGGTCTCGACCAGTTCGATCAGCCTCAGCGTGTGGTCAAGTGTGTCATTGAGGAAGATTTTGGTCTCGGCCTTCACATAGGGCACATCGTTGCGGATCAGCGTCGCCACGGCATCGCGCATCGGCCACAGCACGCCCTTCAGCACATTGGCGTCGCGCCGCAATTCGTGCAGTTGCCGCATCTGATGCTTGTGTGTTGAATGCAGCATCTCATCTTCGATAGCGTCGACCAGGTCGCCAGCCGCCTCGATCGGCGGAAAATAGCTGTCGACGATGGCGTCGATCAGCGCGTAGGCGAGATAGTCGGCGCCGCGGGCCCGCAACCGGTTGGGCGCGGAACTCTCGATACGCTTGCGTACGGGATCGAAGGGATCGCCCTCGCGTTCCTGGAAAGTGACGACGAAATTCTTGCCGAAGAACACAGCGATCTGCTCGTAGCGATGGGCCGTGACGTCGTCGATCATGCGCACAACGACGAAGGCGTGGTCCTCGAAGAAATCGACCTTCGGCCGCTGGCCGGTGTTGACGACATCCTCCAGGGCCAGCGGATGCAGGCTGAAGATCCGGCCGATCTCTTCGATCAGCTGGATATTGGCGAGCCCGGTGCAGTCCAGCCAGACGACCGGCCAATGGTCGCAATGGGTATTGAGATCATCGATGCTGGCATTGTCGATGGTCTTGAATTTTTCGGGCGAAATCAGTGTCAGCCTGAGCTCGCTGCGCCGCGCCGCCGGATCGGCGATCAGCGTGCCCGGCGAGGCGCCGACCGGCGGCCGCCGCGTCTTCACCGGCGCCCGCTTTTTCACCGCATCGGCCTTTGCCATGTGCCCCTCGAGTGTAGCGTCCAGCTGAAATTAGAGCCTTATTTTCTCGCAATTCCGAACGGAAAAACCGTTTCACACTTTTCCTGGAATTGCTTTAGCCGTCACCCGGCAAAGACCCGCTTGGGCTTGAACATGCCTTGTTCGATCGCGCCGATGGCAACCAGTTTGCCGCGGGCCGTCGCACAGGCTTCCTCTGCCTCGACAGGCGCATCGCGGCCACGAATGATAACCGGATTGCCGAGGCGGATCTTCGTCGCCGCATCGTCGCTGATGGCGACCTGCGGCAGGCAGTCGAGAGCCGCTGACGTATCGACCAGAAGCGCGTCGATCGCGCCGAAGTCCACCGGCACGTCAATCGCATCAGCATCGTCGGCAGGCTCGGGTTTATCCTCGCCTTGCGTGCCGAAGCGGGCCGCTTCCAATTCGGCGATGGTGACGAAATCCTCAGGCGTGAACGGCTCGACCTCGACCCGACGCAATTCGCTGATATGGCCGAAGCAGCCGAGGTCGCGGCCCATGTCGCGGGCCAGCGAGCGCACATAGGTGCCCTTGCCGCATTCGATTTCGAAAACGGTGTGGTCGGCGTGGTGCTCGATGACATCCAAACGCCCGATCTCGATCTCGCGCGCGGGAATGTCGACCGTCTCGCCTTCGCGGGCGAGGTCATAGGCGCGTTCACCTGCAATCTTGATGGCCGAGAATTGCGGCGGCGTCTGCATGATGACGCCGGTGTATTTCGGCAGCAGCGCCTTGACCTCGGCTTCCACCGGACGCAGGTCGGAACTCTTGGTCACCGGCCCTTCGAGATCATCGGTGGAACGCTCCTGCCCCCAAGCGACGGTGAAGCGATAGATCTTGGCGCCATCCTGCACATAGGGCACGGTCTTGGTCGCTTCACCGAGCGCGATCGGCAGCATGCCGGAAGCCAGCGGATCGAGCGTGCCGGCATGGCCGGCCTTTTCCGCCTGGAACAGCCATTTGATCTTGGACACGGCCTCGGTCGAGCCCATGCCCACCGGCTTGTCCAGCACCACCCAGCCGGAGACCGGCCGGCCCTTCTTCTTGCCGCGGCGCCCCATTATTCGCTGTCCTTGTCGTCTTTGGCCCTGTCGTCTTTGGCCCCGTCATCCTTGGTCTTGTCGTCGTCCGCATCGAGATCGCGCGCCACTTCGGGCGACTTCAGGAGATCGTTGATCCTGGCGAAATTGTCGAAGGACGTGTCGAGCTTGAAGCGGAACTCCGGCATGAACTTCATCTGCCGCAGAGCGCCGGAGACCCGGCCCCTGACGAATTTCGCATGCTTGTTCAGCGCCTCGACAACCGCATCCGTGTCCTTTGCGCCGAGCGGCGAGACGAAAGCGGTGGCAACCCTCAGGTCGGGCGACATGCGCACTTCCGAGACCGAAACCACGGTGTTCTCGATCAGCGGATCGATGATCTCGCCGCGCTGCAAGGTTTCGGAGAGCGCGTGGCGCACCTGTTCGGCAACGCGCAGCATGCGCTGGGACGGGCTGGATGTGGTTGGACGGGGCATTTTTCTCAATCCTGAAGCGTGAGGCGCGGGATGGGACCGTGCCGCATGTCTCATATGTCAACGCATCGGCCCGAAATCGAATTCGGTTTCGAAAAGCACGATGCGTAGTTTCACAATAAACTCCAGGCGGCGGTCGTCAGACCACCGCCTGGAATGGACAAGTCACTCGAACTCAGAGTGTCCGGGTCACCATCTCGACGCGGAAGCACTCGATGATGTCGCCGACGCGCATGTCCTCGTAGTTCTGGAAGGCCATGCCGCACTCCTGGCCGCCGGGGACTTCCGAAACCTCGTCCTTGAAGCGCTTCAACGTCTTCAGCGTGCCTTCGTGAATGACGACGTTGTCGCGGATCAGGCGCACGCCCGCACCACGCTCGACCTTGCCTTCGGTGACACGGCAGCCGGCGATCTTGCCGACCTTGGTGATGTCGAAGATCTCGAGGATCTCGGCATTGCCGATGAAGGTCTCGCGACGCTCCGGCGACAGCAGGCCCGACAAAGCCGCCTTCACGTCATCCACGAGGTTGTAGATGATCGAGTAGTAGCGGATTTCGATGCCCGCGGCCGCGGCCGCGGCACGTGCCTGCACGTTTGCACGGACGTTGAAACCTATGATTGCCGCACCAGAGGTTTCCGCCAGCGAGACGTCGCTTTCGGTGATGGCGCCGGCGCCGGCATGGACGATACGCGCACGCACCTCGTCGGTGCCGAGCTTGTCCAGCGCGGCGTTGATCGCCTCGATCGAACCCTGCACGTCGCCCTTGATGACCAGCGGGAATTCCTTCAGCCCGCTCGTCTGCAACTGCGACATCATCTGTTCGAGCGAGCCGCGCTGGCCGGCATGCTTGGCCACCGCCTTCTCGCGCGCCAGACGCTGGCGATATTCGGTGATCTCGCGGGCGCGGGCCTCGTTGTTGACCACGGCGAAGCGGTCGCCAGCCTGCGGCGTGCCCTGAAGGCCGAGCACCTCGACCGGCATTGCCGGCGGCGCTTCCTTGATCTGCTCGCCGCGATCGTTGACCAGAGCGCGCACGCGGCCCCATTCGTTGCCGGCGACGAGGATGTCGCCCGGCATCAGCGTGCCGGTCTGCACCAGCACGGTGGCGACGGGACCACGGCCCTTGTCGAGCTGCGCCTCGATGACGACGCCTTCGGCGGTACGGTCCGGATTGGCCTTCAGGTCGAGGATTTCGGCCTGCAGCAGGATCGCCTCGAGCAGCTTGTCGAGATTGGTGCCCTTGGTCGCCGACACTTCGACGTCCAGCACTTCACCGCCCATCGATTCGACGAAGACCTCATGGCGCAGCAGTTCGGAGCGCACCTTCTGCGGATCGGCGTCGTGCTTGTCGATCTTGTTGATAGCCACGATGATCGGAACGCCGGCCGCCTTGGCATGGCTGATCGATTCGATCGTCTGCGGCATGACGCTGTCATCAGCCGCCACCACCAGGATGGCGATGTCGGTGGCCTGGGCGCCGCGAGCACGCATCGCCGTGAAGGCGGCGTGGCCGGGCGTGTCGATGAAGGTGATCTTCTGACCGTTCTTCTCGACCTGATAGGCGCCGATATGCTGGGTGATGCCGCCGGCCTCGCCGGAGACGACATTGGCATTGCGGATGGCATCGAGCAGCGAGGTCTTGCCGTGGTCGACGTGACCCATGATCGTCACCACCGGCGGACGCGACACGAGGTCTTCCGGACGATCGGCGATGTTAAACAGGCCTTCCTCGATGTCGGACTCGGCGACGCGTCGGACCGTGTGGCCGAATTCGGTGGCGACCAGTTCGGCCGTGTCGGCGTCGATGACGTCGCCCGGCTTCAGGATCTGGCCCTGCTTCATGAAGAACTTGACCACATCGACCGCACGTTCGGACATGCGCTGCGCCAGTTCCTGGATGGTGATGGTCTCGGGCAGGATCACTTCGCGCATGACTTTCTCGCGCGGCTCATTATGCATCGCGCGCTTGAACTTCTCCTGGCGGCGACGCATCGACGACAGCGAACGGGCCCGCGCATCCTCATCGGACAGCGCGGAATTCAACGTCAGCTTGCCACGGCGACGATCTTCCTCGCCCTTGGTCGGCTTGGCCGGGCGCGCCACTTCGGGCGTGACCAGGCGGCGTACCGGTGCACCGGCGCCCGTCCGCTTCGGCTTGGCCTCTTCCTCTTCGTCCGCGGTTGCCAGCTCGGCGGCCAGCGGCGCGCGGCGGCGTGCCTCTTCCTCGGCGCGACGGCGCGATTCGGCTTCGGTCTGCAACCGCGCCTCTTCCTCGGCCTGGCGGCGCGCGGATTCTTCGCGCTCACGCTTGCGGCGCTCTTCGTCCTCGGCCCGGCGCTTGGCCTCTTCGGCGGCGCGCTGACGGTCTTCGACCTCGCGGACCTTCGAGCCCTCGAGCGCCCTGCGGCGCGCTTCCATTTCGCTGCGCGACAGCTCGTTCAGCACCATGCCGCTGCGCTCGACCTGAGGCGGCGCGGGAGGCGGAGGCGGCGCCTTGGGCGCTTCCTGCACGACAGGTGCCGCGGCAACCGGCGGCTTCGGCGTGAAGACGGGCACAGGGGCAGCGGCAACCGGCTCCGGCTTATCGCCGGGCAGGGAGAATTTGCGCTTCTTGGTCTCGACCACGACCGACTTGGTACGGCCATGCGAGAAGTTCTGGCGCACGGTGCCCTGTTCCATGCCGGGGCGCTTCAGCGTCAAGGTCTTCTTCGGTGTAACACTCAACGTCTTGTCGTCGCCCGATTTCGTATCGCTCATTCCATATCCTCTGCGGGCTCATCTTCGTCAGCAACGGCCGCAAGCATTGCCAGATCGTCCGGGGTACCGCCCCGATATCGGTCGAGCGCAACCATGCGCTTCTGGACCGCCTTACCCGCGTCTCCCGCGAGGACGGCAGCATGTATCACATTTGTGCCCCCCAATGCCAAGCTCAACTCGGCCTCGGAGAAAAGTTTGTAGGCAAGGATGGAAGGGCCGCCAATATGGACGGTCGCCCGCCGCGCCTGGCTGATCTTGCGCACGCCATCGTCCGACGCTTCGGTTGCGTGGAGCACGAAAAGCGCCAGCCCGCCGCGCACGGCACTCTCAACCTTGGTGGCACCAAGAGAAATTGCACCTGCCTTGCGGGCGAGGCCCAGCATGCCCAGAGCGGATCTGGAAAGCAGCCCATCGACCATGCCGCCAAGATCGGGCGGCACGATCACCTGTGCCTTGAAGGCGCGGGCAAAAAGGTTCTTGGCCGCCGCCTTGTCGATATGTAGGCGGTCAGCGCTCACCCAGCAACCGCGGCCGGGCAGATTTCTCTTGAGATCGGGAACGACGGCCGAATCCGGGCCGACGACGAACCGGATCAGTTCATCCGGTTCGGCCTGCTTGCGGGTAACGATGCAGGTGCGATCGTTCATCTCGTCCAAGGGCGGGTTGTGTGCGATGCGGTTTCACCTCACGCACCAACGGCTTCGTCAGCCGATGCTTCTTCGGCCGCAAGCTCGTCTTCGGAAATCCAGCCGGCCTTGAGACGGGCATTGAGCACCATCTGCTCGGCGTCGGCGCGCGAAACACCGTGATTGGCCAGCACGCCCGGATAGACCTTGGTCTCGCCGTCCTTGCGTTCCTTCCAGCCGGTCAGGTCGTCGGCCGCATAGCCGGCGAAATCCTCGATCGTCTTCACGCCATCCTCGCCGAGCGTCACCATCATGGCGGTGGTGATGCCGGGGATTTCGCGCAGCTCGTCCTTGACGCCCAGCGCCTTGCGCTTGTCGTCATGCTCGGCCTCGATCTTTTCGAGGTATTCGCGGGCACGGGTCTGGATTTCCGAAGCGGTATCGTCGTCGAAACCGTCGATCGAGGCGATTTCACCGGCGTCGACATAGGCGACTTCCTCGACGCTGGTGAAGCCTTCGGAGGCCAGCACCTGGCCGACCATCTCGTCGACATCGAGGGCTTCCATGAACAGCGCCGAGCGCTCGACGAATTCCTTCTGGCGGCGCTCGGATTCCTCGGCCTCGGTCAGGATGTCGATATCCCAGCCGGTGAGCTGCGAGGCGAGACGCACGTTCTGGCCGCGGCGGCCGATGGCCAGCGACAGCTGATCGTCGGGAACCACCACTTCGATGCGCTCGGCGTCCTCGTCGAGCACGACCTTGGCGACTTCCGCCGGCTGCAGCGCATTGACGATGAAGGAGGCCGCCGAGGGCGACCACGGAATGATGTCGATCTTCTCGCCCTGCAGTTCGCCGACGACGGCCTGGACGCGGCTGCCGCGCATACCGACGCAGGCGCCGACCGGATCGATCGAGGAATCGCGCGAGATGACGGCGATCTTGGCGCGCGAACCGGGGTCGCGGGCAACCGACTTGATCTCGATGATGCCGTCATAGATTTCCGGCACTTCCATGGTGAAGAGCTTGGCCATGAACTGCGGATGGGTGCGCGACAGGAAAATCTGCGGGCCGCGCTGCTCGCGGCGCACGTCGTAGACATAGGCGCGGACGCGGTCGCCATATTTGTAGTTTTCGCGCGGAATCAGCTCGTCGCGGCGGATGATGGCCTCGCCACGGCCGAGATCGACGATGACATTGCCATATTCGACACGCTTGACGGTGCCGTTGACGATCTCGCCGATGCGGTCCTTGTACTCGTCATACTGCCGGTCGCGCTCGGCCTCGCGCACCTTCTGCACGATGACCTGCTTGGCCGACTGCGCGGCGATGCGACCGAAATCCATCGGCGGCAGCTGTTCGGCGATGAAGTCGCCGAGCTGGGCGTCGGGATTGCGCTCGCGGGCCGAGGAAATGGCGATCTGCGTGGCGTAGTCGTCGACCTTTTCGACCACTTCCATCAGCCGCTGCAGCTTCATCTCGCCGGTGTTCGGGTTGATGTCGGCGCGGATGTTGGTCTCCTGGCCATAACGCGAGCGCGCCGCCTTCTGAATCGCGTCGGCCATGGCGGCGATGACGATCGACTTGTCGATCGACTTTTCACGCGCGACCGCGTCGGCAATCTGCAGCAGTTCAAGTCTGTTGGCGCTTACAACCATGTTTTTTCTCCCGAGCCTGTTTGCCGGACCTTTGCGCCCGGCAGCTCAATCAACTTTCCTGTTCGTGTTCTTCCTTGGCGTCAGCTTCCGCACCCTCGGGCACGTCGTCATCCGGTTCGCCGCGGCGTTTCTTGGCTTCCTTGCGCGCCCTGTTGTCCTTCGACAACGCGTCGCGGATGAGGTCGTCAGTCAGGATCAGCCGGGTTTCGGCAATGGCGTCGTAAGGCACGCGCACTGTCGGCTCCTCGCCATAGGCCGCCTTGTCGCGCTCGATCAGCACGTCGTTCTCGCCGGCCTCGGCGATCTTGCCCTTGAAGCGCTTGCGATCCGCGACGATGACCGACGTTTCCATCTTCACCAGATGACCGGTCCAGGTCACGAAATCCGATTTGCGCACCAACGGCCGGTCGATGCCAGGCGAAGAGACTTCGAGATGATAGGCCTTTTCGATCGGATCATCGACATCGAGCGCCGGCGACACCGCGCGGCTGACCTCTTCGCAATCCTCGACGGTCATTGTGCCGTCCTCGCGTTCGGCCATTATCTGCAGCGTCAGCCCGTTCTGGCCGGACAGATGCACCCGCACGAGGCGAAAGCCGATGCCGCGCAGCACCGGCTGAACGATCAGCGCAATGCGCGCATCGATGCCGCTTTCGCGGATGATGCGGTCGTCACCTTCGCTTGCCGTTGCAGTCATCAAGTACCTGTCGTTTCGAACCTATCGGCAGGTAATAAAAAAGAGCGGGACCGGGTGGACCCACTCTTCGTCATACCGACCAAGAATTTGAGGCTGATATAAACCAACATGGCCGGTGTTTCAAGCCCGCCGTACCGGTTCGGCAAAAGGCCTGACGGCGCAGCATTGCTCCAGGCGCATGGCCACCATGCGCCGATCCCCCTGTGAGAGCCGGCGGGGCGCTCTTATTTGTTAGCCACGACACGAACAGAAGCGGCGCGCGGTGGCGCGCGAAAGGACAAGATCATGAGCAACCGCAGACTATTTTCCGCCCTGGGCGATCTCTTCACCGCATTTGGCAGCGCGGTCGCCGCGTCACGCGCCGTGGAAGCCGGCCGCAAGCCGCGCGCCGACGATTTGCGCAAGCTCGGCATGGATCCGGCCATCTTCAACAGAATCGGCCGTTTCTGAAAATCTGGCGAGCAGCCTCGAGGCCGCCTATTTCCTGATACGCCTATTTCCTGATAAAGGTCAGATAGGCTGGCCGCCGGCCCTCGCGAATGGCCTTCGCCTCGTAACGCGTGCCCGGCCAGCCCTCATAGGGGCGGTGCCAGTCGGCAGCTTCAGCTGCCTGCCATGCGAAGGCGCCATGCGTCCGGCAATGCAGCAAGGTCCAGTTCACATAGGTGTCGATATCGGACGCGAAGCGGAATTTTGAGCCCGGTTTCAGGACGCGCGCGAAACGGTCGAGATTGACGGGGCTGACGAAACGCCGCTTCCAGTGCTTCTTCTTCGGCCAGGGATCGGGATAGAGAAGATCGAGACCATCGAGCGAGGCCGGCGGCAGCCAGTCGAGCAGCCGGGTGGCGTCGTCATCATGGACCCTGAGATTGGCCAGCGGCCTCGCCCGCACCGCCATCATCATCTTGGCCATGCCGTTGACGAAGGGCTCGACGCCAATGAAGCCGGTTGTCGGCGCCTCGATGGCGCGGTGCAGAAGATGTTCGCCGCCGCCAAAGCCGATTTCGAGCCGGACAGTCGAAACTTCAGTCTCAAACAAAGTGCGCAGATCCGACGGCGCCTCAGCCGCCAGATCGAGCCGGTAGGCGCCAAGCCCGCTTTCCAGGGCCGCCGCCTGCTGCGGGCGAACCGGCTTGCCGCGCCGACGACCGAAGAAAGCTTCGGTCGCACGGCTTGGCCTGTCTTGCGGGCTCATCTGGTGGCAGGTCTGTCGCGGCTCAGGCCGCGACAGCATCCTTGAGCGCCTTGGCGAGATCGGTCTTTTCCCAGGAGAAAGACCCGTCACGGCCTGCCTTGCGGCCGAAATGGCCGTAAGACGACGTCTTGGCGTAGATCGGCTTGTTGAGGTCGAGATGACGGCGAATGCCCGACGGCGACAAGTCCATCACCGTGCGGAGCGCATCCTCGAGCTTCGCTTCGTCGACCTTGCCGGTGCCGTGCAGGTCGACATAGACTGACAGAGGCTGTGCGACGCCGATGGCGTAGGAAAGCTGGATGGTGCAGCGGTCGGCAAGCTTCGCCGCCACGACATTCTTGGCCAGATAGCGCGCCGCGTAAGCCGCTGAACGGTCGACCTTGGTGGTGTCCTTGCCGGAGAAGGCGCCGCCGCCATGCGGTGCCGCGCCACCATAGGTGTCGACGATGATCTTGCGGCCGGTGAGGCCGGCGTCACCGTCCGGACCGCCGATGACGAACTTGCCGGTCGGGTTGATGTACCACATGCAATCGTCGGCGATCTTGAGATCACCAAGTGCCTCCCGGATGTAGGGTTCCACGACCTTGCGGACCTTCTTGGAGTCCCAGGTCGCGTCGAGATGCTGCGTCGACAGCACGATCTGCGTTGCCTCGGCGGCCTTGCCGTCGATGTAGCGGACCGTGACCTGGCTCTTGGCGTCAGGGCCGAGCTTGCCGGCCTCGCCGTTGTTTTCGTGACGGGCGGCGGCCAGAAGTTCGAGGATCTTGTGGCTGTAGTAGATCGGCGCCGGCATCAGATCCGGCGTCTCGCGGCAGGCGTAGCCGAACATGATGCCCTGGTCGCCTGCACCTTCCTCGCCCTGTCGGTCGGCGGCGTTGTCGACGCCCTGGCCGATGTCGGGCGACTGGCCGTGCAGGAGAACCTCGATCTTGGCCGTCTTCCAGTGGAAGCCGGCCTGCTCGTAGCCGATCTCGCGGATCGCCTTGCGGGCGACGGATTTGAATTTTGCCGGGTTCACGACCGGGTGGCCCGCGGCATCCTTGAGGATGTTGCCGGCCTTGTCCTTCTTCAGCAGCGTCTCGGGGACGCGCACTTCGCCGGCAATGACGACACGGTTGGTGGTCGCCAGCGTCTCGCAGGCGACACGGACTTTCCACGGGTCCATGCCGGTCTTCTTGGCTTCACGGTAGACCAGATCGACAATCTCGTCGGAGATCCGGTCACAGACTTTGTCGGGATGGCCCTCGGCAACGGATTCCGAGGTAAAGAAGTAGTTCTGCCGCGTCACGGGTGTCCCCTCTTGAAAAACGATCGGCAGGCTGCCGATTTTGGCGCGCCACGTGTTAGCGGGGCAAAGCGCCGCTCGTCAAGCGTTGCCGCCATTCTGGCACGACTGTCGATGTCGATATCTTGTGCTACCGGCGGCGACTGCCGCCGGTTGGCAGCGCCTTGTCGGTCAGTCGAGATCGTCGGCAGCGAGCGACTTCACCAGGTCGATGATCCTGCGGCGCACCTTGACGTCGGCGATCTTGACGAAGGCCCGGTTGAGCTGAAGGCCTTCGGGACTGCCGCAGAATTCGACGGCGAAAGCCATCGATGCATCCTCGGAAAAGCCCCGGCCAGCCACGGCTTCCTGGCCCGGCGCATCCTCGAAGAAGAAAGCGACAGGCACGCCGAGTATGGAGGCTATCGCCTGCAGCCGGCTGGCGCCGACGCGGTTGGTGCCTTTTTCATATTTCTGGATCTGTTGAAATGTGATGCCGAGATTTTCGCCCAGCTTTTCCTGGCTCATTCCGAGCATGTTGCGGCGAAGCCGGACGCGGCTTCCAACGTGGATGTCGATCGGATTCGGTTTCTTCTTGTTTTCTTCTGTCATTTTTTCCTCGCCGAATTTTTTCGGCTTTGTGATTTTTTTCCCGCCCAAAAAAAGCCGGGGGCGACTGCCCCAACAGAACGTTCCACCGGCTTCGAGAAATTTCAGGCGATACAGTATGAGTTTCTAATGTGTCGACTGTCAATTCACCCGTAGCCTTTGCCTTACGTTCGACAGCGCCCCCACAAGCGCAAACAGCAACATGATCAGCATTCCGTTAATGCGCCGCTGGCCCGCGGAAACGACCGCCTGTGCGGAAATCGGCACCTTCACATCGATGGCTCCGCGCGCATCGATCGCCAGCGCGTCGACGATGCGTCCGTGTGGGTCGACGACGGCCGAGATGCCGTTATTGGCAGCACGCAGCAAGGGCAATCCGTTCTCCACCGCGCGAATCTGGGCCTGCCTGAAATGCTGATACGGTCCCGGTGTGTCCCCGAACCAGGCATCATTGGTAACGTTCACAATAAGCTGCGCTGACGTAGCGTCAACTGCCACAAGATCGGGAAAGATCACCTCGTAACAGATAAATGGCAAGGCACGGATGCCGCCCGGCAGCGTGATGGCGTGGCGCTCGTTGCCGGCGGCGAACGTCACCGGGCCGGCGACAAGCTGTGCGATGCCGAAACGGTTGAACAGGTCGGCGAAAGGCAGATATTCGCCGAACGGCACCAGATGGACCTTGTCGACGGCGTCGGCGATTTCACCTTTGTCGTTGATCGCCACCACGGAATTGTAATAGCGGCTGTCGGCGCTGGCCGCCGAGCCACCTTCCTCGCGAACGACGCCGGCGATCAGCATCTGGCCATCCGCCAGCATGTCGCCCAGCGCCGTCAGCGCGTCGGGGCGTTCGGTGAAGAGGAACGGCACCGAGGTTTCCGGCCAGAGAATGAGTTGCGGCTTGCCGTGACCAGGGTCCGGCGCCTTGGCGGACAGGCCGAGCAAGGTGGCGAATATGCGATCGCGCACCGAAGCGTCCCATTTTTCACTGAGGTCGACGGCCGGCTGAACGATGCGGACATCCAGGCTGCGCTCCGCCGGCTTTTCCGGTGCGGCAAGCCTGACATAGCCGAAGCCGACATGGGCTGAGGCAAGCAGGACGAACAGCGCCGCGCCCAGGCGAAGATGCCGGCGCGCCGCCAGCAGCGCCGGCAGCGCGAAAAGAAACACCGCGAGCGCGTTCATGCCGATCATGCCTGTCACCGACACGCTTTGCATGAGAAGAGGCACCGGCATTGCCGCGTAGCCGATGGCATTCCAGGGAAAACCGGTGAACAGGAAGCCGCGCAGCCACTCGGTCAACCCGAAGCCGAAGGCAAGGGCGGCGATGCGTCCGATATCGCTGCTCCACAGAAGCCGGGCGACCATCGTCGCGAAGCCATAGAAAAAGGCGAGCGCGAACGGAATGCCGACCACGGCGAAGGGAAGCGCCCAGGCAAACTCGTCGGCCTCGACCAGCAGCGCCGAGCCGATCCACCAGAGACCGGCGAGGAAATAGCCGAAACCGAACCACCAGCCGACGGCGAAGGCCGGCCGCAAGCGCCGGAACAGGCTGCCGGAGGCTTCGCCGGTCGCGCCGTCGAGCAGCCAGACCAGCAGCGGAAACGAGATGAAGCAGGCGGCGAAGAAATCGTAGGGTGCCTGGCCAAGCACCGCCAGCGCCCCGGCCAGAAAGGCCACCAGCGCCCGCCGCCAACCCCAAAGCAGAATTATCCGGCCGGCCAGGCGCTCCATGCATACTTCCGAGTCGCGCGAATCAGGACGCAAGATTTATCAGGCCGCGGCCCGCGCTCCAAACGCCGGGCTGTCAGCGGCGATGACCCGTCGCGCTCTACCGGTGCCAACCCTCGATGCGCAGGCCGCTCAACCGCTCGGCCTCTTCGCGGGAAACGGAACGGATGGGCCGCGTGAAGGTCCAGACATGACCCTCGGGATCGCGCGCCCGATACTGACGTTCGCCGTAGAATTGGTCCGTGGGCTCCTGGATTATGTCAGCGCCGGCCGCCCGCGCCTGCTCGCAATGCGCATCCAGGCCGTTCCTCAGCCTGACATACACGGACTGCGTGTTCTTGCCCGAGACCGAAGCCGGGCTCGCGACATAATCAGCCCATTCGGAATCGACGACTATGTAACTGTCGCCGAACCGCATCTCGGCGTGGATCAGCTTTCCCTCCGCATCGCTCACCACCATGCTGCGCTCGAAGCCGAAAGCCGCTTCGAGCCACACCAGTGCCGCGCGAGGATCCCTGTAGAAGACGCCGGACCCAAGGCTCGCATGCTTGAACGGGTCATCGATCGTCATCGGCGAGCGGAGATCTCAGGCCTGTTCGGTACGGGCCGTGGCGCGCCGGCGGCGCTCGCCCTTCTGGCTCTGCACGATGCGCACACGCTTGACGCGGCGCGGATCGGCATCGAGCACATGGAACTCGAAGCCCGGAATGGCCTGCACCACCTCGCCCCGCGCCGGCACGCGGCCGAGCGTGTTGAAGATCATGCCGCCGATCGTATCGACATATTCGCCATGTTCGCCGGCGGCGAAGTCCTCGCCGATCATCTTGGCGACCTCGTCGATCTCGGCCTTGCCGTCGACGATGAAGGCGCCGTCGCCGGCCTGGGTGATCATCGGCTCGTCGTCGTCATGTTCGTCCTCGATGTCGCCGACGACCATCTCGACAATGTCCTCGAGCGAGACGAGCCCGTCCGTGCCGCCATACTCATCGATGACCAGCGCCATCTGCGTGCGCGTCGTCTGCATGCGGCCCATCAGGTCGGAAGCAAGCATCGATGGCGGCACAAAGAGAACCTGGCGGATCAGATTGAGCTCGCCGATGGTGCGCGCAAGGTCGACCTGGGCGAGATCGAGCTGCGTGGCGACAGGCGTTTTCCGGGTTGTGCGGCCCTTCTTGACGCGCGCGAGCTTGGTGATGTGGGCCAGCACGTCGCGGATATGGACCATGCCGCGCGGGTCATCGAGCGTTTCGGAATAGACCGGCATGCGGGAATGGCCGGATTGTTCGAAGGTGCCCAGGAGATCGCCGAGCGTCGTGGTGATCTCGACCGCCTCGATGTCGGCGCGCGGCACCATGACGTCCTCGACGCGCACCTCGCGCAGGCGCAATATGTTGTTGAGCATGGCGCGCTCGCCAGGCGAGAAGGATTCGGCGTCGCTGGCGGTCTCGGCCAGCGCGCCGGCGATTTCCTCACGCAGGCTGGTGCCGTTGCGTTGCCGAAACAAGCCCAAGACACGGTCGAACAGGGAAGGTCCGGCAGGCGAAGGCTCGCTGGCAGCGCTGCCGGTTACGGTACTCGGACTTGATCCCTCTTCCGATGTATCGGAAGCCTTGGGCGCACTGCCGGCGTCGGGGCGGGCGGCAGTCTCTGGTTTGTCGTTCATCGTCGTCCGGTCAATTGTCAGATGTAGTTACGCGTAGGGATCGGGAATGGCAAGCCTTGCGAGCGCTGCGCGTTCGATGGCCTCCATCTCCTCGGCCTCGGCATCGGTCTCGTGATCATAGCCCAGCAAATGCAGCAGGCCGTGGATGACGAGATGGGTGATATGGTTCTGCACCGGCTTGTCTTCCAGTGCCGCTTCGCGTGAAACCGTCTCGGCGGCGAGCACGATATCGCCCAGCATGGGCGGCAGTGGGCCGCCTTCCACAAACGGAAAAGCCGGGAAAGACAAGACGTTGGTGGGTTTGTCCTTGCCGCGCCAGTCGGCATTGAGTGTCCGGATATGGGAGTCGTCGGAAAAAACGATGCTGAGTTCGGAACGGCCCGTCACGCCGGTCTCGGCGAAAGCCGCGTCAACCGCGCGATCGACCAGCCGCGTCAGCCTTGCCTCATCGGGCCAGTCGCCCGCTTCGACCGATATATCTATGTCGACGGGAGGCCTCCCGTCGCCGGATATTTTGTCTTCAGGCATGAAGCCGCATCGTCAAAAATCAATTCTCGGCGCCGAGGCCGCGCGCCAGCTTGGCGTCACGGTCATAGGCCCTGACGATCTCGGCCACCAGCGGATGGCGAACGACATCGACATCGTTGAAACGCACGGTGACCGCGCCGGCCACACCGTCGAGGACACGCAAGGCTTCGACCAGGCCTGATTTGGTGCTCGGCGGAAGGTCGATCTGCGTCGGATCGCCGGTGACGATCATCCGCGAGTTCTCGCCGAGACGGGTCAGGAACATCTTCATCTGCATCGGCGTGGTGTTCTGGGCCTCGTCGAGGATGACCGCGGCATGCGCCAGCGTGCGGCCGCGCATGAAGGCAAGCGGGGCGATTTCAATGACTTCGGCGGCAATGGCGCGCTCGACCTTGTCGGCCGGCATCATGTCGTAAAGCGCGTCATAGAGCGGCCGCAGATAGGGATCGACCTTTTCCTTCATGTCGCCGGGCAGGAAGCCCAGCCGCTCGCCGGCCTCGACGGCCGGCCGCGACAGGATGATGCGCTCGACCATGCCGCGCTCGAGCAGCATCGCCGCGTGCGCCACCGCCAGATAGGTCTTGCCGGTGCCGGCCGGACCGATACCGAACACCAGTTCCGACCGCTCCAGCGCCCGCATATAGGCGTCCTGGTTCAGCGAACGGGCATAGATCGTCTTCTTGCGGGTGGCGATCTGGGCGGCGGAGACCTTGCCCTTGCGCTCCAGCGTCGGCAGGGTCAGCTGATCGTCGGCGGCGACCGCCATGCGCACGGCGCCATCGACGTCGGACTGGCCGATATCGACGCCTTTCTGCAAAATCCCGTAGAGATTGTCCAAGGCGCGGCGCGCCTGTTCGGCGGCAGAAGCCGACCCCTTGATGGTCAGCTGGTTGCCGCGCGAGCGGATGTCGACGCCGAGCTTCTGCTCGAGCCGGGCGAGGTTCTCGTCGAACTGACCGTAAAGGGCGCTGGCAAGCTTGTTGTTGTCGAAAGTCAGAACGATGTGCGCCATGTCAGAAGCCCCAGATGCCGGTACCGGGGGCAGGTTCTTCAGCTCTGCTGCGCTCAACCGTCTCTCCTCATCTGCCGAGATCTGTTGCGATGCATGTCGTTGTCCCAAAACCGGGACCACTTTTGAGCGACATGCATCAGGCCAACTCGGCGAACAGGCTATTGTAGCCCGTCTTCGTGATTCGCACCTGGATAATGTCACCGATTTCGCCGGCCTTTTCATCAACAATAACCGGCTGCAGCCAAGGTGAGCGGCCGACCTTCTGGCCGGCCTGCCGGCCGGGCTTCTCGATCAGCGTGTCGATTGTGCTGCCGACCAGGCTGGAGCCGAAGTCCTGCTGCTGCTTCAAGAGCAATGCCTGCAGGCGCTGCAAGCGCTCGTCCTTGACCGTTTCGGGCACATGATCGGCCATTTCGGCGCCCGGCGTGCCGGGGCGCGGCGAGTATTTGAACGAAAAGGCCGAGGCGTAGTTCACCTGGCGCACCAGTTCCATGGTCGCCTCGAAATCGGCCTCCGTCTCGCCGGGGAAGCCGACGATGAAGTCGCCTGACAAAGCGATATCGGGCCGGGCGGTGCGAATGCGGTCGAGCAGCGCCAGATAATCCCTGGCGGTATGCCTGCGGTTCATCGCTTTCAGGATGCGGTCCGACCCCGATTGCACCGGCAGATGCAGATAAGGCATCAGCGACGGCAGGTCGCGGTGGGCAGCGATGAGTTCATCGTCCATGTCACGCGGATGGCTGGTGGTATAGCGCAGCCGCGCCAGTCCGGGGATTTCGGCCAGCCGGAACAGCAGGCGGCCAAGGCCCCATTCCTCGCCATTGTCGCCCTGGCCGTGCCAGGCATTGACGTTCTGGCCAAGCAGCGTCACCTCGCGCACGCCGGCCCCGGCCAGACGTTCAGCCTCGGCGACGATCTGCGCCACCGGCCGCGACACTTCCGAGCCCCTGGTATAGGGCACGACGCAGAAGGTGCAGAACTTGTCGCAGCCTTCCTGCACGGTGAGGAAGGCGGTGACGCCGCGCTTGATCACCTCGGCGCGCTTGGGCTGCGGCAGATGGTCGAATTTGTCCTCGATGGCATAGTCGGTCTCGACGATCTTCTCGCCGCCGCGCACCCTCGCCAGCACATCGGGCAGACGGTGATAGGTCTGCGGCCCGATGACCAGGTCGACGGCCGGCGAGCGCCTAATGATCTCGGCACCCTCGGCCTGCGCCACGCAGCCGGCAACGCCGATCAGCATTTCGCGGCCGGCAATGGCGCGTTCCGCCTTCATGTCGCGGATACGGCCGAGCTCGGAATAGACCTTTTCGGCCGCCTTCTCCCTGATATGACAGGTGTTGAGCAGCACCAGATCGGCCTCGCCGATGGCATCGGTCGCGGTATAGCCGTCGGCGGCCAGCGCATCGCCCATGCGCTGTGAATCATAGACGTTCATCTGGCAGCCATAGGTCTTGATGAAGACCTTCTTCGCTGCCGTGGCACGCACCGCCGGCTCTTCGGCCGAGGTAGCGATGTTGTCGTTTTCGATCGTGTTCAAGTCCATCCGGCGGCTTCTAACGCCTTTCCGTGACAAAAAACAGACGATTCTCGGCGTACACCCGAAGGCGCAGGGCTTGGGCTAGCGGCTCGGGCGCGGATCGGCGAGTGCCGCCCGCATCATCTCGCGCACCTGGCTTTCCATCAGCCTGGCCGTTTCCTTGCGGTTCGAGCCCCTGGCAAAGGCGATCGGTTCGCCGAAATGCACCTCGACGTCGAGCGCGCCTTCCGTCATCAGCACTTTCAGATGCGGCATCAGATCCTCGTCGCCGATCCAGGCCGAGATCGGCCGGTGACGGCGGCCGAGCGGCACGCCGTGCAGGCGCGTATAGGCGATCGCCACCGGTTGGATGAACACCTGCTCGGCCGCCCCCTCCGAAATCGCCATCGAGGCGGCGCCGAACAGCGTGCTCTTGAACGGCAGGACGGCATTGCCGTCACCGGTCGAGCCCTCGGCGAACAGCACCATGGCGTCGCCCTTGGCCATGCGGCTGGCGATCTCGCTGGCTTGGTCGCCCGAGGAACGCTTGCGTTCGCGCTCGATGAAGACGGTGCGCTGCAGTTTCGACAGCATGCCGATCAGCGGCCAGCCTTCCATATCGGCCCTGGCGATGAATTTCACATCGGCAAAAGAGCCCAGCACCATGATGTCGGTCCAGGAGATGTGGTTTGCGGCAACCAGCAAGGGCCGCTTGTCGGACAGCGTCCCCTTGACATGGACGCGCATGCCAAGCGCCCTGAGGATGAGCCTGTGCCATATCTTGAGAATGACGGTTTCCGGCCACCAGCCGGTCTTCATCGACAGGATCTGCAATGGCACAAGGACCAGAGAACCGGCGACGACAAGGCCCAGGGCCAGGAAAATCCTGATTTTTCCGATCATGCTGTCCTGCGCCTACCCGATCTCTGGCTAGCGAAGATCGCGGCGCATGACAAGCGCACCGGTCGGCCCGCGATCGGGCGACTTGTAGTAGTCCGGGCGCTTGCCGACTTCGCGGAAGCCCAGCCGACGGTAGAGAGCGATCGCGGCGACATTGGTTTCGTCGACCTCGAGGAACAGAGCTTCGGCGCGCTGCGCGTGCAGTTCGCGCAGCACCGCATCCATCAACTGCCAGCCAAGACCCTGGCGGCGATGCGAGCGCGCCACCGCGACTGTCAGGATCTCGCCCTCGCCGGCCGCCAGCCGGGCCAGCACGAAGCCGACAGGCGGCTTGGAGCCCTGCCCGGTTTCGCGTGCGGCATAACCGAACACGGTGTTCTGTTCGAGCAGAGCGGCGAACTCGCCATCAGTCCACGGACGAACAAAGTCCTCGCGATGCAGCAACGACACAGCCGGGCTGTCGGTAATCCTGAGCGGCTCGAGAGCATAGTCGCGGCGGCGCGGGTGGAGAAAAGGTATGCGCATTAATTTTGTTGCCTTGATAAAATGAATCCGGCCTGCGGCTTGGCGTCGGCACCGCGCAGATAAAGGGGTTTCGGCCTTTCGCCTTGCCCCTTTGCCGCAGCCAGACGGGCGTAGGTGAGAATATCAGCGGTCGCCGTCTGAGGCCCAATATCGAAACCGCGCCCGGCCGAGGCCGTGATCAATGCCGCAGCGGTACCAGCCAGCACCACAGAGTAGTCCATCGCCAAGGCAGTGGCTTCTGGTAATGTGGCGACGGTTGGACCGTAAGTCAAAACTAACGCTTTGTCATACAGCGCGGCATGGATTTCCTCACGGCCGGCATCGAGCGCCGCCAGCACGGCGCGGCCGGGAAATGCCACCGCGGCCTCGGCGGCCAATGCTTCGAGCGTCGTCACACCGATCGCCGGAATTTTCAACGCCAGCGCCAGGCCACGCGCGGTCGAAACGCCGACGCGCAGACCGGTGAAGGAACCGGGACCGACAGAGACGGCAATGGCGCCGAGACCGGGATAGTCGGTTTCGGCCGCCTTCAACGCCTCGGCGATGACGGCCATCAGGTGCTCGGCATGGCCCTTGCCGAGATCGAGCACCGTGCGGCCAAGCTCCCGCCCGGCCGCCGCGTCGTAGACGCAAGCGGCGCAGAGGCTGGCAGCACAGTCGATGGCAAGCACTTTCATGAAACGACCGGTTCCGAAAAACAACTTCCCTGTGCCCGCCACGGCGCGCCACCGCAAGCATAATTTGTTAAGCGGCTTCGGTTCCGCCAGCGCGCTGTCAGACCCGTTCGATGCGCAGCATGTGGTTGTCCCAGACATAGTCCGGTTCTACCCGCGTCGCGCCGCTGTCCTCGACGATCTCGCCGGCGCCCGTGCTGGCCATGAAGCCCGACCCGTCCGGCGCCAGGCCGCAGACCTCGACCAGCGCGCTGGATGAGACGACCCGGCCGCTGGCCGCATCGATCACCACAAGCGAATTGCCTTCCGGCGACGAGACGGCGACGGTGCCGGCCAAGGGATTGGCGGCGACCGAGCCGATGTAGTTGCGGAAGCCGGACAATACCTCCTGCGGCATGTCGAGAAGCTGCAACTCCTTGCCGCACACGGCGCGGCCGACCAGCAGCGGGCGATCGGTATCCGGTCCCCGATACTGGCAGCCAAACCAGACGGTGCCGGATGGATCGGTGTCCATATGCCGGATCGACAGCTGGTGCAGGGAAGCCGGCAGTTCATGCTTTTCGATGAGGTCGCCGGTGACGCGGTCGATGAGCACATAGGACGGCTTCATGGTGGCGATGTTGAGCTCGGCGCGGCCATAATCGGGATGGGTTTCGATGCCGCCATTGGCGACCGCGATCGTCCGGCCGTCACCCATGAGCAGAAGCTCGTGCGGGCCCATGCCATAGGTCGGGAATTCGCCGATACGGCTGAATTTCGCCCGCGCATCATAGACGCCGACGACGCCGGCCGCGTTGTCGAAATCATTCTCGGTGGCATAGAGCAGCGCGCCGTCGGGTGAGAACACGCCGTGACCGAAGAAATGTCGGCCAGTGATGCTGGCGATGGTCTGCGGGGCATCGCGCCCGGTGTGGTCGAACACCACGGCGAAGGTACCGGGCTGGCGGGCGAAGACCACCGAACGCTTCGACAGGGGATCGAAGGTGACGTCATGGCCGCGATCGGGCAGGTCGATCGCATGCAGCACCTTGCCGGCCTCGGACAGGACGGCCGCGCCAAAACTGCCGTCACGTTTGACGAAAGCGGTGGCGAAGACGGCGTCGGCAGCAAGCGTCTTTGCCCAGGCAGACGGCGTCATTGCGGCGACGAAGCCGATGCCTGCGGCTTTCAGAAAGTCACGACGATCAACGAGCGGCGTGCGCATGCTCAGTCCCCATCCAGCGAGGAGAACCCAGCGGTCAGACCGAATTCGGCGGTCAGTCTGGTGCCGATCAGGGTCGACAGGCTGGAGGTGATCAGGGCGAAATGCTCAAACTTTCCGCGCAGCGCCGGGTCGGCTAGCGTCTTGTCGATAGGACCCTGAATCGACTTCGCGGTCGCGACGCCGTTGACCAGTTGGATATGGATCGATTCCGCCATCCAGCGCGCATCTTCAGGCAAGGCATCGCCAAGCTTCGAGGCCTGGAACAGCGCATCGATGCCGGCGAGATTTCCGGCCAGCGCATTGGCGGTGTTTTGCGACCGCCAGTAGATCGCCTGCTTCGGCTTATCCGCATCCGGCCTGCCGCCAAGGAAACCTTTCAGGCGGACATCCCTCACCATCTCCAACTCGTTGATAAAGACGCCGACCAGTTCGGTGACCGCTTCGTTGCCGTCGCGGTAGAGCGGGTTCTGTGGTCCCGGATTGGCCCAGAGTGCGGCAAAGCCGTCCGGCTTGTTCCAGGCCGCGCTGACATCGCCGGCCATGGTTTCGATATTGCCGGCAACCGCCGCGCCATAGGCGCAGCGATAGGGATCGTCCTTGCCCGACAGTGCGTCGGCGCCGTCGCCGAAAAGCATGAATTCCAGCGCGCCGAGCCCTTGCATGGCGACGCTCTTGCCGGCCAGTTGTTTCGGATTGGTGACGGTCGGATCCTTGTCCGCCAGTGCCGCCTGCACCTGTTTGAGGCCAATGCTCTTGCGATCCGGCCAGTAGAGGATGCGCTCCTGCCAGTTGTTCTCCTTGATCGGCCCAAAGCTGATGATTTCGGCCGACGACCAGGAATAGACCGTGGCCGAGAACTCGGCCCGCGCCGCATCGAGTTCCCCTTGCGAGGGTGCTTCGCAGAGCTTGTGCATCGCCTTCGTCAGGGTTTCGGCATGCTGGTGCAAATCGGCATAGGCCGGGCGGACAAAGCCGTCGATCGCCCGCTGGATGATGTCGGAGGCTTTCACCGCCGCCGAGGCCGGGAAAACACCGAGCAAAGCCAGCGGAAGAATGAGAACCAGGGCAGAGCGCTTCAGCATCACAGTGACTCCAGGAATTTGACCAGCGCATCGCGCTCGGCCGCGTTGGCAGCGGCAAAGCGGGCGCGCGCCTTCTGCGCCTCGCCACCATGCCACAGGATCGCCTCGGCCAGGCTGCGCGCGCGGCCATCGTGCAGAAAGAAGGAATTGCCGTTCACGGTCTCGGTGAGGCCGATGCCCCACAGTGGCGGGGTGCGCCATTCGCTGCCCGTCGCATCGCCCACCGCCTGGCCGTCGGCCAGGTCGGGACCCATGTCGTGCAGCAGGAAGTCGGAATAGGGCCAGATCAGTTGGAAGGCTTGCGCCTTATTGGGCGCATCGCGACGGGTGACGAATTTCGGCGTGTGGCAGGCAACGCAGCCGATCTCGTAGAAGAGCTTCTTGCCGGCGAGCACGTCAGGCGCGGCGAGGTCACGGCGTGCCGGCACGGCCAGGTTCTGCGAATAGAAGGTGACGAGATCCATCACTGGCGGCGGCGCCTCGACCGGACCGAGGCGCGCCTGCACGCCATTCGGCATGGCGAGGCATTTTGCTTGCGCCGCGGTGCAATCGCCCCAGTGTTTTGGTTCTTCCGGCGTCGAGATGCCGATGTCGCCGGCGAAGGCATCCGCCGCCTGCTGACGGATCGTCGCGGTCTGCGCCTTCCAGCCGAAACGGCCAAGCGTCAGCTCACCGGTCTGACCGTCGCGCACAGTGTTGGGCCTGCCGGAAATGCCGTCACCGTCCAAATCGTCCGGATCGGCATGAGCCAAAATATCGGCCGGCGCGATCTGCTCGATCAGGCCAAGGCCGATCATCGGCGGCGTCAGGCGCGGCGACAGGGTGGTGCGCGGATCGAGCGGCCCGTAGCCGAGATCGGTGACGGAGTAGCTGGGCTCGTGCAGCGAAACCACGGCGCCATCCGTCAGCTCCACCTTACGTTCCTGATAGTCGACATGCATGCGGCCTTCGCCGGGCAGGCCGGGCACCGCCAGTTCCTGCAACTGCGTGCCATAGACCAGATCGGGAAAATTGAGCATCTGGTGGCTGGCAATGGCTGCTTTTTCGTCGGCGCTGCTGGCGTCGCGCGCCAGCCGCAGGAACATAGAGGTGGTGCCGGTATCGCCTTGTGGCGGACGACCGCGGCCGTCCTTCAGGTGGCAGTTCTGGCAAGCGCGTTCATTGAACAGCGGACCAAGCCCGTCGGACGCTTGTGTCGAGGATGGCGACGACACCCAGTTCTTGCGAAACAAAGCGTTGCCGAGCTTGAAAGTGCCCTCTTCCTCGAAGGTGAGGTTGGCCGAGGATTGCGAGAAGGCGTCGCGGCTGACGTCTTTCTCAGACGTGCCGGCGCCGCCTTGCATCAATTCGAACGGTTCGGGTTCTGAGAAATCCGTGGTCGGCCTGGTGACGGCGATGACGCGCGCCTGATCCTTTGGATCGAGGTCGCTGCGCGTGGTGGCGAGCCCGACTGGCTGAAGGTCGCCGGCAATCGCGGATGATGTCAGCGCCAGCACAAGAACGGTGCAGCACCGACGAGCCGATCCGGCGGGTCTTTTCAGGAGAAGCGACGAGCCGGCGGCCCGCCGCGAGCGGCGCAGCAATTCTAAGAGGCGCCGCATTCCCGCATGCCTTTACTCCGCCTCGTTGGCCGACTCGGCGTTGAGCTGGCCGTACTTCTCCTCGCCGATCGAGGCGAGCAGGTCGAGCTGCGTCTCGAGGAAGTCGATGTGACCTTCCTCGTCAGCCAGCAGATCCTCGAACAGTTTCATCGTCACGTAATCACCAATCTCGTGGCAGATCTCGCGCGAGCGCTTGTAGGCAGTGCGCGCGTCATATTCGCCGGCAAGGTCGGATTCGAGCACTTCCTTGACGTTCTGGCCGATGCGCAGCGGCGCCACGGACTGCAGGTTCGGATGGCCTTCAAGGAAGATGATACGGGCGATGAGCTTGTCGGCGTGGTGCATCTCCTCGATCGATTCGGCCCGCTCCTTCTTGGCCAGCTTGGTGTATCCCCAGTCCTCGAGCAGACGGAAATGCAGCCAATATTGATTGACGGCTCCGAGCTCCAGGAAAAGAGCCTCGTTAAGCCGCTCGATGATCTGAATTTCGCCTTTCATGGGTTCTGCTCCCGTATTGGACGCGCAGGCCCCTGACGCGATCCAGATGTGAAACGACATCCACGCCGCTCGCCTCCGAGCGGGCGTGATAATTTTCGGTGACCCGAATGATCGTTTCGACCACATTCGGGAAGCAGCCGCAACAGCGACCGCGCTTCTGCATCGCGTGATAGACCTTGGCCGGCACGATGAGTTGCCAGGGATCCTGGTCCAGCAGCCCGATGATCGTCTGCTCGATCTCCTTCTCCGTGATGATGTTGCAATGGCAGATCAGCATTTACAGTGCTCGGATGGCTGACGGCGCCTCCCGCGCCGTGTGGCTTGTTCTGGTCCCGGACCCCATTCCGGACCCGATTATCAGCTTCGGACCGGGCTCCAGGTTTCGGTGCTTACTTGAACACCTTGTCGGGTGCGTCGAGGCTGTCGGAGCCTTCGAAGGCGATGGCGTTGAGTTTCAGCGAACCGACGGCACGTTCGATCGATTTGGTCTGGTCGATCAGCGCGTCGATCGCCGCCTGCACCGTGGCGTTGCCTGCCGTGTTGCCTTCGGCGATCTGCTGGTCATAAGCCTCACCGGCCAGTGCCCGCGCCTTGATCGCCTCCATCTTGGCGACGCTGACATCGAGCTTGTCGGACAGTTCCTTGTCGATCGCTGGATCGGCCGCCTTGACCATGTCGTGCACCGAAGGTCCAGAAACGACGGTGCCGTCGAGACGTGTGTAGTTGGCGAGGTAGGCGGCCCGGATGCCAATCGCGTCATAGAGGTGCGAATTGTAGGTGTTGTCGGAGAAGCAATCTTGCTCCTCCTCGGGATCATGCAGCAGCAAGCCGAGTTTCATACGTTCACCGGCCAGTTCGCCATAGGACAGCGAGCCCATGCCGGTGAAGATGACCGAGATCGCCGTATTCGGCTCGCCATCGACGAGGTTCTTGCGCGCCGCGCCGTCTTCCTTCCAGTCGTTGACCATCTTCTGCAGGTCCGAAACCAGCAGGGTGGTGACGGACTTCAGATATTCGGCACGGCGATCGCAATTGCCGCCGGTGCAGTTCTTGAGGTCGTAGTCGGTGTAGGGGCGCTCGCCGGCGCCCGGGCCGGTGCCGTGTAGGTCCTGGCCCCAGAGGAGGAATTCGATGGCGTGATAGCCGGTGGCGACATTGGCCTCGATGCCGCCGGCTTGCTGCAAGGTGCCAGAGAGGAATTCCGGCGAAAGCTTCGAGGCGTCGACCTTCTTGCCGTTGATCTCGATTTCCTTGTTGGCGATCACATTGGCCGTATAGAGCGAATTCGCGTCCGATTCCGTGCCATAACTCTTGGCGACATAGTCGATCAGGCCTTCATCCAGCGGCCAGGAATTCACCTCGCCTTCCCAATCGTCGACGACCTTGTTGCCGAAGCGATAGACTTCGGTCTGTTGATAGGGCACGCGCGCGGCCTTCCAGGCGTCGCGGGCGGCGTTGAGCGTGTCCGCCGACGGGTTGGCCAGCAGCGCGTCGACCGCCTTGTCGAGTGCCTGCGCCGTGGTCAGCGAATCCTCGTATTTGGCGAGCCCGATGTCGGCATAGGTCTTGATAACGGCCTTTGCGTCGGTCTCCGCCTTGGCAGGCAACACAAACACCGCCGCCGTCAGCAGCGCCGTGGCACCAATCGCCGCAAACCTGCCGCCGTATCGTGCTGTCATTATCGCTCTCCAGTTTCTCGGAAATTCCATAAACGCCGCGCGCGGCGGCCGGCGCCAGGCCATTTCGATGCCAAAAGGCGCAAAACTTGCCGCGTCATCGCGCGGTTCGCGGAAGAAAGACACCAAAATGCCTCCAATCGAACGGGTTCAAGGCCCAAACATCAAAGGGATGCGCCAACGCGCAGGCTTCCATAAAGCTTCGACGTCGGTGGAAGTCAATGAAAATCGACAGGAAAAGCCAATCGAAACAATAGTTTAGAATTATTCTAAACTACAAAGCTCAACTTTACACCATCCTGCGCCGGTCTCGCTGCGGAACTGTACGATTGACAGCCACCATTCCGGGTGCGACCCGCAAACGCCGTCTTGCGGCGGCGCCAGACAATTGCCACCTGGCGAGACATCCTAGGATCGAATCAGGATTGGAATGCGATGAAGAACGGCGTGGTCATTGTCGGTGCGGGTCATGCGGGCGTGCAAGCGGCCGCCAGTCTGCGCGAGGACGGCTATGACGGACCGGTGATCCTTATCGGCGACGAGAACGAGCTGCCCTATCACAAGCCGCCGCTGTCGAAGACTTTCATCAAGGACGCCGAGGCCAAGCCGCAACCCTTGCGTGGCGAGGCCTTTTATACCGGCAACACCATCGACTACCGGCCGGGCATGCGGATCGACCGTATCGATGCCGGCGGACGCTGCCTGGAGATATCAGGCGGCGGCGCGCTTGCCTTCGACCATCTGATCCTGGCGACCGGATCGCGCCCGCGCACCTTGCCGCTGCCTAGCTCGGACCTGTCCGGCGTTTTGTCGTTGCGTTCGCTGGCCGATGCACGGTTGATCCGTGACTTGAGCGCGCAGAGCGAAGATGTCGTCATCCTCGGCGGCGGCTTTATCGGACTAGAGATCGCCGCGACGCTGCGGGCGGCCGGCCGCACGGTAACAGTGGTGGAAGCGGTCGACAGGCTGCTCGGCCGCGCCGTGGCACCCGTGGTGGCGAGCCATGTCCGGCAAAGGCTGGAGGCGACAGGCGTGCGCATCCTCACCGGAACCTCGATTTCAAGGCTCGAAGGCGAAAACGGCCATGTCGTCGCCGCGATCACCTCGTCGGGCGAAAGGCTGCCGGCGCGCATGGTCATTGTCGGCATCGGCGCCGTGCCCAATGTCGAACTGGCGCAGGACGCCGGCCTCACCATCGCCAATGGCATCCGCGTCGACCACCATATGCGCAGCTCGGTGCCGGAAATCCTGGCGATCGGCGACGCCGCCTCTTACCGGCACTGGTTCAGCGGCGGCGACGTGCGGCTGGAATCGGTGCAGAATGCCACCGACCAGGCCCGCCTTGCGGCGCGCACGATTACCGGTCACGCGGACGCCTATTCGGCGGTGCCATGGTTCTGGTCCGACATTGGCGACATGAAGCTGCAGATGGTCGGGCTGACCGCCGGCGGCGACAGCCATGTCGTGCTGGGCGACCTGCCCGACAACAAGTTTTCCGTCTATCATTATGCCGGCGACCGGATGCTCGGCATCGAATCCGTCAACCGCCCCGGCGACCACATGCTCGGCCGCAAGATGCTCGGCGCCGGCTTCTCGCCGACGCCGGAAACCGTGGCCATGGGTCCTGAAGGCTTGAAAGCGGCGCTGGCTGCTTTTCAGCAGGAGGGGCCTGCAAGGGCTGCGGGATAGACACCCTTACCCTCCCCCTTGCGGGGAGGGTCTCTGCGAAGCAGCAGGGTGGGGGTCGGCGCCAAGCCCCCCACCAGGACCTTCGGTCCGACCTCCCCACGAGGGGGAGGTGGAACGCTAGGCAGCGCAGACTTCGCGGATCGAGCTTTCCAGAATGTCGAGCGCCTCGTTCATCACCTCGTCCTGGATGGTGATCGGCGCCAGGAAGCGGATGACGTTGCCGTAGACGCCGCAAGTCAGCAGGATCAGGCCCTTGTCCAGCGCCTTCAGCCGGACGGCGTTGGCGATCTCGGCCGACGGCAGGCCCTTCTTGACGTCGTTGAACTCGACCGCGTTCATGAAGCCGAGGCCCCTTATGTCGACGATCTCGGGTACGTCGTCACGGATCGACTGCAGGCGCTGCTTCAGCCGCGCACCCAGCGTGTTGGCGCGGTCGCACAGTTTTTCGTCCTCGATCACGTCGAGCACGGCGTGTGCCGCGGCAACGCCGATCGGGCTGCCGCCATAGGTGCCGCCGAGGCCGCCTGGGCCGGGCGCATCCATGATCTCGGCGCGGCCAGTCACGGCCGACAGCGGGAAGCCGCCGGCCAGGCTCTTGGCCATGGTGGTGATGTCGGCCGCGACCTCATGATGGTCCATCGCGAACATCTTGCCGGTGCGGGCAAAGCCGGTCTGCACTTCGTCGGCGATGAGCAGCATGCCGTGCTGGTCGCAGAGCTTGCGCAGCGCAGTCAGGAATTCGCGCGGCGCCTCGTAGAAGCCGCCCTCGCCCTGAACCGGCTCGACGATGATGGCGGCGACGCGGGCCGGATCGACATCGGCTTTGAACAGCCGGTCGAGCGCGGCCAGCGAATCGGCGACTGAGACGCCGTGCAGCGGCACCGGGAACGGTGCGTGGTAGACGTCGCCCGGCATGGCGCCGAAGCCAACCTTGTAGGGCACGACCTTGCCGGTCAGCGCCATGCCCATGAAGGTGCGGCCATGGAAGCCGCCGGCGAAGGCAATGACGGCTTGGCGGCCGGTGGCGTTGCGGGCGATCTTGATGGCGTTCTCGACCGCCTCGGCACCGGTGGTGACGAAGATCGTCTTCTTGTCGAACTTGCCGGGCAGCATGGCGTTCAGGCGTTCGGCCAGCCTGACATAGCTCTCATAGGGCACGACCTGGTGGCAGGTGTGGGTGAAACGGTCGAGCTGCGCCTTGACCGCCTCGATGACCCTGGGATGGCGGTGGCCGGTGTTGACGACGGCGATGCCCGAGGAAAAGTCGATGTAGCGACGGCCTTCGACATCCCAGATTTCCGAATTTTCGGCCCGGTCGGCATAGATTTGCGTGGTCATGCCGACGCCGCGCGAGATCGACTGGTTCTTGCGTTCGGAAATGGCTGAATTCTTCATGATATCCCTCATCGGGCCGGCGCCCGTTCTCGTTGATCAGATGTCTTCTGACCTTATTTCACGTTTTCCTCAAGTCGGCACCACCGGTTGGCGATTGGGCCTGATCTCGGTGCCTCCTTAACCAGTCATCCGATACGCGTACGAGACCGGTTTCCTTTTTGCGGAGATCGATTATCCTCCTGACATCCGCAAGGCATCGCTGTCAGCGAGCGACCGGCGGCTGGGGGAGCCCATGAGCAGGAACGCGACATCGTCCGTCTCGCCGCCATCCGTCAAAACCTCCAGCCTTTCGTCTTTTCCAATCGCCTCGGCGTGCGCCTGCGCAGCCGTCTTGCTGTTGGCCGGTTGCCAGAAGCAGGAAGCGGCGGACAAGAAACTGCCGGTCATGGTGCGCACCGAAACGGTGGCCATGGCCGACTATGCGCCGAGGACCTCGCTGACCGGGGTGATCGCCGCGCGCACGCTGAACAATCTGTCGTTCCGGGTCGGCGGCCGCGTCGCCGAGCGGCTTGTCGATGTCGGCCAGCACGTCGACAAGGGTGCCGTGCTTGCCCGAATCGATCCGCAGGAACAACAATCCGATCTGCGCTCGGCACAGGCCGATCTTGACGCGGCACAGGCGCAGCTGACCCAGTCCGCCGCCGCCTTCGAGCGACAGAAGACGCTGCTTGCCCAGGGTTTCACCACAAGGCGCGACTATGACGCCGCCGACCAGGCGCTGAAAGTGGCGCAAGGCAGCGTCGATGCCGCGCAGAGCGCATTCGCCAACGCCCAGCAAAACCTGTCCTTCACCGAGCTCAAGGCCGGCGCGCCCGGCGTCATCACCGCCCGCCAGGTCGAAACCGGCCAGGTGGTGCAAGCGGCACAAACCGTCTTCACCATCGCCGAGGACGGTGACCGCGACGCGGTGTTCAACGTGCAGGAGACGCTGGTCGCCAGGACGCCGCCCTCGCCGGCGGTGACGATCACGCTGTGGTCCGACCCGCAGGTCCGGGCGACAGGCAAGGTGCGCGAAATCTCACCGGCGGTCGACCAGGCCTCCGGTTCGATCCGGGTCAAGATCGGCATTGCCGACACGCCCGCCGGCATGCCGCTGGGGGCGGCCGTCATCGGCTCGGTCAGCGCCAAGCCGACGAAGGCGATCCTGTTGCCCTGGCAGGCGCTGACCTCCAGCGCCGGCAAACCGGCGGTCTGGATCGTCGATCCCTCGACCAAGGCGGTGACGCCGACGCCGGTCGAGGTGCTGGCCTACGATTCGGGCACGGTCGTCATCGCCGGCGGGCTGAACGAAGGCCAAAGCGTCGTGACCGCAGGCGGGCAGTTGCTCAATCCCGGCCAGACTGTCGAGATATTGGGAGCGGGCCAATGAACCGGCCGCCACGGATCCTGCTTGGCCTGTTCGCGCTTGGCGCGCTCGCCGCCTGTTCGAAATCGGATGAAAAGCCGCCGGAGGTCATCCGGCCGGTGCTGTCGGTCGTGGTCGAGCCGCGCACCACCCAGACCTTCGGCTTTGCCGGCTCGATCGAGCCGCAGATCAGCGCTGACCTTGCCTTCCGCCTGCTCGGCCGGGTCGTCTCGCGCGACGTCAAGGTCGGCGACATAGTCAGCAAGGGCACGACGATCGCCGCGCTCGACCCGACCGCGCTGGAGTTGGCGGTGCAAGCGGCCACGGCCGAGCTCTCCAATGCCGAGGCACAATTCGCCAACGCCGCCGCCAGCGAGGAGCGTCAGCGCCAGCTGCTCGCCTCGGCCAATACCACGCAGGCCGTCTTCGATGCCGCGCAGCAGGCACGCAAAGCAGCGGAAGCCAACGTCGAACGGGCCAAGGCCGCGTTGGCGAAATCGCAGGAACAGCTTGGCTATGCCAGGCTGTTTTCGGATTTCGACGGCGTCGTCACCGCAGTCGGCGCCGAGGTCGGACAGACGGTCTCGGCCGGCCAGACGGTCGTCACCGTGGCGCGGTCGGATCTGCGTGAAGCGGTGGTCGATATTCCCGATCAGTTGACCGGCGACCTCACCGCCGGCACGCCGTTCCAGGTCATCCTGCAATCGCTGCCGACGATCGAGACTGAGGCCAAGCTGCGCGAAATCGCGCCGCAAGCCGAGGGCTCTACCCGCACCCGGCGCGTCAAGCTGACGCTCACCGATCCGCCGCAGGCCTTCAGGCTCGGCTCGACGGTGACGGCGACCCGCATGACCAAGGTGGTGCCGACCATCGAACTGCCCATGTCGGCACTGCTCGAAAAGGACGGTGCCGACAAGGTGTGGATCGTCGACCCACAAACCTCCAGCGTGAGCGCGAAAGAGATCAAGGTGGCCGCCAAGGGCGCCGCCACCTTCACGGTCGCCGAAGGGCTGGAGGCAGGCATGCGCGTGGTCACCGCAGGCGTCCACAGCCTGAGCGAAGGCCAGAAGGTCAAAGTGCCGGAGGGCGGCGTCTGATGAAGGGCTTCAATCTGTCCGACTGGGCGCTCAGCCACCGCTCCATGGTCTGGTATTTCATGCTGGTCTTCGTGGTGGCCGGCATCTTCTCCTATCTCAATCTCGGTCGTGAGGAAGACCCCAACTTCACCATCAAGACGATGATCATCCAGGCCAACTGGCCGGGCGCGTCGGTCAAGGAGACATTGCAACAGGTCACCGATCGCATCGAGAAGAAGCTCGAGGAGCTCGACAGCCTCGACTATACCAAGTCCGTCACCACCGCTGGGCAGACCGTCATCTTCGTCAACCTGAAGGACACCACCAAGGCGCGCGATGTCGTGCCGAACTGGATTCAGGTGCGCAACATGGTCAACGACATCAAGGCGCAGTTTCCGCAAGGCGTGCAGGGGCCGTTCTTCAACGACCGCTTCGGCGACGTCTACGGCAACATCTACGCCTTCACCTCGGACGGGCTGACGCCGCGCCAATTGCGCGACTATGTCGAGGATGTCCGCACCAAGATCCTGACCGTGCCCAATGCCGGCAAGGTCGACCTGGTCGGCGCGCAGGACGAGGCCATCTATCTCGAATTCTCGACCCGCCAGATCGCGGCGCTCGGCCTCAACCAGCAGGCTATCGTGGCAAGCCTGCAGGCGCAGAACGCGATCACGCCATCCGGTGTCATCCAGTCCGGTCCCGAACGTATTAGCGTGCGTGTCGGCGGCCAGTTCACCTCGGAGGACAGCCTTCGTGCCATCAACCTGCGCGTCAACGACCGCTTCTTCCGGCTGAGCGACGTGGCGACGATCACACGCGGCTATGTCGATCCGCCAACGGCGCTGTTCCGCTTCAACGGCCAGGACGCGATCGGGCTCGCCATCGGCATGAAGCCAAACGCCAATCTGCTGCAGTTCGGCGAGGCGCTGCATGAGGAGATGAACAAGGTGCTGGCCGACCTGCCGGTCGGTGTCGGCGTGCATCTGGTCGCCGACCAGCCGGTCATCGTCGAGGAAGCTGTCTCAGGCTTCACCCGCGCTCTGTTCGAGGCGGTGGCCATCGTGCTCGCGGTGTCGTTCATCAGCCTCGGCATGCGTGCCGGCTTCGTCGTGGCGCTGTCGATTCCGCTGGTGTTGGCCATCACCTTCACGGTCATGGCCTATCTCGGCATTTCGCTGCAGCGCATTTCACTCGGGGCGCTGATCATCGCGCTTGGGCTGCTGGTCGACGACGCGATGATCGCCGTTGAGATGATGGTGGCGCGGCTGGAGGTCGGTGACAATCTGCGCAAGGCGGCGACCTATGTCTACACATCGACCGCCTTCCCGATGCTGACCGGGACGCTGGTGACGGTCGCTGGCTTCATCCCGATCGGCCTCAATTCGAGTGCTGCCGGCGAATACACCTTCACGCTGTTCGTCGTCATCGCCGTGTCGCTTTTGGTGTCATGGATCGTGGCGGTGCTGTTCGCGCCACTGCTCGGCGTCACCATCCTGCCGGCGACTATGAAGGCGAAGCACCACGACCAGCCGGGACGCTTCACCTCGCTGTTCCGGAGCGTGCTTGTCGGCTCGGTGCGCCGCCATTGGCTGACCATCATCGTCACGGTGCTTCTGTTCGCTGCCTCGATCGCCGGCTTCGGCCTCGTCCAGCAGCAGTTCTTCCCGCCTTCCGATCGGCCCGAGCTGATCGTCGACTGGAACCTGCCGCAGAATTCCTCGATCGCCGAGACGCGCGACCAGATGGAGCGCTTCGAGCAGCGGGCGCTGGTCGGCAATCCCGACATCGACCATTTCTCGTCCTATATCGGCCAGGGCGCGGTGCGCTTCGTGCTGGCCTATGACGTGCAGCCGGCCAACCCCTATTTCGGCCAGACCGTGATCGTCACCAAGAGCCTCGAGGCGCGCAACCGGGTCAAGCCGGCGCTGGAGAAGCTGCTGCGGGAGGAATTTGTCGGCACCGACGCCTTCGTCAAATTGCTCGAACTCGGACCGCCGGTCGGCCGTCCGGTGCAGTACCGTGTCGGCGGCCCCGACATCCAGACCGTGCGCGGACTGGCGCAGCAATTCGCCGGCCTCATCTCGGCCAATCCGAAGCTCGCGGCACCGACCTTCGACTGGAACGAGCCGCAACGCGTGCTGAGGGTCGACGTGCTGCAGGACAAGGCGCGCCAGCTCGGCATCACCTCCTCCGATATCGCCAGCGCGCTGAACAGCACGGTCGGCGGCGCCACCATCACCCAGGTGCGCGACGCTACCTATCTGATCAATGTCGTGGCGCGCTCACGCGACGCCGAGCGCGGCTCGATCGGCACGCTGCAGAACATGCAGCTGCCGACCAGCACCGGCGAGGCCATCCCGCTCGCGGCGGTGGCCAATTTCCGCTACGAGCTGGAGCAACCGACAGTATGGCGGCGCGACCGCATTCCGACGATCACCGTGCGCGCCGGCCTGGTCGGCGACGTGCTGCCGGCGACCGTGGTCAACGAGCTGAAGCCGTCGGTCGATGCCTTCATCGCCAAGCTGCCGCCGGGCTATTCGGTCGAGACCGCCGGCTCGGTCGAGGAAAGCGCCAAAAGCCAGGGACCGATCGCGGCCGTCGTGCCACTGATGCTTTTCGTCATGGCCACGATCCTGATGATCCAGTTGCAGAGCTTCCAGCGCCTGTTCCTGGTCGTGGCTGTGGCGCCGCTCGGGCTGATCGGCGTGGTCGCGGCCCTGGTGCCGAGCGGCGCGCCGCTCGGCTTCGTCGCCATCCTCGGCGTGCTGGCGCTGATCGGCATCCTGATCCGCAACTCGGTCATCCTCATCGTACAGATCGAGGATCTCGTCAAAGAAGGCAAGGATCGCTGGGCGGCGGTCATCGAAGCGACGGAACACCGCATGCGGCCGATCGCGCTGACGGCAGCCGCAGCGAGCCTGGCGCTGATTCCGATCGCGCGCGAAGTGTTCTGGGGACCGATGGCTTATGCCATGATGGGCGGCATCATCGCGGGAACGGCGATCACGTTGCTGTTCCTGCCAGCGCTTTATGTGACGTGGTTCCGGATCAAGGAGCCGAAGGGCAGAAAAGAACCGCCCGTTCCGGAGAATGGCGAGCCAGTGCAAGATCCAGCTTAAGGTTTTGACGGGTCATTCGTTGTCGTTGGAGGGTACAGGGCGCGACCTGGCGCGCTGCCACGGCGACGATCTTGAAGTGCGCCAGGCGTGCCAGCCTTCCGGCAAGTCGGCCAACGCCAGGATGCTTTCATCTCGCTGCACAACGTTTTGCAAGCTGACGATCATTATGTCGCCTTCGTCAACAGGTCCAGTTTCGCTGTTGTGGAATTGCCAACTGCCGTCGTCATCGTCATGCGAGACGTATGCAATCCAATCGCCGCGAGTTATGATGCCCCTATCCAGAAACACCGCGACGTTGGGTGGGTCCGCAAACTTCCATTTCTCCATGGGAATTCCCCAAGACGACTGTTCTGCACAGAGCAAGAAACGAATTCAGGCTGTCCTCACAAACCCCTCGCTGGCCCGCAACAGATTGCGCGTGAAATCCTCTGTCACGCGGTGCGCGACAAGTTGGGCCGCCGTGAGATTCTCAACCGCCTCGCCGCCCTGCATCACCATCAGCCGTTCGCACATATGGGTGACGATGGCGAGGTCGTGGCTGACCATCAGGAAGGTCAGCTTGCGCCGCCGGCGGACTTCTTCCAGCAGGTTGAGCACTTCCGCCTGCACCGAGGCATCGAGCGCCGAGGTCGGCTCGTCGAGCAGCAGGATCGAGGGTTCGAGGATCAACGCGCGGGCAATGGCGACGCGCTGGCGCTGGCCACCCGACAATTGGTGCGAGTAGCGGAAACGGAAACCGTTGCCGAGGCCAACCTCGTCGAGCGCCTGCTGGATGCGCTTTTCGCCGTCGGCAAAGCCATGGATGGCCAGCGGCTCCTGCAGCAGACGGTCCACCGTCTGGCGCGGATGCAGCGAGCCATACGGGTCCTGGAAGACCATCTGCACCTCGCGGTAAAAGGCCTTGTCGCGGCGCGCGCCAAGCTTCTTGCCGTTGACGGTGATGCTGCCCGATGCGACCGGCGCGAGGCCGGCGATGGCCCTGAGCAGCGTCGATTTGCCGGAACCGCTCTCGCCGACCAGGCCGAAGGATTCGCCTGACCTCACTTCAAGGCTGACGCCTTTCAGCGCGCGAAACCGGTCGAAGATCACTTCCAGCCCGTCGACGGTGATCGCAGCTGTCATGCCGCCCACTCCGGCTTGCGGTCGAGCACCGGCAGCGGATGGCGTTCGAAGCCGATCCTGGGCATGCAGTTGAACAGGCCGCGCGTGTAGGGATGCTGGGCCTGGCCGAGTTCGGAGGCCTTGAGCTGCTCGACCACCTTGCCGGCATACATGACGATGACGCGATCGCAGAAGGACGAGACCAGACGCAGATCATGCGAAATGAAAATCAGCCCCATGCCACGATCGCTGACCAATTTATCGAGGATGCCGAGCACGTCGAGTTGCACCGTGACGTCAAGCGCCGAAGTCGGCTCGTCGGCGATCATCATCTCCGGCCCAGCGATCAGCATCATGGCGATCATCGCTCGCTGGCCCATGCCGCCCGAGACTTCGTGCGGATGCAGGTCGTAAACTCGCTTGGGATCGCGGATCTGCACGGCTTCCAGCATGGCCAGCGCGCGCTCGCGCGCCTCTGCCTTGGAGACTTTCTCATGCGTGCGCAGTGTTTCGACGATCTGGCGGCCGATGCTCATCACCGGGTCGAGCGAATATTTCGGATCCTGCAGGATCATGGCGATGCGGTTGCCCCGCAGCGCCCGGCGTTCGCGTGGCGAGATACCGAGCAGGTCGATGCTATCGAAGGCCAATTTGTTGGCCGATATCCTGGCCTGCGGCGGCGTCAGGCCCATGATGGCGCGGCCGGTCTGCGACTTGCCCGAGCCGGACTCGCCAACGATGCCGAGCCGTTCGCGGCCAAGCGAGAAGGATACGCCGCGCACCGCCTCGATCAGCCCGGTGCGGGTCGGGAAGGTGACGCGCAGATCGTCGACGCCGAGAAGTGTCTTCGTCTCCGTGCTCATTGGTCGCCGCTCATTGGTCACCACTCCGGGGATCGAGCGCGTCGCGCAGGCCGTCGCCAAGCAGGTTGAAGCCGAGGCTGACGATGAGGATGGCAAAACCCGGCGCGCCGGCCACCCACCACTGGTCGAGCACGAAGCGGCGGCCCGACGCGATCATGGTGCCCCATTCCGGCAGCGGCGGCTGCGCGCCGAGGCCGAGAAAGCCGAGGCCGGCGGCGGTCAGGATGATGCCGGCCATGTCGAGCGTCACCCTGACGATCAGCGAGGAGATACAGAGCGGCATGATGTGGCGCAGCACGATGCGGAAGGGCGAGGCGCCCATCAATTGCACGGCCTTGATATAATCGGAATTGCGTACCGTCAGCGTTTCCGCCCGGGCAATTCGCGCATAAGGCGGCCAGGAGGTGATGGCGATGGCCAGCACCGCATTCTCGATGCCCGGCCCCAGCGCTGCGACGAACGCCAGCGCCAGGATCAGCTTGGGGAAGGCGAGGAAAATGTCGGTGATGCGCATCAGGATCGCGTCGGTCCAGCCGCCGGCATAGCCGGCGACGGTGCCGACCAGAAGGCCGATGGGGGCGGCGATGATGGCGACCAGAATGACGACATAGAGCGTCCAGCGCGAGCCGTAGAGAATGCGCGACAGTATATCGCGGCCGAGGTCGTCGGTGCCGAACCAGTGTTCGGCGCTCGGCGCCAGCAGCCGCGAATTCTTGAGATCGCCGAATGTCGGCGAGTAAGGTGCCAGCACGCCGGCGAGGGCTGCGATGACCAGCAGGGCAATGATGATCAGCAGGCCGACAAAGGCCAGCCGATTGGCGGAAAAACGCCGCCACGCGACATAGGCGCGGCCGAGCCTTGCCTGCATGCGCGAGGCCGGCCGCTCGCTGAGCAGCCAGTCGCGACGGCTCTGGATCGCCTCGGCGCTCATGCGGATTTCGTCCTTGGATCGAGCACACGGTAAAGCAGGTCGGACAGGAGATTGATGCCGATGAACACCGAGCCGATGACGATGGTGCCGCCGAGCACGGCATTCATGTCGGCGTTCTGCAGCGAGTTGGTGATATAGAGGCCGATGCCCGGCCAGGAGAAAACGGTCTCCGTCAGCACCGAGCCTTCGAGCAGCCCGGCATAGGAAAGCGCGATCACCGTGACCATCGGCACGGCAGCGTTGCGCAGCGCGTGTCCCCAGATGATGCGGGCTTCCGACAAGCCCTTGGCGCGCGCCGCGACGATGTATTCCTGCGTCAGTTCGTTGAGCATGAACGAGCGCGTCATGCGGCTGATATAGGCGAGCGAAAAATAGCCGAGCAGCGAGGCCGGCAGAATGATGTGCCGGAAGGCGTCCCAGAAGACATCCCACTGACCCTGCATCGCCGAATCGAGAAGATAGAAGCCGGTGATCGGCGTGAAGGTGTATTCGTAGACGACGTCGAGCCGTGCCGGGAAGGCCACCCATTGCAGCTTCGCGTAGAACAGCACGAGCCCGAGCAGGCCGAGCCAGAAGATGGGCACGGAATAACCAATCAGGCCGATGACACGCACGACCTGGTCGATGAGGCTGCCGCGCTTGACTGCGGCCAGCACGCCAAGCGGTACGCCAAACAGCGCGCCGATCAGTGTCCCCAGCGTCGCCAGTTCCGTCGTTGCCGGAAGCGCGCGGCGGATGTCGGTCATGACCGGATTGGTGGTCAGCACCGACGTGCCGAAATCGCCGCTCAGGGCATTCTTCACATAGATGTAGAACTGCTCGACCAGCGGCAGGTCGAGCCCCATCTCGCGGCGCGTGCGTTCGACGACATTGAGAGGCGCGCGATCACCGAGCACGGCCAGCACCGGATCGATCGGGATGACCCGGCCAATGAAGAAGGTGACCGCGAGCAGACCAAGATAGGTCGTGACCGCGATGACCAGGAAGCGGCCGATCGCCGATGCAAGGGCGACGGCGCGGGCGCTACCGCGCCCGCTCTCGTTTTCAATCGCGCTCATGCGGCGCGTCCGTAGGCGTTACTCCTTCGAGACCGACCCGACGAAATTGGTGTCGAAGCTCGGGCCGAGCACGAGGCCCTTGAGGTTCTTGCGCAGACCAACCACTTCCAGTTGCTGGTGAATGATGACGAAGGGGCTGGTGTCGAGGATCTTCTTCTGCAGATCCTTGTACATGTCGGCGCGTTTGCCAGAATCCTTCTCCAGCAGGGCCGCTTCCGTTTCCTTGGTCAGGTCCGGAATGTCCCAAGAGTTGCGCCAGGCGAGCGTGTGCGACTTGCCGGCATCCGAATTATCGGGGTTCGACGCAAAGGTCTGGGCATTGGAGTTCGGATCGAAATAATCCTGGCCCCAATTGCCGATATAGATGTCGTGGTTGCGGGCGCGGTATTTGGTCAGCGTCTGCTTGCCGTCCCCAGGAATGATCTCCAGCTTGATGCCGGCCTGTCCCAGCGTCTGCTGGATCGATTCCGCCATGCCTGTCGTCGGCTGTCCCGTTCGCACGTCCATGGTGACGCTGAAGCCGTCGGGCAGGCCGGCCTTGGCCAGCAATTCCTTGGCCTTGGCGACATCCAGCTTGAACGGGTTGTCGTCCACAGCGCCGAGGTCGCCCTTGGGCAGGAAGGACTGGTGGATCTCGCCGATGCCCTTGAGGATGGTCGTGCTCAGCGCATCGTAGTCGACCAGATATTTGAAGGCTTGCCGCACCTCGGGTTTGGCCAGATTCGGATTCTTCTGGTTGAGGCTGATGTAATAGACCGTGCCCTTCGGCGCGCTGGTGGTGGTAAGATCCGCGTTCTTGGCAATGGCGTCGAGATCGTTCGGCTCGAGGTTGCGGGCAACGTCGATGTCGCCGGCTTCGAGCGCCAGGCGCTGCGCCGAGCTTTCCTTCATGTTGCGGTAGATGACGCGGGCGAGCTTGGCCTTCTCGCCGTAATAATTGTCGTTGCGCTCCATGACGACCGCCTCGTTGGCGCGCCATTCGCGCAGCTTGTAGGCGCCGGAACCGGCATAGCCGGTCTTCAGCCAAGCGTTACCGAAATCATTGTCCCATTTGTAGTCGGCGCTCGGCGTCACCGCCGCGACGTGTTCCTTGACCAGTTTGGCGTCGACCACCGAGGCGACCGTTGCCGAGAGGCAGTTCAGCACGAAGCTCGGCGCATAGGCCTTGTCGACGGTAAACTGGAAGGTGGCGTCGTCGACGGCCTTGGCCTTTTCGGTGACGTTGTCGCCGCTGATGCCAAACTGACCGATGATGAAGGCCGGGCTCTTGTCCAGCTTGACGGCGCGCTCGAACGAATAGGCGACATCGGCGGCGGTGATCGGGTTGCCCGAGGCGAATTTGAGGCCCGGCTTGAGCTTGAATGTATAGGTCAGGCCGTCATCAGAAACGGTCCAGCTCGCGGCGAGATCGGGCTTGACCTTGGAGGTATCGCTGAGGTCGAGGCGGACAAGCAGATCATAGGTGTTGCCGGTGACTTCGGCGGTCGACAGCTCGAAGGCCTCGCCCGGATCCATGGAGATGATGTCGTCGATCGCGAAGCCTTCGACCAGCGTGTCGGCGGGCGTGACCGCACCCGCCGGCGCTCCCGCCAGAAGCAGCGCGGACATGGCGGCACCCGCAAGCAGGATGCGCGAGCGTAGAGCAAACTTTTCCATCATCATGGTGATTGTTCCCTGTTTTGTTGTTTGTTGACCTGAGTTCCCGGCTCAGGATTGTAGAACTCTTTTCGGGGCCTAAGGACGGCCCTCCGACCCCTTACCGTTGCGGTTTTTGTCCAGTTGGTCAACACCATATCCGGCGGCCTCGTGGCCGGCAACGAGCATTTATACGACGGCCTATTGGACCAGAATGGCGGGCAGCACGTCGACGAACAGGCCGGCCAATCGAGGCCGTGGAAAAGGAAAAATCTACTAATTTCGGCGCTATTTCAGCGCGGCGACCAGGCCGGCGTCGGGAAAGCAGGTCGCGGCCTGGCCGTTCTTGACCTGCCATTTGCCGATCGAGCGGCGGGTCTTGAAGCCGGGCAGGCCGTCGGCGCTGCCGACATCATAGCCCTTGGCTTCCAGCGCCCGTTGCAGGGCGGCAATGTCGGAACGGTGGAGATCGCCGACCGGTCCCCAGTTGCCGGAAAAAGTCTGGTCGCCATGCGCAATGCGGTCCGCGCCATGGCCGATGAACAGCGCGTAGAGGTCGCTGGTGTTGTACTCCTTCAGCACGTAGAAATTGGGGGTGGCGATGAAAGCCGGCCCGCTGCGGCCGGCCGGCATCAGCAGGAAGCCTTCCGCCTTCAACTCGCTCGGCGGAAACGGCTTTCCGCCAACGCGCTTGATGCCCATTGCCGCCCATTCAGATATCTTCTTGCCTTGATCGGGGCCTTCCAGCGAGCAGGAAACGCTCTCGGGAACGGTCACCTCGAACCCCCAGCCGCGTCCCCTCACCCAGCCATAATGGACGAGATAGTTGGCGATCGAGGCGAGCACGTCGGGCGTCGAGTTCCAGATGTCGACACGGCCATCGCCGTCGAAATCCACGGCATGCTTGAGGAAAGAGGTCGGCATGAATTGCGGCTGGCCCAGCGCACCGGCCCAGGACGATTTCATCGCGCCGACCGGGGCCAGGCCGCGTTGAACGATTTCCAGCGCGGCAAGCAACTCAGTGCGGAAGAAATCCTTCTTGGTCGACATGAACGCCTTGGTGCCGAGAACCTCGAAGGCATCGTAAGGCATCTTCGCCGCGCCGAAACCGGTCTCCCGGCCCCAGATCGCCAGAAGGATTTCGCCAGGCACGCCGTAGCGTTTTTCGATCGCGGCCAGCGTCGTGGCGTTGGTGGCTTCGCGCGCGCGTCCGCCCGATGTCACCGCACGAACCGTCTTCTCGGCGAAATAGGCGCCGGGCGAGCCGAACTCGGCCTGATGCTGCTTCTGCGGCGTCTTGGGCTTCTCGCCGGGCATGACAAGGTCGGGCAGCTTCAGATTGGGTTTTATGCCGTCGAAGGCGGCATCGAAAGTCTGTTTGGGGATGCCTTTGGCCTTGGCCTCCGGCCAGAGGTCGTTCTGCAGCCAGGTGCGGAACTGGTCGTCGATCTTGGCGGCGGAGGCAGGGGCAGAAAAGACAAGGAAGGCGAGAGCAGCCAGGAATAATATTAGACAAAACTGGCGAAGGCCGCGTTCTGTGTCGCCCCCCTCTGTCCTGCCGGACATCTCCCCCTCAAGGGGGGAGATCGACTGTTGTCTCTGCTTTCGCCAACCACCACCGCTCAAGAAAAAATGCCAAGCGCGAAACTGCCAATCTCCCCCCTTGAGGGGGAGATGTCCGGCAGGACAGAGGGGGGTGCCTGGCACTAGCCTGGAAGGACGCGCAACAGTCATGATCCGCATCCTTCCGCAATCTTGTCAAAACGCCGTCCGCGAGCGCAGCGCCGCGGCCAGCGTGCCCTCGTCGAGATAGTCAAGCTCACCGCCGACCGGCACGCCGTGCGCCAGCCTTGTCACCTTGATGTCGAAGCCGGACAGCTGGTCGGTGAGATAATGCGCGGTGGTCTGGCCTTCGACCGTGGCGTTGACGGCGATGATGATCTCCTTGACCTCGCCGCCGGCAACGCGGTCGATCAGCGAGCGGATGTTGAGCTGGTCGGGGCCGATGCCGTCGAGCGGCGACAGCGTGCCGCCGAGCACATGATAGCGTACGTTCATCGCCGCCGCCCGCTCCAGCGCCCAGAGATCGGAAACGTCCTCGACGACGATAAGGGTGGTAGCGTCGCGGCGCGGGTCGGTGCAGATCATGCAGGGGTCTGATGTATCGACATTGCCGCAGGTCGTGCAGATACGCACCTTGTCGGCTGCCTCGCCCATGGCGGCGGCGAGCGGCGACAGCAGCTGTTCCTTCTTCTTGATCAGATGAAGGGCGGCGCGCCTGGCCGAACGGGGGCCAAGCCCCGGCACTTTGGCGAGCAGCTGGATCAGGCGTTCGATCTCGGGACCGGCGATTCGCTTGGACATCGCCCTGATCTAGGATTTTTCAGAGCGCTTTGGAACAGTTCCCGTCCAGCACGATCCATCATGCTGCCATGCGAAGCGTGGCGATACGGGTCAGTTGGCTTCGAGCGGCCGCCCCTGGCTGACGATCATCGCGCCAATGGCGTCGGTGTTCTCAGGCGTCGACTGGAAGCCCATCGCCGCCTCTTGCGGCTCCCCCTGAACCGACCTGATGACCTTCGTGTTCAAGGTTCCGCCAAAACGGGCGGCATCCGGTTCTTCCATCGGTTCCTGCATGGCGACCACCGTCTGCTTCACGGTCACGCGTGCCGACTTTGCCGTCGGCGCCGCAGCCGCGGTCACATAAGTCTCTTGGACCGGAGCGGTCTTGGTCTTGGGCTGACGTGTCGGTTCCGCAGCAGCAGTCATAAAGACCTGCTGCGACGGAGCGGTGCGAACAGCGGTTTTGGCCGGACGCGTCGGCTCCACCGAGGCGGTCATAAAGACCTGTTGCGCCGGAGCGGTGCGGGACGTTTTGGCCGTGCTCACCGGCTCGGCCGAGGCGACCATCGTCACCGGCGCGGCGGGCTTCACCACTTGCGGCGCCACCGAGGCAACCATTGGCTCATCGGGCAACGGCTGCCAGTTGCGGCCGCGCTTTTCGTAGAAGGCGTTGCCGCCGGCGACCATGGTGTAGTGCATGTTCTTGTAGGGGAAATGCAGGCCGGCGGTGTGGAAATACATGGTGTTCTTCAGCTTGGCCTTGCGCTCGCCCTTGAGCACGGCGTCGGCGGCTTCCTCGACATCGGGCATTGCGCGCGAATTCATCGGCCTGGTCATGACGCCCGGCGCGAACTGCCCGGGTTCACCCACCACGTCACAGATGGTGCTGCCGTGGTTGCCGGAGCGCAAGCGGTTCATCACCACCGTGCCGACGGCGATCATGCCGTCGCGGCTCGACCGGTTGGATTCGAAGAACATCGCCCTTTCCAGGCATTCCCTGTCCTTCGGCGTGTGGCTGAAGGGCCGGCTCAGGAAACTCGGCGTGATGGCATCGGTCAGGCTTGCAACGGACATGCCATGCGAGGTGGTCTGGCTGCAGGCGGCCAGGAACAGGGGAGACGTGATGACGCCGAGCAACAGCGGCGCCTTCCATCGCGTAACAATCAACAGGTTACCCTCTCACTTCGATGCCCGCCCCCAGGCTGCGGCAAGAATGAGACACTTTCAGGCAAAATGATGGCTAAAACGTTATTAACAACATACTGTTGCCGAAAAGGCACAATTTCGAGGCTTTCCAGATAGATCGAGCCGTCATTTCACAAAAGCGATGACCGCTCTCTCTTGGTTTCGCCGCAATTGCTGGCCGAAAACCGCGTCAGGTTTTCCGGGGAATCGCTACCGCCCGGCCGCGATCGTGGCCGGCTGACCAGGCTCAAGTTCCTCGACCTTCTCTGAAAACAGGCCGCGCCTAAGGAACAGTGCCCGCGCGTTCCTGGCTGCCGGCGCGATCCTTCCCGGCCAGTCGCTGTCGATGAATTCGGCCCTGGTGAAATCAGGATTTGTTTCGGAGGCCGCCTCGAGGAATTCGGCGATTTCCAGCACGACCGCGCGCTCCTCCTTCGAAAGCGCCGATGTGCTGGCCTCGATCGACGGGCGGTGCACGTAATCCTCGAACAGGTAGAAATAGCTCTTGATGCCGACAATATCGACGCCGGCATCGCTATCGGCGAGGATTTCCAGAATCTCGTAGATCCTGTTGCGGATACGCTGCTCGATCAGTCTTTCGGACGGCTCTTCGGTCATGGGCGCATCGTCGCTGGGTTCAACTTTCATGCATGTCGTTGCCCCAAAACCGCTGCACCGGTTCTGGGCGACATGCATCAGAAGGGCAGTTTCATTCCCGGCGGGATCGGCAGGCCGGCGGTCAGCGCCTTGGTCTTTTCCTGCATGATCTGCTCGACCTTGGCCTTGGCGTCATTGTGGGCGGCAAGAATCAGGTCCTCGAGGATCTCGACATCGTCCTCCTTGAACAGAGACGGATCGATCTTCAGCACCTTCATCTCGAACTTGCCGCTCAAGGTGACCCTGACCAGGCCACCGCCGGCATGGCCTACGGATTCGACCGTGGCGATCTCATCCTGCATGGCCTGGAACTTGGCCTGCATTTCCTTCGCCTTGCCCATCAGGCCGAGAAGATCTTTCATGGTCCGATCCTTGTCTTGGTTTATCAGGTCTCGTCGTCATCCGCCGGCGGCTCGACCGGCACTTCGGCCTCGGTCGTGTCTGCCTCCGGCGCGTCGGGAATGCGCACGTCGATGATCTTGGCACCGGGAAAGCGCGCCAGGATGGCGGCAACCGTCGGATCGCTCTTGGCATCGAGGAAGGCGTTTTCGCGCTTGGTCGATTCCATTTCGGCCAGCGTCTGGCCGCCCTCTTCCTTCGACAGCGACACCAGCCAGCTGCGGCCGGTCCAGGCACGCAGTTTCGTCGTCAAATCGTTGAGCAGCAACTTCGGCGCATCGTCGGTCAGGCTGACATCGATGCGGCCGGGCTCGAAGCGCACGGGACGGATGCAGCGCTTGACCAGCACCTTGAAGGCGATGTCGCGCTGCGCGTCGGCAAGGGCAACGATGTCTGCCAGCGACCTGACCGGCACGTGTTGCGGCTCGGACACTGGCGCGGGCGGCGCGACGAAGGCGGCCGGCGCGGGCGTGGCCTCGACCAGCCGCATGGTCTGCGCGCCACCGGACCCGGACGGCATGCGCGTCTGCGCCACCGCGCTCGCACCACCGCCATTGCCGTTGCCGGAGCCCGCAGGCGCGCCGTTCGGGCGCGATGCGCCATTCTGAGCCGGTGCCGCCCCGTCCAATGACCGCAGCGCCTCGTCCAATGTCGGCAGGTCGGCGGCGTGCGCCAGCCGGATCAGCACCATTTCGGCGGCACTGACCGGCCGGTTGGAGGACTGCACCTCGGGAATGCCCTTGAGCAGCATCTGCCAGGTGCGCGACAGCACCCTGACCGACAGCGCCCTGGCGAAATCGGCTCCGCGCTCACGCTCGTCCTGCGACAGCGAAGCATCGTCCATGGCGGTCGGCACGAAACGCAGCCGGGTGACGAGGTGGTTGAACTCGGCGAGATCGGTCAGAACGGCGGCCGGATCGGCGCCGGTGTCATACTGGGTGCGGAATTCGGCAAGCGCTGCCGCCACATCGCCCTTCATCACATGTTCGAACAGGTCGACGATGCGGGCGCGGTCGGCCAGGCCTAGCATGGCCCGCACCGCCTCGGCGCTGACGGAACCGGCGCCGTGCGCGATCGCCTGATCCAGGATGGAAAGCGAATCGCGGGCGGAGCCTTCCGCCGCGCGCGCGATCATCGCCAGCGCGTCGTCGTCGACCGAAATGCCTTCCTTGGCGGCGATCGAGGAGAGATGCGCGACCAGCGCACCGGCATCGATGCGCCTGAGGTCAAAGCGCTGGCAGCGCGACAAGACAGTGATCGGAACCTTGCGGATTTCGGTGGTGGCGAAAATGAATTTGACGTGCGGCGGCGGCTCTTCCAGCGTTTTCAGCAGGCCGTTGAAGGCCTGCGTCGACAGCATGTGCACTTCGTCGATGATGTAGACCTTGTAGCGGGCCGAGACCGGCGCGTAGCGCACGCGCTCGATGATGTCCCTGATGTCGTCGATGCCGGTATGCGAGGCGGCGTCCATCTCGATGACGTCGACATGGCGGCCTTCCATGATCGCCTGGCAATGCTCGCCGAGCACGGCAAGGTCGACCGAGGGCTGGTCCACGGATGATGTCTTGTAGTTCAGCGCCCGCGCCAGGATGCGCGCGGTGGTGGTCTTGCCGACACCGCGCACGCCGGTCAGCATCCAGGCCTGGGCAATGCGGCCGGTGGCAAAGGCGTTGGTGAGGGTGCGCACCATCGGCTCCTGGCCGACCAGCTCGGAAAAATTCGACGGGCGGTATTTGCGCGCCAGAACGCGGTAGGCAGCAGCCTTTTCATTATCCGGGCTTTTTGGCTCCAGGCTTTTTGGCCCCGAATTTCCGGCTTCGCTCATTCGCCCGTTAAGCTCCAAAAGGCCGCGCCCAAAGGCGCCGATTCCTGCGCATAATCTCGCCCGCGCTGCAATGCGTCGTCAATGTGGCGAGGAGGGCCGAAGAGGTGGGAGGCTGGAACAATGACCCGTTCCGGGCTCGTTAGGGCTGCTTCCTTCCGGACCTGACCCGGTTGGCGAGTGGATCGTCCACCACCAACCTCCCGCTGTCCATATCGGCAATTGCGCGACGAAATGCAAGTGCGCAGGCAAATCGGCGCGATCACACAAGAGATTCGCTTGCAGCCCCGATGTAGCCGCTCTAGCGTTCATGGTTTGAGTAAACCAAGAAAAGCAAGGGAAACGCCGATGCTGCCGGGCCTGAAGGCCGGATTCACGCTGGATGCCCGGCTGGAGGCGGACAGCGAGCAGTTGATGTGGCTTGGGCTGTGCGAATTGCGGGTGATGAACGATCGCCGCTGGCCTTGGCTGCTTCTGGTGCCGCAGCGGCCAGGAGCGGAAGAAATCCACGACATGACGCCGCTCGACCAGGCGATGCTGACCTTCGAGACCAATATGGTGGCGCAGGCGCTGAAGAAAGTGACCGGCTGCACCAAGATCAACACCGGCGCGCTCGGCAATATCGTGCGTCAATTGCATATCCATATCGTCGCACGGTCCGAAGGCGATCCCGGTTGGCCCGGCCCGGTGTGGGGGCACGGCCTGCGCGAGCCCTATCAAGGTTCCGACCTGCGCCGGTTTGCCGAAACGATAAGGGCGGCGCTATAAGCCTTCCCCAGTGTTCATCCCAAAGCATCCAGAGTCCGTATGAGCTTCCGCCTGTTTGACGCGCCTTTGCGCGAGCCGAGCCAGTTCGTCGGCTTTGCCGGCAACACGATCGACCGGCAATCCGAGAATCGCGCCGACGATTCGGTCGACAAGGCGCTGGCGGATCCAACGACGCGGCTGCTTTTGATGAATGGCGGCCGGCTCCACTTGAAGCTCGGCCAGGGCGACCGCCTGGACCCATGGTTCGGCGCCGCCGACAGCGAGCCCTTCAAGCCTTCCTTTGCCGGGGCTGTGCTGCTCGGCTTTTCCGAACAGGGGCCGGTGCTGGCGATGCCAGTCGCAATCGACGCCGAACAGCTGCCCGAGACCGTCAAGGCGATCGACTACCGATCGGTCTATATGCAAGGGCTCATCGACGATGCGGCCGCCGGCGCGATGGCGCAAGGGGCTGCCCTGCTCGCCTGGCATGCCAGCCATCGCTTCTGCAGCAAATGCGGCACCGAATCGCAGATGCGGGCCGGCGGCTACAAGCGGCATTGCCCGAATTGCGGCACCGAACATTTCCCGCGCACCGACCCGGTGGCGATCATGCTGACGGCGACGCGGGAAAAATGCCTGCTCGGGCGCGGCCGGCATTTCGCGCCGGGCATGTATTCCGCGCTTGCCGGCTTCATCGAACCGGGCGAGACGATCGAGGCGGCGGTGCGCCGCGAAACGCTGGAGGAGGCCGGCATCCGGCTCGGCCGCGTCGTCTACCACGCCAGTCAGCCATGGCCGTTCCCCTATTCGCTGATGATCGGCTGCTTCGGCGAGCCGCTCAACGAAGACATCCAGCCTGACCTCAACGAGTTGGAGGACTGCCGCTGGTTCGGCCGCGACGAGGTGCGCCTGATGCTGGCCCGGGAGCATGCCGACAATCTGGTCACACCGCCGAAAGGGGCGATCGCGCATCACCTGATCCGCGCCTGGGTCGACAGCGAATAGCCAATACTGGAAGTCACTGCAGGAGAGACAAATGATCCGGCACACCGTCGTCTTCACGCTGAAGCATGCACCGCACTCGCTCGAGGAAAAGCGGTTCCTCGTCGATGCCAAGAAAATCCTCACCGCGATCCGGGGCGTCACGCATTTCGAACAGTTGCGGCAGATCAGCCCCAAGAACGACTATCGGTTCGGCTTTTCGATGGAGTTCGCCGACCAGGCCGCCTACACCAGGTACAACGACCATCCCGACCATGTCGCCTTCGTGCGCGACCGCTGGGTGCCGGAGGTCGAGAAATTTCTCGAGATTGACTATGTGCCGCTGGGCGCGGTGATTTGAGCATGATCCCGGAAAGTGGGAACCGGTTTTCTCGGACAAACGGTTTCCGTTTGTCCGAGATCATGCTCAACAGCGATCAGTCCGCCACCTTCCACTGCTCGCGCGACTCGCTGGCCGGGTAGACGCCCAGGATCCGCACCTCGCGGGAGAAGAAGCGAAGCTCGTCCAGCGCCAGCTTGACCAGCGGATCGTCGGGATGGCCCTCGATGTCGGCGTAGAACAGCGTCGCCGTGAAGGCGCCGAGCTGGTAGCTCTCCAGCTTGGTCATGTTGATGCCGTTTGTGGCGAAGCCGCCCATAGCCTTGTAGAGCGCGGCCGGCACGTTGCGGACGCGGAAGATGAAGGTGGTCATCATCTTGACGTCCGGTGAAGGGCGCTCAGCCCACTGCTTGCTCTTGGTCAGGACGACGAAACGGGTGACGTTGGAATCGGTGTCCTCGACATTCTCCTCGATGATGTCGAGCCCGTAGAGCGTCGCGGCCAGCGTCGGCGACAGCGCCGCCATAGTGCGGTCCTTGACCTTGGAGACCATCTTGGCCGCACCCGCCGTGTCGCCGGCGACGACCGCCTTCCAGCCGTTCTTGCGGATGTATTTGCGGCACTGGCCAAGCGCGTGGATGTGGCTATGCACGGTCTTGATCTCGTCGCGCCTGACGCCGGGCAGCACCATCAGCTGGAAATGGATCGGCAAGAAATATTCGCCGACGATGTGCATCCGCGATTCCGGCAGAAGATGGTGGATGTCGGCGACGCGTCCGGCGATGGTGTTCTCGATCGGGATCATGGCGAGATCGGCCTTGCCGGTCTCGACCGCGTTGAACGCGTCCTCGAAGGTCGGGCACGGCAACGGCTCCATCGAGGGATAGACGTTGCGGCAGGCGGTGTCGGAATTGGCACCCGGCTCGCCCTGGAAGGATATTCTGTTGGTCTTTTCAGGCATAGCCAAGTCTCGATTCACAGTGTCTAGGTTCGAATTTCTCAGTTTGAAAGGATCGTTCGGGCGCGCTCAAGGTCTTCCGGCGTGTCGACGCCGAGCGGCAGCGACTGGACGATCTCGGCGTCGATGCGCATACCGGCTTCGAGCGCCCGCAACTGCTCCAGCCGCTCGCGGCGCTCGAGCGGCGACGGCTTCAGCGCGACGAAGCGCTCGAGTGCCGCGCGGCGATAGGCGTAGAGGCCGACATGGTGATAGAGCGGCCCCTCGCCCCAAGGTGCTGTGGCGCGGGTGAAATAGAGCGCCCTCAGCCTGGTGGCCGACAGCGGCGACCCGACGATCTTGACGACGTTGGAATTGGTCTTTTCCTCGTCGCGGACGATCTCGACACCGAGCGTGGCGATATCCACCGCCGCATTCTCGAACGGCCTTAGCGAAGCGGCGATGATACCGGGATCGATGGTCGGCAGGTCGCCCTGGACATTGACGATGGTTTCCACCTTGCGCCCGGGATCAAGCGCGACCAGCGCCTCGTAGATGCGGTCAGAGCCGGATTCATGGTCGATGCGCGTCATCACCGCCTCGAAACCATGCGTGCGCACCGCTTCGGCGACGCTTTGCGTGTCGGTCGCCACCACCACCCGGCCGAGGCCGGCTTCGGCCGCGCGGCGGGCGACATGGACAATCATCGGGGCGCCGGCAATGTCGGCCAGCGGCTTGCCCGGCAGGCGGGTGGAGGCCATGCGGGCCGGGATCAGGATCAAGGTGGACATCGCTATGGCAAGGCGTTCGAAAAGAGGAGGGGAAAAGTGGCAAAAGGTCTCACTGGCAGCGCCCTTATAGGTGTTGCAACGCCCGAGCAAAAGACCTAGTTTCCGCCCGATTTGACCGGCTCTGGAGGGCAGGTCTCGATACCGACGGACGGAGTGGACGGTTCGGTCCGCCGGAAAAGGGAGCAAGGGGCGTATGGATTCCAACGAAGTCAACAAACTGCTCGCCGGATTGCTCGGAACCGTATTCGTCGTTTTCTCGGTCGGCCTGGTGTCGGACGCGCTGTTTGCCTCGCCGGCCCCGGAAAAGCCCGGCTTCATCATCGAAGCCACGGAGCCCGCCGAAGGCGGCCCGGCGGCACCCGCCGCCGAAGCCAAGCCGATCGCCGATCTGCTGCAGACCGCCAATATCGAGGCCGGTGCTGCCGTGTTCAAGAAGTGCCAGGCCTGTCATTCCGGCGAAAAGGGCGGCCCCAACAAGGTCGGCCCCGATCTGTGGGACCTCGTCGACCGCCCGGTCGCCGAGCATGAAGGCTTTGCCTATTCGGCCGGCATGAAGGAATTTTCCAAGGGCGGCACCGAGAAGTGGACCTACGACAACATCAACCACTTCATCACCTCGCCGAAGAAGTTCGTGAAGGGCACGGCCATGGGCTTCGCCGGCCTGCCCAAGGACGAGGACCGCGCCAACGTCATCGCCTATCTGCGCACGCTGTCGGACAATCCCAAGCCGCTGCCGGCACCGGGTGCCGCGGCCGACGCAACGGCGCCGGCCAAGCCGGCCGATGCAGCCGCTCCGGCCAAGCCGGCTGACGGTGCGGCGCCCGCCAAGCCTGCGGCTCCGGCAGCACCAGCTCCCGCGGCTCCGGCCAAATAAACGAATTGGCATCGCGACGATCTTGAAAAAGCCGGGTTCAGCCCGGCTTTTTTGTTAGGAAAAACGCATATGCGGCGACAAAGCCGCGCATGGCGGTTTTCACGCGCGCCAAATCATCTAGATTGCCCTTCTGGATGATCTGGCACGCATCGCGAAGAGGATAGTGCATGACGGTTGGCCGAACGCTTCTCAAGTCGCTGCTGGCGGCGGGCCTGCTGGCGGCGGGATTGCAGGCGACCCGGGCCGACGAGTGGCGGACCACCTCATCGCTGATCGGCGACTCCAAATACGGTGACAATTTCCAGCACTATGACTACGTCAACCCGAACGCGCCCAAGGGCGGTACGCTGAATTCAGTGGTGCTCGGCACCTATGACAGCTTCAACCCCTATATCGTGCAGGGATCGCCGGCGGCGGGCCTCGTCGGCTTCGGCGGCGGCCTGCTCTACGACACGCTGATGGAGCAGGCGACGGATGAGGGCAGCACCAGCCACCCGCTCATTGCCGATGCCTACAAATATCCTGCTGACTATTCCTCGGCGACCTACAGGCTCGATCCGCGCGCGAAGTGGCATGACGGCCAGCCGATCACCGTCGACGACGTGATCTGGTCGTTCCAGGTGCTGAAAGCCAACAGCCCGCAATACAGCCGCTATTTCGAGAACGTCACCGACGCGGTTGCCATCTCCGACCGCGAGGTCGAGTTCCATTTCAGCCAGAAAGGCAACCGCGAGTTGCCGAAGATCATCGGCGATCTTGCCGTGCTGCCAAAACACTGGTGGGAAGGCACCGACGCCAGCGGCAAGAAGCGCGACGTCAACAAGCCGACGCTGGAAATTCCGCTGGGTTCAGCCGCCTACAAGATCGCCAGCTTCAAGCCGGGCTCGGAAATCGTCTGGCAGCGCGTGCCGGACTATTGGGCGGCCAAGCTGCCGGTGAAGATCGGCCGGGAGAATTTCGACACGCAGCGTTTTACCTATATCCTAGACGACAATGCCGCATGGCTGGCTTTCACCAAGGGCGGACTGGAAGATCTCAACCGCGAATACAGCTCGCGCAAATGGGCGACGGCCTATACTTTCCCGGCCATCAAGGCTGGCGACGTCATCAAGAAGAGTTTCGAGAGCCACTCGCCGCAGCCGATGCAGGGTTTCGTCCTCAACCAGCGGCGGCCACTGTTCCAGGACCGGCTGGTGCGTGAGGCGCTGACCATTCCGTTCGATTTCGAGTCGATGAACCGCACCTTGTTTTTCGGCTTTAACACCCGCACGTCGAGCTATTTCCAGGGCACAGACCTGGCGTCGAGCGGACTGCCGCAAGGCAAGGAACTGGAAATCCTGGAAAAATATCGCGACAAGCTGCCGCCAGAGCTCTTCACGCAAGAGTTCAAGCTGCCGGTCTACGATTCGCCGCAAGCTGAACGGAAGTACCTGAAACAGGCGGTCGATCTCTTCGCCAAGGCCGGCTGGGTGATCAAAGGCGGCAAGATGGTCAATGCCAAGACCGGCGAACCGTTCAAGTTCGAGATTCTCGGCTGGAACGACACCGACCAGGTGATCGCCAGTCCCTACATCGCCAATCTGCGCAAGATCGGGGTTAACGCTTCCCTGCGCATCATCGACCAGACGCAGTACATCAACCGTGTCACCCATTTCGATTTCGACGTCGTCACGGGCCTGTTCGGCCAATCGGACTCGGCCGGCAACGAGCAGCGTGACTTCTGGGGCTCGAAGGCCGCGGACACGCCCGGCTCGCGCAATCTCATGGGCATCAAGGACCCGACCGTCGACGCGCTGGTCGACCGTGTCATCTTCGCCACCGACCGCGCGGATCTCGTCGCGGCCACGCATGCGCTCGACCGTGTGCTTTTGTGGAACTTCTACGTCGTGCCGCAATATTACCGCTCGGCGATCTGGCTGGCTTACTGGAACAAGTTCGGCATTCCCGAGAAACAGCCCGCCTATGCCGGCTATGATCCCGACTCCTGGTGGATCGACCTCGACAAGGAAAAGGCGCTGGCGGCCAAATACAAGGGTGGCAATTGATGGGGCGGCGATCGATGGCAGTGCTGCCCCGCCGCGATTTCCTGGCATTGGGCGGCGGCGCCGCTGCCGCGGCATTGCTGCCGGGCAAAGCCTTCGCCGACATTGCAACCGGCACCAAGCTGCATGGGCTCTCGGCCTTCGGCGACCTCAAATACAGACCGGATTTCACGCATTTCGACTATGTCAATGTCGACGCGCCAGCTGGCGGGATCTTCAATTTCTCGCCGCCGAACTGGGGCTACAACCAGGACACACAAACCTTCAACACGATGAACTCCTTCGCCGACAAGGGCGATGCACCGCCGCGCATGGAGATGTGTTTCGATGGGCTGATGGTGCGGGCACTCGACGAACCGGACGCCGTCTATGGCCAGATCGCCGACGGCGTAACGCTGTCCGACGACCGGAACTCCTTCACCTTCTCGCTTCGCCCGGAAGCGCACTTCCATGACGGGTCACCACTGACGGCGCAGGACGCCGCCTTCACCTTCAAGCTCTACAAAGACAAGGGCCACCCCGACCTGTCGCTTTCCCTGACGCACATGGTCGAGGCCGTTGCCGTCGACCACCGCACGCTGCGGCTTACTTTTTCCGGCAAGCAATCGGCCCGCACCGTGCTCAACGTCGTGGAGTTCCCGATCCTGTCGAAGGCCTTCTACACGGCCAATCCGTTCGACTCTTCGCAGTTGAACCCGCCGCTTGGCTCCGGCGCCTACAAGGTCGGGCGCTTCTCGGCCGGCGCGTGGATCGAATATGAGCGGGTGGCGGACTATTGGGGCCGCGACCTTCCGGTTAATCGCGGCCAGAACAATTTCGAGCGTATCCGCATCGAGTTCTACCAGAACCGCACGGCCGGCTTCGAAGCCTTCAAGAAGGGTGAAATCACCTACCGCGAGGAGTTCACCTCGCGCGTGTGGGCGACGGCGTACGACTTCCCGGCACTGACCGCCGGCAAGGTGATCAAGCACGAATTCCCGGCCGAGAAGCGGCCGACAATGCAGGGAACGGCGGTCAACCAGCGGCGTGAACAGTTTCGCGATCCGCGCGTGCGCCAGGCGATCGCGCTCTGCTTCGATTTCGAGTGGACACGACGCAACTTCTTCTACGGCTCCTACGAGCGCTCGCAATCCTGCTTCGAAAAATCGGATTTTCGCGCCGAAGGTGTGCCATCGCCGCAAGAGCTGGCGCTGCTGGAGCCGCTGCGAAGCCAGGTGCCAGCGGCGGTCTTCGGCGAGGCGGTAACCCAGCCCGCGTCCGACGGCTCCGGCCGCGACCGCAAGCTGCTCGGCCAGGCGGCAAAGCTTCTGGCCGCAGCCGGCTGGAAACGGTCGGGCGATTTCGTCGTCAACGGCAAGGGCGGCAGGCTTTCGGCCGAATTCATGGTCGACGACGACACCTTCGTTCAAGTCTATTCGCCCTGGGTCGCCAACATGAAGGCGATCGGCATCGACGCCACGATCCGGCTGGTGGATTCGGCGCAATACCAAGCCAGGCAGGCGACGTTCGATTTCGATCTGCTGTCAGCTGCTTTTTCGTTCAGCGCGACACCGACACGCGACGATCTCGAAGGCTTTTTCCATTCCAGGACGGCCAACCTCTCCGGTTCACGCAATCTGCCGGGCACGTCAGACCCCGCGATCGATGCGCTGATCGACACGGTGGGGGTAGCAAAAGACCGTGAAAGCCTGACCGTCGCGATGCGGGCGCTCGACCGGGTCTTGCGCGCGCGATGCGATTGGATTCCTAGTTGGTTCCTGGCGAATCACCGAAGCGCCTATTGGGACATGTTCGGTTTCCCTGAACAAAAGCCCGATTTCGGCTTTCCGGTCGAGGCGCTTTGGTGGGTCGATAAGGGCAAGGCGGCAAAAATTGGCAAAGGCTGAGACAGCAGTCCAAAGAGGGCAGGAAGCCTGATGGGCGCCTACATCCTGCGCCGCGTCCTTTTGATGATCCCGACGCTGTTCGGCATCATGGCGATCTCCTTCGCCGTCATCCAGTTCGCGCCCGGCGGCCCGGTCGAGCAGGTCATCGCCAAGCTGACCAATCAGGGCGGCAGCGACCGCCTCGGCGGTGGCGGCGGCGATGCGGGCGGCTCCAACTTCGACGCCGCCGGCGACGTCAGCTCGAAATATCGCGGCGCGCAGGGGCTCGATCCGGAATTCATCAAGAAGCTGGAGAAGCAGTTCGGTTTCGACAAGCCGCCGCTCGAGCGCTTCGGCATGATGCTGTGGAATTACGCCCGGTTCGATTTCGGCAACAGCTACTTCCGCGATATCTCGGTGCTCGACCTGATCCTCGAGAAAATGCCGGTTTCGATCTCGATCGGCCTGTGGATCACGCTTCTGTCCTACGTGATTTCGATCCCGCTCGGCATTCGCAAGGCGGTGAAGGACGGCACGCCCTTCGACGTCTGGACCAGCGGCGTCGTCATCGTCGGCTATGCCATTCCGGGTTTCCTGTTCGGCATCATGCTGATGGTGCTTTTTGCTGGCGGCTCGTTCTGGGACTGGTTCCCGTTGCGCGGCATCGTCTCGGACAATTGGGACCAGCTGTCCTGGCCGGGCAAGATCGCCGACTATGTCTGGCACATGACCCTGCCGCTGACGGCGCTGGTGCTGTCGGCCTTCGCCACGACGACCCTGCTGACCAAGAACTCGTTCCTGGAGGAAATCCGCAAGCAGTATGTGGTGACGGCGCGCGCCAAGGGCCTGTCGGAGCGGCAGGTGCTTTACGGCCATGTCTTCCGAAATGCCATGCTGATCGTCATTGCCGGTTTCCCCGGCGCCTTCATCTCGGCCTTCTTCACCGGCTCGCTGCTGATCGAGAACATTTTTTCGCTCGACGGCCTCGGCCTGCTCGGCTTCCGGTCGGTGGTCGAGCGTGACTATCCCGTGGTGTTCGCCAATCTCTACATCTTCTCGCTGCTTGGGTTGTTCGTCGGATTGCTGTCCGACCTCATGTACACCTGGGTCGATCCGCGCATCGATTTCGAGCGGAGAGACATCTGATGTCGGAGGTCAGTGCTACCGCGGAGACGGTGCCCGCGCGAATCAAGCGGCCATTCCTGTCGCCGCTCAACAAGCGCCGCCTGCAGAATTTCAAAGCCAACCAGCGCGGTTTCTGGTCGTTGTGGATCTTCCTCGTCCTGTTCGTGCTGTCGCTGTTTGCCGAATTCATCGCCAACGACAAGCCGATCATCGCTTACTACAAGGGCGAGATCCTGTTTCCGGTGCTGGTCGCCTATGCCGAGGAAAAATTCGGCGGCTTCTATGCCGTGACCGACTATCGCGATCCGGTGATCCAGGACGAGATCAACGCCAATGGCTGGATGATCTGGCCGCCGATCCGCTATTCCTACCAGACCGTCAACAACGCCATTCCGGAAGCGGCACCGGCCAAGCCGTCATGGGAATATGACGCCAAGATGCGCTGCAACCAGTATCCGAAAGGGGCCGATGACCCGGCCTGCATCGTCGGCAACTGGAACTGGCTCGGCACCGACGACCAGGCGCGCGACGTCTTGGCGCGCGTCATCTACGGCTTCCGCATTTCGGTGCTGTTCGGCCTGATCCTGACCGCCGGCTCGGCCCTGATCGGCGTCGGCGCCGGCGCCCTGCAGGGCTATTTCGGCGGCTGGACGGACCTCCTGTTCCAACGCTTCATCGAAATCTGGTCGGCGATCCCGGTGCTCTATCTGCTGCTGATCGTCGCCGCCATTCTGCCGCCGGGCTTCTTCATCCTGCTCGGGCTGATGCTTTTGTTCTCCTGGGTGGCGCTGGTCGGCGTGGTGCGGGCGGAGTTCCTACGCGCCCGCAACTTCGAATATGTCAACGCGGCACGCGCACTCGGCGTGCCCAACCACACCATCATGTTCCGGCATTTGTTGCCCAACGCCATGGTGGCGACATTGACCTTCCTGCCCTTCCTGCTCTCAGGCTCGATCTCGACGCTGACTTCGCTCGACTATCTCGGCTTCGGCCTGCCGCCGGGGTCCGCTTCGCTCGGCGAATTGCTGAAGCAGGCGCAGCGCAACCTCAATGCGCCGTGGCTCGGCATTTCCGGCTTCGTCGTCATCTCGCTGATGCTGTCGCTGCTGGTCTTTGTCGGCGAGGCAACGCGCGACGCCTTCGACCCGCGCAAGACGTTCAAATGAGTGAAGCACCCCTGCTCAGCGTACAGGACCTCAGCGTCGCCTTCAGCCAGGACGGCGGCCAGTCGGTCGCCGTCGACCACATCTCCTTCGACATCGCCAAGGGCGCGACGGTGGCCCTGGTCGGCGAATCCGGTTCCGGCAAGTCAGTCTCGGCACTGTCGGTGCTGAAGCTGCTACCCTACCCCAGCGCCAGCCACCCCTCGGGAAAAATCCTGTTCCGGGGCACCGACCTGCTGGCCATGAACGAGAAGCAGTTGCGGCAAGTGCGCGGCAACAAGATCACCATGATCTTCCAGGAGCCGATGACCTCGCTCAATCCGCTGCACACGATCGAGCAGCAGATCGTCGAGATCCTGAAGCTGCATCAAGGCATGGCCGATCGCCCGGCCAGGGCGCGCACGCTGGAACTGCTGAACGAGGTCGGCATCCGCGATCCGCAGAAGCGGCTTGATGCCTATCCGCACCAGCTGTCCGGCGGCCAGCGCCAGCGCGTCATGATCGCCATGGCGCTGGCCAACGAACCGGAACTGCTGATCGCCGACGAGCCGACGACGGCGCTCGACGTCACCGTGCAAGCGCAAATCCTCGAACTCCTGGCGGGCTTGAAAAGCCGCAAGGGCATGTCGATGCTGTTCATTACCCACGATCTCGGCATCGTGCGCAAGATTGCCGACCGGGTCTGCGTGATGACCAAGGGCAAGATCGTCGAGACCGGGCCGACCGAGGACATTTTCGCCAACCCGCAGCACCCCTACACACGCCACCTTCTGGCCGCCGAGCCGAAAGGCAAGCCGCCGGCCGCCAACGCCACCGCCAAGCCGGTCATGACCGGCAAGGACATCAAGGTCTGGTTTCCGATCAAGCAGGGCTTCTTCCGCCGCACGGTCGACTATGTGAAGGCGGTAGACGGTATCGATGTCACCGTGCGCGCCGGCCAGACGCTGGGCGTAGTCGGCGAATCCGGCTCCGGCAAGACGACGCTCGGCCTGGCGCTGGCGCGCATGATCTCGTCGACCGGAACCATCCAGTTCAACGGCCGCGACATCAACCAGCTCACTTTCAACGCCATGCGGCCGCTCAGGCGCGAACTACAGATCGTCTTCCAGGATCCGTTCGGTTCACTCAGCCCGCGCATGTCGATCGCCGAGATCATCGAGGAAGGCCTGAAGATCCACGAGCCGAAGCTGTCGCCCGACGAACGCGACGACAAGGTGGCCGCCGTGCTGAACGAGGTCGGCCTCGATCCGGCGACCCGCAACCGCTATCCGCACGAATTTTCCGGCGGCCAGCGCCAGCGCGTCGCGATCGCACGCGCCATGGTGCTCAACCCGCGCTTCGTCATGCTGGACGAGCCGACATCGGCGCTCGACATGAGCGTGCAGGCACAGGTCGTCGACCTCCTGCGCAGTCTGCAGGCCAAGCACGACCTCGCCTATCTCTTCATCAGCCATGACCTCAGGGTCATCCGGGCGCTGGCCAACGATGTCATCGTCATGCGCAATGGCCAGATCGTCGAAGCCGGCCCTTCCCAGCAGATTTTTGAAAATCCGCAAACCGGCTATACTCGGGCGCTGATTTCGGCCGCCTTCAAGATAGAGACGGCGCCGGTCGGCATCGTCAGTCAGTGATTGACATTAAAAGGGACTAGACCAACCGCAATGGAAAAAGGCCGCATCCTGCTTGCCGTCACCGGCTTTCATCCGCAGCGCTGGCGCGACCTGCTGTCGGCCGAGCGCGAGGTGGTGCTGGAGCCGGACGGCGCCAAGGATCCGTCCATCACCTATGCGGTGGTGTGGAAGCAGAAGCCGAACCTGTTGTCGTCGCTGCCCAACCTGCGCGCCATCTTCTCGATCGGCGCCGGCGTCGACCACGTCTTCGCCGACCCCGGCCTGCCCGACGTGCCGATCGTTAGGGTCGTCGCCGACAATCTTACCCAATACATGACCGAATATGTCGTCTGGCGGGTGCTCGATCATCATCGCCAGGGCCCGCTCTACCGGCAGCAGCAGCAAAAGAAGATCTGGCACGAGCCGCCGCAGCGACCGGCCGGCGACATTTCCGTCGGCATTATGGGACTCGGCAATCTCGGCCGCGCCGCGGCCTCGGTGCTGCTGTCGCTCGGCTTCGCGGTCAATGGCTGGTCGCGCACCGACCGGCCGATGCAAGGGGTCGCGACCTATTCCGGCGAGGTCGGTTTGATCCCCTTCCTCAAGGCGACCGATATCCTTGTCGTGCTTTTGCCGCTGACGCCGGACACCCAAGGCATCATCAACTATGGCGTGCTGAAGGAATTGCGCAAGCGCAACGGCCTCGGCGGCTCGGTGCTGATCAACGCCGGACGCGGCCGCCTGCAGAAGGATGCCGACATCGTGCGGGCGCTGGATGACGGTACGCTGAAGGAGGCGAGCCTCGACGTGTTCGAGGTCGAACCGCTGCCCAAGACCAGCCCGTTGTGGAACCATCCAAAGGTGTTCGTGACACCGCACGCCGCGGCGACTTCCGATCCCATGCACCTGGCGCCGATCATGCTGCGCCAGATGGACGCTTTTGAGCGCGGCGAAAAGTTGGACAATCTGGTGGACCGCAAGGCGGGATACTAACCAGGTCTCTTACCTGGCCAGGTCCCACTGCCGGAAGCATTGCTTCATTGCCCTCACAGATGATAGCTGCAGCTTTGGCAGGTCGAGCTGCTCGAACATCGCCTGGTATCTCTGGCGGTTTTTCGGCGTGGTCACGGCAATATGGTGGATCATGTCCCATTTGACGCTGTCGCGCCCGCCCTCCAGGGCACCGCGCCTGTTCGTCTCAAACCAGCTTCGCCTGAAATAGCGCAACAAACTTGCCGCCGTGGAGATATCCAGCAGGATCAATCCCGTCGCCCGCTGAAAGCGTTGCGGCATGCAGATCGAGTAATTCCCGTCCATGACCCAACGCTCGCCGGCGATCGCGGCGTCGTGCAAGGCAATGAATTCGCCTTTTGGACGCGGCTCCCAGTCGGTGTTGGGCAGATGATGAAGCAGATCGAGGTGAACGGGCTCCAGGCCACGCTTGCGGGCAATCGCGTCGGCCAGGGTCGACTTGCCGCTGTTGGACGGCCCCAGAATGCAGATGCGGTCGCCAAGATCCGAGAGTTTCATCCGATCGCACCTTCAGGAGAACGCGGCCTGCTGTCCGCGACAAAGTCCCGGCCAATAGCTGTTTCGTATCTTCAACTGGGCAGAGCGAGCTTCTTCTTCTGATTGTCCGGCTTGCCGCAGTCGCGGCGCTCGATCGACCGGTTCATGGCATCGATCTCGCCTGCCGCCTTGTCGCTGTCGCGCTGGGCTTTGGAGCGCATGTCGGGCGTGAACGGGCCAAAACCCATCGCGGGATTGTAGAAGGTCGGCTTTGCGGTCACCGGAAGGTTGTTCTGCTGCGCCAGGTCATTGCGCTGCACCAGCAACTGATCGCATGGCACGGTGTCATACTGCAGGGAGGACTCGATGTTGGCGTCCTGGCGTTCGGACATCGAATTGCCGACGCAGCCGGCCGTTGCCAGGCAAGATGCCAAGATCATCATGTGCCAGCGCATCGAATATGCTCCCTCCTGATATTCCGCGCGCGCGCGCCCCGTGTTAACCGCGCACGCGATTCGGGCTTTTTCGCAGCAGAAGCTTCACCGAGACAAGTGGGGCAGTACCCCTTTGAGGTTGGGAAGGATCGCCGCATTGACCCGATTGTGAACGCTTCAGGCTGCGTGGACTTTCCCGGCCACAACGACCAGCCCGTCGACCGGTTCCCGACGATCCTGCCGGATCACGGTTGTTTCCAGGGACAGGATCGAAAATCCGTTGGCGGCCAGGATTTCACGCACATAGGTTTCAGAGTGCGCGTAGCGGCGCGATGACAGCAACACGAAATCGCCACTGCCGCTCAACCTCTCTACGGAAAAGGCCAACAGGCCATCCTCGGCCAGCAAGCCGGCGATCGTCTTCACCATGCCGTCGAGCGCGCCGACATAGATGAAGACGTCGGCTACTGTCACCAGCTCGGCCTTCGGGCCGGCATAGGAAAAATCCTGCAGATCGGCCTTGCCGAGGAAATCGTAGACGCCCTTGGCCCGCGCCCGTTTCAGCATTCCGGTCGAAATGTCATAGCCCTCAAGCCGGCCGGCAATCGGCCGCAGCCTCTGCCCCATCAGGCCGGTGCCGCAGCCGAGATCGAGCGCCAGCGGGAAGCGACCCGGCCTTGCCGTTCGAATCGCCTGATCCAGCAGCTCAGGCAGCCGGTAACCCAGCTTGTCGACCAGTGATTCATCGAAGCTCCCGGCGTAGTGGTCGAACAGTGTTTCAACGAAAGCGCTGGGGAGCGCGTCGGACGCCGGCGCCTTGCCGATCAATTGCAGGTACAGCGCGGCACCCTGGCGATCCGTCGGATCGAGTTGCAGCGACACCCTCCATGCCTGCGCGGCCAGATCCGATGCACCCGCCGCCTGCTGCATTTCGCCGAGACGAAACCAGCCCATCGCCCATTGCGGCGTCAATTCGAGTGCCCCGAGCAGCAATTCCGCCGCAGCGGCGTGATCGCCATCCGCAAAGAGCATCTCGGCATAATCGGCGCGGCGATCGGCGTTCAAGTCGCCGGACGAGGCCTGAAGCGGTTTCATGTCATGGGTCCTATCGGCGCATGAGGCCGATGGTGCTGTATGCTGGAGTCAGCAGTCCGTGGCAACAGACTTCCCGCAACGGAATTATATCCTATCTTGGGGACCATGCGAGCCAGCGACCTGCTTCATCCCCGGCCCGAAGGCCTTTACTGCCCGCCGGGCGATTTCTTCATCGACCCGGTGCGGCCGGTGGACCGGGCGCTGATCACGCACGGCCATTCCGACCATGCGCGTTCCGGCCACCGCTCGGTGCTGGCGACACAGCAGACGCTGGACATTATGGGCCTGCGCTACGGCGAGGACTTTGCCGGAACGACCCAAGCGGCACGGCTCGGCGAGACGATCGCCCTTAACAGTGTCAGCGTCAGCTTCCATCCGGCCGGCCATGTGCTGGGCTCGGCGCAGATATCGGTCGAGCACCAGGGCATGCGCATCGTCGCTTCAGGCGACTACAAAAGGCGCAAGGACGCAACCTGCGCGACGTTCGAGCCGATCCGCTGCGACGTCTTCATCACCGAGGCGACCTTCGGCCTGCCGGTGTTTCGCCATCCACCCGACACGGAAGAAATCGCCCGCCTGCTGAAGTCGGCGGCGCAGTTTCCCGAACGCTCGCATCTGGTCGGCGCCTATGCATTGGGCAAAGCGCAGCGTGTGATGCGGCTGTTGCGCGACGCCGGCTATGACAGGCCGCTCTACATCCATGGTGCGCTGGCCAGGCTCAGCGAGTATTACCAGAGCCAGGGCATTGACCTGGGAACGCTGGAACCGGCGACAGTCGAGGGCGCCAAAGATGACTTCACCGGGGCCATCGTGGTCGGCCCGCCATCGGCCTTCGCCGATCGCTGGGCGCGGCGCTTTCCCGATCCGATCTCGTGCTTCGTGTCGGGGTGGATGCGCATCCGCCAGCGCGCCAAGCAAGGCGGCGTCGAGCTGCCGCTGATCATCTCGGACCATGCCGACTGGGACGAACTCACCGCCACCATCAAGGAGACCGGCGCCGAGGAGATCTGGGTGACGCATGGCCGCGAGGAAGCGCTGGTCCGCTGGTGCGAACTGGAAGGCATAGCGGCGAGGCCACTGCATCTGGTGGGCTATGAGGATGAGGGCGATTGAGCATGAGAGCAATCGTTGATGCAGCGCTTTATGTCGCCCCCCTCTGTCCTGCCGGACATCTCCCCCTCAAGGGGGGAGATTGGCAGCCTCATTGGCTCCGCTCTTTCTGCAACGTCGGCAATTGGCGAAAGCCGGCGCGACGTCCGATCTCCCCCCTTGAGGGGGAGATGGCCGGCAGGCCAGAGAGGGGTGCCTCGCGCCGGCTTTCGCTATTGGCGGGGCGCACCCAGCCATGAACCGCTTCGCCGAACTCCTCGACCGCCTGGTGCTGACGCCGTCGCGCAACGGCAAGCTGACGCTGCTGGTCGACTATTTCCGAACCGTCGAGGACCCGGATCGCGGGCTGGCGCTGGCCGCCATCACCGGCGATCTCACAATCGCTGCGGTCAAGCCGGCGATGCTGCGTATGCTGGTCACCGAACGCATGGATCCGGTGCTGTTCGGCTATTCCTACGACTATGTCGGCGACCTCGCCGAGACGGTGTCGCTGGTCTGGCCGCAGACATCAGGCAAGATCCCCAACCGTGAGCCGACGCTTGGCGAGGTCGTGGCAAAACTGCAGGCGGCAAGCCGCTCCGACGGGCCGAAGGTGCTGGCCAGCCTGCTCGACAGCGCCGGCATCTCGGCGCGCTTTGCCATCATCAAGCTGGTCACCGGCGGCCTACGCATCGGCGTCTCGGCGCGGCTGGCCAAACAGGCGCTGGCGGGTTTCGGCAAGGTCGAGGTCGCCGAAATCGAGGAGCTCTGGCACGGGCTATCGCCGCCCTACACGGGGCTGTTCGCCTGGCTGGAAGGCAAGGCCGAAAAACCGCGTAACACGGCGATGGCGCTATTCCGCCCGGTGATGCTGTCGAACCCTGTCGGCGACGGCGATCTGGAAAAGCTCGATCCGGCGGACTACGCGGCCGAATGGAAATGGGACGGCATCCGTGTCCAGGCGGTGGCGGAAGGTGGCATCCGCCGGCTCTATTCGCGCACCGGCGACGATGTCTCCGGCGCCTTTCCCGATCTCGCCGACGCCATGCATTTTTCCGCGACGCTGGACGGCGAGTTGCTCGTCGGCGACCCGCGAGAGGCGACGGGAACCTTCTCGGACCTGCAGCAGCGGCTGAACCGCAAGACGGTGACACCGAAGATGCAGCAGCAATATCCGGCCTTCATGCGCTGCTACGACCTGCTTCAGCTCGGTGACGAAGACCTTCGCGCATTGTCGTTCCGGGAACGGCGTGGCCGCCTCGAAGCCTTTGTCAAGACGCTCGATCCCAGCCGTTTCGACCTGTCGCCCTTCGTCGCCTTCGCCGACTGGCAGGCGCTGGAAGACCTGCGCCGCGCGCCGCCGCACCCGATCATCGAGGGCGTGATGCTGAAGCGCTGGGATTCGCCCTATGTGGCCGGCCGGCCGAAAGGCCCGTGGTTCAAGTGGAAGCGCGATCCGCATACGGTGGACGCGGTGCTGATGTATGCCCAGCGCGGCCATGGCAAACGCTCGAGTTTCTACTCCGACTACACATTCGGCGTCTGGTCCGGAGCTGAGGGCGAGGAGGAACTGGTGCCGGTCGGCAAGGCCTATTTCGGCTTCACCGACGAGGAGCTGAAGCAGATCGACAAATATGTCCGGGACAACACGGTGGAGCGTTTCGGGCCGGTGCGTTCAGTGCGCGCCGACCGCGACAATGGCCTGGTGCTGGAAGTCGCCTTCGAGGGGCTCAACCGTTCGACCCGGCACAAATCCGGCGTCGCCATGCGCTTCCCGCGCATCTCACGGCTGCGGTGGGACAAGCCGGCCAACGAAGCCGACCGCATCGAGACGCTGCAGGCGCTGCTCGACCGCTAAAGTCCTACGGCTCGATCGAGACGCGGATCTCGTAGATGTCGACCGCCTTGCCCTGCTTGTCGAAATCGGAATTGACGGCGATGGTTCCGGCCGAGCCCGGATGCTTGGCGGGGAACTGCACATCGAACAGATATTCGTTGCGCTGCTGGCCGACCGCGTAGCGCTTGCGGCCGCAATCGCCAAGCTCGCCGAAATTGCAATCGACGGAGATCTGCGTGTCCTTGCCGTCCTCGGCCCGCGCTATGATGTCGAACACGGCGTGCTTGCCGGCGAGCTTCTCCAGCACGCCCTGCCCGACATCGAAAGCGATTGCCGAACCGGAGGGACCGGACTGGATGCGCAGGAACGGACCGGTGTCGTCCTTCATCACCGAGGCCTTGGCGTCCGACGGAGCGGCGACATGCGTCGGGTCTGCCGGCGAGAACACATTGATCCAGTTGCGCGACTGGTCCGCGGCACCAGGCTTTGCCGGCGCGTTGGCGCCGTCAGCCGGGGTGAAATCGTCATCCTCGACGGTTGGTGGCGCCTCCGGCGGCGCTGTGTTGAGCTGTGCCGCCGTCTTGAACACACCGGTCTGGATGGCGAAGAACACGCCGATGCCGATCGCCGCAAGCAGGGTCACGGTGAAGAAAATGGCGGTCAGCGGCAAGCGACGTCCACGAATGCGCCGCTCATCGCGATCGGGCGCCACTTCCGTCGCTGCCCCCGAAGCGGCAGGGGTGGACATGTCGATCGCCGGCGCACCTGGAAGCGTCGCGTCCGGCATGATGTCGGGAACGACCGGCAGCACGTGCGAGCGCGGCGCATCGGACGCGGGCTCTGCGGGCCCGTCGACAGTGACGGCGGGCGATGGCGTCTTGTCGCCGATCTCGATCGCGGGTGCCGCAGCGACTGCGGACTCGACCGCCGGTGCGTCGACCTCCAGGCCCACATCCGGCACCGCCGGCAGGAATTCGGATTCGATTTCGGTGATCGTCGCCTGGATCGCCTTGCGGCGCTTGATGGCGACCTCCACGGTCACGCCGGGATTGGCCTGGAGCGCGCGGTCGAGCGCGGCAAAGGCCGACCGATAGACCCTTTCGCGGAACGCGCGGTCCTCGGCATTGCCCTTTTCCAAGGCGTTCCGGATCGCTTTTTCGATCGCGTCCAAGCGAGATCCCTCTGCAAATTGCCCCAATCTTCCCTGATGGTTAGCGGTAGGCGACCAATCAATCAACGGGCGGGCAGCCGCATTCTGCCTCGACGGGCCGTCCAAAGTCCATCTTGGCGGTATTCCGGTAAATAAAATCGGACCATGCTGGCGATTCCCGCATGCCGGGTGGCGTGAAGCCCTTGTTTCGACCGCGGCGAGCGCTCGTGCATGATTTGGCAAGTCGCATCTTGAATTCGCCGCCGGTTGAGTCTATCACCCAGCCCATCTTGGAGGCCTTGGCCTCCCGGGCCGCTTTAGCTCAGTTGGTAGAGCACATCATTCGTAATGATGGGGTCAGGTGTTCGAGTCACCTAAGCGGCACCAATTATTTCCCAAGGGTTTGCGGGTTCCCGAGGCGTAGAGCGAAAAACGCCGTCGTAGCACTCTGGCAGCACTTCCTGGCGGCGCTTTTTGCCCTTTTTGTTCTTGGTGTGAGATCGCCTTGCATCGGGTTTAGCGCGCCGATCTGCTGATAAAGCTGGGAAGCGGTACGTTCGTGCAGCCCGATAACATGACGATCAATTATAGGTCCCACTTGCGGGTTGCATTGAAGCGGAGAGTGGCGCAAGACAATCCTGGAATAGAGGAGTGAGCAGTGGTCGATTTTGCTAAGTGGTACGACGGGAAAGAGTTTTCCTCCGATTGGGCGTCTAATAATTTCCATGTCTGGAGTTCTTTACTTGCAAGTATGCGGGATCGACCTCTCAACATCTTGGAAATCGGATCTTGGGAAGGACGTTCAGCGATCTTTTTTCTTGAGTACTGCCATCTGTCGCGGATTACGTGCATCGATCCGTTCGCTGGAGGTCAGAACGAATACATAACTTTGGCCGGCGGATTTGCCCAAGTAGAACGGCGCTTCGATGCCAACACGGCCTCGTATGCCGGGCGCGTCACAAAGCTGAAGTCGATTTCCAGCAAGGCATTGATCGACCTGCAGGACCAAAAAAGATCTTACGACCTGATCTATATCGATGGTGCCCACGACCGGGACGCGGTTCACGTCGATTCCCTTCTGGCGTGGCCTCTGCTCAAGAATGGCGGGACCATTATCTGGGACGATTACGCTTGGGAACGGCAACAACCGATCGAAACGAGGCCGGAAGAAGCCATCAATGTTTTCGTGGCTTCCAGACGCAAGGAAATCAAAGTTCTCCATGTCGGGCACCAAATCGTGGCTCAGAAAGGCGATAGCGGAAGGTTTGGTATCGGCTCCGCTATCAACTCTGTCATTTTGAGCACGCTCAGGATGCGACGGCGTCCGCGCTTCGCCAAAGAGGCTCTGTAGCGAACGAAGGATCACAGTGGGTCGAGGTCAAGGAATTACGCCGCCATGGCCTCGGCGAAGGTCAAAGCCATCGAGCGTAAAGCCGCGGATATGCGCCCTGCTCTTTGTGGCGCCATAGCGATCACTCAAAATCCGTCAGTTCAAACCGGCGACGCATTGCAAGGCTCGCCTCCAGAGCCCTGGATCAACCCTTGCTCACCTGGCGAGCAGTTTTATGTTTGCGGCCTGCACGGCCCCTTGGAGATTGGACACATGGCGCTCAAACGGATGGACAATGTCGGCATTGTCGTCGACGATCTCGAAGAGACGATCGATTTCTTTCGCGAGCTCGGCCTTGAGCTCGAAGGGCGGGCCACGATCGAAGGCGAATGGGCCGGACGTGTCACCGGACTGGGCGATCAGCGCGTCGAGATTGCCATGATGCGCACGCCGGACGGCCACAGCCGGCTCGAACTGTCCCGCTTCCTCACGCCGCCTGTCGTCGAGGATCACCGCAATGCTCCGGTCAACGCTCTGGGCTACCTTCGCGTCATGTTCGCCGTGGACGACATCGACGACACGCTTGAAAGGCTCCGCAAGCGCGGCGCGCAGCTCGCAGGCGAAGTCGTCCGGTACAAAGACGTCTATCGGCTCTGCTACATCCGTGGACCCGGAGGCCTTCTCATCGGCCTCGCCCAGGAACTCGGCTGAGCGCAATACGACGACAATGACGAGGGCCTGTGAGCGGGGTGCGGTGGATCGCGCTGCCGGCACCCCATATCCGCCATTGTCGAGACTCAGCTTTGGTGGGAAACTCATGGGCCTCAGCATGGGAGGTCGAAAATGCCCAATACTTTCAAGACCGGAGACGTCGTCAGGCTGAAGTCGGGAGGGCCGAAGATGACGGTCAGCGACGGTGCCGCTTCCGGCATGTATCTCTGCCACTGGTTCAACCGCGAGGGCGATGTGTGGATCCCGCAGCATGCGGGTTTCAAGCCGGATCAATTGGTGGCCGCCGACCCATCGGCATAGCTCCTGCCCGTTCGCCACGGGTGGTGGCCGATCCGGCGTGAATTCGGATGACGCCGGATGGCGTGTCATGCCGCTGCCTGGGGCCAGCATTGAAGCGGCATCGCCAAATTGGATGATCGGCACAGGCGACCGACGGATTTCCGTCGCCGCGGCGTTTAACGGTTGAAGCGTGACCATGGCATGGCCGTGGCCGACGCGCCAACCGGAGATGCCGAAGCATGATAAGCCGTTCGATCCTTGCCGCTGCCTTGAGCCTGCTGACCGTTGCGGCTCTCGCCCAGACGGCGACGCAGCCCCCTGCCGCCACGTCTCCTGGCGCCACGCCGCCGGCCGCCGCGCCGGCCGCGCCAAAAGCCAAGTCAGACATCACACTGGCCAAGTTCCAGAAGCGGCGGGAGAAGGCGATCATGGCCGCCGACACGGATGGCGACGGCAAGATCAGCCTCCTGGAGTGGGAGGCCTTTCAGGCCAAGCGCAACGTCAAGGGCGACGCCGCCAAATCCTTTGCGCGCATCGATTCGAACCATGACGGCTTCATCGATCGCGCCGAGCTCGACGCATTCTTCGCCAAGCGCTTTGCCAGACTGGACAAGAATGGCGACGGCATTCTGACGGCCGACGAGATGCCAGGCCACAAATCCGCTCCCAAGCCGGAGCAATGACCAAGAGGCCATGACGCGTGATGGATATCGGGAGTGCGCCAGCCGATGAGCGCCGATCCGGACGAGGAGCTGGTTCGTCGGGTCGGTGCCGGCGATCCCGCGGCGGTGCAGACGCTCGTCGCGCGCAAATTGCCGCGCATTCTTTCGCTTGCCGTGCGCATGCTGGGCGACGCGGCGGAGGCCGAGGATGTCGCCCAGGAAACCTTCGTGCGCATCTGGCGTCATGCCTCGAGCTGGCGGCGCGGCAATGCACGCTTCGACAGCTGGATCCACCGGGTGACGCTCAACCTTTGCTACGACCGGCTGCGCCGGCGCCGCGAGTTGGTGACCGACGATTTGCCGGATATGGTCGACCCGGCGCCGCTTCCCGATGCTCGCGAAGAGCCGCATCGGATCGAGCAGGCCCTGCAGGCGATCGCGCCGCGCCAGCGCGAGGCGATCATCCTGGTCTATTATCAGGAGATGTCCAACATCGAGGCGGCCGCGACCCTGGAGATCAGCGTCGATGCGCTGGAGAGTCTGCTCTCGCGCGGCCGGCGGGCCTTGCACATGATATTGGCCAGGGATGGCGTCCATGACTGAGAAGAACGCGGCCATGAATGGCGCACAGTCATCGCGCCTTGCCGGCGTCCGGCGGGGCTGCCTCGTTTCCGACCCGCGTGGGCACGCGGCAGCAAGGGGCAAAGGGAAAACATATGGCTGAAGACATCGAGGACGGCCCGGCAATGGACGTCAAGCGTTTCGCCGCGCTGGCCGAAGCCTATGGCGGCGATTTGCGGCGCTGGCCGCAAGCGGAGCGCGAAGCAGCCTCCGCCTTTGCTTCAAGCGAGACGGGCCAGGCCATTTCGCGAAAGGCCGGCACGCTTGACGCCCTGCTTGACAGCTACAGTGTCCCGCACCCCGGCAGGGCGCTGCACGACAGCATCCTGCAGGTTGCCAACCGGCACATCGTCCGGCGCCGGCGTCAGCGGTTCTGGTGGCTGGGGTTGGGGCTTGCCGGCATCGGGCTCGCCGGCGCCATCGCCGGATTGGCCCTGGTGACCGTCGTTACACCCGAGGTTCAGCCAGACCACTACGTGCTCGATGCCAATGCGACGGCGTTCGGCGATGCCGGACCCGAGACGATCGAGGAAGACCTATGAGCACCGGCCGTAACCTTCTCATCGCCTCGGTGGTGCTGAACGTCTTCCTGGCCGGTGCGCTTGCCGGCGGGGCCGTCTGGATAAAAAGCGGCAAGCAGGGCCAGGGCACTTCGCTGGAGGCGGCCGGCGGCCGGCTTCCTGACCAGCAGCGCACGCTGTTCCGCAAGGCGCTGCGCGAGATCCGCCAAGAGTCGCGCGAAATCATTCGCGACGGCCAGCAGGCCAGGCGCGAGGCGGCTGATTTGCTGCGGCAGCCCGTCCTCGATACGGCTGCCCTGGCGGCCGCCCTGGAGCGGGCCCGCAATGCCGACGTCACCGTGCGCACGCGGCTGGAACAGCGCATCATCGAGTTCGCAGCGGCAGGCTCCGCCGAGGATCGCAGCGTGCTGGCGGAAGGGCTCTCGAGGCGCGCCGGGCCGCAGCCGTCGACACCGCCAAAAAAATCGCCGTGACGACCGACGGAAAATGCCGACGGCGACCGTTTAACGGAATGAAGGGCAGGACCTGCCGGACCATCTGGTGCCGACAGGTTTCAACCTCGGACACCTTCGGAGCATGGTCATGAACTATCTGACAAAATACGCGATCACCGCCGCTCTCGCGGTGACAGGAACGGTTGCCACGGTTGCGGCATCCTCGGCGATGCCGCTGGCCCCGCTTGCCGCCCCGGCGCTGGTCGAGCACGTCGCCTGGGGTTGCGGGCCTGGCTGGCATCCCAATCCCTGGGGGCGCTGCGTGCCCAATCGCGTGGTCGTCTACCCCGGTTACTACTATTGGCATCGCCCGGCCTTCTACGGATGGCATCCGCACCGTCACTGGCACCGCTGGCATCGCTGGTAAGGGCCTGCGGGGCCGACACCTTCGTCGGCCCCTTGACCCCAGTTGAACAGGCACGAAACGGCTCGAACGGGCTTCTTGCGCCGCGCGCGGGAAGCCCAAGCAATGGAGAGCTGACTTGGCTATCCCGGCCTCCAAGTCCCCGCCCGATCCAGCCCCAGATCCAGCCCTTGTCGCTTTCAACCGCTTCGGGCTCGGGGCAAGGCCCGGCGACCGCGACAGGGTGGCCCACGACCCGCGCGGCTACCTGAAGGCGGAACTGCGGCAGCCCGACATCGCCCTGATCTCGCTTTACGATCCGGCCTATGCCAGCCTGCCGGGCAGCACGCCGGCCATCCAGGCCAGCATGGCGGCGAATTTCCAACGCAAGCTCGACCGCGAGCATATGGCCGCCACAGCACAGCCGGCAAAGGCGAGCGCCCAGACCATGCCGGCCCAGGCCACATCGGTCCCAATTGCGCCTGCCCAACCCGTTTCACCGCCCGCGGCCACGGCCAAACCCACACCGCCGATCGAGGCCACGCTGTTTCGCGCCGAAGCCCAGGCGCGCTTCGACAAGGCGCTGCGGGCCGAGGCCGGCTTTGTCGAACGCCTGGTCTATTTCTGGTCGAACCATTTCTGCGTCTCCGTGGCGAAGGACAACATCGTGCGGGCGAGCGCTGGCGCCTTCGAACGGGAAGCCATCCGGCCCTTCGTGCTCGGCCGTTTCGCGGACATGCTGATGGCGGTCGAGCGGCATCCGGCGATGCTGTTCTATCTCGACAACCAGCAGTCGATCGGCCCGGACTCCCGCGCCGGCAAAAACCGCCAGCGCGGCCTCAACGAGAACCTCGCCCGCGAGATCATGGAACTGCATACGCTCGGCGTCGGCAGCGGCTATACCCAGGCCGATGTCACCAGCTTCGCCCGCATCCTGACCGGCTGGACGATGGCCGGGCGCGAAGGCCGGCTGGGCGAACCCGGCAGCTCCGTCTTCAACGCCAATGCCCATGAGCCGGGCGACGCGGTGCTGCTCGGCAAGACCTATCCGGCTGGCGGCATGGGCCAAGCCGAAGCGGCACTCAACGACATTGCCAGCCATCCGGCGACGGCGCAGCACATCGCCACGGAACTCGCCCGTCATTTCATCGCGGACGACCCGCCGCCCGCGGCGGTCGCGCGCCTGGCCAAGGTTTTCGCCAAGAGCGACGGCAATCTCCGGGCACTGGCGGCGACCCTCATCGACATGCCGGAAGCCTGGTCGGCGCCCTTGACCAAGATGCGCTCGCCCTTCGACTACATCGCCGCCATCCGCCGGGCGGCCGGCCCGGGTCCGGCGAACGATCCCGGCCAGTCGCTCAACTGGCTCAATGCGCTGGGCGAGCCGCTCTGGCAGCCGCCGGGGCCGAACGGCTTTTCCGACCAGGCGGACAGCTGGGCCTCGGCCGAAGGCATGAAGATCCGCCTCGACATCGCCTGGCAGGCGGCCCGCCAGGTCAAGGATATCGGCAATCCCAGCGACATGCTCGACGCCGTCATCGGTCCTTCCGCCTCGCCGGAGACGCGGCAAGCGGTCGCCCGTGCCGAGTCCAAGCAGCAGGGCCTGGCGCTGCTGCTGATGGCGCCTGAATTCCAGAGACGATAACGCGAGCGACAGGTCCGGCGCCGACAACTCCCATGGAGACCAAGTCATGAGCCTGCTGTGTGAAACCCCCTCCCGCCGCGCCGTGCTGATGACCGGCGGCGCCCTGTTTGCCTGGGCCTATCTGCCGCGTTTCGCCCGTGCCGCCGACAATCGCGATCCGCGCCTGATCGTCATCGTCCTGCGCGGCGCGCTCGACGGCCTGTCGGCGGTCGGTCCGGTCGGCGACCCCGATTATGCCGGCCTGCATGGCGACATCGCTTTGTCGCTCGCCGGCCCGCATGCGGCGCTGCCGCTCGATGGTTTCTTCGCGGTCAATCCAGCGATGCCGGTGTTTGCGCGCCTGTTCAAGGACAAGCAGGCCGCTGTCGTGCACGCGGCGGCGACAGGCTATCGGGAACGCTCGCATTTCGACGGGCAGGACGTGCTGGAAAGTGGTTTTGCCGGCCCAGGCCATGTCGCCACCGGCTGGCTCAACCGGGCGCTGGAGAGCCTGCCGGCGGGCGACCGCGTGGCGACGCTTGGCGGACTGGCCGTCGGCCCCTCGACGCCGCTGGTGATCCGTGGTGCTGCCCCCGTGCTCGGCTGGGCGCCGCAATCGCTGCCGGAGCCTGCCGGCGATCTCGCGGCGCGGGTTCTCGACCTCTACCAGCATCGCGACCCGGTGCTGGCGGTGGCCCTGCAGAAAGGTCTCGACGCCGACCGCATGGCGCTCGACGACCAGATGGGCGCCAAGGCTATGAAGCCGAAGGGCGGCCTCGGCAGTGCCGCCGGGATGCGGCAGGCCGCGCAAGGTGCGGCCAGGCTGATCGCGGCCGATGATGGGCCGCGCGTTGCAGCCCTTGCCTTCGACGGCTGGGACACGCATGTCAACGAAGGCGGCGCGACCGGCCGGCTCGCCACGCTGCTCGGCGGCCTCGACGGCGCCTTCGAGGAGTTCGAGAAGGGTCTCGGCGAGCGCTGGAAGGACACGGCGGTCGTCGCCATCACCGAGTTCGGGCGCACGGCGCAAATCAACGGCACGGTTGGCACCGATCACGGCACCGGCACGGTGGTGCTGCTCGCAGGTGGCGCGATCAAGGGCGGCCGCGTGATCGCCGACTGGCCGGGATTGAAGCCGGCCCAGCTCTACGAACAGCGCGATTTGGCGCCGACCAGCGATGTCAGGGCGGTGCTGAAAGGCCTGCTCGCCGACCAGTTCGGCCTCTCGGCCGCCGTGCTCGGCGACAAGGTGTTTCCGGAATCCGCAGCGATGAAGCCGATGCGTGATCTCGTCGTATGAAAAGGACTGGTGGCGTCACAGGGGACGCCACCTCTAGCAAAAAACGCTCAGGTCACTTCGGAGGCGGCGCCGCGTCGATCGGCTCAGTGATCACCAGCGGTGGTGCCAGCGATGGTGGTGATGGTACCGCCAATGTCCCGGCCGGACTATTATCACGCGACGACGGTTGGGCACGCAATTTCCCCACCGATTCACGTGCCAGCCAGGGCCGCATCTCCAGCCGACGCTTTCGATTGGCGACGGAGCGGCGCTGGGCTTTGCCATGGGCAGGGCCTGCGAGCCTACGCTCGACAGCATCAACGTGCCTGCTGCGACTGCGATTGGCAGAATGTATCTGGTGAGCATGATTGTGTCCTCCATGGTTGACATTCCCGGAAACACCATACCACTCACCTGGCTGAATGCCGGGTGAGTGGTCCGATCACATATTCGTTAGGTTAAAGCGCTCGCCAAGCGACGCCACGGTCTTCAGCGGCGTTCGTCTTGTCGTCACCTTGATCAGGCGGCCTCGACCTTGGCGACCGGCGCGTCCTCTCCGCGCACCAGTTTGGTCACGCCGGCAAAGTCGAGCTTGCCGGAGCCGAGCACCGGTACTTTCTGGACGACGCGCACTTCGGCAGGCACCATCAGGTCCATGGCGCCATTGGCTTTGGCAAAGGCCAGGAAATCCGGGCGCGTGGCGCCGGGAGCCTCGGTGATGAGAATGAGCTTCTCACCCTTGCGCGCATCCGGCACGGAAGCGACGGCCGACAACGAGCCCTTCCACAATTCCCCCGCCAAGGCCTCGACGGCGGCGAGCGAAATCATCTCGCCACCGATCTTGGCGAAACGCTTAGCGCGGCCGCGAATGGTGATAAAGCCGCCCTCGTCGACCGAGACGACGTCGCCAGTGTCATGCCAGCCATCCGGCAGCGCTTCGAGCACGCCCGGCTTCTCGGCGCGCAAATAGCCCGCCATTACATTGGGGCCGCGCACGTAGAGACGTCCGCCTTCGTCAACGCCCGGTACCGCATCTAGGCGATACTCCATTCCGGGCATGATTTTGCCGACGCTGCCGGACTTGTTGTACATCGGCGTATTGATGGCGATTACAGGTGCCGCTTCGGTCACGCCGTAGCCCTCGAGGATACGCACGCCGAACTTTTCCATATAGGTCATGCGCGTCGCTGCCTTGACCGGCTCCGCGCCCGCAAAACAATAGCGTATCGAGCGGAAGTCGTACGGGTGCGCGGTGCGTGCATAGCCGCTGAGGAACGTATCCGTGCCGAAGATGATGGTCGCGTTGGATGCGTAGATCAGTTCCGGCACGAGGCGGTAGTGCAGCGGCGATGGATAGAAATAGACCGGCACACCCGAAATCAGCGGCAGCACCGTGCCAGCCGTCAAACCAAAGGAATGGAAGATCGGCAAGACGTTGAACACCTTGTCGCCCGAGTGGAAGTCGATGCGCGAGGCCGCCTGCGCGGCATTGGCCAGGATGTTGCGGTGGGTAAGGACCACGCCCTTCGGCGTGCCTTCCGACCCCGAGGTGAACAGGATCACCGCCGGGTCGTTGGGCAAGCGCTTCGCGCGCGGCGTCGACTTGCGCAGCAGGCCGAGCAACTTGTCCTTGAGACCGATGGTTTTGCGCAGATCGTCGAGCCAGACGATGTCGACCGAGCGGCCTATCTCCTCGACGACCGCGCCGAGCTTTGCCTGCTCGACGAACGCGCGAGAAGTGAGCACAGTCCGGACTTGCGCCGCCTTGCAGGCGGACAGGATGTTGGCGGCACCTGCGGTGAAGTTGATCATCGCCGGCACCTTGCCGGCCGACATCACGCCAAGCAGTGTGGCGCAAGAGCCGTTGGCGTTGGGCAGCATGATGCCGAGCGTCTGCTGATCGGCATAAAGGTTCTGGAATTTCTCACCGAGTACGGCGGCCGCCGTGAGCAGCTTGCCATAACTCAGCGAACCGGTGACCGGATCCTGCACGGCAAGCTCTCCCATCCCGCGTTCGTTCGCCGTCTGGATGATCTTTTCCAAGACCGTCTTGTCGATGTCCTGCGTGCGGAAGACGAGGTCCGACATCACCTGATAGAGAGCAGCCCCCGCCGCGGCGCGGCGTTTGCGACCCTTCAATTCCTGTGGCACTTCGAGCCTGACGGGTTCCAGGATCGTCACCTTGACCTTCGGGAACAGCCGACGGCGCACATGTTGCGAGGTCAGCCGCGAAAAGTAGCTTTTCTCCAACCCGTCGATGCGCACCGGCACGACCATCGAGCCGGTCTTGTCGGCAACCATGGCGGCGCCGTCATAGACCTTCATCAGGCCGCCGGTGACGGTGATGCGGCCTTCGGGAAAGATGACCAGCGGATCGCCGCCCTGCACGACCTTGATCAGCGTGCGGGTCGACATCGGCTTGGCGGGATTGAGCGGCAAAGCGCGGGCGAGTTTCATGAACGGCTTCATCCACCAGGCCTGGGCAATGGTGTAGTCGATGGCGAAGACCGGCTCCTCATCGGTGAGCGTCAGCGCCAGCGGACCGTCGAGGAAGCTGACATGGTTGAGCGCCAGGATGGGCGCCTTGCCGGCTGCCTTGAGGTTGTCCATGCCCTCGACTTCCAGGCGATGGAAGGCGCGGAACAGGATGGAGACGAAGTCGCGGAAGGCGTTGGTCGGCAGGAATTTCAGCATCAGCCAGGCGGCGACGGCATTGGCCACGGCGAGGCCGAACAGGATCCCGCCGGTGGAGACTTTCGTCTGGATCATGGCGACGACAATACCGCCGACCGTCATGAAGCCGGCATTGACGATGCTGACGGCGGCGACGACGCGGGCGCGGCGCGCTTCCGGCGACCAGGCCTGCACGGCGGCGAAGGTGGGCACCACGAGGAAGGCGCTGGCGATGGCCATGCCGGCGAGGTCGATCGCGACACGGATCGTGTTTGGCCCGGCAAAGAACAGGGCAAGGGTCTCCGCCCTCGGCGAGGGCTGCATGCTCCAGATGGTCCAGGCCAAATGCAGGCCGAACAGCGCCAGCAACGCGGTGCCAACTGGCGCGGGCAGAAGCACGATGCGCCCCTGTGACATCCATGCGGCAATGGCCGATCCAATGGCGATCGAGGCGGCGAACACCGCGAGATAGACGGTTACTGCGATCTCGTTGCCGCCGAGCGAATCCTTGATCAGCGTCGGCAGGATCGACAGCACGATGGCGCCGATCAGCCAGAACCACGAGGTCATCAGCCCGGCGCGCCAGATGCGCGTGTCGGTGCGCAATTCGCTGACCTGGCGCCAGGTCGAGCGGAAGATGTTCTTGTCGATGACAAGGTCGGGCGCCGCCGAACCTGTCGGCGGAATGTAGCGGCTGACGAACCAGCAGCCGACGGCCAGGGCCATCATGATCGGCCCGAACACGGTGACGCCGATGCCATCGGCCGAGACGACGCCGCCGGCGATGGTGCCGCCGAGGATGGCGGCAAACGTGGCCGACTCGATCCAGGCGTTGGCCTTGGGCAGTTCCTTGCGCTCGAGGTGATCGGGCAGGATGCCGTATTTGATTGGCCCGAACAGCGCCGAGATGATGCCGAACATCAGCAGCGCCGTCATCAGAACCGGGATCGACGACAGCGCGATGCCGGCGACAGAGACTGCCGCCGCGGCAATCTCGGCGAATTTCAGCCGACGCGCGATCAGCGCCTTGTCGAAGCGGTCGGCAATCTCGCCGCCAAGGGCGGACAAGAGCAGGAAGGGCGCCATGAAGACGGCCCCGGCAAGCGTGACCAGCGAGGCCGCCTGGCCGGCGGCGAGTGTGAAGAGGATCAGGAACACCAGTGTGTTCTTGAGGAAATTGTCGTTGAAGGCGGACAGGAACTGCGTCCAGAACAGAGGCGCAAAGCGCCGGGACAACATCAGATGCGTGTTCATGGCGATTTCCATTTGGCGGAACCCTACGGCGGTGTGCCGTGGGCCCTGCGGGTTGCAGGCGCTGTTTCAATCTCAGTGATAGTCTTGAGCTGGTTAAACTTCCTTACTGTGCTTGATGCTCATCCGTGGCTTTTCGGTTCGCCAGAATTGAACATCGTTCATAATCGTAATCTATCATGTTTTGAACATTGTTCAAGCAAAAAATGAACAGCGTTCACCGCGCCCAAAAACGGAGCCGGCGGCCGGTGGAGTCTATCAGGATTAGGGCGCCCCGGTTGCCGGACCGGGTCAGAGCGTCGCCACGGTCTTCAGCGCGCCGTCGAGCATGTCGCCCTTCTCGTCCTTCAGCGCCGCCTCGCGCAGGCGGCGGATCCAGTCGGCGGCATCGGCCCGGCCTTCGAGCATGGGAAGCGCCGACAGCACGCGGTCGAATTTCGACTGGCCGCGGACATGGGTGTCGCTGTAGCCCTTGATCAGCCGGCGGCAGTTGAGGATTTCGACGGCGAGCGCGTAATCCTGGGGCACGTGGCCGAGCGCCAGCGCGTACCAGCGATCGAGATGGTTCATCTCGACCTTGTGGCGCAGCAGGCTACGGCGCCAGCGGCGCAGGCCGCCGATAAACCAGAGGGCCGCGAAGCCGGCAAAGCTGTCGGTGCGGATGCGGCGGCCGTGATTGATGCGGCGGTCGAGGAAGGCGGCGAGTTTCGGCCGATTCTCGATATAGCTGCCCAGCCCCGCCGGCAGCGTGCCGCAGAATTCCTCGATGCGCGGGTGGAAATATTCGGTCACCTGCAGGATCGAGCCATCCTTGACGCCGACCTCCTTGCGCACACGCTTGTCACGCGTCGAGCGTGTTTTCAGATCGGCGACACGGATCATATCGTCATAGCAAAGCGCGTTGGCGAGATGCTTGGCGGCGGCAATGGAAAACGCATGGGCATGGTCGGCGCCGTCCAGCGCGACGGCCGTGTCCAGCCGATCGAGATACTCCCGCCCATAGGCGATGTCCTGATAGTCGACGACCTTTCTCAGGCCCCGCAGCGCCATGTCGCGCACCGCCACTGGCATCAGGTCGATGCGGGCGGCGAGCGCCTGCCAACCCTGCAACAGGTTTTGCGGGCCGGTCACGCGCCCTGCCCCCAGGGCGGATTCGACGATCGCCGGCTCGGCCGGCTTTGGCGCAGGTGCGGCCGCGCCGCGCGCGCGGTCATAGGCAGCACCGAAGGCGGCAAGGCTGGCCTTGACGCCGCGGCCGCCGGCACCGATCGCCTGCTCGTAGCTTTCGCGCGTGAACGGCAGCGCGTCGGACCCGGCCAGCGCGCCGAGCAGGCTGGCCGAGATCATCGAACCATTGTCGGCGGCGATCTTTTCCATGTCGAAAGCGATGAAGCGTTTGGCTGCCGCTTCCGCCGTCGCATGCACCTTGGAGGACGAGGCGCGGCCGTCGCCCGGCTCGATCTTCTCAGACACGGCGGCAATGCGGTGCGAGGAGGCGATCAGCGTCGTGCGTTCCGGCGTGACGAAGCCCCTGATGATGGCGCGGCCGGCTTCCATAAGCTCTGCCGCGATCAGGATGTCGACGTCACCCTGCGAGGGCGACAGTGCGAAGACCGGCAGCCGGCCGGTGTCGCGGGCCATTTCGATATAGTAGATCGTGGCGCCGGTGCGTTGCGCCACGCCGGCGACCGAGGTGGATTGCGCGACATGGCCATTGCGCTCGGCAACGTCGGTGATCCAGTCGGCCAGCACGCCGCCGCCCTGGCCGCCTACCGCCAGCACGGCAAGCTTGATGACGCGCTCGTCGTCCTGGGCGCCGGCCTTGGCGCGAAAGGGCGGGACAGCGTCAAGCATCGGCGAAGGTCAGGCGCCGGCTTTCGCGGCGGCGCTGCAGCAGGCCGATGGTGGCGCGGCGTGCGGATTCGAGGAAGCGGTCCCAGCGGCTCGGATTGTGCACGACATCGGCGCGGTAGAAGGAGGGGCACAGCACGGCGGCGTCCGCCACCTCGCCGCAATTGCCGCAGCCGACGCAGCTCTGGTCGATACTCGCCACCGGGTCATCGCGCAGCGGATCGTCGAGCGACTTCACCGACAGCGACGGGCAGCCGGACAGCCGCATGCAGGCATGGTCGCCGGTGCAGATGTCCTCATCGACGCCGAACTTCGGTTTCACCACGCGCTCACCGCCCTTGATCGCCTTGTCGACCAGCGGCTTTTCGCGGCGTTGGCGGTTGAGCATGCATTCGGACGAGGCGACGATGACCTTCGGTCCCTTTTCTTCCGTCGTTAGCGCCTCGCGCAGCGTGTCCTGCATCTTGCCGACGTCATAGGTGCGGTCGACATGGCGCAGCCATTTGACGCCCATGCCTTTCACCGCCTCGGTGATCGGATGCTTTGTCGACTTGGTCTTGTTGCACGCGCGCGACGACAGGATGTCCTGCCCGCCGGTGGCGGCCGAGTAGAAATTGTCGACGATGACGATGACGCCGTCATTCTTGTTGAACACGGCATTGCCGATCGACGAGGTCAGGCCGTTGTGCCAGAAGCCGCCGTCGCCGACGAAGGAGATCGAGCGGCGCTTGGCGTCGGGCGAATTGAAGGCCGAGGCCGAGGCCGGGCCGAGACCATAGCCCATGGTGGTGGCGCCGAGTTCAAAGGGCGGCATGATCGAGAACAGATGGCAGCCAATGTCGGATGCGATGTGGTGCTTGCCGAGTTCCTGTTCGACCAGCTTTGTCGCGGCAAAGATCGGCCGTTCCGGGCAGCCGATGCAGAAGCCCGGCGGCCGGCCCGGCACGACGTTGATCAGGTCCGCGGTGTCGACGCCGTCGCCGACCTTGTTGGGCGCGCGCACTTCGCCCGGCAAGAGATGCGGCGCCTCGGCGCGCAGGAAGGTACCGATGCCGTCGAGCATCACTTGGCCGGTATATTCGCCGGCCATCGGCAGATATTCCTTGCCGACCAATCGGGTGCCACGCCCGGCCTTGTGCAGCATCGCGGCAAAGGCCTGCTCGATGTAGTTGGGCTGGCCTTCCTCGACGACCAGCACAGCCTGCTTGCCCTCGCAGAAGGACAGGAACTCATCGTCGATCAAGGGATAGACGGCGTTGAGCACGTAGAGCGGCACATCGGTCTCGCCATAGGTGTCGGCAAGGCCGAGCCGCTGCAAGGCGCGGATGACGGAATTATACATGCCGCCCTGCATGACGATGCCGACCGAGCCGTGGTCCGAGCCGAAGAATTCGTTGATCTTGTTCTTTCGGATGAAGTCGACCGCCGCCGGCCAGCGTTTGGCGACCTTCTCCTTCTCATGCAGGAAGGAGGCGGGCGGCAGCACGATGCGGCCGGTGTCGCGGCGCGGGGCTTCCAGCGCATCGGCCACCGTCATCGGCGGGCGCTTGTTGTCCTTGGCGATGAAATGGCCGTGCACATGGCAGCAGCGGATGCGCACCTGCAGCATGACCGGCGTGTTGGAGATTTCGGAGAGTTCGAAGCCGTCTTCCACAGCCTTGACGATGGACGGCAGGTTCGGGCGCGGGTCGAGCAGCCAGACCTGGCTCTTCATGGCAAAGGCATGGCTGCGCTCCTGCATGATCGAGGAGCCCTCGCCATAATCCTCGCCGACGATGATCAACGCGCCGCCGGTGACGCCGCCGGAGGCGAGGTTGGCCAGCGCATCGGAGGCGACATTGGTGCCGACGGTCGACTTGAAGGTGGCCGCACCGCGAATGGGATAATGCACCGAGGCGGCCAGCATGGCGGTGGCGGTGGCTTCCGAGGCGCTTGCCTCGAAATGCACGCCGAGTTCGCCCAGAATGTCCTGCGCGTCGGCCAGCACGTCCATCAGATGGCTGATCGGCGCGCCCTGATAGCCGCCGACATAGCCGACGCCGCATTGCAGCAGCGCCTTGGTGATGGCGAGGATGCCCTCGCCGGCAAACTCCTCGCCGGCGCCGAGCCTCAGTTTTTCGACTTCCTTGGCAAAAGACCGTTCGGCCATCTCTGCCTCCTTCCCTTGCCGCCGCTGGTCGGCGGCGCGTACATCTAGATGTCGTGCTTGCGAATGTTTTTCAGCATCTTCAAAAGCGTGGCGATCAGTGCCGCATATTCGGTATCGTCGATATCGTGGAACATCGCCTCGAACGCGTCATGCATGGCCGGCCAGGCGCGGGTGAACTCGGCGCGGCCCTCGTCGGTGAGGAAGACATGGCGGATGCGGCTGTCGGTGACGCCCTGCTCGCGCCGCACGAAGCCTTGCCCCTCCAGCGTGTCGAGCGTGCGGCTCAAGGTCGACTGCTCGATGACCGTGTAGACCGAGAGGTCGTTGACGGTGACGCCATCGGTGACCGACAGGACCGCCAGCGTGCGCACCTGCGGAATGGTCAGGCCCTGCTTGCGGAAATCATCACGCAAGGTGGCGTTGTAGCGGCCCATGATGCGGTTCATCAGATAGGGCGCGAATTGCTGCAGGCCGATCTGACCGAGCGTCGAAATGCGCTGGCGCTTTTCCGCAACCTTCTGCTCCATCACAGCCTCCCCGCCAGGAGGAAGCCGGAGCCGCCGCCCAAGCCGGCGCCCGGATGGGTGGAGGCGCCGATATGGTAGAGGTTCTTGATACCGGTCTTATGGTTGCGGCTGGTCTTGAACGGCCGCCACAGGAAGGCCTGGTCGATGGTCGACGAGCCGCCATAGGGGTCGCCGCCGACCAGATTGATGTTCATCGCTTCGAGATCAGCCGGCGAATAGGCGCGGCGCGCAATCACGCTGCCCTTGAAGCCGTCGATATGGCTGGCGAGGATGGCTTCGACGCGGTCGGCGTAGGCTTCGCGCAGCGCGTCGGTCCATTGTCCGTCAGCCGGCGCCTGCAGCTTACCGGCGGCATCGCCCTTGATGTGGCGAGGCGCCTCGGGCAGTTGCAGCCAGAGGATCGCCTTGCCTTCCGGACGGCGTGACGGGTCGAGCGCATGCGGCTGGCCGACGCAAATGGTCGGCACTTCCGGCAACATGCCGCGTGCCGCCTCGTTGCAGGCCTTCGACACGCCATCGAGCCCCGGCGTCAGATGCAGCAGCGCCACTTTGTCCAGACCTTCGCCGCGCCATGCCGGCGGTTTGTCCAAGGCATAGTGGATCTGGAAATTGCCCTTGCCATAGCGATATTGCCGCGTCGCCTCGATATCGGCTTTGGGCGCCTCGCTGCCCAGCAGCCGGCCATAAAGCTGCGTCGGCGTGACCGAACAGATCACGCTCTTCTTCGCATGAACCGTTTCGCCCGAGGCCAGCCGCACGCCGGTGGCGCGGCCTCCAGCCAGGATGATGGAGGCAACATCCGCTTCGGTGGAGATGACGCCGCCGCGCTCGGTGATCAATGCCTCGAAGGCCGCCAACAGGTTCTTCGCCCCGCCCTTGACGATCGGGGCGCCTGCGGCCTCCAGCGCGAAGGCGATCACCTTGGCGATCTGGCCGGAGAAGGCGTCTTCCGGCCCAAGCCCGGCATGCAGCACCCAGGGCGCCCACAACGCGCGGATGGTTTCGGACTGGTAGGTGCTTTCCAGCCAGCCGCGTGCCGGCGCCAGCGCTTCGCCGAGAAAGGCGGCAAGGCCACGCGGGCCACGCCGCCAGGCATCGCCGGCCAGCAGCTTGGCCGTCGGATAGGACCACAGCGCGCCGCCGAGCAGGCCGAACAGCAGGCCGGCATTGCGCTCGATGCCGCCGACATCATCCGCGTGCCGGTCGCCATCACCCGCCGCGATCGCGTTGAGGGCGGCGACGTTGGCGGCGCGGTTGGTGGTGAGCACGGCATGGCTGCCGTCCGGCCGCAGCACGCCGGTCGGCGTGCCGGTGTGGCAGAACTCCAGCCCGTGCCGTGCAAGATCGCCGCCCAACGCCGCAAAGGCCGGCGAGGTGATGAACAGCACGAAGGTCGTCGCCATCACATCATGGATGAAACCGGGTGCGGTGATCTCCTCGGTGCGCATGCAGCCGCCGATGCGGTCGTTGCGCTCCAGCACGAGCACCTTCGCACCCTTGCCGCCGAGCATCGCCGCGCAGACCAGCGCGTTGATGCCGCTGCCGACGATGATGTGATCGGGGGCGGTCATTGGGGAATGCCCTCGGTCGTCGCGAAGTGACGTTCAGGCGCATAGGTTAGCGTTCTACGGCGCCCCCCTCTGTCCTGCCGGACATCGAGATCGATTGTCATCTCGGCTTTCGCCAATCGCCGACGTTGCAGGAATGAGCGAGGCGCCAAAGTCGCCAATCTCCCCCCAAGTGGGGGAGATGCCCGGCAAGGCAGAGGGGGGCGCCGTAGGGCGCGAGCGCCGCCAACCTGCCTCTCTATCGCTTCGCCAACCTGCATGATCTTCTCCCGAAGATCTCCTTACTGCCCCGACACCAGCGCCAGCGCGCGGATCGGGCTGCCGGTGCCGTGCTCGATCTTGAGCGGTGCCGCGATCAGGATGGCACCCTTCGGCGGCAGCTGGTCGAGGTTGCAGAGGCTGGCGAGACCGTAGCGGTTGGCCTTGTGCATCAGCGTGTGCGCCGGGAATGGCGGCTCCATGCCGCCGGCCTTGCCGGCATCGGTGCCGATCGTCTCCGAGCCCCAGCCCTTGATGTCCTTGGCTATCAGATACTGGATGGCTTCGGCCGTCGGACCGGGCGTGTGCGGGCCGGTTTCGTTGGCGTTGAGGAATTCGGCTTCCGAAGCGTTGCGCTTGTACCAGTCGGTGCGCATCACCACCCACTCGCCTGGGTTGATGGCGCCATGCTTGGCTTCCCATGCCTTGATGTGGTCGACGGTGAGCAGGAAATCGTGATCGGCGGCGGCTTCCTTGGAGCAGTCGATGACATTGACCGGGCCGACGAAATTCTGCGCCGGAATGGTGTCGGTGGCGCCGTCCGGATAATCCTTGCCGGTGATCCAGTGCTGCGGCGCATCGAAATGCGTGCCCGAATGCTCGCCGAGCTTCAGCCAGTTCCACGCCCACCACGGACCATTCTTGTCATAACGGGAGATCGAGTGGATCTCGACCTTCGGCGTGTCGACCGCGAGTTCCGGCGGCAGCTTGATCAGCGGCGTGTCCGGTCCGAGTTGCGCCGAGAGGTCGACCACCTTGATGGCGCCTGAGAGCAGCTGGCCGGCGACTTCGCCGAGGAGTTTTTGGGTGTCCATGGTCTCTGTTCCCTCTTTGTCGATGATGATCGAGGCTCGTCTCGGCCCTTAATATCCTACTAGACGAAAACATATGCATCTGCAATTATCTTTAAGCATAAAGGAAATGGGAACGGGGCGTGAGCGAGTTCGACGCCATCTTTGTCGGGGCGGGCCACAACAGTCTGGCATGCGCCGCGCATCTGGCGCTCAAAGGCTGGAAAACCGGGATTTTCGAGCGCAGCGCAACAATCGGCGGCGCCGTGCAGACCCGCGAATTCACCCTTCCCGGCTTCCGTCACGATTTCGGCGCGATGAATCTGAGCCTTATTGCCGGCTCGGCCTTCCACCAGAAATATGCAAATGAATTGAAAGCACAGGGGCTGGAATTCATACCGGTCGCCGACTGTTTCGCCAGCGCCTTTCCGGACGGACGCTGGTTCGGCGTCAGCAACGACCTGGAAAAAACCGCCACGCGCATGGCTGCCTTCTCCGCTGCGGACGCCGCGGCATGGCGCAGGCTGGTTGCCGCCTTCCCGGCCGAGGCCGAGCATCTGTTCCGGCTGCTGGGATCGCCGATGAGCGCCCGCGCGCTTGCAGGCACCGCGTGGAACCTGTGGCGCAAGAAGGGGGTTGCCGGCGCGCTCGACACCGGCCGGCTGCTGCTGTCGTCGCCACGTGCTTGGCTGGAGGAAACTTTCGAGTCTGCGCATGTGCGGGCGACGCTCGCCACCTGGGGCATGCATCTCGACTTCGCTCCCGACATCGCTGGCGGCGCAGTGTTCCCCTATCTGGAATCGATGGCCAACCAGAGTTTCGGCATGGTGCTGGGCAAAGGCGGCGCCGATACCATCATCCGGGCGCTGGCCGGCATGGTCACGTCGGCCGGCGGCAAGATCGTCACTGGCGCCGAGGTGGCCGAGATCACCGTTTCCGCCGGCAAGGCGACCGGTGTTCGGCTCGCCTCCGGCGAGACGCATACAGCGACCAAGGCGGTCATCGCCGGTGTCGCGCCCAAGGCGCTGGCCAGCAAGCTGCTGCCCGGCGGTTCCGGCAATACCGGCTTCGACACGGCAATGCAGAAATTCCGCCATGCGCCAGGCACGATGATGATCCACCTGGCGCTCGACGACCTGCCGGACTGGCGCGCCGGGGCCGAGTTGCGGCAGTTCGCTTATGTGCATCTGTCGCCGTCGCTCGACGCCATGTCGCGCACCTATCAGCAGGCGATGGCCGGCATGCTGCCGGACGAACCGGTGCTGGTCGTCGGCCAGCCCTCAGCGATCGATCCGTCGCGCGCGCCGCAGGGCAAGCATGTGCTGTGGGTGCAGGTGCGGATGCTGCCTGCCGAGATCCTGGGCGATGCGTCGGCCAAGATCGCGCCCGCGCATTGGGATCAGGTTAAGGACGCCTACGCCGAGCGCGTGCTCGACATCATCGAGACCTATGCACCCGGCCTGCGGAGCAAAATCCTCGGCCGTTCGGTGTTCTCGCCCATCGATCTCGAGCGCGAGAACCCGAATCTGGTCGGCGGCGACCAGGTGTGCGGCAGCCACCATCTGGCGCAGAACTTTTTGTTTCGCCCGGCGCGGGGCTATGCCGGCTGGAACACGCCGGTGACCAATCTGCATCTCACGGGTGCCGCGACATGGCCGGGCGCCGGCACCGGTGCGGCCTCGGGTTTCATGCTCGCGCAACAGCTTGGCGGGAGGTAGGCTCCGACGATTTTATCGAGGCGACGAGAGGCAAGGCGCTGCTGCCCACGAAGCCTGAACCCAAGAACGGACAGTGCCGCGCAAAGACAATAACCAACAAGGGGAACGACCATGAAAATCAACAGACGCGAATTGCTGGGATACAGTGCCGCGGCCCTTGGCGTGACCGCCATTGGCCTGCCGAAAATAGCCAAGGCCGCTGCCGGCGAATTGACCATCGCCTACAATGTCAACCTGCCGTCCTGGGATCCGACAACCGGACCCTCGGCCGTCAATCCGACCATCCAGGGCCTCTACCAGTCGGTGTTCGACCAGATCATTCCGCAAAAGCCGGACCTGTCCTTCGCGCCGGGCCTGCTCACCGAATGGGGCTGGAACGACGACCGCACCAAGGTGATGATGACGGTGCGCGAGGGTGTGAAATGGCATGACGGCTCGCCCTTCACGCCCGAGGACGTCGTCTGGTCTCTGCAGCGGGCGGGCGACGAAAAGACCGGCAACCCGATCCAGTTCGTCTGGAAAAACGTCAACAATTTCAAGATCGACGGCAACAAGATCACCGGCGACGTGGTGCAGTTCGACCCGGTCTATTTCAAGTGGATGTCGTTCCTGACCGGCTACATCCTGCCGAAGGCCTACTACGAGAAGGTTGGCGCCGAAGGCTTCGAGAAAGCGCCGATCGGCACCGGTCCGTATATGGTCGAAAAATTCGAGCGCAACGCCTTCCTGCGGCTCAAGGCCAACCCGAACTATTGGGGCACCAAGCCGGCCTTCGAGAATGTGACGATCAAGTTCGTCACCGATGCGGCGAGCCGTGTCGCCGAAATCGAGTCCGGCTCCTCGCAGGTGACCCTTGAAATCCCCTATGAGGAATATGACCGCCTCATCAAGAAGAGCGAACTCGCCGGCTCGATCAAGAACGTCTCCGACATCGGCATGATCTTCTTCAACAACAAGGACGCCATGCTGGACAAGAATGTCCGCCAGGCGGCCGTGATGGCGGTGGACAAGGAGCTGTTGGTCAAGCGGCTGCTGCGCGGCTACGGCCTGCCGATCGCGACGCTGGAGACGCCGGAATACGCGGCCTTCGATCCGTCGATCAAGGTCGAGCACAATCCGGAAAAAGCCAAGGAATTGCTGGCCGCCTCCGGCTATTCGACCAAGAAGCCGGCAAAGTTCACCATCCAGACCACCAAGGGCTTCAAGCCCAAGGACTACGAGATGGTGCAGGCGATCGTCGGCATGTGGCGCAAGGTCGGCATCGAGGCCGAGATCGAGGTCTACGAGATCGCCAAGCACTATGAACTGCGCGCCGCGCACAAGCTGGCGCCGGCGGCGTTCTACAACTGGGGCAATTCCATCGGCGATCCGACCACCTCGACCGGCTTCGCCATGTTCGGACCCTCGCCGCATTCGTCGTGGAAGACCGACGACCTCGATGCCAAGATCGGCCCGCTCTGGGGCGAGAAGGACGAGGCCAAGCGCATCGCCGGCTGGAAAGCGGTCGACAAGTACATTGCCGAAGAGGCCTATGTGCTGCCGCTGATCCAGTACGCCCAGCCGATCGTGCACTCCAAGAAGGTCAATGTCGTGCAGCACATTTCCGGCGCGCTGCTGCCCGCCTTGATGACCCCGGCCTGATATCGGCCTGGAATTGCCGCGCGCCGTCCATAGCGACGGCGCGCATTTCTACGGCATACGAGCCTGCGGGCTCCCGCAAAGATTTACATGCTCCTGCAACGATTCCTGATCCGTCTTCTGACGATGCTGATCACGCTGTTCGGCGTGGCCGTCGTCGTCTTCGTCGTGATCCGCGTCGCGCCCGGCGATCCGATCGCCATGATGCTGCCGCCCGGTGCGACGGATGACGACATCGCCCGCCTGCGCGCGCTCTACGGGCTCGACAAGACCATCGTGCAGCAATTCTTCATCTGGCTGTCCGGCGTCGTCAGGGGCGATTTCGGCACCTCGATTTCGCTCAGGCAGGATGTGCTCGGCCTCGTCTTCAACCGGCTGCCGGCGACGCTGGAGCTGGCCATCGTCGCGCTTGTCATGGCGGTGCTGCTTGGCGGCACGACGGCGGTGCTCGGCGCGCGTGAACTCGGCACGGCGGTGGAAGCCGGCATCGACATCGCCAGCGGCGCGGCGCTTTCCATTCCCGATTTCCTGTGGGGCCTGGTGCTGATCCTTTTGTTCGGCGTGCTGGTGCCGATCTTCGACATTTCCGGCCGCGTGTCGCCGCAGCTCGACCTGCCCTTCGTCACCCAGTTCTATTTCTTCGAAAGCCTGCTGCGGCTGCGCTTCGACCTGACCTGGGACCTCTTGAAACACATGCTGATGCCGGCGGTAGCGCTGGCGCTGCCGCTGGCGGCGATCATCTCGCAGCTGTTGAAACAGTCGCTGAAGGAAGTGCTCGACCTCGACTATGTCGTGCTGGCGCGGGTGAAGGGTTTTTCTGAGACGCAGGTCATCCTGCGCGAGGCGCTGAAGAATGCCGCTCTGCCGACGCTGACCCTGGTCGGCGTGCAGTTCACCTTCCTCATCGGCGGCACGGTCATCGTCGAGAGGCTGTTTTCCTATGAAGGCCTCGGCAACATGGCGATCGATGCCGTCATCAACCGCGACCTGCCGCTGATCCAGGGCATCGTGCTGGTCTTCGCGCTGCTGTTCGTGCTGATCAACCTCACCGTCGACATGATGTATGCGCTCCTCAATCCGAGGCTGCGCCATGGATAGGGCCTCAAGGCGCGGACTGAGCCCCAGGTTGTGGCTCGCCGGCGGCTGGCTGCTGCTGGCGCTGCTGGCGGCAATCTTCGCGCCGCTTGTCGCGCCGCAGGATCCGCTGGCGCAGGATCTGATGCTGGAGCGGCTGCCGCCCTTCTGGCTCGACGGCGCCGAGCCCGGCTATTGGCTGGGCACCGACAGCCTCGGCCGCGATCTGCTCTCGCGCCTGATCTTCGGCGGCCGCATCGCCTTCATCGTCGCCTTCGCCGCGGCCATCGCCGCCTGCCTCGTCGGCTCGACGCTCGGGCTGATCGCCGGCTATTTCGGCGGCTGGGCCGACCGCATCATTTCGCGCATCGTCGATATCTGGATGGCGTTTCCACCGGTGCTGTTCGCCATCCTGCTGGTGGCGGTGCTGGGCACGGGCTTGAGCTCCGTCATCCTCGCCATCGCCATCATCGACTGGACGCGCTTCTGCCGGGTGATCCGCGCCGAAGCGATGGGCCAGTCGCGCATGGATTATGTCGAGAATGCCCGCATTGCCGGCTATGGCCGCATCGGCATCATGCTGCGCGAAGTGCTGCCCAATGTGGTGCCGTCGATCGTGGCGCTGCTGTCCTTGGAGATGGGCATCGCCGTCATCGTCGAGGCGATCCTGTCCTTCGTCAATCTGTCGATCTCGACCGACGATCCGACCTGGGGCGGCATCATCGCCGAGGGCCGGCTGTCGATCCATCAGGCCTGGTGGGTGCTGGTGTTTCCACTGATCACGCTGATCCTCACCGTGCTGTCGTTCAGCCAGTTCGGCGAGGCGCTGAAAGCGCGTTTCGACCCGGTGCTGCGATGAGCGCCTGTCTCGACATCGTCAATCTAAGCGCCGTGCTGCCGAACGGCCAGCGCGTGCTGCGCTCGGTATCACTCTCCGTGCAGCCCGGCGAGGTCCGCGCGCTGGTCGGCGAGAGCGGCGCCGGCAAGACGATGATCGGCAAGGCGGTGCTCGGTGTGTTGCCGTCGAGCGTGCGCATCGTCGAAGGCGACATGCTGCTTGAGGGTGAAGACCTCGGCAAGCTGCAGCCCAAGGCAAGGCGCGCGCTGATCGGCGCACGCACCGCGCTGATCCCGCAGGATCCGCTGACCGCGCTCAACCCGTCACGCCGCATCGGCCCCCAGATGACCGACCGGCTGGTGCGCATCCTCGGCTGGAGCGGCGGGAAGGCCGACACGCGCATCCGGCAGTTGCTGGACGAGGTGCAGATCCGCGACCCCGACCGCGTGCTGAAAAGCTATCCGCATGAGCTCTCCGGCGGCATGCGCCAGCGCGTGCTGATCGCCGCCGCCTTCGCCGCCGAACCAAGGCTGATCGTCGCCGATGAACCGACCACGGCGCTCGACGTCACCGTGCAGAAGCAGATCCTGCGCCTGATCGCCGCGTTGCAGCGCGAGCACGGCACGGCGATCCTGTTCGTCACCCATGATCTCGGCGTCGTGGCCAAGGTCAGCCAGAAGGTATCGGTGCTCTATGCCGGCAAAGTGGTGGAGGAGGCCGAGACGGCAGCGCTCTTTGCTACGCCGCAGCACCCCTACACACGCGCGCTGATGGCGGCGACGCCGCGCTACACGGACCCGTTTGCTTCGCTGAAGCCTGTAGACGATGCCGTGCTGGCCGGGCTCGCTTCGGAGATCGCCGCCGCTGACCAAGCCTGGAGGCCGCCGCATGGCTGAGCCGCTATTTTCCGTGCGCGGGCTGAAGGTCGCGCTGCCCGACATGACGCGCAAGCCGTTGATCGGTCGCGCGCCTTTGGCCGAGATCCTGAAAGGTCTCGATTTCGACCTGCCGAGCGGCTCGGTGACCGGCATTGTCGGCGAGTCCGGATCCGGCAAGTCGACGCTTGGGCGCGCGCTGGTCAGGCTGCTTGAGCCGAGCGCCGGCAGCGTCAGCTTCGAGGGCCGCGACATCACCCATCTGCCAGAGGCGGAGCTGCGGCCGTTGCGCCGCGACCTGCAGATGATCTTCCAGGATCCGCTGTCGTCGCTCAACCCGCGCCGCACCATCGCCAGCATCATCGCCGCGCCGCTGAAGCAGAACGGGCTTGGCGACAATCTGAAGGCACGCGTCGCCGAGGCGCTGCAGCGGGTCGGGCTGCCGCAGAGTTTTGCCGGCCGCTACCGCCACGAACTGTCGGGCGGCCAGCGCCAGCGCGTCGGCATTGCCCGCGCGCTCGCGCTCTCACCGAAATTCGTGCTGGCCGACGAGATCGTCTCCGGCCTCGACGTGTCGACGCAGGCGCAGATCCTGACCCTGCTGGAGAAACTGGCGGCGGAGATGGGGCTGACCGTCGCCTTCATCAGCCACGATCTGTCGGTCATCCGGCGGCTGTGCCGGCAAGTCATTGTCATGCGCGAAGGCGTGATCGTCGAGGCCAGCGCCACCGACGCCTTGTTCGACAATCCCCGGGAGGCCTATACGCGCGACCTCATCGCAGCCATTCCGCTGCCTGAAATCGACGCCGGATGGCTGGACATCCCGTCGGCGGCCAAGCCGCCGGCGTGAATGCATACGCACGCCGAGAAGCGGGCTTCGGACGTGCGACCGCAAAGACCCAGGTCCCGCCAATGGAGAGGACTGACATGAAGGCGATACTTCGAAATGCAACGCTCGCTGCCACTATCCTTGGCAGCGCCGGCATGGCTTCCGCGGATTCGATCCCCGGCATGCGCGGCCACGACCATACCGGCATCACGGTTCCCGACATGAAGCAGGCGGTCGACTTCTTCACCGAGGTGGTCGGCTGCAAGAAGGCAATGTCGTTCGGCCCGTTCGCCGACGACAAAGGCACCTTCATGCAAGACCTTCTGGGCGTCGATCCCAAGGCGGTCATCGAGCAGGTCACGATGGTGCGTTGCGGCTATGGCTCGAACATCGAGCTGTTCAAATACACCGCGCCCGACCAGAAGGATCTGACGCCGAAGAACAGCGACATTGGCGGCTTCCATATCGCCCTCTATGTCGACGACGTCGCCGCCGCCAAGGCCTATCTCGATGGCAAGGGTGTCAAAACCAGGATGGGGCCTTTGCCGGTCAAGGAAGGCCCCGCCGCCGGCCAGACCATCCTCTATTTCCAGGCGCCCTGGGGACTGCAACTGGAAGCGATCAGCTATCCCGACGGCATGGCCTATGAGAAGGGTGCCGAGACGGTGCTTTGGAGCCCGAAGAACCCGGAAAAGTGAGCTTTTGGCGCGCTTGTGGGACGACACGCAAGCGCGCTGCCGATATGCGCCCAATGATTTCGATATAAAACTTTAAGCTTGAAATATCTTGCCTCCGGCGCGATACTTGACGAGACAGCAAGCGAAGAGGAGATCGCACAGATGAAGGTTGCGGTTCTCGGCGGCGGACCAGCCGGCCTCTACTTTGCCATTTCGATGAAGCTCAGGGACGCCGCGCATGATGTGACGGTGTTCGAGCGCAACCGCGCCGACGACACGTTCGGCTGGGGCGTCGTGCTGTCGGCCGAAACGCTCGAGAATCTCGCCAAAAACGATCCGGTCAGCGCCGTCTGGATCAAGAAGCATTTCGCCTACTGGGACGACATCGCCGTCATCCATGACGGCGTGCGCACGGTCTCGTCAGGCCACGGCTTCTGCGGCATCGGCCGCAAGCGGCTGCTGATCCTTTTGCAGCGCCGCGCCCGCGAGCTCGGCGTCAAGCTGATGTTCGAGACCGACATCGCCGACCCCCGCCCCTACATGGAGACGCATGATCTGGTGGTCGCCGCCGACGGGCTGAACTCCAGGGCGCGCAACACCTTCGTCGATATCTTCAAGCCCGACATCGACACCCGCAAATGCAAGTTCGTCTGGCTCGGCACCAACCAGAAATTCGACGACGCCTTCACCTTCATCTTCGAAAAGACCGAGCATGGCTGGGTGTGGGCGCATGCCTACCAGTTCGACAGCGAGACCGCGACCTTCATCGTCGAATGCAGCGAACAGACCTGGGCCGCCTTCGGCTTCGGTGCGATGTCGCAGCAGGAGTCCATCGCCGTCTGCGAGCGCATCTTCGAAAAACATCTCGGCGGCCATGCGCTGATGACCAATGCCAACCATATCAGGGGTTCGGCCTGGATCAATTTCCCACGCGTGCTGTGCGAGCGCTGGTCTTACAAGAACCTGGCATTGATGGGCGATGCGGCGGCATCGGCGCATTTCTCGATCGGCTCCGGCACCAAACTTGCCCTGGAAAGTGCCGTGGCGCTGGCCGAGTATGTCGAGACCGAGCCAGACCTCGATGCCGCCTTCCGCAGATATGAGGATGCACGGCGCACCGAGGTGCTGAAGCTGCAATCGGCGGCGCGCAATTCGCTGGAATGGTTCGAGGAGGTCGAGCGCTATCTCGGGCTCGATCCGGTGCAGTTCAACTATTCGCTGCTGACCCGTTCGCAACGTATCAGCCACGAGAATTTGCGGCTGCGCGATGCCGAATGGCTGGGCGGCGCGGAAGAATGGTTCCAGCGACAGGCGGGTGCCGGCGGCAACAGGCTGCGCCGCGCGCCGATGTTCGCGCCGTTCAAGCTGCGCGACATGAAGCTGCAAAACCGGGTCGTCGTCTCGCCGATGGCGCAGTACAAGGCCGTCGACGGCCGCCCGACCGACTGGCATTTCTCTCACTATGCCGAGCGCGCCAAGGGTGGTGCGGGGCTCGTCTATATCGAGATGACCTGCGTCAGCCCCGAAGGCCGCATCACGCCCGGCTGTCCCGGCTTCTACGCGCCCGAACACGAGGTGGCGTGGAAGCGACTGGTCGACTTCGTCCACGCCGAGACCGAGGCGAAGATCTGCGCCCAGATCGGCCATTCCGGCGCCAAGGGTTCGACCAGGCTCGGCTGGGAAGGCACCGACGTGCCGCTCGCCTCGGGCAACTGGCCTGTCATCGCGGCATCGGCGGTTGCGTGGTCGCCTGAGAACCAGGTGCCGAAGGCGATGGACCGCACCGACATGGATCTGGTGCGTGACCAGTTCGTGGCCTCCGCCGAGATGGCTGACCGTTGCGGCTTCGACATGCTGGAGATCCACGCCGCGCATGGCTATCTCCTGTCGTCCTTCATCACGCCGGTCACCAACCGGCGCACGGATGAATATGGCGGTTCGCTTGAGAACCGCATGCGCTATCCCCTCGAAATCTTCCATGCGGTGCGCGCCGCATGGCCGGCGGAGAAGCCGATCTCGATGCGCATTTCGGCCAATGACTGGGTCGGCATCGAAGGCGTCACACCCGCCGACGCGGTGGAGATCGCAAAGCTGCTGCATGAGGCCGGCGTCGACATCTGCGACGTCTCGGCAGGGCAAACTTCGGCGCAGGCGAAGCCGGTCTATGGCCGCATGTTCCAGACGCCGTTTTCCGACCGCATCCGCAACGAGGTCGGCATGGCGACAATGGCGGTCGGCAACATCTACGAGCCGGACCATGTCAATTCGATCCTGATGGCCGGCCGCGCCGATCTGGTGGCGCTGGCACGGCCGCATCTCGCCGACCCCTACTGGACGCTGCATGCCGCCGTCACACTCGGTGACCGTGGCGTGAAGTGGCCGGATCCGTATCTGCCCGGGCGCGACCAGCTCTACCGACTGGCCGAGCGTGACGCTGCGGCAGGGCTGAAAGTATGACGGCCGCAACAACGATTGCCGGCAAGCATGCGCTGGTCACCGGCGGCGGTTCCGGTGTCGGCCGCGCTATCGCGCTGGCGCTGGCGGGCGCGGGCATCGACGTGACCATCTGTGGTCGCCGCGAAGCAGAGCTTGCCAAGGTGGCCGGCGAAAGCGAAGGCATTTTCGCCATTGCCGCCGATGTCACCGATGAAACGGCGATGGCCTCGCTTTACCAGACGGCGGAAGCCGCGCGCGGGGCCTTCGACATCGTCGTCGCCAATGCCGGCATGGCCGGCAGCACGCCGGCGCACAAGACCACGCTGGCCGACTGGCAGCGGACGCTCGACGTCAATTTGACCGGCGCCTTCCTGACGGTGAAGCCGGCACTGGCCGGCATGGCCGCGCGGAAATCGGGGCGGATCGTGTTCGTCGCCTCCACGGCTGGGTTGAAGGGCTACGCCTATGTCGCGCCTTACGTGGCCGCCAAGCATGGCGTCGTCGGACTGATGCGGGCGCTTGCCGCCGAGACGGCGAAATCGGGCGTGACCGTCAATGCGGTCTGCCCGGGCTTCGTCGAGACCGACATGCTGGAGGAGTCTATCCAGCGCATCATCGAAAAGACCGGCCGCTCGGCCGGTGAGGCGCGCGCCAGCCTCGCCTCGACCAACCCGCAGGGCCGCTTCATCCAGCCACAGGAAGTTGCCGCCGCCGTGCTGTGGCTGTGCGGCGATGCGGCAGCATCGATCACCGGACAGGCAATCTCGATCTCAGGAGGCGAAACATGGTAGCCGGCCCCCTGCCCGCGCCGTCGGGACCCGGCAAGGACAGGCTGCGCCTATGGATCAGGCTGCTGCGCGCTTCGCGCACCATCGAAGCCGAACTGCGCGAGCGCCTGAAGAAGGAATTCGATACGACGCTGCCGCGTTTCGATGTGATGGCCGCACTCTACCGCGTGCCGGAAGGCATGCTGATGAGCGACCTGTCGCGTTTCCTGCTGGTCTCCAACGGCAATGTCACCGGCATTGTCGACCGGCTCGTGTCAGAGGGACTGGTCGCCCGCGCGCGCCGCAATGGTGACCGCCGCACGTCCATGGTGCGACTGACCGACGAAGGCACCAAATCCTTTGCCACCATCGCCGCGGCGCATGAGGGCTGGATCGGCGAATTGCTGGGCAAGGTCAGCGAGGAGGATGCCCGCCGGCTGACCGGCATGCTGACCTCGTTCCGCAGCAACTGGGAGGGACGCGAATGACCGGGATGGCCGGCCTCAAGCCGAAGCATTTCCTGTGGGAGGTCGAGGGCAGGATCGCGAAAATCCGGCTCGACCGGCCGGAGCGCAAGAACCCGCTGACCTTCGACAGCTATGCCGAGTTGCGCGACACGTTCCGCGACCTTGTCTATGCCGACGATGTCGATGCCGTGGTGTTCCTCTCCAATGGCGGCAATTTCTGCTCCGGCGGCGATGTTCACGACATTATCGGCCCGCTGGTCAAGATGGACATGAAGGAACTCCTGGCCTTCACCCGCATGACCGGCGATTTCGTCAAGGCGATGCTGAATTGCGGCAAACCGATCATCGCGGCGGTCGATGGCGTCGCGGTCGGCGCCGGCGCGATCATCGCCATGAGTTCCGACATCCGCATCGCCACGCCGGAGGCCAAGACCGCCTTCCTGTTCACCCGCGTCGGCCTCGCCGGCTGCGACATGGGCGCCTGCGCGATCCTGCCGCGCATCATCGGCCAGGGCCGCGCCGCCGAACTGCTCTACACCGGCCGCACCATGACGGCCGCCGAAGGCGAGCGCTGGGGGTTTTACAACAGGCTGGTCGATGCGGCAGCACTCGAAGCCGACGCGCTCGACATGGCGGCGCGCATCGTCTCCGGCCCGACCTTCGCCCATGGCATCACCAAGACGCAGCTCAACCAGGAATGGTCGATGGGTCTCGACCAGGCGATTGAGGCGGAAGCCCAGGCGCAAGCGATCTGCATGCAGACGCGCGATTTCGAGCGCGCCTACAAGGCATTCGTGGCCAAGGAAAAGCCGGCGTTCGAGGGCAATTGATGGCTGACAAGAGTTTCCTCTCCTGGCCGTTCTTCGAGGACCGTCATCGCGAACTGGCCGAACGCCTGGAAGCATGGTGCGCGACGAACTTGCCGGTCGATCACCATGACGTCGATGCCGCCTGTCGCGAGCTGGTGCAAAAACTCGGGGAGGACGGCTGGCTGAAACCGACAGCCGTCGACACTGACAATCCCGGCCCCCTCGACGTCCGCACTTTGTGCATCACGCGCGAGACGCTGGCGCGCCATGACGGTCTCGCCGATTTCGCTTTCGCCATGCAAGGGCTCGGCACCGGTGCGCTTAGCCTGTTCGGCACGGCGGAGCAGCAGCAGTGGCTAACCAAGACCCGCGCCGGCAAGGCGATCTCGGCCTTCGCCCTGTCGGAACCGCGCTCGGGATCGGATGTCGCCAACACCGAGATGACGGCGACCCGCGACGGTGACGCTTATGTGCTCACCGGCGAAAAGACCTGGATTTCCAATGGCGGCATTGCCGATCTCTACATCGTCTTTGCCCGCACCGGCGAGGCACCGGGCGCCAAGGGGCTTTCCGCCTTTGTCGTGCCGGCTGACGCCAAGCGCCTCGGCATTGCCGAGCGCCTCGAAGTGATCGCGCCGCATCCGCTGGCGCGGCTGTCCTTCGATCAGGTCCGCCTGCCGGCCGCCGCACTGATCGGCAAGCCCGGCGACGGTTTTCGTATCGCCATGTCGGTGCTCGACGTGTTCCGCTCGACCGTTGGTGCGGCAGCCCTTGGCTTTGCCCGCCGCGCGCTGGATGAAAGCATCAAGAGGGTGGCAGAGCGCAAACTGTTCGGCGCGCCTATGGGCGAACTGCAGATGGTGCAAGGCCATATTGCCGACATGGCGCTCGACGTCGATGCGGCCGCGCTGCTGGTCTACCGCGCCGCGTGGACCAAGGACATGGGTGCGGCGCGGGTCACCCGCGAGGCGGCGATGGCCAAGCTGTTCGCCACCGACAAGGCGCAAGAGGTGATCGACAAGGCCGTGCAACTGCATGGCGGCGACGGTGTGCGCAAGGGGCACATCGTCGAGAGTCTGTATCGCGAGATTCGAGCACTGCGCATCTATGAGGGCGCTTCCGACGTGCAGAAGGTGGTCATCGCGCGGCAAGTGATGGGCGCGGCCTCACGACGGGAAATTGAAGAGTATTCGATTTTGAGACTTGGTTTTGCGGAAATACCGGGAGGCATGAATGCATGAGATTTTGCAGCCGGAAGGCTGGGCCAAACCGGTCGGCTACGCCAATGGTGTCGCGGCACGCGGGCGGCTCATCTTCGTCGGTGGACAGGTCGGCTGGAACGGGCAGTGCCAGTTCGAAACCGACGACTTTGTCGGCCAGGTGCGGCAGACGCTGCAAAACATCGTCGCGGTGCTGGCCGAGGCCGGTGCCACGCCGCAACACATCACCTCGATGACCTGGTATTTCACCGACAAGGCCGAGTATCTGTCCAATCTCAGGGGGATCGGCGAGGCCTATCGCGAGGTGATCGGCCGGCATTTCCCGGCGATGGCCGCCATGCAGGTGATGGCGCTGGTCGAGGATCGCGCCAAGGTGGAGATCCAGGCCACCGCCGTTATCCCGGAATAACCAATCTCCGGAATAGCCGCTCGCCCGGAATAATTTATGCGCGCAGGCCAGCCTTCCTCAAAATCGGCAGCACGTGGTCGCAGAAATAGGGCAATTCCTGCGTGTAGTTGACGAAGGAGAGCGCAATGCCCTGGTAGCCGTACCCAGCAATCGCGACCATGTCGGCGGCGATCGTTTCCGGGGTTCCGATCAGCGGATAGGTGCCGGCACCGCCGGCGAAGCGCTGACTGTAGCGGTCATAGGCGTGCGGGTCGTGCGACTGCGAGAATTCCTTCTTGCCGGCCATATGGGCGTCGACCGCCTCATGGTCGGCCAGCGTCACCGCATAGCGGTTGTAATAGGCCTGCGCCTCTTCCATCGTCGGACGGCAGACGACATGCGCCACGGTGTAGACGCCGACATCGCGGCCGACCTTGTCGGCCCGCTCACGGATGTCGGCGACATGCTTGCCGGCATCGCTCATCTCGGAAAAGGTCGTGAACAGATAATCGCATTTGGCGGCGGCGAAATCGCGGCCCGGCCCGCCGAAAGCGGCGTTCATCGTTACCGGGCGCGGAACCTGCAGGCTGGCCGGCCGGCTGACAGCTTCCTTCAGGCGATAGTAGGCGCCTTCGTAGTCGAGCGGCTCGGTCGACGCATAAAGCTTCTCAAGAATCTCGATCCACTCGGCTGCCTGGTCGTAACCCTTCTCGACCAACGGCGTGCCGAACATGCCGAATTCCTTTGGATTCCAGCCGCAGACGATGTTGAGGCCGGCGCGGCCCTGGCTGATGTGGTCGACCGTCGCCAGCGCCTTGGCGGCGTAGAGCGGATGCACCAGCGGCACGTGCACGGTCATGAACAGGCCGATCTGCTCGGTGGCCACGGCAAGTGCCGCCGCCCAGGTGAAGGTTTCGAACGACCACTCGCGCACCTTGTTGCGGCCGCCAAAGCCGCGCCAGCGCGCGATCGGCAGCATGAATTCCAGCCCGGCGCGGTCGGCGATTTGCGCCGCCGTCAGATTGTCCTGCCAGCTTGCCGTCCAACGCTCCGGCACATCGGTGATGGCGAGGCCGCCATCGGCGTTGGTCGAAAAGACGCCGAGCTTCAGTTTGTTCGGGCCGTGCAGGGGATGGGCTTTGATCATGTCGGGAACTCGCGGCGGGAGACCACACGCTAGGCCCGCGGCAAAATATTTCAAGCCTGAAATAGCTTCGCCTTGCCGCCGATTGCGGCTATGAATTTGGGCCACACGAAAAAGGGGATCGGCATGAGCGAGTTTCGTCAGAAATGCATTGGCAAGACGAACATCGTCGGTTCCTTCGCCGCCATTCCGCATCCGGTCGCGGTCGAAGTGATGGCGCTGGCCGGCCTCGATTTCCTCTGCATCGACTGGGAGCATGCCCAGATTTCGCGTGACATGGTCGAGACCTTGGTGCGCGCGGCCGACGTGCACCGCGTGCCGGCGATGGTGCGCGTTCCCGGCCATGCGCCGGAATCCATCCAGGCGGCGCTGGACAGCGGCGCGCAAGGGGTGCTGGTGCCGCGCGTCTCGACCGCCGCCCAGGCGGAGGCGGCGGTGAAGGCATGTCGCTATCCGCCGCTCGGCGAGCGCGGCGTCGGACCTGGCCGGGCTGCCGGCTATGGCTATCGCATTCCCGAATATCTGGCCGGCGCCAATGACAGGACCGTCGTGGCGGTCCAGGTCGAGACAGCGGAAGGGCTCGCCAACATCGATGCGATCGCGGCCGTCGACGGCGTCGATGTGGTCTTCGTCGGCCCCGGCGATCTCTCGGTGTCGATCGATGCGATCGGGCCGAAAGGCGCCGACAAGCTCAATGCGGCGATCCGCACAATCATCGGCGCGACGATCGCACACGACAAGGCCGCCGGTATTTTTTCGCCAGTCCGCAGCCTGTAGGCCAATGGGCTGCCTTCGGCGCCAGCTTCTTTATCCTGGCCAGCGACACGATGTTTCTTGGCGCCGGCACCGCGGCCAACTGCGCCGCGGCGCGCGATGAACTGGCATGAGACGGGCACAGCCAGGCAAAACGGGCGTATCGGCGGCGCAACAGCCGGGCGAAACTTTTTAAGCTTAAAACTTTTGCCTTGAAAAGCGCGGCACTTTGGATAGCATCCGAAGTCGATGGTGACTGCCGTGCCGGAGGGGCTTTTCGGGCAGTCCATCGTGGTGCTCCGGGTGGGAGAGGTTCAGTCCTTGTCGTTCATACTGCCCCAGTCATCATCCAGCGCGCGCTATGCGTTCGACGGCGTGCGCGCCCAGATCCGCGATCTGCACACCGAAAACATCGCCAACCTTGCCGTGCGTGCGCGCGAGCTGGGTGACGTGATCGCGCTCTGGTACGGCGAGGGCGACATGGTGACGCCCGCCTTCATCCGCGACGCGGCAAAGGCCGCGTTCGATGAAGGGCTGACCTTCTATGTTCCCAACATGCGCGGCCACGGCCCGCTGAACGAGGCGCTGTCGGAATACCAGACGCGCATCCATGGCCGCTCCATCCCCTTCGCACGCACCACCGTCACACCGGGCGGCATGCAGGCGCTGTATCTGGCGCTGGAGCTGCTGGTCGATACCGGCACCAATGTCGTCTATGTCGCGCCGCAATGGCCCAACATCCATAACGCCATCCATCTGATCGGCGGCGAGCCGCGGCCGTTCTCGCTCGACTTCAGGGGGGACTGGCGCCTCGACCTCGACCGGCTGTTTGCCACCTGCGACGCCCGCACCCGCGCCATCTTCCTGTCGACGCCGTCCAACCCGACCGGCTGGACCGCGTCGCGCGAGGAGATGCAGGCGCTGCTCGACTTCAGCCGCCGCACCGGCATCTGGATCATCTCCGACGAGGTCTATGGCCGGCTCTATTTCGACGGCGGCGTCGCCCCCTCCATCCTGCAGATCGCCGAGGACGGCGACCGGGCGCTGTCGATCAACAGCTTCTCAAAAGCCTGGGCGATGACCGGCTGGCGCATCGGCTGGCTGACGCATCCGTCGGGCGTGGCCGACCAACTCGGCGCCATGACCCAGTATGTCAACAGCGGTACCGCTGCTCCGATCCAGGCCGGTGCCGTCGCGGCGATCCGCCAGGGCGAGCCGCTGGTCGAAGAAATTCGGCAGCGCATCAGGACCGGCCTCGATCTCGCCTATGACAGGCTGGCACAGATTCCCGGCATCATCCTGGCGACGAAACCTCGTGGCGGCATGTATGCCTTCTTTGCCATGGAAGGTGAAAGCGACGCCCGCCAGGCTTGCGCCAGGATTCTGGAGACGGCACGCGTCGGGCTGGCGCCCGGCCATCTCTTCGGAAGTTCGGAAACGGCCTTCCTGCGGATGTGTGTCTGCCGTGACCGCGACCAGATAGCGACCGCGCTTGACCGCATGGTCGCTGCCATGAATTGACGCCCCGCTGGGAGGTGGGGCGGCAAGAAACCGTGCGGGGCGAGCCCCGTCCGATGAACAACCAGAGGGAACACCCCAGAGGGACCACCAATGAAGCTCAACCGTCGCAATCTCATCCTTCTCGCCGCCGCCATCGGCGTCGTCGCCGGACCAGCAACCGCCTATGCCGCCGATGTGCTCAATGTCGGCGCCTACCCGACCAATCCGCCCTTTGAATACAAGAACGAGAGCGGCACTTTCGAGGGCTTTGAAGTCGATATCGTCAATGAGGCGGCCAAGCGCATTGGCATGACCACCGACATCGCCGATCTCGGCTTCCAGGCGCTGTTCGCCGCTACCACCTCGAAGCGCATCGACGTCGCCATCTCCTCGATCACAATCACGGCGGAGCGGCTGAAGTCGCAGTCCTTCACGCAGCCCTATTATGATTCCGACATGGGCATCGCCACCAAGACCGACAGCGCTGTTAACACCGAGGCCGATCTCAAGGGCAAGATCGTCGGCGTGCTGTCCGGCTCGACCGGCGAAACCTGGGTCAAGGCACATCAGGAAGCCGATGGCTTCAGCGACGTGAAGGGTTATGACACGCAACAGAACCTGCTGCTCGACCTTAGCGCCGGCCGCGTCGACGCCGCCGTCAGCGACATTCCCGGCATGGAATACTCCTTCACCAAGATGAAGGATTTGAAGGTCAAGCAGCGCATCAAGACCGGCGAACAGTACGGCCTGATGATGACCAAGGACCATCCGCTGCTCGGCAAGCTGAACGACGCGCTGACGGCGATGAAGAAGGACGGCACGCTGGCCGCGATCCACAAGAAGTGGTTCGGCAGCGACGCGCCGGCGGACTCCTCGACCGTCAAGGAAATGCCGCTGCCGAAGGCCTGAGCGGCGATGCACTGAAATCGTGCCGGCTTTTCCAGGCCGGCACGATTCATTTCACGCTTTGGCGCTGGCTGCCGCATGGACCGCCTCACCGTAGGCACGGTCGATTGGTATTAACTTGAGCACCCTCTGCTCTGGGGTGCGGGAACACTCCCATGTCGCTGATCGACACCTTCTTTAATCCCGATGTCATTGCGTCCAGCCTGCCGGCGCTGCTGCGCGGCTTCCTGAACACGCTGCTGCTCGGCATTTTGAGCATCGGCATCGGCATCCCTATCGGCCTGGTGATCAGCCTGCTGCGGCTCTATGCGCCCAAGCCGCTGCGCTGGCTGGCGGTTGGCTACACCGACATTTTTCGCGCGCTGCCGGTGCTGGTGGTGCTGATCCTGATCTATTACGCGCTGCCCTTCCTCGGCATCCGCCTGTCGTCCTGGGCCTCCGCCGTCACGGCGTTCGCCATCATCATGTCGGCCTATTCGGCGGAAGTGTTCCGCTCCGGCATAGAGAGCATTCCGAAAGGCCAATTCGAGGCATCGCAGGCGCTTGGCCTGCCGTTCCTTTTGACCTTGCGCAAGGTGGTGCTGCCGCAGGCGATCCGCGTGGTCATCCCGCCGATGACCAGCAACTGCGTCTCGATGTTCAAGGACACCTCGCTCGCCTCGACCGTGGCGCTGCCGGAGCTGCTCAAGGAAGCAACCAACGCGCAGTCGCTCTACGCCAACCCCTCGCCGCTGATCGGCGCCGCACTCGTCTATCTCATTTTCCTCTGGCCGATGGTTCGCCTCGTCAGCCTGCTTGAAGACCGCTTCAAGACCGAAAAAACGCGCTGACCCCGGCCGCAAAAAAACACTTCGCAGGAGACCACCCTTGAGCAATCCCCAGACCGCCGCCGGCGACTTCCCGGTTGCCACCATCCGCGCCATGTTTCCCGCTCTGCAGCGGGCCGGCGATTTCATCTTCCTGGACAATGCCGCCGGCGCGCAGATTCCGCAGAGCGTGCTCGACGCGGTGACCAACCATCTGGTTTCGCACAATGTGCAACGCGGCGGCCGCTATGGCCGCAGCGTCACCGTCGACCAGTCGGTCGCCGATGCCCGGACAAGCGTGGCGCTGCTGATCAATGCCTATAGCCCAGCGGAAATCTGCTTCGGCATGAACGCCACCTCGTTCATCCGCCTGGTCAGCCTCGGCATCGGCCAGATGCTCGCCAAAGACACAGATGGGGGGCGCGACGAGATCGTCATCACCGACATGGACCATGACGCCAACATCGCGACCTGGCTGGCGCTGGAATCCGCCGGCGCCAAGTTCAAGTGGTGGCGCATGCGCGAGGACGGCAATCTGCATGTCGACGATCTCCGCCCGCTGGTGTCCGACCGCACCCGCCTTGTCGCCTGCACGGTCACCGCACATTCGATCGGCTCGATCGTCGATGTCGCCTCGGTGGCCGAGATCGCACACGCAGTTGGCGCGGAAGTGTTCCTCGACTGCGTGCATTACGGACCGCACGGGTTGATCGACGTGCAGGCCTGGGATTGCGACTACCTCGTCTGCTCCGGCTACAAGAATTTCTCGCCGCACATGGGCTTCCTGTGGGGCCGCTTCGATACGCTGAAGCGGTTGCCGACTTTTCGCGAGGATTTCATTCCGGACGAACCGCCCTACAAGGTCGAGGCAGGCACCTTCATCTATGAGAATGTCTCGGGCATGGATGCCGCCGTGCAGTATCTGGAACTGATCGGCCGCAATCTCGCACCCTCCAACAACCGCTCGCGGCGCGAAAACATCGTCGCCGGCATGGGCGCCATCCGCGACTATGAACTGCTATTGGCGCGTGAGATGTTAGGCGTGCTGAAAGACTGTGGGGCGACCATCTATGGCGTTGCCGACGAGGCCCGCATCAACGAGCGCGTGCCGACCTTCTGCTTCAACATCGGCAAGCTCTCACCGCAGCGCATCGTCGAGGAGATGGCCGAGATGCAGATCGGCATCCGCGACGGCCACATGTACGCGCCACGGCTGATGAAGCGCCTCAACCTCTCGATGGACAGCGGCGCCATCCGCGCTTCGCTGGTGCATTACAACACGGTCGAGGAAATCCACCGCTTCGGCGAAGCGCTACGTGCGATTATCGCGAAGCTGTCGTGATCGTTGAGGAAATGGCCTGAAGGCTGCGGTCGGCAGCCTCAGGCCGCCGCCTTCTTCTTCGCCAGCCGCGCCTTGATCGAGGCGACATCGGCGCGCGGCGTCGCGGCGAACAGCGTTTTGGTGTAGCTGTGCTTGGGGTCTGAAAAGACCTCGTCGCGCGAGCCATACTCGACCGCCTCGCCGAAATACATCACCATCACATCGTCGGCGATGTAGCGCACCACGGACAGATCGTGGCTGATGAAGACGTAAGTCAGTTGGAACTCGTCCTGTAGGTCGGCGAGCAGATTCAGCACCTGCGCTTGCACCGACAAATCCAGTGCCGAGACCGGCTCGTCCAGCACCAGCAGGCTGGGGTTCAGCATCAGCGCCCGGGCAATGGCGATGCGCTGGCGCTGGCCGCCCGAGAACATGTGCGGGTAGCGGTTGTAGTGCTCGGGTCCGAGGCCGACCTTCTTCAGCATCTTCATGGCGAGGTCGCGCCGCTCGTCGGCCGGCTTGCCAGTGTTGATGAGCAGCGGTTCGCCCAGCACGTCGCCGATCTTCTGGCGCGGATTGAGCGATCCATAGGGGTTCTGGAAAACGATCTGCACCTTGCGGCGCATCTCCTTGGTCAACCCGTCCTTGGCGATGTCGACCTTGTTGCCGTCGATGAACAGTTCGCCCGACGTTGCCGGATCGATCAGCGTGATGATGCGGGCAAGCGTCGACTTGCCGCAACCGCTCTCACCGACGATGGCCAGCGTCTTGCCCTTGTCGACGCCGAACGAGACACCCTTGACCGCATGCACGGTGCGCTGCGCGCGAAACAGCCCGCCGCCGACATGATAGTCGCGCACGATATTCTTGCCTTCGACGACCTTGGTCATGCTGCGGCTCCGGAGGGCGCCGGCTCGAACAGCATGTCGGAGACGGTCGGCAGCCGGTCGCCGACCGCGTTTTCCGGCAGTGCCGACAAAAGCGCCCGGGTGTAGTTGCTCTTCGGCGATTCAAACAGCGACAGCACGTCGGCCTCTTCCATCTTGCGGCCCTTGTACTGGACGATGACACGGTCGGCGGTCTCGGCCACCACGCCCATATTGTGGGTGATCATGATCAGCCCCATGCCGTATTTGGCCTGCAGCGAGACCAGGAGATCGAGGATCTGCTTCTGGATGGTGACGTCGAGCGCGGTGGTCGGCTCGTCGGCGATCAGAAGCTTCGGATTGCAGGCGATGGCGATGGCGATCATGACGCGCTGGCACTGACCGCCGGACATCTGGTGCGGGAACGAGTTCAGCCGTTCCGCCGGCTCGGCAATGCCGACCTGCGTCAGCAACTCGATGGCGCGCTCCCGGCGCTGCGCACCGTCCATGCCCATGTGGAAACGCAGCACCTCCTCGATCTGGAAGCCGACGGTGAAGCAGGGATTGAGGCTGGCCATCGGCTCCTGGAAGATCATCGACATGTCCTTGCCGACGATCTTGCGCCGCTCGGCCGGGCTCAGCTTCAGGAGATCGCGGCCATTGAAGCTCATGCGGTCGGCGGTGACCTTGGCCGTCCATGGCAAAAGGCCCATCACCGCCAGCATCGACACCGACTTGCCGGAACCGGATTCGCCGACGATCGCCAGCACTTCGCGCTCGTCGACATGCAGCGAGACACCGTCAACGGCGCGGAAGGAACCGGACGCTGTCTGGAACTCGACGACGAGATTTTGAATGTCGAGCAGCGCCATCACGACCTCCTCAGTTTCGGGTCGAGCGCATCGCGCAGGCCGTCGCCGATCAGATTGATGGCAAGCACGGTGATCAGGATGGCAAGGCCGGGGAAGGTCACCACCCACCAGGCGCGCAGGATGAATTCCCGCGCCGTAGCAAGCATGGTGCCCCATTCCGGCGTCGGTGGCTGGGCGCCAAGGCCGAGGAAGCCTAGGGCGGCGGCCTCGAGGATGGCGTTGGAGAAGGACAGCGTGCCCTGGACAATCAGCGGCCCCAGGCAATTGGGCAGGATGGTGCGCAACATCAGTCTGATGTGGCCGGCGCCGGCGACCTTCGCCGCCACGACATATTCGCGGCTCTTCTCGGCCATCACCGCGGCGCGCACAAGGCGCGCGAAATGCGGCTGCAGCACAAGCGCGATGGCCAGCATCGCATTGAACAGGCCGGGACCGAGGATGGTGACCATCACCAACGCCAGCAACAGCGACGGGAAGGCCAGGATCAGGTCCATGACGCGCATGATCGCCACGTCGACCCAGCCACGGAAATACCCGGCCAGCAGGCCGAGCGTGATGCCGCCGGCGAGCGCCAGCGTGACCACGACCGCGCCGATGAGCAACGAGAAGCGCGCGCCATAGAGCAGGCGTGAAAGGATGTCGCGCCCGACCGGGTCGGTGCCCAGCAGATATTGGGCGCTACCGCCGGCCTGCCAGGCCGGAGGCCTCAAGAAAGCGGTCTTGTCCTGGATGTCGGGCGCATAGGGCGCGAGCAGCGGCGCAAACAGCGCCGCCAGCACCAAGAGGATGAAGACGAACAGGCCGATCACGGCGCCCCGGTTCACCGAGAAATAATGCCAGAAGGTCCTGAAGCCGGTGAGGCGATCCGGGTTGCCAGCGGCCATCGGGGTGATTTCGGTCGATTGGCTCATCACGCCGCCCTTATGCGTGGGTTGATGACGGCATAAAGCACATCGACGATCAGGTTCACGGCCATGACGACAAGGGCGATCAAGAGCAGGCCAGACTGCACGACAACATAGTCGCGCTTGGATATGGATTCGACCATCCACCTGCCGATGCCAGGCCAGGAGAAGATCGTTTCGGTAAGGATGGCGCCGGCGAGCAGCGTACTGACCTGCAGGCCGATGGTGGTGACCACCGGGATGAGTGCGTTGCGCAGAGCATGCACGCCGATGACTCGGGCCGACGAAAGCCCTTTGGCTCGGGCCGTCCGCACGTAGTCCTCGCCCAGCACCTCGAGCATGGCGGAGCGCGTCTGGCGCGCTATCACAGCCAGCGGAATGGTGCCGAGCACAATTGTCGGCAGCACCAGATGCCGCAATACCGAGCGAAATGCATCCCATTTGCCGTAGAGCAAGGTGTCGATGGTCATGAAGCCGGTGATCGGCTTGAAGAAGTATTGCAGGTCGATGCGGCCGTTAACCGGTGTCCAGCCGAGATAACCGGAGAAAAAGATGATCAGCAGCAGGCCCCACCAGAAGATCGGCATGGAGTAGCCGACGAGCGCGGTGCCCATCAGCGACTGATCGAACCACGAGCCGCGCTTGACGGCCGCGAAGATGCCGGCCGGGATGCCGAGCAACATGGCGAAAATCATGGCGAAGAACGACAGTTCCAGCGTCGCCGGGAAGAGCGTCTTGAACTCTTCAAGTACCGGGCGCTTGGACGAAATCGAGACCCCGAAATCACCGGTCGCGACCTCGCCGACATAGCGTGCGTATTGCTGCCAGATCGGCAGATTATAGCCGAACTGTTCCTTGAGTTCCTCGTAACGCGCGGGCGCCACGCCGTGTTCGCCGGCCATGGCAAGGATGGGATCGCCGGGCAGCAGCCTGACGAAGGCGAAGGCACAGATAGTGATGCCGACTAGCGTCGGGATCAAAAGTGCAATTCTGTGAAGAATATATTTGAGCATGGCAAAGGGGGCGGCGCTCTAGAGCACCGCCCCACTCAATGTCTTATTCGGCTTTGTCGACGCCGTCGAAGCGGTGAATGCCGAGCGGGTCCATCATGAAACCGCTGACATTCTTGCGCACCACCGCGTAGACTTGGCTATGCGCCAGCAGGAAGGCCGGAGCCTGCTTCTGGAAGACGACCTGCGCCTCTCCATAGAGCTTGGCACGCTCGGCCTGGTCGCTGGTCTTCTTGGCCTTCTGGATCAGGTCTTCGAAGTCCTTGTCGCACCAGCTGGAGTAGTTCGAGACGCCGATGGCGGAGCAAGCGAACAGGGTGGCGAAGAAGTTGTCCGGATCGCCATTGTCGCCGGTCCAGCCGATCTGGAACGCGCCGGGACGGTCCTTCTTCTTGCCCTCCGAGCGATACTTGGTCCACTCGTAGTTGACGATCTCGGCCTTGACGCCGACCTTGGCCCAGTCGGCCTGGATCAGTTCGGCGGCGCGCTGGAAGTTCGGGTTGTAAGGACGAACGCGATCGGAAGCCCAGAGCTGGATTTCCTTCAGCCCGGCAGCCTCAAGCACCTTCTTGGCCGCATCCGGATTATAGGCGTCGGCCTTCACATCCTTGTTCCACGACCACATGGTCGGCGGGATCAGGTTTTCGGCAGGCGTGGCGCCGGCATCCTGGAACAGCGACTTGATCAGCGCTTCCCGGTCGATCGCCTGGTTGAGCGCGTGGCGCACCTCAGGCTTGTCGAGCGGCGGGATCGTGGTGTTGTAGCTCATATAACCGATGTTCAGGCCGGCCTGATCCATCAGGGTCACGTCGTTGTTGGCCTTGATCGTGCCGATGTCGGCAGGATTCGGATAGGGAGCGATGTCGCACTCGCCGGCGAGCACCTTCTGGATGCGGGCGGTCGCGTCGGGCGTGATGGCGAAGACGAGATCATCGATCTTCTCCTTGCCCTTGAAATAATCCGGATGGGCCGCGTAGCGGATGACCGAATCCAGCTGGTAGTCGACGAACTGGAAAGGACCAGTGCCGATCGGCTTGGTCGAGAAATCGGCCATCTTGCCGGACTTCTCCAGTTGGTCGGCATATTCCTTCGACACGATCGACGCGAAGTCCATGCCAAGGTTGGCCAGCATCGGCGCGTTCGGCTCGGTCAGCGTCAGCTTAACGGTCAGGTCGTCGACCTTTTCCCACTTGGCGACGTATTTCGGCATGTCCATGCCGGTGTAGTAGTCCCAGGTCAGGTTGGGCAGATACTTGTCGCCGTTCCAGGGATTCGCCTTGTTGAACTGGCGGTCGAAGGAGAAGACGACGTCGTCGGCGTTGAGGTCACGCGTCGGCTTGAAATAGTCGGTGGTCTGGAACTTCACGCCCGGATGCAGGTGGAACGTATAGACCAGGCCATCGTCCGAGATTTCCCACTTGTCGGCGAGGCCGGGCTCGACCTCGGTGCCGCCATGCTTGAATTCGACCAGACGCGAATAGACGGTACGCGACGAGGCATCGAAGTCGTTGCCGCCGGTCGTCGTACCCGGATCGAAATTGGCCGGCGACGCTTCCGAGCAATAGACAAGCGTCTTCGCATTGGCCATGCCGCTCAGGACGCTTGCAGCCAGCAACGCGGCCGCAAAAGCGAGTTTCTTTTTCATTGAGCACTCCCTGATGTTCTTCCAAGCCCCTCTATCAGGCTCGCGAAGCGCGCATATAAGCACCGTTTTTCCGGCTTTGGAACACCCCGTTTGCTTACCCCGCGGGAAGCAGGAAAAAAATCCGTCATTTTGCTAAACGGCAGAAAAAATTAGCAGTTTTTTCCACTCACGAGATTGTTAACGACCGCATTTTTTTATTGATCTGGCATCTGGCGACATCGATGCCGCGTCCGCCTTCATCCGATCGTCGATGTGGAAAGATGCCGGTTCCAAGTGTCGCCGACGGGAAAGATTTTCGGCGGCAAATCTTTCGGCGCCTTGCCGCAGGGGCAAGACTTGCACCGCCGCCGATAGAGGCAATACATAGATGGATATGCTGGCCGCAGCGGAGGATGTCTCTGTCAATTCGGAGGCAAGCGCGGCACAGGCGACCAGACGGCGAACAAGAATTGCTAGGGAGGAACGGGTGGCAAAAGCATCGAAGGCGCCGGTGAACGCGTCGGCCAAGGCAGTCTCGAAACCAGCCGCCGCCGACGGGCAAGGTAAAGCTGCCGCCAAAGCCGCGACCGCCAAGGCGGAGGCAAAGCCTGCCAAGACAGCACCGGCGGCAAAAGCGGCCAGCACCGCCAAAGCCGCTGCGAAGCCAGCCGTGAAAGCCACCCCGGCAAAAACTTCTGCGACGAAGACTTCTCCGACAAAGGCTTCTCCCACAAAGGCTTCTCCGGCAAAGACTTCTCCCACAAAGACTGGGGCAACGAAGGCCGCATCGCCTGCAAAGGCAGCGCCGACATCGAAGCCGGCGCCGGCTGCCACCAAGGGGCTGCCGAAGGCACTGGCGGAACTTGCCGCCGGCCTGCCCGAAAAGCCATGGCTCAAGAGCTATCCGAAAAATGTGCCGGCTGAGATCGGTGCGTTGCCCTACAGTTCGATCGGCGATTTCCTGGTCGCCGCCTGCAGGCAATTTTCCGCCCAGCCGGCTTTCACCTGCATGGACAAATCCATCAGCTACGCCGATGTCGAGCAGTTGTCGGCGGCCTTCGGTGCCTACCTGCAATCGAAGGGGCTGCAAAAGGGGGCGCGCGTCGCCCTGATGATGCCGAACGTCCTGCAATATCCGGTGGCGATGATGGGCATCCTGCGCGCCGGCTATGTCGTGGTGAACATCAATCCGCTGTACACGCCGCGCGAGCTGGAGCACCAGCTCAAGGATTCCGGCGCACAAGCCATCGTCATCTTGGAAAACTTCGCCAACACCTTGCAGGCGGTAGTCGCCAGGACCGCGGTCAAGCATGTCGTGGTGGCGGCCATGGGCGACATGCTCGGCGGCCTCAAGGGCACCATCGTCAACTTCGTGGTGCGCCGCGTGAAGAAGATGGTGCCGGCATGGTCGCTGCCCGGGCATGTCAAATTCAACGCGGCGATGAAGGCCGGCGCCGGCCTTGGCTTCAAGCCAGCCAAGGTCGCAGCCGACGACGTCGCCTTCCTGCAATATACGGGCGGCACCACCGGCGTGTCGAAGGGCGCCACGCTGCTGCACAGCAATGTGCTCTCCAATGTCATGCAGAACGCGCAGTGGATGGAAGACGCCTATACGATCAAACCGAAACCCGCGCACCCGAACTTCATCTGCGCGCTGCCGCTCTATCATATCTTCGCGCTGACCGTGAACGCACTGATGGGCATGCAGCAAGGCGCTCGCAACGTGCTCATTCCCAATCCGCGCGACATTCCGGGCTTCGTCAAGGAACTGGCAAAGTATCCGGCCCACATCTTTCCCGGCCTCAACACGCTGTTCAATGCGCTGCTCAACAATGAGGATTTCCGCAAACTCGACTTCAAGCCGCTGGTGCTGACACTGGGCGGCGGCATGGCGGTGCAAAAGGGCGTCGCCGAACGCTGGAAGGCGTTGACCGGCTGCCCTGTCACCGAAGGCTACGGCCTGTCGGAAACCTCGCCGGTGGCCACCGCCAACAAGTTCAGTTCCGGCGACTTCACCGGCACGATCGGCCTGCCGCTGCCGTCAACGGAAATCGCCATCCGCGACGACGACGGCAACAATTTGCCGCTCGGCGAGGTCGGCGAAATCTGCATCCGGGGACCGCAGGTGATGGCGGGCTACTGGAACCGGCCTGACGAGACCGCCAAGGTGATGACCAAGGACGGCTACTTCAAGTCCGGCGACATGGGCTTCATGGACGCGCGCGGCTACACCAAGATCGTCGACCGCAAGAAGGATATGATCCTGGTCTCAGGCTTCAATGTCTATCCGAACGAGCTCGAAGAGGTCGTGGCGATGCATCCGGGCGTGCTCGAAGTGGCGGCGATCGGCGTGCCGGACGAGCATTCGGGTGAAGTGCCGAAGCTGTTCATCGTCAAGAAGGACCCAGCCCTGACCGTGGAAGCCATCACCGCTTTTTGCCGCGAGAACCTGACCGGCTACAAACGGCCCAAATATATCGAGTTCAGGACCGAATTGCCGAAGACGCCGGTCGGCAAGATCCTGCGGCGGGCGCTACGCGCCTAATGGGGGAAGACGCGCCGGGCGACGATTTCCCTCACCGGCGTCCGCGCCTCGACCCGGCGGAATTCATCAAGGCGAACATGCGCCTTGTGCCGGTGCCGGCGCTTCCCGAAATCCGTTTTTACACCGCCCATCCGGGCAGCGGGTTGAGGCGCCTCGTCGACCCTGAAGACGATGATGACGGCGCGCCCGAACCACAGCCGCCCTACTGGGCCTATGCCTGGGCCGGTGGTGCGGTGCTGGCGCGCTATATCCTCGACCATCCGATGACAGTGGCAGGCCGCCGCGTGCTCGACCTCGGTGCCGGCTCCGGCATTGTCGGCATCGCCGCCGCCAAGGCCGGGGCACGCGAGGTGATCGCCGCCGAAATCGACCGCAACGGCCTTGCCGCGCTCGCCCTCAACGCGGCGGCGAACGGCGTCTCAATCACAGTTGTCTATGGCGATATCACCCGGGGCTCGCCGCCTTTGGTCGATCTCGTGCTCGCCGGCGATGTCTTCTACGGACAGGACGTCGCCGAGCGCGTCATGCCTTTTTTCGACCGCTGCCTAACCGCCGGCATTGAGGTGCTGGTCGGCGATCCGGGCCGGGCCTATCTGCCGCGCTCGCGATTGCGCCTGCTTGCCGAATATCAGGTGCCGGATTTCGGCGACGCGAAAGACGCCGCCCCAAGGCCGAGCGGCGTCTTTCGTTTCGAGGCCGAACCTGGCGGTTAGACAGTCTCCCTGACCCGTGCCGAAAGGAAATCCGGCAGGTCGGCAACCGAATCCAGGATGACGTCGGCAATCTCGGCCAGCGATTCGCGCGTGCCGGTGCCGGAGAGCACGCCCACCGCCAGGCCGCAGCCACCGGCGCGCGCCATTTCGAGATCGTGACGGTTGTCGCCAACCATGGCGATCTCCGACGGCTTCAGGCCCGTGAGGTCGCAAAAAGCCTGGATGGTGTCGGGCGCCGGTTTCGGATTGGCCACCGCGTCGTAGCCATAGGCGGCGTCGAACAGCTGGGCGACGCCCAGCGTAACCAAGGTCTTTTCCGCACCGCTGGTGGAATCGTTGGTGGCGACGCCAAGCCGGTAAGATCTTTTGTGCAGTGTAGCCAAGGTGTCGACGATGCCCGGCAGCGCCACCGCCATCGATGAACCCTGCACCGAGGTGATCTCGTTGAAGCGGGCGACAGCCAGCATCTGGTCCTCGTCGGACAGGCGCGGGAACCACAGCTCGACGACGTCCATGTTGGTGCCCGAGGCAAAGATCGAATCGGGCTTGAAACGCCGGTTGGCGAAATCGAAGCCGGCCGCCGCCAGCAGCCTGTCGGCCTTCCAGCGGTCGCCATCGGATGCGTCCATAGCCATGAAATCGGCGACGCCGAGCCAGGTCGCGTTGAAGTCGACAAGTGTCCCGTCCTTGTCGAACAATATCCCCTTGATGTCTGCCAAATCAGTTACTCCGAACCACGCAATTGGTGGATGCGTTCCACAAGGCCCCTGGTCGAGGCGTCCCGGTTTGCGGCGCTTTCCTTGCCTTCCACGACAGGCAGCAGGCCGGTCGCCAGTTCCTTACCGAGCTCGACGCCCCACTGGTCGAAGGAATTGATGTTGAACAGCGTGCCCTCGACGAAGACGCGGTGCTCGTAGAGAGCGATCAGCCGGCCGAAAGTGTGCGGGTCGAGCTTGCGATAGAGGATGGTCACCGAAGGCCGGTTGCCGGAGAAGACACGATGCGGCGCTATTTTGTCGACATCGGCCGGCTTCATGCCCTTGGCCAGCATCTGCGCGCGCGCCTCGTCCAGCGTGCGGCCCTTCATCAGGGCTTCCGACTGCGCCAGGCAATTGGAGAGCAGCAAATCATGCTGATGCTTGAGCTCCGGCTCGTGGCCGACGGCCGCGGCGAGAAATTCGACCGGGATGAAGTCGGTGCCCTGGTGCAGAAGCTGGAAGAAGGCGTGCTGGCCATTGGTGCCCGGCTCGCCCCAGACCAGCGGCCCGGTCGGCGTCGCCACCGGTGTGCCGTCAAGGGTGACGCCCTTGCCGTTCGATTCCATGTCGAGTTGCTGCAGATAGGCGGGCAGCCGGGACAGGCGCTGGTCATAGGGGATGACGGCGCGGGCCGGGTAGCCGCAGATCACGCGATGCCACCAGCCGACCAGCCCGAGCAGCGCCGGCAGGTTGTTGGCGAGCGGCGCGGTGCGGAAATGCTCGTCCATTTCGTGGGCGCCATCGAGGAATGCGCGGAAATTCCTCGGGCCGATAGCGATCATGACGGGCAGGCCGATGGCGCCCCAGACCGAATAGCGGCCGCCGACCCAATCCCAGAAGCCGAAGACGCGATCGGATTCGATGCCGAACTTGGCCACCAGGTCGAGCGCCGTCGAAACGGCGGCGAAATGCTTGCCGACCGCTTCCTTGCCCAGCGCCTTCTGCACCCAGTCGCGCGCCGTCTGCGCATTGGTCATCGTCTCGACCGTGGTGAAGGTCTTGGAGGCGATGATGAACAGCGTGGTCTCGGCCGACAGGCCTTTCAACGTGTCATGGATATGGGCGCCGTCGATGTTGGAGACATAGTGCGCGCGCGGTCCGTCATGATAGGGGGCGAGCGCCAGCGTCGCCATGGCCGGGCCGAGGTCGGAGCCGCCAATGCCGATGTTGACGATGTCGGTGATCTTCTTGCCGGTGGCACCGGCCGCTTTGCCGGAGCGGATGGCATCGGCGAAGGCGCCCATCGCGTCGAGCACGGAAAGAACATCCGCCTTGACGTCCTGGCCATCGACCGTGACGCCCTTGCCGCTGAGATTGCGCAGCGCCGTGTGCAGCACGGCGCGGTCTTCAGTGATGTTGATCTTCTTGCCGGCGAACATGGCGGCGCGGCGGCCTTCGAGATCGGCGGCGCCGGCGAGCTTTTCCAGCAAGTCCATGGTGGTTGCGTCGACGGCGCATTTCGACCAGTCAAGCAAGAGGTCGCCGTCGCTGGCGGAGAATGTCTGGAACCGCTGCGGATCGGCGGCGAAGGCCTGGCGCATGCTGGCAGGTGCCGCAGCGCGATGATCGCGCAAGGCGGCAAGCTGTTTCTGGAAGGCTGACTTATCCACTGGCGGGGGGCTCCTGGCGTTTTTCGACGTACTTTATCAGACCGGATGTTTCCGGCGCGTGTCGTCGCGACAAACCTAGTGAGCCGAATTCCGTGCGGTCAATACGCGGCGATGCCGCATCGCATCACGATGCGATGACACAATGTGTCACTGCGGGCGGCCACAGAGCCCGATTTTTGGCTGAAGGATCACTGGCATAAATCCCAACGATCAGAAAAATTGATTGGCGCAACCCCTTGTGCCACCCATACACTCGACTGGTCCAGCCAAATGAAAATGGCTGGCCATCCGAGGAAGATTTCCCATGCCACAGCGCAACGACACGGCCATATGGTCCGGCCTGTTCCGGATTTCGGCCGAATCCGGCCAAACCCTGCAGGCGCAGATCCGCCAAGCCATCGTGGCCGCCATTCTCGACCGCCAGATCGCCGCTTCGATGCCGCTTCCCTCCTGCCGCATCCTGGCCGAAAAACTCGGCGTCGCACGCGGGACGGTGGTGCTGGCCTTCCAGCAGCTCGTCGACCAGGGTTTCCTGGTGGCGCGCGAGCGGCGCGGCCATTTCGTCAATCCGGACGTGCTGGCGACGCCGGCCAAGCCGCACCAGAAGGCGCCCGACCAGGCCAACGAGATCGACTGGAAGGCGCGACGGCAGATCGCCGCCAGCGACATGCCGCCGCCAGCCAAGCACGAGAACTGGATCAAGTCGTCCTACCCCTTCGTCTACGGCCAGTTCGATCCGGCGCTGTTCCCGACCGCTGAATGGCGCGAGTGCAACCGCATGGCGCTGGCCGTGCTCGAAATCCGCAACTGGGCGTCCGACATGGTCGACCGCGACGATCCGCTCTTGATCGAACAGATCCAGGCGCGGCTCTTGCCCCGGCGCGGCATCTTCGCCAATCCCGACGAGATCATCGTCACGCTGGGCGCCCAGAACGCGCTCTACATGCTGGCTTCGCTGTTGATGACCAAGGGCTCGAAGGTGGCGATGGAGGATCCTGGCTATCCTGACGCTCGCTCGATCTTCCGGCTTGCGGGCGCCGAGATCCAGCCGGTTCCGGTCGACCAGTCCGGCATCGTAACCTCTTCTATCCCCAATGATTCCGGCTTCGTCTTCGTCACGCCCAGCCATCATTGCCCGACCATGGTGCCTTTGTCGGCGGAGCGGCGGCAGGATCTTCTGGCGCGCGCCAACCGGCACAACCAGATCATCATCGAGGACGGCTATGACAGCCAGCTTCTCGACGAGGCGCCGCAGCAGGCGCTGAAGAGCCTCGATCGCTCCGGTCGCGTCGTCTATGTCGGCTCGATGTCGAAGACGCTGGCTCCCGGCCTGCGGCTTGGCTACATCGTCGCCTCGGCTGGGCTGATATCGGAGCTCAGGGCGCTGCGCCGTTTCATGCTGCGCCATCCGCCGGCCAACAACCAGCGCGCCGTCGCACTCTTCCTGTCGCTCGGCCATCACGAGGCCCTGGTGCGGCGGCTGTCGAGCGCCTTCGACGAGCGGCGCAAGCGCCTGGTCCATGCGATTTCCGCTTTCCTGCCGGAATGGCGCTCGACCGACTCGGCCGGCGGCACGTCGCTCTGGCTCGAAGGGCCGCGCGGTACCGATTCCCGCGGTTTGGCCGAGGCCGCCGCCTCGCGCAGCGTCATCATCGAGCCGGGCGACCGCTTCTTCGACCGCACCGAAAAGCCTTCGCGTTTCATGCGGTTGGGCATTTCGTCGATCGCGCTGCAGCATATCGAGCCCGGCATCCGCGAACTCGCCACCGCGGCCGGCCGCAGGCCGGCGGCTGCCTGAACCACTCGCCCTATCCCTGACCGGAGCCGCATGAGTGCGGCTCCGTAATCTTTAGCTCTGGCATATGCAACCAGACCGGCTGGCTCATAGTCTGTGCCAATGCCGGCGGCATAGTCGTGGCACAAAGGGGAAGAAACAGCCGATGGTGGACCAACCGCCGCCCTGTTTCCGAGAAAAGGTGGAGTGTCTCCATGTCAGTGGCTCTTGAAAAGCAAGAAGCGGCGGCGGATCAGCGCTCGCGCCGTTCCGGTGGACGCGAAGCGCGCCGTGCGATGCGGGCAGCGCCGCTCGCCGACGACATCAGGCCGGTGCGCGCGGGCCTCGAGGGCGGCAGCTACGGACCGTTGCGCGGGAACGATCAGGAGCGCATCCACGGGGCGGTGCTGACGCTGCTGGAGACCGTCGGCTTCGCCAATGCCATCCCCTCCTGCATAGACGCCCTGACCAAGGCCGGCGCCACCTATGGCGATGACGGCCGCATCCGTTTCCCGCGCGCGCTGGTGCTCGACACGATCAAAAAAGCGGCACGGAATTTCACCTTGCACGGCCAGGACCCGAAACACGACATGGTGATCCAGGGCAAGCGCGTGCATTACGGCACGGCGGGTGCCGCGGTCCATCTGGTCGATGTCGAGAAGCGCGAATACCGCGAATCGCTGCTGCAGGACATCTATGACGCCGCCCGCATCGTCGACGGGCTCGACAACATCCATTTCTTCCAGCGGCCGATGGTGCCGCGCGACATTCCCGATCCGCTCGAAATGGACTTCAACACGCTCTATGCCTGCGTGATGGGCACGTCCAAGCATGTCGGCACCTCGTTCACGGTGCGCGAGAACGTGCAGCCGGCGCTGGAAATGCTCTACGCCATTGCCGGCGGAGAGGAGAATTTCCGCGCCCGGCCGTTCGTGTCGAACTCCAACTGCTTCGTCGTGCCGCCGATGAAATTCGCCGAGGACGCCTGCGGCGTGCTCGAGGCGTGTGTCGAGGGCGGCATCCCGATCCTGCTTTTGTCGGCCGGCCAGGCCGGCGCGACCGCACCGGCGGCGATCGCCGGCGCGGTGGTGCAGGCCGTGGCCGAAGTGCTGGCCGGTCTGGTCTATGTCAACGCCATCAAGCCGGGGCATCCGGCGATCTTCGGCACCTGGCCGTTCGTATCGGATCTGCGGACCGGCGCCATGTCGGGCGGCTCGGCCGAGCAGGCGGTGTTGACCGCGGCCTGCGCGCAGATGGCGCAATTCTACGATCTGCCGGGCGGCTCGGCCGCCGGCATGACGGATTCGAAATTGCCCGACATCCAGTCCGGCTACGAAAAGGGCATCACCGATGTCATGGCCGGCCTTGCCGGCCTCAACCTGGTCTATGAGTCGGCCGGCATGCATGCCTCGCTGCTCGGCTTCTGCCTGGAAAGCCTGATCATCGACAATGACATGCTCGGCCACTGCCTGCGCTGCGTGCGAGGCATCGAGGTGACCGACGAGGCACTGTCGATCGACACCATCGCCGAGGTCTGCCTGAACGGCCCGGGCCACTATCTCGGCAACGAACAGACGCTGCGGCTGATGCAGACGGAGTATTTTTATCCTGCCGTCGGCGACCGGTTTTCGCCGAAGGAATGGAACGAGAAGGGCCGGCCCGATATATTGCAGCGCGCGATCATCGAGAAGAAGCGCATCCTGGCCGAACGCTTCCCGCGCCATGTCGCAAAACTTCTCGACGACAAGTTGCGCGCCCGCTTCGGCGACATGATCAAGCTGCCGCGCGCCAATATGGGCGGATAAGCTCGTTTCCGGTCAGTCCGTACCGAGCCCATAACGCTCGACGACTTCGGCATTGATCAGCTTGGCGTGTAGCGCCATCAGCACGATTTGCGCGTCGAAACTGTCGCCGGCCTCGACAGCGGCCTCGATCCGGCGCTCGACGTCCTGCCGCTGCTGCAAGCCATGCGCGCTTTCGAAAGTTTCCGGTCCGGCAATGCAATAGCTGAACAGCCGCGCCACGTCCGGATAGGCCTGTGGCGGCGGTTCGTCGGGCCAGCGATCCTTCATCAGATTGACGAGGGTGAGTTTCACGCCCTCAGGCACCAGGGCGGGATGCAGGTCGGCGCCGCGCAAGGCGGTATCAAGCTGCCTCAGATCGCCCGAGCGGCCGAACATGCCAAGGAAACCGAGGGAAGAGCGTCGTTGCGCCATGATGGTCCAATCCGTTTCCAACCACTTAAGTGGTCGGAAAGCGGAATACAAAGGCGGGCGGTCTTTGTTTTTATGCATGTCGTTCTCCCAAAACCGAGGTCACTTTTGGGCGACATGCATTAGCCACCCACCGCCAGAAGCAAGACACCGGCAAGCGCTGATCCGGCGAGCGTCGGCAGCATGCCGATCTTGAGCTTCAGGATGGCGATCATGGCGGCCAAGGAAAGCAGCGCAGCACGCCAGTCGATTGACGAAAGCACCGGCACATTCATGCCGAGGCTCAATGCGTGCACCTCGCGGAAAACCACGTGCAAGGCAAACCACAAAGCGAGATTCATGATGACGCCGACAACAGCGGCGGTGATCGCGCCGAGTGCCGCCGACAAGGCCCTGTTGCCGCGCAGGGCCTCGATATAGGGCGCGCCAAGGAATATCCAGAAGAAGCACGGCGTGAACGTCACCCACAGCGTCAGCAGCGCTCCAAGCGATCCGGCAAGCAATGGGTTCAATGACCCGGAGTGGCGGAACGCGGCGATGAAGCCGACAAACTGCAGCACCAGGATGAGCGGGCCGGGCGTGGTCTCGGCTAGTCCAAGCCCGTCGACCATTTCGCCGGGGGCGAGCCAGCCGAAGGACTGGACGGCCGCCTGCGCGACATAGGCAAGCACCGCATAGGCGCCGCCGAAGGTGACGACCGCCATCAGACTGAAGAACCGGCCGATCTCGGTCCACACACTGGCGCCGGTGAACCACCAGATGACGAGAACCGGTCCGAGCCAGATCGGTAGCCAGATGGCGATCGTGCGCGGCGCATGCCATCTGGTCGGCTTGACATGGGCCAGTTCGCCGCGCTCGAACATCAGGTCGACCGCGCCCTTGATGTCGACAACGTCGCCCTTGCCATGCGCGGAGCCGGAAAACAGGCCGGGAACAATGCGGTCTCCCAGCCATCCTGTCAGGCCGGCGAGCAGGATGATGAGCGGAAACGGCACATTCAACGCATAGATGGCGATGAAAGCCGCGACCGCGATCAGCACCATGGCCCGGTTTTTCAAGGCGCGCCGTCCGATGCGGATCACCGCCTCGATGACGATGGCAAGCACCGCCGCCTTCACCCCGAGGAAAAGCGCCTCGACGAGCGGCATGTCGCCATAGAGCACGTAGAGGCTGCTCAGGATCAGGATGACGAGCGCGCCGGGCACAACGAACAGGATGCCGGCGACAAGGCCGCCGACCGTCCTGTGCAGCAGCCAGCCGATATAGATGGCGAGTTGCTGGGCTTCCGGGCCGGGCAGCAGCATGCAGTAATTCAACGCATGCAGGAAACGCTGTTCGCCGATCCAGCGCCGCTCCTCGACCAATTCCCTGTGCATCAGGGCGATCTGCCCGGCCGGCCCGCCGAAGCTGAGCAGTCCGATCTTCGCCCAGACCTTCACGGCTTCGGCAAAGGTCGGCGCAGCCGGCGCCTCGACGTTCCCCGCCTCATGTAGAGGCGCAACAGCGCTCATGACGGTTTCCCCGCGCTGGGCCAGTTGTGCGTTTCTTCGGTGGCGTCACGACACCAACGAAAGAACGCATCGTAGAGCAGCATGCCTGCTTCCAGTTGCTCCAGATCGTCGCGAAACATCCGTGACAAGCCAAGCGAGGCAGCCAGAAAGCCGGCGGCCTGGGGCACCAGATCGAGGTTTGCGGTGTCGGCCGCGCGCACGATCGCGGCTAGACGGTCGAGTGCGGTGGATTCCAACCCGAATTCCTCGATCATCGTATCGAAGGTGCAGCGTTCGCCGCGATGGCTCCAGAACACATTGTCGATGTCGAATGGCACGGCCTGAAAGCGGTCGGCAACAGCCAATACTTCAGCGGGTTCGACAAACAGGAACACCGCATGAGGGTCGACGAAACGCCGGATCAGCCAGGGGCAAGCGATGCGGTCAACCTTCGGGCGTGACCGTGTCACCCAGACGGTGCGGCCCTTTTCGTCGCGTGGCGGCAATTTGTCGGTGCGGATCAGAATCCCCCCGGCATCGCGCCAGGCCTCAAAGCCGCCTTCGAGGGATTCAGCGGGAATTCCCTCGTGCCGCAGCCAAGCGGCCACGCCTTGCGAGAGTTTTTGACCTCTCTGACAGACGACCGCCACCGGCTTGCCGGCGAAATCGGGTGCCCAGGTCGAAACGGTTTTGAAATCGCGCCGGACCGACGCCGGCAGCAGGCGCGGATCGGCGTCGAAATCCTCATCGACGCGGACATCGATGATGACAGGCGCACCCGGCAGACCGACGACACGGGACAGTTGCGATACGGTGATAGCTGTTGTTGACGGCATAGCGTCCACCTCCTGATAGAGAAGCTTGGACGCGAACGTTGGGCTGACGCCTCACGGGGTCGTCGCGATGCACCCCTTGCCATGATCGTGGATTTGTTGGGCGCGCTTGTCAAGGATCGTGACCGGAACGCGCCACCGCGAAAACGAAAAACGGCTGGCGGCCCGATTGCGCTGGGCCGTCAGCCGGTCGATCCAACATCAGTGATTGCCGCCAGGAATAATCGATGACTGCCCCTTGGAATAATCGGTGACTATCCCAGGAACAATCAGCGATTGTCTCCGGAGCAATCAGCGATTGTCTCCGGAGCAATCAGTGATTGTCCCTCGGCACGCCGCGGGTGTGCGCGACATCCTGGTATTTCACCGCCGGCTTCAGCACCATGCCCTGGTCGAACTGGTCGACCATACCGCGCTGGATTTCCTGCCATGGCGTCTGGTGCTGCGGATAATGGTAGCCGCCATTGCCCTGGAGTGCTGCGCGCCGCTTGGCGATCTCGTCGTCGCTGACCAGGATGTTGGCGGTGCCCTTGTTCAGGTCGATGCGGACGCGGTCGCCTGTCTTGAGCAGCGCCAGGCCGCCGCCTATTGCCGCTTCCGGCGAGGCGTTCAGGATCGACGGCGAGCCCGACGTGCCCGACTGGCGGCCATCGCCGATGCACGCCAGCGCATGGATGCCCTTCTTGATGAGGTAGGCCGGCGGCTGCATGTTGACGACCTCGGCGCCGCCGGGATAGCCGACCGGGCCGGCGCCGCGCATGAACAGGATGGTGTGCTCGTCGATGCCTTGCGCCGGATCGTCGATGCGGGCGTGGTAATCCTCCGGCCCGTCGAAGACCATGGCGTTGCCTTCGAACGCTTCCGGGTCCTTCGGGTTGGACAGATAGCGTTCGCGGAATTCCGGCGAGATGCCGCTCGTCTTCATGATCGCCGAATCGAACAGATTGCCGCTGAGGTTGATGAAGCCGGCATTGACCTTCAGCGGCTTGTCGACGCTGTGGATGACGTCGGCGTTTTCAACGACCGCCGCCTTGCAATTGTCGCCGATCGACTTGCCATTGGCGGTCAGGGCATCGGGATGCGGCAACAGCCCGCCCTTCATCAGTTCGGCCACCACCGCCGGCACGCCGCCGGCATGATGGTAATCCTCGCCGAGATATTCGCCCGTCGGCTGCAGATTGACGATGAGCGGCACTTTGAGGCCGATCTTCTGCCAGTCGTCATTGTCGAGCGGCACGCCGAGATGGCGGGCGATGGCGTTGAGATGGATCGGCGCGTTGGTGGAACCGCCGATCGCCGAATTGACGACGATGGCGTTTTCGAAGGCTTTGCGCGTCATGATGTCGGACGGCTTCAGATCCTCATGCACCATGTCGACGATGCGTTTTCCCGTCTCGTAGGCGATCTGGCCGCGCTCGCGGTAAGGCGCGGGGATGGCGGCCGAGCCCGGCAGTTGCATGCCGAGCGCCTCGGCCAGCGAATTCATCGTGGTGGCGGTGCCCATCGTGTTGCAGTAGCCGGTGGAGGGCGCCGAAGAGGCGACGATGTCCATGAACTCGTCATAGTCGATCTCGCCAGCCGACAGGCGCTGGCGCGATTCCCAGACGATGGTGCCGGAGCCGGTGCGCTTGCCCTTGTGCCAGCCATTGAGCATCGGACCGACCGACAGCGCGATGGCCGGGATGTTGACGGTGGCCGCGGCCATAAGCAGCGCCGGCGTCGTCTTGTCGCATCCGATGGTCAGCACGACGCCGTCGAGCGGATAGCCGTAGAGCACCTCGACGAGGCCGAGATAGGCAAGGTTGCGGTCAAGCGCCGCGGTCGGGCGCTTGCCGGTCTCCTGGATCGGATGGCAAGGGAATTCGAAGGGAATGCCGCCCATCGAGACGATGCCCTCGCGTACGCGCTTGGCGAGCTCGATATGGTGCCGGTTGCAAGGCGACAGATCCGAGCCTGTCTGGGCGATGCCGATCAGCGGCTTGCCCGACATCAGCTCGGCACGGGTCAGCCCGTAATTCAGGTAGCGCTCCAGATAGAGCGCGGTCATTCCCGGATTGTCTGGGTTGTCGAACCACTCCTGTGAGCGGAATTTTTTCTTCTTGGTGGGGGCGCCGGCCATCACGGTCTCCGTATTTGTATGACAAATCGATATGACAACGCGTCACTGCAAGCAAGGGGCACGCGCGTTCCTAACCCGCACTTTGGTGCGATAGACACAACTGCGCCCCTGCGCTAGGGCTTGAAACCATTCTTTCCGGGAGGTTCTTGATGGCTTTGGTGATCGAAGGCGAGGAACGCATTGCCGCACCCCTGCAAAAAGTCTGGGAAGCGCTAAACGATCCCGATGTGCTGAAGGCGACGATTCCCGGCTGCCAGAGTCTGGAGATGAAGTCGCCGACCGAGATGGCGGCGACCGTGGTGGTGAAGATCGGACCGATCAAGGCGACCTTCAACGGCGAAGTGACGCTGAAGAACCTCAAGCCGCCGCATTCCTACACCATCCAGGGCGAAGGCAAGGGCGGCATTGCCGGCTTTGCCAAGGGCGGCGCCGACGTCACGCTTACCGAGGATGGAGCGGATGCGACGGTGCTCAAATACGCGGCCAAGGCCGAGGTCGGCGGCAAGATCGCCCAGCTCGGCAGCCGGCTGATCGAATCGACTTCGAAGAAACTGGCCGGCCAGTTCTTTTCCAGCTTCGGCGAGAAGGTCGGCGGCTGACCCTCCCCCTCGGAAGGCTTACTCGAAGACGATGCTCGGCACCGCCGCTTCGGCCGCGCCGCGTTCTTCATTGACCCTGTCCCAGACCTTGGCGGCGATGTCGCGATAGGTTTTTGCCTCGGCGCTATCGGGCTTCGAGGCAACAACCGGCTCACCGGCATCCGAGCTTTCGCGGATGCCCATTTCCAGCGGCACTTCGCCGAGGAAGGTGACGCCGAGGCGTTCGGCTTCGCGGCGTGCGCCGCCATGGCCGAAAATGTCGTAGCGCTTGCCGGTGTCCGGGGCGATGAAATAGCTCATGTTCTCGACGATGCCGAGCAGCGGCACGTCGACCTTCTTGAACATGTTCAAACCCTTGCGAGCGTCGATCAGCGCCAGGTCCTGCGGCGTCGAGACGATGACGGCGCCGGCCAGTGGCACCTGCTGCGCCATGGTCAATTGCGCGTCGCCGGTGCCGGGGGGCATGTCGACGACGAGCACGTCGAGCCGGCCCCATTCGACCTCGCGCAGCATCTGCGTCAGCGCCGACATCACCATCGGCCCGCGCCAGATCATCGGCGTCTCCTCATCGACGAGGAAGCCCATCGACATCACCTTGAGGCCGTAATTCTCCATCGGTTTCAGGATCTTACCGTCGACCGTCTGCGGCCGGCCGTGAATGTTGAGCAGTTTCGGCATGGACGGGCCATAGATGTCGGCGTCGAGCACGCCGACCCGCAAGCCATTGGCGGCAAGGCCAAGCGCCAGATTGACGGCGGTGGTCGACTTGCCGACGCCGCCCTTGCCGGAAGCAACCGCGATGATCGCCTCGATGCCGGGCACGCCGCGCTTGCCCGAGCTGTGCGAGGCGGGGGCATGCGGCGCGGGGCGCGGGGCGGCGGTTGCAGGCGATGCCGGCCTGGGCGCGGGGCGCGCCGGCACCGGCGCTTCCATGCCGCCCCCCTTTTTCTCCGCCGTCAGCGCCACCACGGCGCCGGCAACGCCGGGGATCGCTTTGACGACACGCTCGGCGGCGGCACGCAGCGGCTCCATCTCCTGCGCCCTAGCGGCGGGAACCGTGATCGAGAAGAACACTTTCGAATCGGCGATGAAAATCTCGGAAACCATGCCGAGGTCGACGATGTTGCCGGTGAAGTCCGGCCCGTTGACCGTCTTCAGGCGCTCGGTGACGATTTCCTTGGTAACGGTCATGATCTTTCCTCGGCGTTTTGCGATCCAGATAGTGCAGTTTCCAGCGAGAACCAAGCCGTGACGCAAAGGCTTGTCCGGCGTGCCACGGAAAACGACCGATGCTGTCGGATTTTGCCGGGTGACGCTCCCGGTCGGATGGTTGCCGATGGCCAAACGGGCCGCCTGCCCTATTTCGGTTGCCTGAGCGAGGACACGACAATCCGGGAAGGAGACGGGTCATGCTCCAAAACAGCAACGCAACGGCCAATCTCGCCGTCAAGGACCTGGCAAGGGCAAAGGCCTTTTATGAGGGCACGCTAGGCCTCAAGCAGGTCGACGACATGGGCGGCGAGCTCATCGTCTACAAAAGCGGTGACACGCTCATCAATGTCTACCACTCGCAATTTGCCGGAACCAACAAGGCGACGGCACTGACCTGGACGGTTGGCGACCAGATCGGCGATGTCGTCAAATCGCTGAAATCAAAGGGCGTGGCCTTCGAACATTATGAGATGCCCGGCCTGACGCTTGAGGGCGACGTCCATGTCGGCGACGGCATGAAGGTCGCATGGTTCAAGGACCCCGACGGCAACATCCTGAATCTAGTCGACAAATAGGCTTCGGCGCTGCGCGTCAGCCTGCCAGGTTTGTGACGAAATAGGTGAGAGCCGAAATCGCCGCCGTCGCCGGCAAGGTGACGATCCAGGCGATGACGATGTTGCCGGCAATGCCCCAGCGCACCGCCGAGACGCGGCGGGCGGCGCCGACGCCGATGATGGCGCCGGTGATCGTATGCGTGGTCGATACGGGAACGCCAAGCCAGGTGGCGGCGAACAGTGTGATTGCGCCGCCGGTTTCGGCGCAGAAGCCCTGCATCGGATTGAGCCTGGTGATCTTCGAACCCATTGTGTGGACGATCCGCCAGCCGCCGAACAGCGTGCCGAGCGCCAGCGCCGACTGGCAGGTCAGGACGACCCACAGCGGCACGTAGAATTTTTCGCCGAGCATGCCTTGCGAATAGAGCAGCACGGCGATGATGCCCATGGTCTTCTGCGCATCGTTGCCGCCATGGCCAAGCGAATAGAGCGAGGCGGAAAAGAACTGCAGGACGCGAAAGGTGCTGTCGACGGCGAACGGCGTCTGGCGCACGAACAGCCACGAAACCACCAGGATCAGCACGAGTGCCAAGACAAAACCGGTCGCCGGCGAGAGCACGATCGCGGCGACCGTCTTGCCAAGTCCCGACCAGACGATGGCGCCGATGCCTCCCTTTGCAACGCCGGCGCCGACCAGCCCGCCGATCAGCGCGTGAGAACTGCTCGAGGGAATGCCGGCGATCCAGGTGACGATGTTCCAGACGATGGCGCCGACGAGGGCCGAGAAGATGACCGCCGGCGTGACGATGCTGACGTCGACGATGCCTTTCCCCACGGTCTCAGCGACATGCAGGCCGAAGAACATGAAGGCAATGAAGTTGAAGAAGGCCGCCCACAGCACTGCATATTGCGGCCTGAGTACGCGTGTCGAGACGATGGTGGCGATGGAATTTGCCGCATCGTGCAGGCCATTGAGAAAATCGAAGAACAGCGCGACGGCGACGAGGCCGGCCAGCAGGGGGAAAGCGATCGCGACGTCCATCGCCTAGACGTTCTCGATGACGATGCCGCTGATCTCGTTGGCGACGTCCTCGAAACGGTCGACCACCTTCTCCAGCTGGCCATAGATCTCGCTGCCGATCAGATAAGCCATCGCGTCACCGCGACCATGGCGCCTGAACAAATCCTTCAGGCCCTGCTCGTGCAAATCGTCGGCCCGGCCTTCGGCACGCATCACCTCCTCGGCAAGGGCGTTGAGGCGTGCGCTGTTAGCGCCGACCTTGGCGAGCAGCGGGATCGCTTCCGCGACCAAACGGGCGGCGTCGACGATGACGGCGCCCATTTCCTGCATCAGCGGGTCGAACTCCCGCTTCTCGAATAGCCTCACCGTCTTGACGGTCTTGTGCATCATGTCGATGGCGTCATCCATCGACTGGATCAGATCCTTGATGTCGCCGCGATCGAAAGGCGTGATGAAGGAGCGCCGCACGGCAAGCAGGACTTCCGCCGTGATATGATCAGCCTCGTCCTCGAGATCGACGATCTTCTCGCACCAGCGATCGATGTCCTTGCCCTGAAGCAGCTGCTGCAGCGCCTCCGCGCCGCCGACCACCGTACGGGAATGCCGCTCGAACAATTCGAAGAAACGATCTTCGCGTGGCAGCAGCTTGCGGAACCAGCCCAGCATGTCAGTCTCCCATCGCGCCCTGTTCACGACCGTTTCATTGACATAGCGCCGCCTGACGCCGCGGGAAACAGTAAGCCGGCTGAAAGATGTGGATGCGGAACGATTACGCACAGCGCTTGCGGCAAGGAAGAATTTCCCCGAGTCTGCGCATGACGACCGGAAGGATGGCATGATCGACAAACTCGAATTCTTCATCGCACTGGCCAAGGAAGAGCATTTCGGCCGGGCAGCGGAAGTGTGCGGCGTCACCCAGCCGACACTGTCGGCCGGCATCAAGCAGCTGGAGGGGCAGCTTGGCGTCATGCTGGTCAATCGCGGGTCGCGGTTCCAGGGGCTGACGCCGGAAGGCAAGCAGGTGCTGGTCTGGGCGCGCCGCATCGTCGGCGATTCAAGGACCATGCGCGAGGAGATGCGGGCGGCGCGCCACGGTCTTTCCGGCCGCATCCGCATTGCCGCCATTCCGACGGCACTTGCCATGGTGGCGCGGCTGACGACGCCGTTTCGCGAAAAGCACCCGGGCGTCACCTTTTCGGTTCTGTCGCGCACCTCGATCGAAGTCTTGTCGCTGCTCGGCAATTTCGACATCGACGCCGGCATCACCTATCTCGACAACGAACCGCTCGGGCGGGTGACCAGCGTGCCGCTTTACGATGAGCGCTATCAGCTGATCACGGCGGTCGGAAACCCCTATTCCGACCGCGACAAAGTGACATGGGCCGAGATCAGCCGGTTGCCGCTCTGCCTGCTGACGCCGGACATGCAGAACCGTCGCATCATCGACCAGCATCTGGCCGAGGCCGGGGTGCAGGTGCGGCCGACGCTCGAATCCAACTCGATGATCGTGCTGTTCTCGCATATCCACACCGGCAAATGGTCGTCGATCATGCCGCTCAACCTCGCGGAAACGTTCGGCTTTTCCGAGCCGATCCGAGCCATTCCGATCGTCGAGCCGGATGCCAGCCACACGGTCGGCCTGGTGGCCGCGCCGCGCGAGCCGCACACGCCGCTGGTGCAGGCGCTGCTGGACGAGGCGATGGCGCTGGCAGACGATTTCCGCGCCCACCGCTAGGATAGAGAATGGCGGCTGACAGTGCTTGATAGAAGATTTCTATCAAGCAACGGATCAGCTTTATTGATTTCGCGGGTTTCCTCTGTTTTTGTAACGACTTAGCGCTAGAACGCTACCACCGACCAGGGAGGGCGCTGCATGACGATGCAGCCTGCAAGTACCGAGATCGCATCGCGCACGGCGGCGATTATCCAAGAGCTGAAGGGCCTCGAAGGCCCGTTGCTGCCGATCCTGCACGAGATCCAGGAAGAATTCGGCCATGTACCGCAGGCAGCGCTGCCGGTCATCGCCGATGGGCTGAATCTCTCCAGGGCCGAGGTGCACGGTGTCGTCACCTTCTACCATGATTTCCGTGCCCGGCCGGCCGGGCGGCATGTGCTCAAGCTCTGCCAGGCGGAAGCCTGCCAGTCGATGGGCTCGGATGCCGTCGCTACCAAGATCAAACAGTTGCTGGGCATCGGTTTCCACGAGACCGCCAGCGACGGATCGGTTACACTCGAGCCGGTCTATTGCCTCGGGCTTTGCGCCTGTTCGCCGTCGGCGATGCTCGACGGCAAGGTGATCGGGCGGCTCGATGACGACAAGATCGACGAGATCCTTGCCGAGGTGCGCTCATGATCCCCCGCATCTACATTCCCGGCGATTCCGGCGCGCTGGCGCTCGGTGCCGAAAAGGTCGCCAAGGCGATCGCCAAGGAACTCGCCGAGCGTGGCATCGAGGCCAAGATCGTGCGCAACGGCTCGCGCGGCGCCTATTTCCTCGAGCCGATGGTCGAAGTGGCGACCGAAAAGGGCCGCGTCGCCTACGGGCCGGTGAAGTCGTCCGACGTCAAGAGCCTGTTCGACAGCGGTTTCCTCACCGGCGGCCATCACAAGCGCTGGCTCGGCGCGCCAGACAAAATCCCATTCCTGGCCAAACAGACCCGGCTGACCTTCGCCCGCTGCGGCATCAACGATCCGCTGTCGCTCGACGCCTACAAGTCGCTCGGCGGGCTGAAGGGCCTGCAGAACGCGGTTGCCATGGCCCCGGCCGACATTGTCAAGCAGGTGACAGACTCAGGCCTGCGCGGCCGCGGCGGCGCCGGCTTCCCGACCGGCATCAAGTGGAAGACGGTGCTGGATACGACATCCGAGCGCAAATACATCGTCTGCAACGCCGACGAAGGCGACAGCGCGACTTTCGCCGACCGCATGATCATGGAAGGCGACCCCTTCGTGCTGATCGAAGGCATGGCGATCGCCGGCATCGCCACCGGCGCGACCAAGGGTTTTGTCTATATCCGCTCGGAATATCCACATGCGGTGGCGACAATGAACAAGGCCGTCGAAATCGCTCGCAAGTCCGGTGTGCTCGGCGTCAATGTGCTGGGCTCGCCGAACGCCTTCGACATGGAAATCCGCGTCGGCGCCGGCGCCTATGTCTGCGGCGAGGAAACCTCGCTTCTGAACAGCCTGGAAGGCAAGCGCGGCGTGGTGCGCGCCAAGCCGCCGCTACCGGCCATCCAGGGCCTGTTCGGCAAACCGACGGTGATCAACAACGTGATCAGCCTGGCCTCCGTGCCCATCATCATGGACAAGGGCGCCGCCTTCTACAAGGATTTCGGCATGGGCCGCTCGCGCGGCACGATCCCGATCCAGATCGCCGGCAATGTCAGGAATGGCGGTTTGTTCGAGACCGCTTTCGGCCTGACGCTGGGCGAAATCGTCGATGACATCGGTGGCGGCACGGCCACTGGCCGTCCGGTGAAGGCAGTGCAGGTCGGCGGACCGCTCGGCGCCTATTTCCCGCGCGCTCTGTTCGACACGCCGTTCGACTACGAGGAATTCGCCAAGCGCGACGGGCTGATCGGCCATGCCGGCATCACCGTGTTCGACGACACGGCCGATATGCTGAAGCAGGCGCGCTTCGCCATGGAATTCTGCGCCATCGAAAGCTGCGGCAAGTGCACGCCCTGCCGCATCGGCTCGACGCGCGGCGTCGAGACCATCGACAGGCTTGCCGCCGGCATCGAGCCGGAAAAGAACCTCGCTCTGGTCACGGATCTCTGCAACACGATGAAGTTCGGTTCGCTGTGCGCGCTGGGCGGCTTCACGCCCTACCCGGTGATGAGTTCGATCACGCATTTCCCCGAAGATTTCAAGCCCGCGCCGGCGCGCGTGGCTGCTGAGTAGGAGCTGGCAGATGAACATCAAGGCCGACTTCCCATCGCTGGTCGAAGAGATCGACTACGGAACCCCGGAGTCGCGAGCGCAAAAGCAGGTCACGCTGAACGTCGACGGCCGCAGCATCACGGTGCCGGAAGGCACCTCGATCATGCGCGCGGCGATGGAAGGCGGTGTCGAGATCCCGAAACTCTGCGCCACCGACATGCTGGACTCCTTCGGCTCGTGCCGCGTCTGCCTGGTCGAGATCGAAGGCCGTGGCGGCACGCCGGCCTCCTGTACGACGCCGGTCGGCGAAGGCATGGTGGTGCGCACGCAGTCCGACCGGCTCGACGCGATCCGCCGCGGCGTCATGGAGCTTTACGTCTCCGATCATCCGACCGGCTGGAACGAGAAGGCCGGCACCGGCGCCAGCGAATTCGACACGGTGGCGAAATCAGTCGGCCTGACCGAGAACCGCTACGGCGTCGAGGGCCGCAACCACGTCAAGCAGGAAGACGGCGTCGCGCCCGGCCATGGCTCGCTGGCGGTCGACTACATCGCCCGCGATGAATCCAACCCCTATTTCACCTATGATCCGGCGCAGTGCATCGTCTGCTCGCGCTGCGTGCGGGCGTGCGAGGAGGTACAGGGCACCTTCGCGCTGACCATAGAGGGCCGCGGTTTCGAATCGCGCATGGTCGCCGGCATGCATGAGGATTTCATCGCTTCCGAATGCGTGTCCTGCGGCGCCTGTGTGCAGGCTTGCCCGACCGATGCGCTGCGCGAGAAGACGGTGCTCGAAAAGGGCATGCCGGAACGCTCGGCCGTCACCACCTGCGCCTATTGCGGCGTCGGCTGCTCGTTCAAGGCCGAGGTGAAGGACGACGAAGTCATCCGTATGATGCCCTACAAGGACGGCAAGGCGAACCACGGCCATAGCTGCGTCAAGGGCCGTTTCGCCTATGGCTACGCCACCCACAAGGACCGCATCCTGTCGCCGATGATCCGCGAGAAGATTTCCGACCCGTGGCGCGAGGTGAGCTGGGAAGAGGCGATCGCCCATACGGCCAAGGAATTCCGCCGGATCCAATATCAGTACGGCCGCACCTCGATCGGTGGCATCACCTCCTCGCGCTGCACGAACGAAGAGACCTATCTCGTCCAGAAGCTGGTGCGGCAGGGTTTCCGCAACAACAATGTCGACACCTGCGCCCGCGTCTGCCATTCGCCGACCGGTTACGGGCTCGGCCAGACCTACGGCACCTCGGCCGGCACGCAGGATTTCGATTCCGTCGAATTCACTGACGTCGCCGTCGTCATCGGCGCCAATCCGGTTTCGGCGCACCCAGTGTTCGCTTCGCGGCTGAAGAAGCGGCTGCGCCAGGGCGCCAAGCTGATCGTGCTCGATCCGCGCCGCACGGAGATGGTCAAGTCGGCGCATGTCGAGGCCGATTATCACCTGCCGCTGAAGCCCGGCACCAACGTGGCGGTGCTGACGTCGCTGGCGCATGTCATCGTCACCGAAGGGCTTTTCAACGAAGCCTTCGTCCGCGAACGCTGCGACTGGACGGAGTTCCAGGACTGGGCCTCGTTCGTCGCCTTGCCGGAAAACAGCCCCGAGACCGTCGGCAAGCTTTCCGGCGTCGACCCGGAGCTGATCCGGGGTGCCGCGCGGCTCTACGCCAAGGGCGGCAATGGCGCGATCTATTACGGCCTCGGCGTCACCGAGCACAGCCAGGGCTCGACCACGGTGATGGCGATCGCCAACCTCGCCATGGCCACCGGCAATATCGGCCGCCCGGGCGTCGGCGTGAACCCGTTGCGCGGCCAGAACAACGTGCAGGGCTCGTGCGACATGGGCTCCTTCCCGCATGAGTTGCCTGGATATCGTCACATCTCCGGCGAAGCCGTGCGCGACATCTATGAGAGCCTGTGGGGCGTAAAGCTGGACGATGAACCCGGCCTGCGCATTCCCAACATGCTCGATGCCGCCGTCGACGGCTCCTTCAAGGGCATCTACATCCAGGGCGAGGACATATTGCAGTCCGATCCCGACACCAAGCATGTTGCCGGCGGTCTCGCGGCCATGGAATGCGTCGTCGTCCACGATCTCTTCCTCAACGAGACGGCGAACTACGCGCATGTCTTCCTGCCGGGTTCGACCTTCCTGGAAAAGGACGGCACTTTCACCAATGCCGAGCGCCGCATCAACATGGTGCGCAAGGTGCTGGAACCGAAGGCGCGCTATGCCGACTGGGAGGCGACGCAGGAGCTTGCCCGCGCCATCGGGCTCGACTGGAACTACACGCATCCGTCGCAGATCATGGACGAGATCGCCCAGACGACGCCGAGCTTCGCCAATGTCTCCTTCGATCTGCTCGACCGGGTGGGATCGGTGCAGTGGCCCTGCAACGAGAAGGCCCCGCTCGGCACGCCGATCATGCACATTGACGGCTTCGTGCGCGGCAAGGGCAAGTTCATCCGCACCGAATATGTGGCGACGGACGAGAGGACCGGGCCGCGCTTCCCGCTGCTTTTGACCACAGGCCGCATCCTCAGTCAGTACAATGTCGGCGCGCAGACGCGGCGCACCGACAACGTCATGTGGCACTCGGAAGACCGGCTGGAGATCCACCCGCACGATGCCGAGAATCGCGGCCTGCGCGACGGCGACTGGGTGCGGCTTACCAGCCGCTCCGGCGAGACGACGCTGCGGGCGCTCATCACCGACCGAGTGTCGCCGGGCGTGGTCTACACCACCTTCCACCATCCGGACACGCAGGCCAACGTCATCACCACCGACTTCTCGGACTGGGCGACCAACTGTCCGGAGTACAAGGTGACGGCGGTGCAGGTCGGCGCCTCCAATGGCCCGTCGGACTGGCAGCGCGAGTATGATGAGCAGGCCAGGAACAGCCGCCGCATCGCCTCGCTGCAGGCAGCGGAGTAGCCGTGGCCGCGCGCCGCAAAGCAACGACCGAGATATCGCGGCTGGCGCATCGCGCCAGCGGTACGGCTGCCGCCAATCGCATGGTGCCGGAGGAGACGCCGGTGGCGTTCTCCTTCGCCGGCACAACCCATGCGGTGATGATGGCGAGCCCGGCCGATTTCGAGGATTTCGCGCTCGGCTTCTCGTTGACAGAAGGCATCATCTCTTCCCCTGAAGAGATCGAGGCGATCGAGGTCGAGGATCATGGCGCCGGCATCGACATCCAGATCCGGCTGAGAGATCAGGCCAATACACGGTTCGAAGCGCGGCGGCGCAGGCTCGCCGGGCCGGTCGGCTGCGGGCTGTGCGGCATTGAATCCATCGAGGAAGCGATGCGCTCGGTCGATGCGGTTGGTGCGTCAAAACTTACGCTTGGTGCCGACGACATCGTGCGCTCCGTCAAGCTGTTGTCGAAGGTGCAGCCGCTGCATCAGGAGACCGGGGCCGTGCATGCCGCCGGCTTCTACATTCCCGGCAAGGGCGTCGTCATGGCGCGCGAGGATGTCGGCCGCCACAATGCGTTGGACAAGCTGGCCGGCGCATTGGCCAAAGCAGGCATCGACGGCGCGTCGGGCGCCGTCGTGGTGACGTCGCGCGTGTCGGTCGAAATGGTGCAGAAGACGGCGGCGATCGGCTCGGCCTTCATCATTGCCGTCTCGGCGCCGACCGCGCTTGCCATCCGCACCGCCGACGAGGCCGGCATGACACTGGTGGCGCTGGTGCGCGGCGAAGATTTCGATGTTTTCACCCACCCCGACCGGGTGGTTTTGGGAGTTGCCCAGCATGTCGCATGACGAAGACCACATCACGAGCACCAGCGAAAAGCTGGTGCGTATGGCCAACCAGATCGCGGCCTTCTTCCATTCCAAGTCGCGCGAGGAAGGGATTGCCGGCGTCGCCGAGCATATCAACAAGTTCTGGGAACCCCGGATGCGGCGGCAGTTCTTCGAACTGCTGGACAGCGGTGAAGGCTTCGACGAACTCGTCGTGGCTGCGTCGGCCAGGATCAAGCGGCCGATCACACCAGCCGAGGCCGATCTCAAGCTCGGGCTCAAGCCCTCCCCGGCAGACGTCGCCGCGTCGCAGAAGTAGCCGCGAGCCGCCACGCGGGCCAATATTCCTTTCCGCTAAAGTTTGATCTGCCGCTATCGACGCGGCTCTGCTATGGTCGACGATCAGAAATCGTCAGGCCGGGCGGAAGAAACCTCGTGAGGCCGATCGAGACCCGATATGCCCGCAGTGGCGAGGTGCGGATCGCCTATCAGGTGGTCGGCCAGGGTTCGCTTGATCTCGTCTTCGTCCCGGGCTTCATTTCCAATCTCGACCTGCATTGGGAGGACGAGGGCTATACAAGGCTCTTGAGGCGACTGTCGGCATTCTCGCGGCTGATCCTGTTCGACAAGCGCGGCACCGGTCTTTCAGACCGTGTCGATGCCCATCATCTGCCGAGCCTCGAAACCCGCATGGACGATGTGCGCGCGGTGATGGATGCGGCCGGCAGCGGCCGGGCCGCATTGCTCGGCGCTTCCGAGGGCGCGCCGATGGCGATGCTGTTCGCCGCCACCTATCCGGAGCGGACGCGGGCGCTGGTGCTCTATGGCGGCTATGCGCATTTCCACAAATGGGTGATGTCGCCGGAACGCCTCGATGCCTTCATCGCTACGGCCGAAACGGCCTGGGGCACCGGCGCGACCTTGCCGAATTTTGCACCGGGCCGAGTGGACGATACCCACTTTTCAACATGGTGGGGACGTTTCGAACGCCTGTCGGCAAGCCCGACCGCGGCAGCCGCGCTTGCCCGCATGAATGCCGGGATCGACGTGCGAGACATCCTCGGCGCGATCAGCGCGCCGACACTGCTGATCCATCGCCGCAACGATGTTCGCGTCGATCCCGAGGCCAGCCGCTTCCTGGCGAAGAAGATCCCGAATGCACGGCTGGTCGAGATCGCCGGGCGCGACCATCCGGTCTGGACCGGCGATGTCGACCGCGTTGCCGATCTGATCGAGGAATTTCTTACCGGCCAGCCGGCGGTGGCGGACACGGAGCGTGTGCTTGCCGCATTGCTGGTGACGCGCATCTCCGACACGGCCAAGCTTGGCGACCGCATGTGGCTCGAGCGCAGTCAGCGTTTTCAGGAGAGCTGGCGGCTGCTGGTCGGGCGCCATGGCGGGCGCGCGGTGGGCATGCATGGCGAATTGATGATCTCGCGCTTCGACGGGCCGGCGCGCGCCGTACGCTGCGCGGCGACGCTGCGCGAGGCGGCGCAGCAGATCGGCGTGGCGAGTGCGCAAGGGGTCCATGTCGGCGAGATCGAAGCGCGCGGCCCGCCGGTCGGACTGACGGCGCGCGTGGCGATGCAGTTGGCGAACCATGCCGGGCGTGGCGACATTCTGGCTTCCCGGCTGGTTGCCGATCTGGCGGTGGGGTCCGGCCTGCATTTCGTCGACGCCGGCCGCGTCAGCCTCGGCGAACTGGACGAGCCATTGCCGGTGGTGCATGCGACATCGGAGCAGCATCTGGAACCGGCCTGCCGTTCGAAGTCCAGGCCAACGGAACCCGCCGTGTTGACGGCACGGGAAAGCGAGGTGGTGAACCTGATCGCCGATGGCAAAAGCAATGCCGCGATCGCCGCCGAACTCAGGCTGAGCGAGCACACGGTCAAACGTCACGTCGCCAACATACTGCTCAAGCTCGACCTGCCATCGCGAGCGGCAGCAGCGGCATTTTCCGCCAGGCACGCTGGCCCAGACGGGCCATGAGAGCCATGGCGCTTTCGGGCGAAGCGGGCACGCCGATGTAAGCGCTATCAATTCCCCCATGCAGGCCAGGCGGATGCCGCCGGGAAGGCCCTGCGAACGGAGGATGAAATGCTCAAGTCAAAACTGAATGTCAGATCATTCGTGATCGCGGCAGGCATTGGCGCGCTGTTCACGATCTCTCCCGCAAAGGCCGAGGATGCATCGGCGACAGCCGCCTACAAGGACATCCAGGCGACACTCGGCTCGGTGCCGGATATGTTCAAGACGCTGCCTGACGCCGCCGTCGCCGGCGCCTGGGGCGAGATCAAGGGGGTGCAGCTCAACCCCAAGACCGCGCTCGACGGCAAGACCAAGGAGCTGATAGGCCTTGCGGTCGCCGCGCAGATCCCCTGCCAGTACTGCATCTATTTCCACACCGAGGCGGCCAAGCTCAACGGCGCCAGCGAGGAGGAGATCAAGGAGACGATCGCGATGGCGGCGATCGTGCGCCATTGGTCGACGATGCTTAACGGCAGTCAGGTCGATCTCGCGACTTTCAAGAAGCAGACCGACGACGTCTTCGCGGCCGTCAAGGCGAAGTCGCAGTGAACGATACTGCCCGTCGATAAGCGCCGGGCAGATTTGCGCACATCAACCGCCCGAAGACGGGCCATGGAGGATGAAATGCTGACCAAGACCCAAACCGTGGATGGCGCGGCCATCAAGAAGGCGATCGAGACCCGCGACGGCAAGACGCTTTCGAGCTTCTATACCGATGACGCGCTGGTGCGCGTGATCGACCGCAACAACCCACCGAGCAAGCCGCGCGAGATCCGCGGGCGCGCGGCGATCACCACCTTCTGGGACGACATCTGCAGCCGGGCGATGACCCACAAGGTCGACACCACGATCGCCGACGGCAACAGCCTGGCCTTCACCCAGGCCTGCGCCTATCCGGATGGCACCAAGGTGTTCGCCGCCGCGATGCTGGAACTGAAGAACGGGCAGATCGCACGGCAGACCGTCGTGCAGGCCTGGGACGAGTAGCAGGTAGATCAACAGCGGCCTGGCCGCAAACGCGGAGGAGAAGAAGATGTTCAGCGCCAGATGGCAGATCGACGCCAAGTTCGGGCACAAGCAGACCGTGCTCGACCTGTTGAAAAAATGGGAACGCGAGATCGGCTCGCAGGTCGGCCTGGCCGAGCTGAAGTTCCAGATCATGACCGGATCGATCGGCGCGCGGGAAGCGACGGTCGAGTCACACCACCAGGTCGAAAGCCTGGCCCAGCTGGAGGCGATGTTTGCCAAGATCGGCAAGATCGACGCCCATGCCAAATGGGGCAAGGAGATCGAGCCCTATGTCGTGTCGGGCAGCAGCTTGTGGAACATCTATCGCATCGTCGAGTAGCGGCGCGCAACGGTCTTACCTCTCCCCTTGTGGGAGAGGTCGGATTGCCCCGATTTGTTCTTCACAAATCGGTTGGCAATCCGGGTGAGGGGTGGGCTGGCGCCAAGCTGGAACACCCCTCAACCGTCTCGGCGCTACGCGCCGATCCACCTTCTCCCACAAGGGGAGAAGGGAAAATGGCTACCGCCCGGCCCTTCGCTATGGCTCCCTGCCCTTCGGGCGTTCAGCTCCTTTAAAAGGTCCACTGGACCTTTTAATTCGCCCGAAGGCGAACCGGACCTTCACCGTTCGTCGCTCGAAAAGCCCATTTAGGGGCTTTTCGTCCACTACGCGGACCGCTTCTCACCCATGCGCCACCATCACGTGCCGCACGGCGGTGTAGTCTTCCAGCGCGTAGAGCGACATGTCCTTGCCGTAGCCGGACTGCTTCAGCCCGCCATGCGGCATCTCGTTGGTCAGCATGAAATGGGTGTTGATCCAGGTGCAGCCATATTGCAGGCGCGCGGCCGTCGCCATGGCGCGCGAGACGTCCTTGGTCCAAACCGACGACGCCAGGCCATAGTCGCTGTCATTGGCCCAGGTCACCGCCTCGTCGACTTCGGTGAAACGGGTGACCGAGACGACCGGGCCAAACACCTCGCGGCGCACGATCTCGTCCTCCTGCAGCGCGCCGGCGACGACGGTCGGCTGGTAGTAGAAGCCCGTGCCTTCGCCCGGCTTGCCGCCGGTGGTGATCTCGATGTGCTTCAATTCCGAGGCGCGTTCGACGAAGCTCGACACGCGGTCGCGCTGGCGGCGCGAGATCAGCGGGCCGATCTCGTTTTCGGTATCGTCGGGACGATTGTACTTGATGGTCGAGACGGCCAAGGAGAGATCGGCGACGAGCTTGTCGTAGATCTTCTTGCCGGCATAGATACGGCAGGCGGCGGTGCAGTCCTGGCCGGCATTGTAATAGCCGAAGGCACGCAGGCCGCTGACGACGGCGCCGAGGTCGGCGTCGTCGAAGACGATGACCGGCGCCTTGCCGCCAAGCTCAAGATGCGTGCGCTTGACCGACTTGGCGGCCGCCTGAAGCACCTTCTTGCCGGTGGCGACGTCGCCGGTGATCGAGATCATGTTGACCTTGGGGTGGTTGATCAGCGTGTTTCCGACGCTGTCGCCACGGCCGAGCACGACATTGACGACGCCTTCGGGCAGGATTTCGGCCAGAATTTTTGCCAGCTTCAGCGCCGTCAGTGGCGTCTGCTCCGACGGCTTGAAGACGACGGTGTTGCCGCCACCGATTGCCGGCGCCAGCTTCCAGGCCATCATCATCAGCGGATAATTCCAGGGTGCGATCGAGGCGACGATGCCGATCGGGTCGCGCCGTACCATCGAGGTGTGCCCGGGCAGATATTCGCCCGCGACCACGCCCGGCATGGAACGCACCGCGCCGGCGAAGAAGCGGTAGCAGTCGACGATGGCCGGGATCTCGTCATTGAGCACTGCATTGATCGGCTTGCCGCAGTTGAGAGCCTCGAGCGCGGCGAATTCCTTGGCCTCGGCCTCGATACGGTCGGCGATCTTCAAGAGACAACCTGAGCGCTGCGCCGGCGTGGAGCGCGACCACAAGACGAATGCCTTTTCGGCGGCACTGACCGCTGCCTCGATCTGCGCCTGGCTGGCTTCGGGCAGGTTGAGAATGGTCGCCCCGGTCTTCGGATTGAGGATCGGCTCCTCGGTCTCGGCGCCGTTCTCGAATTTCGAGCCGATCAGCATCTGGGTGTCCATGGAAGTCTCTCCCTTTAGATTATTTGCCCGAACCGGCAATCTGGTCGCCGTCGCGGGTCAGGTAGTAGGCAAACAGGATCGGCAGCAGCGTCACCAGCACGACGACCATGGCCACGACATTGGTGACAGGGCGCTGGCGCGGACGGATCAGTTCCTCCAGCATCCAGATCGGCACGGTCTGCTGCTGGCCGGCGGTGAAGGTAGTGACGATGACCTCATCGAAAGACAGGGCAAAGGCCAGCATGCCGCCGGCAAGCAGCGCGGTGGCGATGTTGGGCAGCACGACATGGCGGAAGGTCTGGAAACCGTCGGCGCCGAGATCCATCGAGGCCTCGATCATCGAGCCGGAGGTGCGGCGGAAACGGGCTACCGCATTGTTGTAAACGACGACCACGCAGAAGGTGGCGTGGCCGAGCACGATCGTCCAGAACGAGAAAGGAATGTCGGCGAGCGAAAAGGCCGAGCGCAGCGCGATACCTGTGATGATGCCGGGCAAGGCGATCGGCAGAATGACCAGCAGCGAGATGGTCTCGCGGCCGAAGAATTTTGTCCGCGACACCGCGGCGGCGCAGAGCGTGCCGAGCACCAGCGCGATCGCCGTCGAGATGGCGGCGACGCGCACTGACAGCGACAGCGCCTCCCATACGTCGGGCCGGTTCCAGGTGACGGCGAACCACTGCGTGGTCAGCCCGGGCGGCGGCCAGACGAAGCTCTTCTCCTCGGTGGTGAAGGCGTAGACGAAGATCAGCAGGATCGGCAAATGCAGGAACAGCAGGCCGCAGGCGGCAGCGATCTTCAGGCCGAGCGGAGCGGATTGGCCACGGTCAGAGCGCATCGAAGGCCCCCATGCGCTTGGCGCCCCAGAGGTAGAAGCCCATGATGACGATGGGCACCACGGTGAAGGCGGCGGCGAGCGGGATGTTGCCGGCGGTGCCTTGCTGCGAATAGACGGCCTGGCCGATGAACAGCCGGGACGTGCCGATGATCTGCGGAATGATGTAGTCGCCGAGAGTCAGCGAGAAGGTGAAGATCGAGCCGGCGACAATGCCGGGCAGCGCCAGCGGGAACAGCACGTTGCGAAAGGTCTGTCCCGGCGAGGCGCCGAGATCGGAGGAAGCCTCGACCAGATTGCCGGGCACGCGCTCGAGCGCCGCCTGAACCGGCAGGATCATGAAGGGCAGCCAGACATAGACGAAAACGATGAAGGTGCCGGTGAACGAGACCGACAGCGAGTTGCCGCCGACGACCGGCAGCGAGAGCCAGGCATCGAGAATCCACAGCAAATGCAGCTTGGCGAAGAGCCAGGTGAGGATGCCTTCCTTGGCCAGGATCAGCTTCCAGGCGTAGATCTTGACCAGATAACTCGACCACAGCGGCAGCATGACGCCGAGATAGAACAGCGCCTTCCAACGGCCGCGCGCATAACGCGCTGCGTAATATGCGATGGGGAAGGCAACGATGGCCGAGGCCAGCGTCACCAGGGCCGCCATGGTCACCGTGCGCAGGATGATGTCGAGATTGGCGGCCTGCAACAGATCGCCATAGGTCTTCAGCGTGAACTGGCGGTTGATGAGGCCGGAGTACTCGTCGATGGAGAAAAAGCTCTGTGCCAAGAGCGCGAAGAGCGAGCCGATATAGACGATGCCGAGCCACAGCACCGGCGGCAACAGCATGAGAAGCAGGAGCAGTTGCGGCCGGCGCCAGAACAGATCCGACAGCGCACCGCGCATGCCGCCGCTGCCGGGCAGGATGGCAGGGGCCGTGGCGCGCGGCATGGTGACGTCGACGCTCATGCCGGTTCGTCCATCAGATGCAGGTGCTCGCGGTTGAAGGTGAGCATGACCGCCTCGCCTTCCGCCGGTAGGGCCGTGCCGGCCGGCACCACGGCGTGCAGTTTCAACCCATCGGCATCGAGCGCCAGCCTGGTGGTGGCGCCGAGATAGTTGGTTGAGACGAGACGGGCGGCGACGCCTTCGCCGCTGGCTGCGCGGCTGACGCGAATGGATTCGGGGCGAAGGCTGCCCCAGCGGTGCTGGCCGGAATAACGCTGGACGAAATCCGGCGGCAGCACATTGGAGGAGCCAACGAAATCGGCAACGAAGCGCGTGCGAGGCCGCTGATAGATATCTTCGGGCGTGCCGATCTGCATGATCCTGCCGTCGTTGAAGACGGCGACGCGGTCAGCCATGGACAGTGCCTCGCCCTGGTCGTGGGTGACGAAGACGAAGGTGATGCCGAGCGCCTTCTGCAACGATTTCAGCTCTTCCTGCATGTTTTCGCGCAGTTTGAGGTCGAGCGCGCCGAGCGGTTCGTCGAGCAGCAGCACCTTGGGCTGGTTGACCAGAGCGCGGGCCAGCGCGACCCGCTGGCGCTGGCCGCCAGACAACTGGCCGGGGCGGCGGGCGCCATAGCCGGGCAGCCGCACCAGCGACAGCGCTTCCTCGGCCGCCTTGTGCCGCTCGGCCTTGCCGACGCCCTTGACCATCAGCCCGTAGGCGACGTTGTCGAGCACATTGAGATGCGGGAACAGCGCATAGTCCTGGAACACGGTGTTGACGTTGCGGCGATAGGGCGGAACGCCCTCGGCGCGCTCACCGAAGATCGAGATGGAACCCGCCGTCGGCTGCTCGAAACCGGCGATGAGCCGCAGGCATGTGGTCTTGCCGGAACCGGACGGCCCGAGCATGGCGAAGAACTCACCCGGCGCAATGTCGAGATCGACCGCATCGACGGCGCGAACGCTGCCGAAATGGCGCGAGACTTTCTGGAAGGAGACGGCAGAGGTCATGGGCTGTCAGTCTGTTGCCGGTTTATCAAAATCATCCTCAGCTACAAATCTGGCTAGGATCGCGAAATTCGCGCGCCGCTTCACCTCCCCCTCGATGGGGGAGGTCGCGGCGAAGCCGCGGGTGGGGGTGATGGCGCGAATCTATCGGACAGCCCCCACCCCGACGCTGGACGTCGACCCTCCCCACAACAAGGGGGAGGGTAAGAGAAATCACCGTCCGCCGATGACGCCGATATAGTCCGACACCCAGCGGTAGTAAGGCACGCACTGGTCGTTCTGGGTGACGCATTTCGAAACCGGCGTCTTCCAGAACTTGATCTTGTCGAAATTGTCGTAGCCGTTGGTCTTGCAGCCTTCGTCGGTCAAGAGCTCATTGCCCTTGCAGGCGGCGGGCACCACGGGGAGCGATCCGAACCAGGCCGAGACATCGCCCTGCACCTTCGGCGACAGCGAATGCTCGAGCCACATATAGGCGCAGTTCGGGTGAGCCGCGTCGGCTTCCATCATGGTGGTGTCGGCCCAGCCGGTGACGCCTTCTTCCGGCACGGTCGAGGCAACCGGCTTCTTGGCGGCAACCAGCGTGTTGACCTGATACGGCCACGAACCCGAGGCGACGACGCCTTCATTCTGGAAATCGTCGACCTGGATAGCAGCGTCATGCCAGTAGCGACCGACCAGCGTGCGCTGGACGCGCAGCAGGTCGAGCGCTGCCTTGTACTGGTCCTCGTTCAGCTCGTAGGGGTCCTTGATGCCGAGTTCCGGCTTGTGGAACATCAGGTAGTTGGCGGCATCCGCAATGTGGATCGGGCCGTCATAGGCCTGGACGCGGCCTTTGTTGGACTTGCCGTCCGGCAGCTTCATCTCCTCGAAGACGACGTTCCAGCTCTTCGGCGCGTCCTTGAACACCTCGGTGTTGTACATCAGGATGTTGGGGCCCCACTGATAGGGAACGCCGTAATGCACCTTGTCGACGGTGAACCAAGGCGCGTCCTTGAGCCGGTCGTCGACCGTCTTCCAGCTCGGGATGAGATCGGTGTTGATAGGCTGCACGCGCTTGCCGGCGACGAGGCGCAGCGAGGCATCGCCCGAAGCCGTGACGAGGTCGAAGCCGCCCTCGTTCATCAGCGAGACCATCTCGTCCGACGTGTTGGCGGTCTTGACGTTGACCTTGCAGCCGCTCTCCTTCTCGAAGGCGGTGACCCAGTCATAGCCCTTGTCGGTCTCGCCGCGCTCGATATAGCCCGGCCAGGCAACGATGTTGACCTGACCTTCGCCCTTGCCGAGTTCCTTGACCTGGGCGATGGCCTGACCGGAGAAGGTCAGGGCGACCGTCAGCGCCGTGCACGACTTCAGGAATGAATTCATCATCGATCTCCCATTTTGGCGGATGACCCCGAAACCGCTCCGGTTTTCGCCAGATCACGCGCGGACTGAAAAACGTATCAGTTCGTCCTATGGACTTGATGCCGCTCTGATGGCGGCTTTGGTCCCTGAAACGGAAGGTGCTTGGAAAATTCCGGTTTCGCAAATTCATTTATCAGAAAGGCGATATCGGTTTTTCCGATAGCTCGACGCCGCTTCAAGCAAGCGCCGTCACCAGCCAGCAAGCGGCATTGAAGCGAGCCCCACCGTCTTCAACGAAAGGAGCGAACGCCGCCGGCAACACCGTGGCGATTCTCTCGGCCGTCGCCCGGTCAACCTCGCGCAGCGCGGCGCCGAGCGGCCCTAGCCGGGTGACAAACGTCATCAGATCGCGTTGGGCGATCCGGCACGGGACGTCCGCCCGTTCGACTTCGATTGAAGCCCAGCCGCTTGCTTCCAGGATTCGCTTCACCTTGGCGCCGTCGGCAAAGGCAAACTGACCCGGAGCATCGGGGTCTGGCGCCGGTGCGGGCGGCAGGAAAGGCGCAGCCGCTCGCACGGCGGTCGTCATGAAATCATTCTCGAGCGGACTGCGCCACGCAACAAAGGCGAGTTTGCCGCCGCGCCTCGCGGCCTTTCTTATGTTGGTGAACGCGGCCACGGGATCGTCGAAGAACATGACACCGAAGCGCGAGATAACAGCGTCGAAGGACCCGGATTCGAACGCAAACGCCTGGGCGTCGCCCACTTCAAAACTTGCGTTTGCCACGTCTTCCACCCTCGCGCGCTCCGTCGCCAGGGCGACAAGCGGCTGCGAGATGTCGAGCCCCACACAATTTCCGCCTTTGCCCACGCGGCGCGCCATCGCCAGAGTTGTGGCGCCGGCACCGCAGCCGACATCCAGGACATTGCCCCCTTCCCCGGGATAGCCGGCATCGACCACCAGCCGCTCGAACGGTGCCAATATCTCGTCGAGGATCGGCTGCATCTCGACCCAGGCTTTTCCGCTGGCATCGTTCCAGAGCGCGGCTTGGCGTGTGTTGGGCGGCGCGGATTGCGGCATAACGGACCTCGCTTTCGTGTTGCTCTCACCGATCGTCGCGAGCACTCTACGAGTTCAAGCCGACTTGAGGTCAAGTATGAAAGATATGGACATTGCCGAAGTGTCGCGCCGCACCGGCGTGCCCGCCTCGACACTTCGCTACTACGAGGAGAAGGGCCTCGTCGCCTCGATCGGCCGTCGCGGCCAGCGCCGTTTGTTCGACCCTGCCGTCCTCGACCGGCTCGCCTTGATCGCACTCGGACGCGCCGGTGGATTCGCACTGGACGAGATTTCCTCGATGCTGACGCCCGACGGCCTGCCGAAAATGGATCGAGGGCGCCTGGATGCCAAAGCGAAGGAACTGGACCAAATCATCCAACGGCTGACGACGATCCGAGAGGCTTTGCGTCACGCCGCCCAATGTCCGGCCGCCCGGCCGATGGAATGTCCAACGTTCCGCCGCGCCGTCAGGCTTGCCGGCGCCGGCCGCTTCGAGGTTGCTCCAATCGGGCCGTTCAAGGCGGAGGCGGTTTCCGTCACAAGGCGCAAGCGTAGACTGGCCACGTCAGTCTGGAGTAGGCCACACTAGCGACGAACCGTCCGCTGCGACTGGGCAAGGCCGATGAAATCGCGCGCCGCCTGCGGCAGGCCGGAGCCGCGCCGCCAGACCATGCCGACCTGCACCACCGGCAAGGAGCCGGAAATATCGCGCGATTCGATGCGGTCGCCTTCCAGCGACCATGGCCGGTAGACGAGGTCGGGCAGCAGCGCCACGCCGGCGCCGGTGGCGACCAGGCTGCGCACGGCTTCGACGGAACGGGTGCGGAAAGCGACATGCGGCTTGGCGCCGATCGCCGTCAGCAGTTTTCCCGTATTCTCCTCGATTTCGTCGACGGTCAGCATGATCAGTGGCTCGCCAGCGATATCGCCAATGCTGATGATGTCGGCGCTGGCGAGCGGATGGCCGAGCGGCAGCCACAGGCGGTAGGCCGAGACTTCGAGGATTTCCGATTGCAGCGCTGTGCGGTCGCGCAAATTGGAAGTGACCATGACGGCGATGTCGAGCTTGCCGCCGATCAGGAGATGTTCGAGGTAGTCGCCATTGTCCTCGATGGCCGAGACCTCGACGCCGGGATAGGCGCGGCGATAGCGGGAGAGCAGATCCGACAGCACATAGCCAGCGACCAGCGAGGTGACGCCGAGCTGCAGCCGGCCGCCCGCTACCGCCTGTTCGCCAGAAAAAGAGCGGCGGGCGTCGGACACGTCGGCGAGGATCTTCGTCGCGTGACGCAGGAACTGGTGGCCCTTGTGGGTGATGTTGAGGCCGCGCGGATGGCGCTCGAACAATTCGACGCCGAGATCGCTTTCGAGTTCCTTGATCGCTTCGGTGACGGACGATTGCGAGATGGAGAGGTTCTGTGCCGCGCCCGACACCGTGCCTTGCTCGGCGACGGCGATGAAGAACTGCAACTGGCGGATGGTGAAGGCCATGGCCGGACTAAACACCGGCGGCCGAGCGAAGGAAAGCCGATGGCGGAGCTTATCCAATGACTGGTGCTGTGCGCTCAGCCGAGCATCAGTCTGACGCGCCGCCGGCATGCGGGACCATAGCGCAGCGCCAGCATGAAGGCCGTCTCCAGCGCCACGACGATGACGATGATGCGCAAACCCACCGTGAAAGAATCCTGGCCACTGCCGTGCAAGAGATAGCCGGTTACGAGAAAGCCCGCATTCCAGATAGTGGCGCCGAGCAGCGTCGCGATCGCGAAGGGCAGAGCAGGCAGACAGAGCGCGCCGGCCGCGATCGGCAAATAATTGCGCACCGTCGGGATGAACTGCGCCAGCAGCGACACCCGCACATGATTGCGGCGATAGGCCTGGCCGAGCTTGCGGTAGGTTGCGGAGCGCAGGAAGACATATCTGCCGACACGTTCGATCAGCCTGTCGGCACGGTCAAATCCGATCCGGCGACCAACCCCATACCAGACAAGGCAACCGGCGAAGGAGGCGAACGTCGTCACCGCCAGCAGGATTGCCAGTGTGAAGGCATCCGGCGCCGCCGTCATGCCGAGGAACAGCAGCAGCACATGCGAGGGCGGAATCGGCAGGATTTTTTCGGTGAAGGCGAGGCAGAAGACGCCGAACAGGCCGAAGCCGAGAATGGCCGACAGCGGACCCGTCATGCGAAGCGCCAGTCATAGGTCCCGAGCGTCTTGATCCTCGTGACGCGATAGACCGTCGCCGGCGGGAAATTGCGAAAGGTATGGCCGACCCGCGTGACTTCGAGATCGAGCCGGTCGAGCAGCGACTGGTCGAACGGGCAGCGCCGGCCGAGCGTGAACTGGTAGAGCGCCCCACCCGGGCGCAGACTCGCGAAAACGCCTTCGAGAATGGCAAGCGTCTTGCGCGGCGAAATCAGGCGGAAGGGCAGCCCGCTGACGGCGGCACCAACCACCGGCCCAGGGAAGAGCGACAGATGGCGCAGCCCGGCGGCATCCATCTCGAAAATCCGGGCGGCGGGAAAGCGCCGCATGAGAAGTGCGGCAAAATCCGGATCGGATTCGATCAGCGTCAGATCCTCCTCCCGCACCCCGCGTGACAGCAGCGCCCGTGTGAAAGGGCCGGTTCCGGGACCGAGCTCCAGCACGGAGCCCGTCTCTGGACCGATGTCGCGCGTCATCAAGGCCGCCAGGCTGGAACTGGACGGCGTGACGGAGCCGACCCTGAACGGCGCAACGGTCCACGCCATGAGAAAAGACAGGGCATCATGTGCAGGCATAACCAACCTCAATCCCGAACAGTGGCGCGCCAACCAGTTTGGCGCGACCACTTGATTTCGTTTCGGCGTCGGACCCGAACCTGTTGCATTGTCAGGCCCGACGCCTTGACGCCGGCATGGGCGGTTCCTGCCGACCGACGCTGTTTGCCGTGGCTGGATTGCATAGACATTGCGCAATAGTGCGGGCGTAAAGAAAGACCTTGCCGGCCCCGGTCCATTCGGCTTTGCCATGTCTACGCAATGTTGGCGCGGTAACGCCCGATGCTGAGTTCGTTGCCTGGGGAGTGTGGATGCGCATCTTGCTGGTCGAAGACGAGCCTGAAATGGTCTCGGCGTTGCGTGCCGCGCTGAAGCGCCACGACATGGTGGTCGATCACGCCGGCACATTGCTTGAGGCGGAGGGCTTCGTTGCCGTCGACGGCTACGACGCCATCCTGCTCGACCGCCAGTTGCCGGATGGCGACGGGCTGTCGCTGGTGCCGAGATTGCGCTCGGCGAACAACACCACGCCGGTGCTGGTGCTGACGGCCAAGGGCGACACGTCCGATAAGGTCGATGGGCTGGACATGGGCGCGGACGACTATCTGGCCAAGCCGTTCGCCTTCGAGGAATTGCTGGCCCGCTTGCGCGCCTTGCTCAGGCGGCCGGCGCCGATGCAGTCGCAATTCATCCGCGCCGGCCATCTGGTGCTCGATGTCGGACATCGCGAAGCGGCGATCCGTGGCGAGCCGCTCAGCCTGCCGCGCCGCGAACTGCTGGTGCTGGAGGCGCTGATGCGGCGCACCGGCCGCATGGTGCAGCGCGAGGCGCTGATGGAAGCGGTGTTCGGCCTCGACGACGAGATCCAGTCCAATGCGCTCGACACCCATGTCTCACGCCTGCGCCGCAAACTGGCCGACGCCGATGCCGGGGTGACGATCAACGGCATTCGCGGCGTCGGCTATCTGCTGCGCGAAACGACGTGAGCGCCAAGGGATGAGCCTCAAACGACCACGTTCGCTCAAATGGAGCCTGGTGCTGCGCATCGCCTTGCTGCAATGCGCGATGCTGACGCTGATCATTGTCGGCATTCTCGGCGCGTTGCTGGCCACCGGCCTCATCCCACACGACTATGAGGACGGCACGATGGACGTGCTGGCGGATGCCGTGGCGCGCGATGCGGGCGGCAAGCTTGTGCTGCGCGAGACTTCGGATCTGACCAAGCTGCGATCCGACGTCCCCGACCTCTGGTTCATCATCCGCGACAAGCAGGGGCAGCGGCTGCAGGAGGGCACGGTGCCGGCCCTCTTCCTGCCTTTCGCCGGACTGCTGGACACCATCAGCGACGCGCGTATCGACAATTCCATCGGCGAGAGCGCGCCGCCGGATGCAAAGATCCGCTGGACCGACACGGCCGCCGGCAATGTCCAGATCTTCACCGGCACCAAGGGCGGGCTTTCGCTGCTGCGCCTGCTTGGACAGGCGCCGCAGTTCTTCCTGCAGGGCATATTGCCGCTGGCCGGACTGATGGCGCTAGCGACGCTGTTCGCGACGCCCTGGGTGGTGCGCGGCGCGCTGTCGGGCCTTGGCCATGCGGCCGCCGAGGCCGAGCGCATCGACATAGACCAGCGCGGCGTGCAACTGCCGCTGAAGGATGTGCCGACGGAAGTCACGCCGCTGGTGAAGGCGGTAAACGCAGCCCTTGCGCGCCTCGACAAGGGCTATGAGCGCCACAAGCGCTTCCTGACCGACGCCGCCCATGAACTGAGGACACCGGTGGCCATCCTCAACACGCGGCTGGCCTCGCTGCCGGCAACACCGGAGCGGGCACGGCTGCTGCAGGACGCGGCGCGGCTTTCGACGCTGACCGACCAGTTGCTCGACCTGCAACGCCTCGACCGACAGACTTCGCCGTTCGAGAAGGTCGATCTCGTCGCGATCGCGCGCGGCGTCATCGTCGACCTCGCGCCAATGGCGTTCTCGGCCGGATACGAGATGTCGTTCGAGCCGGAACGGGAAACGGTCTTCGCCACCGGCGACCGCGTCGCGATCGAGCGCGCGGTGACCAACATCGTCCAGAACGCCATCGAGCATGGCGGCCGCACGGGCAAGATCACCGTCAGTGTCACAGCGTCGGCCGTCATCGAGGTGCGGGACGAAGGCGACGGCGTGCCGCCAGCCGAGCGCGAACGCATCTTCGAGCCGTTCTACCGGCTGCGTCCGCAGGATCACGGCGCCGGGCTCGGGCTCAACCTCGTGCAGGAAATCATGCAACTGCATGGCGGGCGCATCGATATCCTCGACGGCAAGCCGAGCGGCGCCTGCTTCAGGATGACTTTTCACGCTGTGCCGCATAGCACCGACAAAATCGCGTTGGCGTGTTTGACATCGCCGAAATCGTAACTAACTAAGTTACATGAAACGCAACAGCCGGCTGTCCTCCACCTTGCACATTCTCGTCCACATGGCCGAGAAGCCGGACCACGCGCTGACCTCCGAGCAGCTTGCCACCTTCATCCACACCAATCCGGTGGTGGTGCGCCGCACCATCGCCGGCTTGCGCAACGCCGGCATCGTCACCTCGTCGCGCGGGCATGGCGGTGGCTGGCTGCTCAGGCGTGCGCCCGGAAACATCTCGCTGGCCGAGATCAGCGCCGCCCTGGGCGAGACGCTGCTGCCGTTCAGCACCCAGCCGGAAAGCCCGGGCTGCCTCGTCGAGCAAGCGGTGATCGCCGTACTCGACGATTTCCGCATCGCGGCGGAGAAGCTGCTGGCGGAGAAGCTCAGCCGCATCACGCTGGCCGACCTGACCGCCGATTTCCGCCGCCGTTACGATCTCATCGGAGTTTCGAGCCATGCAGTATGATCTCGCCATTGTGGGCGGCAGCTTCGCCGGCCTGTCCGCCGCCATCCAGGCAGCGCGGGCCCGGCGCAACGTGCTGGTGATCGACGCCGGCCAGCCACGCAATCGCTTTGCCGCGCATTCGCACGGTTTTCTCGGCCAGGACGGGCGCTCGCCTGGTGCCATCCTCGACGATGCAAGGCGGCAATTGTTGGCCTATCCGACAGCCAGATTTGTCCAGGCGCATGCCGACAAAGCCGTCGCCAACAGCAGCAGCGATTTCGAGATCACCACCGATGGCGGCGAGACATACGGCGCCGCGCGGCTGGTGTTGGCCACCGGTGTGCGCGACATCCTGCCGGAGGTTCCCGGGCTTGCCGGACAATGGGGCAAGACCGTGCTGCACTGCCCCTATTGCCACGGCTATGAGGTGTCCGGCGGGCCGATCGGCGTGCTCGCGACCGGCCCGATGTCCATGCATCAGGCGCAGTTGATCGCCGACTGGGGCGACGTCACTCTGTTCGGCAACGGCCAGATAGAACCCGACACCGAGCAGATGCTCTCCCTGGAGGGCAAGAATGTCAGATTCGAACCCGCAGTCGTCAGCGAGCTACGGGAAGACGGCGCCGGCGGCTTGATCGTCCACCTCGACGGCGGCCGAAAGGCTGGCGTCAGGGCGATGTTCACCGCACCGCGCAACACGATGGCAAGCCCGCTGGCCGAGCAGCTCGGCTGCGGCTTCACGGACGGCCTCCTCGGCCCGGTGATATCTGTCGATGACAGGCAGCAGACGACGGTTCCCGGCGTCTACGCCGCAGGCGATGCGGCACGCGCGATGCACAACATCGCCTTCGCCGTATCGGGCGGGACCTTCGCGGGCGTGTGTGCCCACCAATCGCTGGTGTTCAGTTAAAATCCGGCTTCGCCGCCGGCAATGCTGAGCCGCGCGCCGGCCTGTGCCAGCGCCGCGGCGATGTCATGCGGCGGCGAACGGTCGGTGGCGAGTTCGGAAAAGCCATCGAAGCCGCAGACCTGAACCAGGCCATGGCGGCCGAATTTGGTGTGGTCGGTGATGACGAGCGAACGCTGGCCGCGCGACAGCACCATGCGGGCGAATTCGGCCTCTTCCAGATCGTAGTCCATGACACCCGTCACCGCATCGACGGCGCCGGTGGAGATGATGGCGTGGCTGACCGAGAAGCGGCTGACGAACTCGATGGCCGAGGTGCCGAAGGCAGCGCCTGAATCGCTGCGCAATTCGCCGCCCGCCATATAGACCTTGTTGCCGTTGATGGTGGCCAGCGTGCGGGCGATGTCGGACGAGTTGGTAACGACCGTCAGCCGCCGGTGGCCGAGCAGTTCCCGGGCCAGGAACGAGGTCGTGGTGCCTGTGTCGAGCATAACCGATTCGCCGTCGCGGATAGTGGCGGCGACCATGCGGGCAATGATGCGCTTGGCATCGGCATTCTCGCGCATGCGCCGTTCGAACGGCGCCTCGCCGACCATCGACGGCAGGCCGATGGCGCCATGCATTTTCAGAACCGAACCATCATTGGTGAGCGGCTTGACGTCGCGGCGCACGGTTTCCAGTGAAACACCCAGCCGGTCGGCCAGGCTGGCGATGGTGACGGTTCCCTCTTCCTGCAACAGCCGCAGGATCTCGCCGTGGCGTTTGGAATGGACCATTGGGTTTCCCGAACCTTTTGACCGGTTTTAAGGCAATTCAAGCGCTTTTAAAGGGATCAACTCTTGCTTTCGGGCAAAACACCCAAAAAAAGTCACATCTTTTTATTGACAACCGGGCAACCCTGGCGTGAAATCCAAGGCATCAACAGGGGTTTCGGAACTGCAACGGGAGGGTGATGGCAGAGCCGCAACTCAGTGGCCGGACAGCCTTGAATGCGTCTGGCGCAAGGAATTTTCAGATCCGCGGGGGCGGATGCCAGGCTCAAAGTCCTGGCCAAGGGGCTCGTCGGTGCGGTGCGGGATACCGATCCTGGCGTCCCGCACCGGCGAGATTATTTGCGTTTCTCCCCGCTCTCGTCGCGCTGTCCATGGCGCCTAATGCATGTCGCCCAAAAGTGACCTCGGTTTTGGGAGAACGACATGCATAAAAACAAGGACCTAAAGCGCGTCGCATGGACCCGTTTCAACGCGACGCGCTTTAGTCGAAGCCCAGCAAACCAGGGATGAGCCCGTGATTGCCGAAGATCGCATCCGCGCCCTGCCCTGCTGGACCGGCGCCATCGAGATCGCCCCGCTGCCCGGCGGCCTGAGCAACGCCAATTATGTGGTCAGCGACGCTGCCGGACGGCATGTCGTGCGCTTCGGCCAGGACTATCCGTTCCACCATGTCTTCCGCGAGCGCGAGGTGATGACCGCGCGCGCGGCCCATGCCGCCGGTTTCGCGCCTGCCGTGCACTATTCCGAACCCGGCATCCTGGTGACGCAGTTTCTCGGCGCCAGGACCTTCCTCGCCGAAGACGTGCGTGCCAATCTCGGCCGCGTGGCGGCTCTGCTGCGATCCTTCCATCGCGAGATGCCGAACCATGTCTCCGGCGCCGGCTTCATGTTCTGGGTGTTCCACGTCATCCGCGACTACGCGCGCACGCTCGAGGAAGGCAACAGCCGCAAGCGCAACGACCTGCCGCGCCTGCTGACGCTGGCGGACGAGCTGGAGCGCGCGCAGAAATTGCTGCCGATCGTCTTTGGCCACAACGATCTCTTGCCAGCCAACATTCTCGACGACGGCAGCAGGCTGTGGCTGATCGATTTCGAATATGCCGGCTTCAACACGGCAATGTTCGACCTTGCCGGCGTCGCCTCGAATGCCGGCATGAGCGACGAGGAATCCTTCGCCTTCCTGACCGCCTATTTCATGAAGGAGCCGGACGAGGCGATCCGCCGCTCGCACGCCGCCATGCAATGCGCCTCGCTGCTGCGCGAGGCGATGTGGAGCATGGTGTCGGAACTCTATCTCGACGCGCCCGGCATCGACTACGTCGCCTACACCGAGGAAAATCTGGTGCGGCTCGACGCGGCGCTGGAAAACTACCGGACAAAATACGGGATCCTGAAATCATGACCTTGCCCAGCCACGCCGCCATCGTCGTCATCGGCGGCGGCATCATCGGCTGCTCGACGGCCTATCATCTGGCGCGCGACCACAAGGCCGACGTGGTGCTGCTCGAACAGGGCAAGCTGACCTCGGGCTCGACCTGGCACGCGGCTGGCCTTGTCGGACAATTGCGCTCCTCTGCCTCGATCACCCGCGTGCTCAAATACTCGGTCGACCTCTACAAGGGGCTGGAGGCCGAAACCGGTCTTGCCACCGGCTGGAAGATGACCGGCTGCCTGCGGCTCGCCACCAATGCCGACCGCTGGACCGAGTACAAAAGGCTGGCGACGACGGCGAAGAGCTTCGGCATGGACATGCAGCTTTTGTCGCCGGACGAGGTCAAGGCGATGTGGCCGCTGATGGAAACCGGCGATCTTGTCGGCGCCTCCTGGCTGCCGACCGACGGCCAGGCAAGCCCCTCCGACATCACCCAGTCCTTGGCCAAGGGCGCGCGCATGCATGGCGCGAAGCTTTATGAGAATGTCTGCGTCACCGGCTTCGAGATGAAGGGCGGCCGCATCGCAGCGGTGAAGACCGATCAAGGCGACATCGCCTGCGAGAAGGTGGTGAACTGCGCCGGTCAGTGGGCGCGGCAAGTGGGCGCCATGGCCGGCATCAACGTGCCGCTGCAGCCGGTGAAGCACCAATACATCATCACCGAGAAGATCGATGGCCTGGCGACCGATGCGCCGACGCTGCGCGACCCTGACCGGCGCACCTATTTCAAGGAAGAGGTCGGCGGGCTGGTGATGGGCGGCTATGAGCCGAACCCGCAGGCGTGGACGACTGGTCTCCCCGGCGGCGACGTGCCCAACGATTGGGAATTCCGGCTGTTCGACGACGACTACGACCATTTCGAGCAGCATATGAGCCAGGCGATCGCGCGCGTTCCGGCGCTGGAAACCGTCGGCGTCAAGCAGATGATCAACGGGCCGGAAAGCTTCACACCGGACGGTAATTTCATTCTCGGCACGGCGCCTGAATGCGCCAATATGTTCGTCGGCGCCGGCTTCAATGCCTTCGGCATCGCGTCTGGCGGCGGCGCCGGCTGGGTGCTGGCGCAATGGGTGGTCGACGGCGAGGCGCCGCTAGACCTGTGGGTCGTCGACATCAGGCGCTTTTCCAACCTGCACCGCGACCGGCAATGGGTAAGCGAACGCACGCTGGAAGCCTATGGCAAGCACTACACGATCGGCTTCCCGCATGAGGAGTATGCCTCAGGCCGGCCGCGCATCGTCTCGCCGCTTTACAACAGGCTGAAGCAGCAGCGTGCCGTGTTCGGCTCCAAGCTCGGCTGGGAGCGACCGAACTGGTTTGCACCCGAAGGCGTCGAACCGCGGGACGTCTATTCGATGGGCCGGCAGAACTGGTTCGCGGCGGTCGGCGACGAGCATCGGCATGTGCGCGAGAAGGTCGGCATCTTCGACCAATCGTCTTTCGCCAAATACGAGCTGAGCGGACCCGACGCGGCCAAGGCACTGGACTGGATCTGCGCCAACGATGTCAGCAAGCCGGTGGGAAGGCTGACCTACACCCAGCTTCTCAACACGCGCGGCGGCATCGAGGCCGACTTGACAGTGGCGCGGCTGGCCGAGGAAAAATTCTACATCGTCACCGGCACCGGCTTCCGCACGCATGATGCCTCATGGATCAGCGACCATATAGGCGAGGACCTCGATGCCAAGCTGACCGATGTCACCGAGGATTTCGGCACGCTGTCGCTGATGGGTCCGCGCGCCCGCGACGTGCTTTCCGATGTGACCGATGCGGATGTGTCGAATGCTCTTTTCCCGTTCGGCCATGTCCGCGAGATCACCATCGCCGGCCACACAATCCGGGCGCTGCGCGTCACCTATGTCGGCGAGCTTGGCTGGGAACTGCATGTGCCGATCGCGGCGACCGGCGAGGTCTTCGACGCGCTGATGGCGGCAGGCAAGACGCACGGCATCCGTCCGGTCGGCTACCGGGCGCTGGAATCGCTGCGGCTGGAAAAGGGCTACCGCGCCTGGGGCTCCGACATCACCCCCAACGACACGCCGCAGGAGGCCGGGCTCGGCTGGGCGGTCAAGCTGCGCAAGAACACCGATTTCGTCGGACGGCGCGCGCTGGAGACGATCGGCGGGGCGCCTCTGAAGAAACGCTTTGCCGGCTTCACGGTCGACAATCCTGAAATCGTGCTGCTCGGCCGCGAGACCATCCTGCGCAATGGCGAGCCGGTCGGCTATCTGACCAGCGGCGGCTATGGCTACACGGTGAGCAAAAACATCGGCTACGGCTATGTGCGCAACGGCGACGGCGTGAGCGACGATTTCCTTGCTTCGGGTGACTATGAATTGGTGGTCGCGATGGAGCGGACGCCGGCCCAAATCCATCTCGAGCCAATGTACGATCCGGCAGCGGAGCGGGTAAAGGCCTAGTTCACCCGCAGGGCGAGACCACGGCTGGGCACAGTGTCAGCTTCGCCCGGCATCGAGACGTAAGGGCGCGTTTCCTCAACGCTGGTGAGGAGGCCCTGCGCTTCGAGCTCGGCGATGCGGGCGGCAAAACCCTGATCCCACAGTGTGTTCTTGACCGTCAGCACGATCATCCCGCCGGGCCGGCATATGCGGATCAGCTCGTCCAGCCCTTCGACACCGACATGGCCTGAGGTGAAGACCCCGGCCGAGACGATCCCGGCATAGGCATTGTCGGCAAAGGGCAGCGTGTTGCCGAGCGCGAGACAATGCAGCGCGGAATAGACACCCTTGCGAGCGGCCTGGTCCAGCATGCCCTGCGAGATGTCCAGCGCCTCGACTTGCGGATAGCCTGCAATATCGAGCCATTCGCCGATGAGCCCGGTGCCCGCGCCGGCATCGAGCAGCGGGGCCGCGCCGCGCGGCAAATGGCGGGCGATCAGAGCGAGGCAGATCGTCGGATGACGATAACCGGCGGCCGACATGTCGGCGTCATAGGTCTGCGACCAGCGGTCATACAGCGCCGCCACTTCTTCGGGCCGCGTCGCTGCATAGGCTGCGCTGAGCGCGCCCAAATGTTTGCCGTCCGTCATCGCTGGTCTGTCGCCTGATCGAGTTGCCTTCGACCAATGATAGCCAAACCGCGAAAATTGTGGAACCGTTGCGGTGAGAAATAACGGCGTGGGGGCGTGGGCATGGTGACAGAAGAGGCGCGGGCAAAACTGGCCGCCATTCCGGTGCTGGCCGGCTATACCGGGCCGTTGGAGCGGCTTGGTGGCCTCACCAACCTTGTCTTCAGGGCCGGCGATCTCTGCCTGCGCATTCCAGGCAAAGGCACCGAGGAATACATCAACCGCGCCAACGAAGCAGTGGCCGCGCGCGAGGCGGCTAAAGCCGGCGTCAGCCCGCAAGTGCTGCATGCCGATGCCGGCACCGGCGTGATGGTGACACGCTTCATCGCCGGAGCCGAGACGATGTCACCAGAGAAATTCAAAGAGCGCCCAGGCAGTCCGGCTCGCGCCGGCGAGGCCTTCCGCAAGCTGCATGCGTCTGGCGCGGTGTTTCCCTTTCGCTTCGAACTGTTTTCGATGATCGACGACTATCTCAAGGTGCTGTCGACCAAGGACGTCGCGCTGCCCGCCGGCTATCACGACGTGGTGCGCGAGGCCGGCAGCGTGCGCTCGGCGCTGGCCGCCCATCCGCTGCCGCTCGTCGCCTGCCATTGCGACCCGCTGTGCGAGAACTTTCTCGATACGGGCGAGCGGATGTGGATCGTCGACTGGGAATATTCGGGGATGAACGACCCGCTCTGGGATCTCGGCGACCTCAGCGTGGAAGGCAAGTTCGATGCGGACCAGGACGAGGAGCTGATGCGAGCTTATTTCGGCGGTGAGGCGAGGCCGGCCGAGCGCGGCCGGGTCGTCATCTACAAGGCAATGTGCGATCTGTTGTGGACGCTATGGGGATTGATCCAGCTCGCCAACAACAACCCGGTCGACGATTTCCGCGCCTATGCCGATGGCCGCTTCGCCCGCTGCAAGGCACTGATGGAAGCCCCGGAATTTTCCCGGCACCTGGCGGCTGTGCGTTTGGGGGAGAGCAATTCCAAGTGACAGCGGTTTTGGCGTTCCCGCGATTCCATCAAGCGCCCAAATGCCTGTTGCCGCGTCTACCTGAAAACCCGCTCTATTTCACTCAACGTCACTGTGTCGTCAGACTTTTTGCAATACCAGATGATCAGCGCGATGGTGCCGATGGGGAATAATCCCACCAGGAGCTGATGCCAACCGCTTCGGTTGATGTCATGCAGCCGGCGGGTGGTCATGGCCAGTGTCGGCAGGAGGGCGGCCAGATTCCATATCGATGAGATAATTTCATTCTTCACAACGGCATCGACTATGACGAGAATGACGCCGACGATGAAAAGGAAGAGGTAGGAATACCAGAACTCCGAGCGACTGGCCCTGCCTGAAAAATTCACATAATTTCGAAAGAAACTTGAAACAGCTTCACTAAAACTCATCGGAGGCGGCATTTCTCCGAAGCGATTGCCGCCAGCTGGTGCCGCTCTTAGAACAAACACCAATGGTAAGCCGATCAGGACTAGAACGATCAGCCAATGCCATATAGAGAAACTGCCCATTATCCCCCCTCTATCGCAGTCTTTGCGGAGATATTGTTCTTGCCTCTCCCGGCGAAGAATCAATCCCGTATTGCGCCCGAAAAGCAACGTACACCGCAAAATATCGATGTAAATACCGAACTGCTTGACCGGAAACCTAGGCAATTCCGGGTGATAGCCTTCAGCGGCTAAGCGCATCGTTTCGTGCGACGCGCTGTATGCTTTGTTTGGATGCAGTCGCGGACGGAAAGCGATTTCACACTTTCCTGGAACTGCCCTAATTGACGCCCTTCGGGACATTTTCGGGTGGCACCGCGGTGTCGACCACCTTCTGGCGGTGGAAGATGAACAGACCGGCGAGAACAATGATGCCGGAACCGATCAGGATGCGCGGGCCGGGAACATCGCCAAAGAACACCAGCCCGAACACCACCGCCCACAGCAGCAGCGTGTAATGCAGCGGCGCCAGCGTCGAGGCCGGCGCCAGCTTGAGTGCCCGCGTGATCATCAGATGGGCGCTGCAGGAGACGATGCCAAGCAGCAGCATGGCACTGAAATCGAGCGCCGAGGGCGTCTGCCAGGCGCCGATGGTCAGCACCCCGCCGACCAGCAGCGTGCCGATCGTCTGCCATGTCACCAGATTGGTGTCGCTGGTGCCGCGCAGCCGCCGGTTGAGGATGATGGCGAAGGCAAAGGCAAGGCTGCCGACGAGCGCGAAGCTCGACGACAGCGAGAATGCCGCCGAGGAAGGCTTCAGCATGATCACCACGCCGCAGAAGCCGAGCAGGATCGCCACCCAGCGGCGCCAGCCGACCTTTTCGCCAAGCAGGAAATGCGACAGCGCCGCGACATAGATCGGCCCGGCCATGTAGAAGCTCATCACATCGGCAAGCGGCAGATAGACGACGGCTGCATAGAACAAAGCGGTGTCCAGCGTCGTCGCCAGCACGCGCAGGATCTGCAGCCCGGGCCGCTCCATCCGGAACAGTCTGCCGGCGCCCTGATTAGCGATCATCGGGCCAAGCACGATAAAGGCGCCGATGGAGCGGATCAGCACCACCTGGCCGACGGAGAAGCTGGCGACCAGCCACTTGCCCATCGCGTCGTTCAACGCAAACAGGAAGTCACCGGCCAGCATCAGCAGAATGCCGGCCAGAAGCACGTTCCTGATCGTGGAATTCTGCGCCACGGGTTGCGTCATGCCGATCCCGATTCCTCCCTCGCGTAGAGCAGTTCACCGTTTCACGGAAACGGCGAACCGCTCTAACTCTTTATTTTGACGCAATTCCCAAGGGCAAGGCGTGCTTTGCCCGGGAAAACCGTTTCACACTTTTCCTGGAATTGCTCTAAGCCGCGTCCTAGACGGAAGCAGCGGCTTTGACGAGAAGAATCCGGGAAATCGCGGGACCAGAACCGGGAATCGGCTGGGCCTACATGGCTTTGTGCCTGCGGTTCAACTGCGCCGGCCTGCCAGGGATGGAAAGCCTGGTATCCTGCCTCGTCCGTTCCGCCACCACCTTGCCCCTGGCAATGACGCAGACGCGCTCGGCGCGCAGGCGCAGGGCTTCGATCGGATTGCCGGCGTCGAGGACGACAAGGCTGGCGCGCTTGCCGACAGCCAGGCCAAGATGATCCAACCCCATGATGGCGGCGTTGACGTTGGTGACCATGTCGAAGCAGCGCGCCATGTCGGCGGGGCTCGACATCTGCGCGACGTGCAGGCCCATGAAGGCGACGTCGAGCATGTCGGCGGTGCCCAGCGAATACCAGGGATCGAGCACGCAATCCTGGCCCCAGCCGACACGAATGCCCAGCGCCTGCATCTCCTTGACCCGGGTCAGGCCACGCCGCTTCGGGAAAGTGTCGTGACGGCCCTGCAGCATGATGTTGATCAAAGGATTGGGGATGGCCGAAACGCCGGCCTCGGCAATCAGCGGCAGAAGCTTCGAGACGTAGTAATTGTCCATCGAGTGCATCGAGGTGAGGTGCGAGCCGGCAACCCTGCCCTGCAGGCCGAGGCGCTGCGTTTCATAGGCCAGTTGCTCGATGTGGCGCGACAGCGGGTCGTCGGTCTCGTCGCAATGCAGGTCGACCATCAGGCCGCGTTTGGCCGCGATCTCGCAAAGCTCGGTCACCGAGCGCGTGCCGTCCGCCATGCTGCGCTCGAAATGCGGGATGCCGCCGACGATGTCGACGCCCATGTCCAGCGCCCGAATGGTGTTTTGACGCGCCTTTGGCGAGCGGTAGAAACCGTCCTGCGGGAAAGCCACCAATTGCAGGTCGATATAGGGCGCGATCGTTTTCTTGACGTCGAGCAGGGCCTCGACCGCCAGCAGCCTGTCATCGCAGACATCGACATGGGTGCGGATGGCGAGCAGGCCCATCGACACTGCCCAGTCGCAATAGGCGAGCGCCCGGTCGCGTACCGCTTCATGCGTCAAAAGCGGTTTCAGCTCACCCCATAGCGCGATGCCTTCGAGCAGCGTGCCCGAGGCGTTGATGCGCGGAATGCCATAGGACAGCGTGGCATCCATATGGAAATGCGGATCGATGAAGGGTGGCGAGACCAGATTGCCGCTTGCATCGACCTCGGCCCGGGCGGAACCCTGCAGATTGGGCTCGATCGCCGCGATCGTCTCGCCGCTGATGCCGATATCGGCAATCCGGCCATCCGGCAGCGTGCCGCCACGAACGATAAGGTCGAAATCCATCTGTCGTCATCCCATTTCCAGAATCACCCAGCCATGGTGGCGCAAAAGACAGCTTGCCGCAGCCGTTTCTTTAGGCGACCGCGAAAGGTTCCCTCTGGCGGTAACTCGCTCTATAAGCCGCCTTTCGCCCACGCAGCGATCGGCTTCGGACCCAAGGCCATAGTCGCAAACCATGGAAGTCCCGTGTGAACTTGAACTTGCCGTTCCTGAAACGCGACGAACGCTCGGCGGAGAACCAGCGCCTTATCGTGAGGCTGGTCAAAGAGTCCTTCCGGCAGCATATGTTCGGATATGGCGCCGCCATTGTGTCGATGCTGGTGGTGGCCGGCATGACGGCCGCCAGCGCCTGGATCCTGCGCGAGATCACCAATGAATTCGTGATCGACAAGCGGGTCGACCGCGTCAACATGATTGCCGCGGCGGTCGCCGGGATCTTCATCCTCAAGGGCCTCGCCAATTTCGTCCAGGCCTATTTCATGAGCCGGGTCGGCAATGCCATCATTGCCGACCGGCAGCGCAAGATCTACGACCGCATCCTGGCGCAAGGCATCGAATTCTACCATTCGACCTCGTCATCCGACCTGATCACCCGCATGACCAACAATGCCCAGGCGGCACGCAACGTGCTCGACCTGATCGTCACCTCCTATGTGCGCGATCTGGTGACCCTGCTTGCCTTGATTGGTGTCATGGTGTGGCAGCAGCCGGTGCTGTCGCTGATCTGTTTCGTCGCCGGGCCCGTGGCCATCTATGGCGTCAACCGCATCCTGAAGCGCGTGCGTAAATTCGCCGCCATGGAGTTCCGCTCGGTTGGCCAGATCATTCAGGTGATGCAGGAAACCGCTATCGGCGTGCGTGTGGTCAAATCCTTCAACCTCGAAGGCTTGATGCGCAAGCGCATGTACAAGGCGGTGGCAGACGTCGAGGATCGGGCCAACAACATTGCCGCGCTGGAAGCGGTGACCAGCCCGGTGATGGAGACGCTGGCCGGGCTGGCGATCGCCGGCGCGGTCATGGTCAGCGGTCTCCTGGTTCTGCAGGGCGGGCAGATGCCGGGCAACATCATGGCGTTCATCGCAGCACTGCTGCTCGCCTATGAGCCGGCAAAGCGCCTGGCGCGCGTGCGCATCTCGCTGGAAAGCGGCATCGTCGGCGTGCGCATGATGTTCCAGCTCGCCGACGCGCCGCTGACACTGGCCGAGAAGCCCGATGCAAAACCGCTCCGGGCCGGACCGGGCGAGATCCGGTTCGATGCCGTCAGCTTCGCCTACCAGAATGGCCCGCCGGTGCTCGACCGGTTCGACCTCACCCTTGCGCCCGGCAAGATGACGGCGCTGGTCGGCCCTTCCGGAGGCGGCAAGTCGACGATCCTGAACCTGATCATGCGCATGTATGACCCCAAGAGCGGCAAGGTGCTGCTTGACGGCCAGGACATTTCCCATGCGACGCTCGCCTCACTGCGGGAAAAGATCGCCTATGTCAGCCAGGACACATTCCTGTTCGCCGGCACCATCATGCACAACATCCGGCTTGGGCGGCAGGACGCGACCGACAACGAGGTGATCGCTGCGGCCAAGGCCGCCAACGCGCATGACTTCATCATGGCGCAGGCGAAGGGCTACGAGACCGATGTCGGCGAGAATGGCGGGCTCTTGTCGGGCGGCCAGCGCCAGCGCATCTCGATCGCGCGCGCCATGCTGCGCAACGCCGAAATCCTGCTGCTGGACGAGGCGACCAGCGCGCTCGACGCCGAATCGGAAGCGCTGTTCCGCGACGCGCTGCAGCAGCTGACCGAAGGCCGCACGACGATCGTCATCGCCCACCGCCTGTCGACCGTGCACCAGGCCGACACGATCGTGGTGCTGGAGGGCGGCAAGGTGGTGGAGAGCGGACCGCACAAGGCGCTGCTCAAGCAGGGCGGGCTTTACCAGAAGCTTTATGAGTATCAGTTGATGCCGTGAGCCTTACCCTCCCCCTTGTGGGGAGGGTCGCTGCTCAGCAGCGGGGCGGGGGTGCGGCGCCGCCCCCACCCGGACCTTCGGTCCGACCTCCCCACAAGGGGGAGGTAGGAGTCGCCGCCTTTATTCACTCCGGCACGTGCCGCACCGCGCCCTTGTCGGCGCTGGTGGCGAAGGCGGCGTAGGCGCGCAGCGCCGTTGTCACCTTGCGCTTGCGCTTTTCCTCGGGCTTCCAGGCCAGGGCACCCTTGGCCACCATCGCCGCCCGGCGCGCTTCAAGTTCGGCGTCGCTGACAGCGAGACGGATGGTGCGGTTGGGGATGTCTATCTCGATCGTGTCGCCCTCCTGGACCAGCCCGATCGTGCCGCCTTCGGCGGCTTCCGGCGAGGCATGGCCGATCGACAGGCCAGACGTGCCGCCGGAGAAGCGGCCGTCGGTGACCAGTGCGCAGGCCTTGCCCAGGCCCTTCGACTTCAGATAGCTGGTCGGATAGAGCATTTCCTGCATGCCGGGGCCGCCGCGCGGCCCCTCATAGCGGATGACGACGACATCGCCGGCCTTGATCTCGTTGGAGAGGATGGCCTTCACCGAGGCGTCCTGGCTTTCGAACACCCGCGCCGGGCCGGTGAATTTCAGGATCGACTCGTCGACGCCGGCCGTCTTCACGATGCAACCGTCGACCGCCAAATTGCCTTTCAGCACGGCAAGGCCGCCGTCCTTCGAGAACGGCGTTTCCGCCGAGCGGATGACACCCTTCTCGCGGTCGAGGTCGAGATCGTCCCAGCGGCGGTCCTGGCTGAAGGCGACCTGTGTCGGCACGCCGCCGGGCGCGGCGAGGAAGAAGTCGCGGACATTCTGGCTGGAGGTGCGGGAGATGTCCCAATGGTCGAGCGCCTCGCCGAGGCTGGCCGTGTGCACGGTCGGCAGCTCGCGATTGACCAACCCGGCATTGTCGAGCTGGCCGAGGATCGCCATGATGCCGCCGGCGCGGTGGACGTCCTCCATGTGGACGTCGGACTTGGCCGGCGCCACCTTGCAGAGCACCGGAACCCGGCGCGACAACCGGTCGATGTCTTCCATGGTGAAGTCGACCTCGCCCTCATGGGCGGCGGCCAGGATGTGCAGCACGGTGTTGGTCGAGCCGCCCATGGCGATGTCGAGCGTCATGGCATTCTCGAAGGCGCCTTTCGACGCGATGCTGCGCGGCAGCGCCGTTTCGTCGTCCTGCTCATAATAGCGCTGGGCGAGATCGACGATGAGATGGCCGGCTTCGACGAACAGCCGCTTGCGGTCGGCGTGCGTCGCCAATGTCGAGCCGTTGCCGGGCAGCGACAGGCCGAGCGCCTCGGTCAGGCAGTTCATGGAATTGGCGGTGAACATGCCCGAGCAAGAGCCGCAGGTCGGGCAGGCCGAACGCTCGATGACCTTGACGTCCTCGTCGGAGATCTTGTCGTCGGCCGCAGCGACCATGGCGTCGACCAGGTCGAGCGCCTGGGTCTTGCCGGCCAGCACCACCTTGCCGGCTTCCATCGGCCCGCCGGACACGAACACGGTCGGGATGTTGAGGCGTAGCGAGGCCATCAGCATGCCGGGGGTGATCTTGTCGCAATTGGAGATGCAGACCATGGCGTCGGCGCAGTGGGCGTTGACCATGTATTCGACGGAGTCGGCGATCAGCTCGCGCGACGGCAGCGAATAGAGCATGCCGTCATGGCCCATGGCGATGCCGTCATCGACGGCGATGGTGTTGAATTCCTTGGCGACGCCGCCGGCCTTTTCGATCTCGCGCGCGACCAGCTGGCCGAGGTCCTTCAAATGCACATGGCCCGGCACGAACTGGGTGAACGAATTGACCACCGCGATGATCGGCTTGCCAAAGTCGCTGTCCTTCATGCCGGTGGCGCGCCAGAGGCCGCGGGCGCCGGCCATGTTGCGGCCATGGGTGGTGGTGCGGGAGCGATAGGCAGGCATGTCTTTTCCTTGGTGGCTGGCCGCAGCCGAGGAATGGCGCGGCGGAGCTGAATTTGGATCGCTGGCTTTATAGACTCGCAAGTATGGTCTGGCCACATTTTTGCAATGCGCCAGATTCCACGAAAAAACGAGAGCCGCCGAAAAAATCGCATGCCGCTGTCGGATCGCGAGCCGCACAAGCGTCCTTGGGCAGACGGCAAACGAAATGGCACCATTCTCGGAGTCAGCCGTTTCACCGCAACAGCAAAAAAGCAACCCGAGGAGCATGACATGCAAAAGATCACCACCTGCCTGTGGTTCGACGACCAGGCCGAAGAGGCGATGAATTTCTATGTCTCCATCTTCAAGAATTCGAAGGTGCTGAGCGTGATGCGTTGGCCCGAAGGCCACGCCGATGAGGGCAAGGCGCTGGTGACCACGTTCGAGCTCGACGGCGTGCAGTTCCAGGCGCTCAACGGTGGACCGCAATTCAAGTTCAACGAGGCGATGTCACAGTCGATCGACTGCAAGACGCAGGAAGAGGTGGATTATTTCTGGGACAGGCTCCTCGAAGGTGGCGGCGAACCATCGCAATGCAGCTGGCTGAAGGACAGGTTCGGTGTTTCCTGGCAGGTCGTGCCGGAGCAACTGCCGCGCCTGCTTATGGATCCGGATCGGGCCAAAGCCGGCCGGGTGATGGCGGCGATGATGCAGATGAGCAAGATCGACATCGCCAAGATCGAAGAGGCGGCGAAGGGGTGAGAGCTGCGCGATCTTCCCTTCTCCCCCTATGGGAGAAGGTGGATCGGCGCGCAGCGCCGAGACGGATGAGGGGTGTTCCAGAACACCTCTCATCCATCGCCTTCGGCGACACCTTCTCCCACAAGGGGAGAAGGAAAAACTGGCGCCTACGCTGCCTTGTCGCGGACCTGGTAGTCCTTGACGGTGGCGAAGCGGATCGCTTTCCAGCGTTCGGCTTCGTAGTTGAGCGAGAAGGCGTGCTGGGCCAGGAACACCGGATCGTTGTCGAGATCCCTGGCGATGTCGCCGCGATGCGCTTCGATGAAGCGGTGCACTTCGGCCTTGTCGTCGGCCGATATCCAGCGGCAGACGGAAAAGCGCGACATTTCGAATTCGACGGGCAGCGTGTATTCGAAGTTCAGCCGTTCCTTCAGCACGTCGAGCTGCAGGGCGCCGACGACGCCGACGATGGCCGGTGAGCCGTCCTCGGGCGAGAACAGCTGCACGACGCCTTCCTCGGCCATCTGGTGCAGCGCTTCCTTGAGTTTTTTCGCCTTCATGGCGTCGCCGAGGCGGACACGGCGCAGGATTTCCGGGGCGAAGTTCGGCACGCCCCTGAAAAGAATCTCCTCGCCCTCGGTCAGCGTGTCGCCGATGCGCAGCGTCCCGTGGTTGGGAATGCCGACGACGTCGCCGGCGAAGGCTTCATCCGCCGTGACGCGGGTGCGGGCGAAGAAGAACTGCGGCGCCGACAGGCTCATCGGCTTGCCGGTGCGCACCAGCTTGGCCTTCATGCCGCGCTCGAGCTTGCCCGAGCAGACGCGCACGAAAGCGATGCGGTCGCGGTGGTTGGGGTCCATATTGGCCTGGATCTTGAAGACGAAGGAGGTCATCTTGTCCTCGGTCGCCTCGACCTTGCGGGTGTCGGCCTCCTGTGCGCGCGGCGGCGGCCCGAAGGCGCCGAGCGCCTCGATCAGGTCGCGGACGCCATAATTGCGCAGCGCCGAGCCGAAATAGACCGGCGTCAGATGGCCCTCGCGGAAGGCGTCGATGTCGAGCGGCCGACAGGCTTCGCGCGCGAGTTCCAGTTCCTCGATGAAGGCCTCGCGCTCGTTTTCCGGCAGCAGCCCGGCAACGCGGTTGGAATCGGGACCGTTGACCGGCGTGCGCTCCTTCTCGTCGTCGCCCTTGCGCACCGCGTTCAACGCCAGATGATAAGTGCCGGAAAATGTCCTGCCGCGGCCGATCGGCCAGGTGATGGGGGCCGTATCCAGCGCCAGCTTCTGCTCGATCTCGTCCAGAATCTCGAACGGATCGCGGCTTTCGCGGTCCATCTTGTTGACGAAGGTGATGATCGGGATGTCGCGCAGCCGGCAGACCTCGAACAGTTTCAGCGTGCGCGGCTCGATGCCCTTGGCGGCGTCGATGACCATGACGGCCGAGTCCACTGCCGACAGTGTGCGATAGGTGTCGTCGGCGAAATCCTCGTGGCCGGGCGTGTCGAGCAGATTGAAGACATTGTCCTCATACTCGAAGGTCATCACCGAGGTGACGACCGAAATGCCGCGCTCGCGCTCGATCTTCATCCAGTCCGAGCGCGTCTGGATCTTGTCCTTCTTGGCCTTGACCTCGCCGGCAAGCTGGATGGCGCCGCCGAACAGCAGCAGCTTCTCGGTGAGCGTCGTCTTGCCGGCGTCGGGGTGCGCGATGATCGCGAAGGTGCGGCGGCGCGACACTTCTTCTGGTATTGTTTCGGGCATTCGTCTGGGATTTCCGTGTGACAGGCCGGGCTTCTAGCAGCGTAGTGCCGGGCTGTCGACCGGTCCGGCGGCGCGGGTGCCGCCGGATGCTATTGGCCGCTCAGGCCAACTCGCCCATCCGGTTCGCCAAAACGATCTCCGGAAGCCAGCCGGCAATGGCGCTGCCTATCGCGTCGGCATGATCCTCCTGTAGATAGTGCGCACCGGGCCCGAGATTGATGAAACTGCAGTTCTTCAAACCGGCCGCGAATTCGCGCGCGGCCTGCGGCCCAATCAACGCGCCAGGATCGCCCGCGAACAGCAGTTTTGGATAGGTGGACAGCCGCAGCGCCCGATGATCGTGCGCGCTGATGGCGGCAACGTCGGCGGGCTGACCCTCGATCGGCAATTCCTGGGGCAGGCGCAGCACCGGCTTGCGCGATTGCGGCGTCGGGAACGGCGCCCGATAGGCGGCCATTTCCTCGTCGCTCATCGTGCGCAGCACCGAGGCCGGCAGCACTTTCTCGACGAAGACGTTGTCTTCCAGGACGAGCTTTTCGCCGACACCGGGCGTGCGCAGCGCCTTGAACATTTCGCGGGCGCGCGGGCGCTGATGAAAATCCTCCCAGCGCGCGAAGGGCCGGATGAATTCCATGAAGGCGAGGCCAAGAATGCGCCGCGGCCGCCTTGCCGCGAGATGAAAGGCAAGCGCGGTGCCCCAATCCTGCGCGACCAGCACCACATCTTGGATGTCGAGCGCGTCGAGGAAAGCGTCGAGATAGCGGACATGGTCGAAGAAGCGATAGTCGATATCGGGCTTGCCGGACTGGCCGTAGCCGATCAGGTCCGGCGCAATGCAGCGGCCGGACGGCGCGACATGCGGGATGATGTTGCGCCAGATATGGGATGAAGTCGGGTTGCCGTGCAGGAACAGCACGGCCGGGCCGGATGTTCCGGCCTCGACATAGGACATGGTCGAATCGAGTACGGGAACCTGCGAACGTCTGGGCGTGGTGGCGACGGGCTGAGACGGGTTGGCTTTCGAACTCATGGGGTCGTCTCCTTTGCGAACACTGTGCTGAAGATGATTTTCTTGAACCGCTCGAGCGGTTCGGGGCTGCGCTCGACCTTCATGCGCAGCATGGCGCCTTGCCAGGACGACAGCAGGAAGTCGGCGAGGTCGTCGGCGTCGAAAGCCTTGGTGATGTCGCCGGCTGCCTGGCCTTCGGCGATGCAGGCGGCGAATGGTTGGCGCCAGCGCTCGAAGATGGCGACGAGCTGCAAACGCAGCGGCTCGCTGTGCACCGCGGTCTCGAGGCTGAGATTGCCGATCATGCAGCCGCGCGCCCAGTCATGCGCCTCGAGCTTCGAGGTGATGAGATCGAGATAGCGGCGCAGCCTGCCGATGGGCGGCGTGCCGTCCTGCGCCAGCGCTTTCTCGACCAGTCCGCTGACATAGGCGAAGTAGCGGTCCAGCACCTCGCCGGCGAACGCCTCCTTGGAGGCAAAATGATTGGTGAAGGAGCCCGGCCGCGCGGCGGCGGCGGCAACGATGTCGCGCACGCCGGCGGCGGCATAGCCTGAATCCCAGATGGTCCGGAACCCGGCGTCGAGGAGTTTCTCGCGGAGTGATTGTCTAGCCATGGTGGTAATAATACGTACGTACGTATTGTCGTCAAGCGCATATTTTTGCCGTGTCCGATGTTGGCAAGTGACGAATGGGGTGGCACTGGAAGAACCTCCTCGGCGGACCACCAGGCAAGGAGCGAACATGGCTGCGGCGAAACAAGTGATCGTCATCGGCGCCGGGATCATCGGCGCCTCCATCGCCTGGCATCTGACCAAGGCGGGCGCGGGGGTGACGGTCGTCTCCGAAAGCGGGGCAGGTGGCGTCGCGACGCCCAATTCCTTTGCCTGGATCAACGCCAGCTGGGGCAACCCCGAAATCTATTTTCGGCTGCGCATCCGCGCCATGGCCGAATGGAAACGGCTGGCGAACGAGCTACCAGGGCTGCCGCTCGCCTGGTGCGGCGGGCTCTGCTGGGACCTGCCGGCCGACCGGCTCGAAGCCTATGCGGCCGAACATTCTTCCTGGGGCTACGGCATCGAGCGCGTCGACGCCAAGCGGGCGGCGCAGATCGAACCAAACCTCGTCGCGCCTCCTGAATTCGCCGTCTATGTCGCGGAGGAAGGCGTGGCCGAGCCGGTCGCGACGGCCAGGGCTCTGCTGGCGGATGCCGAACGGCGTGGCGCGCGGGTCATCGCCGGCACGGTCTCGGCGCTGGCCCAGACCAACAGCAGGACGACCGGCGTGGACACATCGCATGGGCTGATTGCCGCCGACGAGGTGGTGATCGCCGCCGGCGTTGGCGCCCCGGCCATCGCCGCGACGGCGGGCATCAACCTGCCGATCCAAACGCCGCCTGGCTTGATTGTCCATTCGCGGCCATACAAAAAGCTGCTCAATGGTCTGGTGCACGCCGATAGGCTGCATATGCGCCAGACGACCGAAGGCCGCATCATCGCCGGCTCGGATTTTGCCGGCGGCGATCCCGGCGAGAACCCCGAAGCGACGGCGCGCGATCTGTTCGCGGTCACGAAGGCAGCGTTGCGCGGCGCCGACGGGCTGGAACTCGATTTCCACACCATCGGCTACCGCCCCAATCCGATCGACGGCTTTCCGATTGTCGGTCGTGCCGAGGGCATGGACGGCCTCTATGTCGCGGTCATGCATTCCGGCATCACGCTGGCGCCGGCTGTTGGTTTGTTTGCTACAAGGGAAATTCTTGGCGGCGAACGCGATCCGCTGCTGGCGCCGTATGGGTTGTCGCGCTTCGCTCAATAACCCGGCGGACGGCGAAAGCCGCCGGTGAGCGGCTCTATCGCCGCTGCAATACCAAGCAGCCGCGCCTCCGACCAGCGCTTGCCGACCAGTTGCAGGCCGATCGGCAGGCCGTCGCGATCTTCTCCGCACGGTATCGAAAGTGCTGGGTGACTGCTGTAGTTGAAGACGGCGCCGTAGGCCGGCAGTATCCAGTAGCTTTGGTCCTTGCCGTCCACCTTGATCGGCGCGCCCGGTTCGCAATGGCCGAAGGCCGTGGTCATGGCGACTGGGCAAAGCAGCGCATCCCAGTTTTCGAAGAACTGTTCCCAGGCGAGAATGGATTTGTCGCGCCGGGCGAGCGCCTCAAACCAGCACGAGACTGACGTCGGCTGCTCCGGCGGTTCGGGCTGCGCGGCCTCCATCATCATGCCGATCAGCGCGCCGCCTTGCGCAAGATCGTCGTGCAGGTCGAGCCTGGGCAGGTTCGCTTCCTCGACGATCGCGCCGACCGATTGCAGCTGTTTTGCGAGATTTTCAACCGCGGCGCCAATGTCGCCGGCCACCGGGAAGCCGGCAAAGGACGGCGCGAAGGTTATGCGCAGTGCCTTGAGGTCGAGCTTCGGCATGGTTTCGACCGGCACCGGCGCCAGATCGGTGTCGCGCCCGTCCGGCCCGGCGATGATTTGATAGATCAGCGACAGATCGTCCACACCGCGCGCCAGCGGTCCGAGACACGACATCAGCCGCACGCTGCGCGCTGCGCCGCCTGGACCGGGAAAGGCGCCGGCCAGCGAGACGCGGTGTTCGGTCGGCTTGAGGCCGTAGACACCGCAAAAGGCGGCGGGCAGCCGGATCGAATCCTGCATGTCGGTGCCGACGTCGAGGGGCGTCATCCCAGCCGCGACCGCCGCTGCCGCACCGCCACTGGAGCCGCCGGCGGTGCGTTCAAGGTTCCATGGATTGTCGGTGCGGCCGAACAACGGGTTGTTCGACTGCCAGTCCGACAGCATGGTCGCGACATTGGTCTTGGCCATCAGCACGCCGCCGGCCGCCTTGAGCCGGGCGACGACCGGGCTGTCGTGGCTGGCGACATAGTCGGCGAAGGACGGGAAGCCGACCGTGGTTTTCATGCCGGCGGTTTCGTGCGTGTCCTTCAGCGCGAAGGGAACGCCGTGCAACGGTCCGGGCGTGGCGCCGCGCGCGAGTGCAGCGTCGGCTTTTTCAGCGCGCTCGTACGCGCCTTCCCTGTCGAGCGAGATGACGGCGTTGATCGCCGCGTTGTGGCTGTCGATTTGCGCCAGATGGGCGTCGAGTGCTTCGACGGCGGAGATTTTGCGGTTGCGAATCGCGGCAGCGAGTTCGGTTGTCGAGGAGAAAGCGATGTCCATGGCAAATGCTCCGGCTTGGCCGCTTGCCTGGAAAATGGCGGACAGCGACACGACTTCAAGCGAAGTTGAAACATTCGGAGCTTGGCTGCGTTTGATCGGAATTGTGCCGGCCGTCTGTTGAGTTCGGCACTCTACGGCGCCACCCTGGCCCGCGGCGTTTCTAGAGAAGGATTTACCCGACCAGCGCCAGCTTCGCCGCGGCCGGAGCAAAAGGCCTGATAGCGATCCCATCCCCGGTCATGGTGACGAAGCTCGATGGCGGGATCGCCTGCCAGTCGCCGCCCTCGCGATCGAACGGCTCGGAGACGATGCAGCGGCCGCCGCCTTTGCGCAAGGAGGAGGTGTAGAGCGTCGGCGCGTGGGCGTCGGTGGCATAACGCACCGCGTGCAGCGCTTGCCCGTCGGAGAAAGCGGCGGTGAGCTTCAGTACCGGTTCGAGGCCGGCCCGGCGCGAGGCTTCGAGCACGCGGGCAGTGGCGCGCGAGACCGCGCCCTGCGGATCGCCAGCCAATCCCTCGTCGATCATCAGTAAGAAAAACAGTTCGGAATCGGTGGTGCCTTCGCGCTGGTCGAAGACGACGTCGGACAGCGAGTTCTCCAGCGCGCGGCGGATCTTTTCGAAGCCGCCGATCTGGCCGTTATGCATGAACGACCAGCGCCCCGAGATAAAAGGATGGCAGTTCATGCGGCTGGTGGCGCCGCCGGTCGAGGCGCGCACATGGGCGAGGAACAGGCCGGATTTGATCTGCCGGCACAGGCTCTTCAGATTGGGATCGGACCAGGCCGGCAGGATATCGCGATAGAGGCCAGGCTCCGGCCGTTCGCCATACCAGGCAAGGCCGAAACCGTCGCCATTGGTCGGCGACTTGGCTTCCTGGGCACAATGGCTCTGGGCGATCAGCGAGTGACAGGGTGCCGTGAGAATGTCTTCGAGAAAGACCGCTTCACCGAGATAGGCCGCCCACCGGCACATCGCTTCTGTCGTCCTCTAGGCGCGATCCGGAAGAGCCGCAGGCCCCTTGGTCGCGTGTGTGCCTCTGTTGTGCGTCCGCTCGTAAAGCTCGCGGACGATTCGGCTGGCGGTAGTCTCGAAGAGAAATGGCAAGAAAGCGTGAACAAGCGCGGCGCCGGCCGCCATCAGCAGGCGCGAGGAGAACCAGGCGGCAAAACCCATATGGCCGAAATAGGTTTCGCCGACCTTGGCCGGATGGGAGGTGAAGATGCTTGCGAGCGACATTGAGGTCCCCTTCAGCGCTTGCGTTCCGATATGAGTATCCTGACACGCCTCGCCGGTTCATCGATCTCAAAATGTCCTTGTCTTTTGCCATTTTATGGGACAAGCATCCCAATATGGCGTTGGATATCGATGAAATCGACCGCAAACTGCTGAGCGAATTGCAACGTGACGGCACGCTGTCGGTCGACCAGCTGTCGGAACGGGTGGCCCTGTCGCGCAATGCCTGCTGGCGGCGCGTCAAACGGCTGGAGGAGGATGGCGTCATCACCGGCCGCGTGGCGCTGGTCGATGCCGACAAGCTCGGGCTCGGCCTTTCGGTGTTCATCCTGATCCGCACGTCCAACCATGATCCCGACTGGCTGCAGAAATTCCGGGCGGCGGTGACCGGCTTTCCCGAGATCACCGGCGTCTACCGCATGTCAGGCGACCTCGACTATGTCCTGCGCGCCCGCGTCGCCGATGTGAAGGCCTATGACCGGCTCTACCAGCGGCTGATCGCCAAGGTGGCGCTGTCGGATGTGTCGGCCTCCTTCGTGATGGAGGAGATCAAGGAGACGACGGTGGTTCCGATGGCCAGGTCATAGTGATGCCTGAAAGAAAGCCGTTGATAGCGGTGCGGGCGAATTGACCGAATCGGCATTCGCGCCGATAGGATCGATTTTATGCGCGCAGCCCTCCAAAACTCCTCCGTCATCGGTCCCACTGTCGGCTTCGTCAGATTGCCGCATGCTGAAGGACTGCCCCTCCCCGCCTATGAAAGCGCCGGCGCCGCCGGCATGGATTTGCGTGCGGCGGTGCCCGACGACCGGCCGCTGCTGATCCTGCCGGGCAAACGTGCTTTGGTGCCGACCGGGCTGATCCTGGAAATCCCGGAAGGCATGGAAGGCCAGGTGCGGCCGCGCTCCGGGCTTGCCTTCAAGCATGGCCTGACCGTCCTCAACTCACCGGGAACGGTCGACAGCGACTATCGCGGCGAGGTGAAGGTGCTGCTGATCAACCACGGCGATGAGGATTTTGCGGTGACGCGCGGCATGCGCATCGCCCAGATCGTTTTCGCCGCGGTGACGCAAGTGGCCGTGGAAGAGCGTTCGCTGGCCGGCGGCACGGCGCGTGGCTCGGGCGGGTTCGGATCGACCGGCACCGCCTGAATGCAAATTCCGAAACTCGTTATCTTCGACTGCGACGGGATCCTCGTTGACACCGAAAATCTCGCCAACCGGCGCCTCGCCGAATGGCTGACGGCTGCCGGCTATTCGACGAACTTTGAATATTGCCGCAAGAATTTCTCCGGCCGCAGCATGGCCTCGGTGCAGAAGGAGATCGAAGAGCAGACCGAGGTGCGGCTCGGTGCCGATTTCGTCGATCGCTGGAATGCCGGCCTGCCGGACCTGTTTTCCCATGGCGTCGAGGCGATCCCCTACGTGCGGGAGTTCATCGAGGCGGTGCGCGCGGCCGGCATTCCCTATTGCGTCGCGACCTCGGCCAGGATTTCGAAGATGCACATCACGCTTGGCCAGACCGGGCTGCTGCCGCTGTTCGAACACGCAATGTTTTCCGCGACCATGGTCGGGCGCGGCAAGCCGTTTCCCGACCTGTTCCTGCATGCGGCCAAGACCATGGGCTTCGCGCCCGCCGATTGCATCGTCATCGAGGACAGCGTTGCCGGCACACAGGCCGGGATCGCCGCCGGCATGCGGGTGTTTTCCTATCATGGCGACCCCTATTCGGACCGCGACGGCCTGACCGAGGCCGGCGGCATCCTGTTCGACGACATGCGCGAACTGGCCGGGCTGGTGCCGATCCACTGATTTCGGCACGGCTGCATGGAACCGGAAACCCGTGCTAGCGTGAGTGGCCTGATCTTGGGGAGCCTCATGCCGACGAACCTTCTCCGCTTCATTCTCGCCCTGATGCTGCTGCCGCTGCTGTGGACCGCGGCCGGCGCGCAAACTGTGAGCTTTCCCGAACTCAGCAGCACCCTGCCCGGCCGCACCGATGTGACTTACCTCGACCTGGCCAAAATGGTCATCCCGGATCTCGCCTCGGACGGGCAGGGCTTCTACAAGGGCGGGCTGCCGATCGAGATGCGCCACATCGCGGGGCCGGATAGCGGCGGTTCACCGCCCGAGACATCCAGTTTCCCCAACGCCGCCGTGCTGCCCATCAGAGCCGCCGGCAAGGACCGGCTGGCCATGTTGTTCGACCTCGGCGATTCTCCCGACAGCGCCGAGGGCTATGCAATACTGGCGCTCTACGACGTCACGGCCAAGCCGAAACTGCTCGATGCGGCCAATGTCGCGGTCGACCGCAGCACCTATTTCCGCGAACCGAACAAGCTTTCGATCGGCGCCGGCGACGACATGCTCATCACCATGAGCACGCATTTCAATTCGAGCCAGGGCTATGTGATCACGCCGCTGATCATGGTCCGCGACGACAAATTCGAGTTGATCGACATGATCTACACGTTCGACGAAAGGCTCTGCGCCTACAGCCGCAAGCAGGATGTGGCTTTCCAGGCCATCGCCAACGGCCAGCCTTATGCCGCCTTCAAGGTAACGGTGACCGACAGCACCATTCCGAGCGATGAAAGCTGCGACGACGCGCCGCCCGAGGCGGCATCACACGACATTTCCGTCACCTATCATTGGGACAAGAAGACATCGCGCTACGTCGCGGATTCCGACGCCTTCGAGAAATTGTCAGCAGAGAACGAGAAACGCTTCTGAACCAAGCGCATTTATTTGCCCGACCGAAGACGGCGCGATAGCATCCGCCCCCAAACACTTGTGATGGGGAGCATTCATGGACAAGGGCAAGATCTTTCGCGACCTGCATGCCTCAACCTTCGTCATGCCCAATCCCTGGGATCCAGGCACGACCAAGCTGCTCGGGTCCTTCGGTTTCAAGGCACTGGCGACCACCAGCGCCGGCTTTGCCTTTTCGCGCGGCCTGCCAGACGGCGCGGTGACCTTCGAGCAGATGATCCATCACTGCCGCGAGGTGACGGCGGCGACCGACCTGCCGGTCTCGGCCGATCTCGAGAAAGGCAAGGGCGACAGCGCCGAGCGAGCGGCCGAAACCATCTTCGCGGCGGAAGCGGCCGGCCTTGCCGGCTGCTCGATCGAGGACCACACCGGCGATCCGGACAGGCCGATCTATGACTTCTCCCATGCGGTCGAGCGCGTCGCGGCGGCGGTGGAGGCGGCGCGGGCCCTGAAACGCGATTTCGTCTTCACGGCGCGGGCCGAGAATTTCCTGTGGGGCAAGCCCGATCTCGACGACACCATCAAGCGGCTGCAAGCCTTCGAGAAGGCCGGCGCCGACGTGCTCTATGCGCCGGGCATCGGTGACGTCGAGATGGTGCGCACGCTCTGCTCGGCGGTCAGCAAGCCGGTCAACGTCATGGCGAAGCCGGGCTTTACCATCGCCGATCTTTCGATGGCCGGCGTCAAGCGCATTTCGCTCGGGCCATGGCTGACCAACTTCGCTTACGGCATGCTAGAGACGGCGGCGCGCGAGATCCAGCAGGACGGCACGTTCGGCTTCACCCGCGCCGCCATGCCGTTCGGCAAATTGCAAGCGCTGTACGGCAAATCCTCAGCCTAAAGGGCCGACTGCATGACACTTGCGGTCACCGGCGGCTTTCCCGCGCGCTGATCGCCTTGTGCAGATGGACCATCATGGCGGCGGCGAAGAGCGGCGTCAGCAGATTGAGCAGCGGCACGGCCAGGAAGGCCGCGATGACCAGCCCGGCGAGAAACACCGTGCCGGCATACTGCCGGCGCAGGGCTCTGGCTTGGTCCTCCGGGCGAAAGCGCATGGCGGCGAATTCGAAGAATTCACGCCCGAGCAGATAGCCGTTGACGATGAAGAAGGCGGCGATGTTGATGCCCGGCACCAGCAGCAGCAGAAGCGCCACGATGTTGCCGAAGATGACGACGCCGAAGAATTTGATCGCCAGCACCAGCGAGCGCAACGCCGGCATGGGGCGCCCGACCGGGTCGCGGGGATAGTCGGTGCGCTCGACCACTTCGGCAACATCGTCGAGGAACAGGCCGGCGATGACAGCCGTGACCGGCGCGATGAGCAGCGCCATGCCGAAGGCCAGCGCGATTGCCGCGATGATGCCCCCCAGCCAGCCGGCCCATGACGGTATGCCGGGCAACAAGGCCTGGAGCCACGGCAGGGCCAGCCACTCGACAAGGCTGGTCAGGCCGAACCACAAGGCGACCAGCGCCAGCACGGTCAGGCCCAGCGTCTTGAGGAACACAGCACGAAACGGCGGCGAGAGCAGCTCGAGGGCCGCGGTGCGGGCAGCGTCGAATATCACCGTGCTTCAATCCCAGGTCAGCGGACGCCGCCGGAAAGGCGGACGCTCCCGAGATAGGCAGCGCGGGTCTTGAGCACAAGCGCGTATTGCTAGCGGGCAAACGCCGGCTTTCTGACCGGAATGGTCATGGCGGCAACGCCAGCCACGACAAAACCCATGCCCAGCCATGCCGTCGGCCCCAGGCTTTCGCCGAGGAAGACGGCGCCGATGCCGACGCCGATCGGCACGCGCAGATAGGCCTGCGACGTCGTGCCGACCGAACCCAGCGTGTGGATGAGGCGGAAATAGATGACGAAGGCGAGCGCCGTCGAGAACACCGACAGACCGAGCAGGGCCAGGATCGATGCCATCGAGGGCGTGAGCGTCCAGGGTTGGTCGACCACCAGGCTGAGCGGCACCAGCATAACCGCGCCGCAGAGCATCGAACCTGCCGCCGGCAGCATCGGATCGAGACCCTTGAAGCCGCGGCCGAAAATGGCGGCGCCGGCATAGCAGATCGTTGCCACGACGATGGCCACCTGCGCCCACAATTCGTGGCCGAGACCGCCCAGTGCCTCGGTGCCGACGATGAGGCAGATACCGGCTATGCCGGCGCCGGCACCGATAAGCTTGCGTACCGTGACCGGTTCGTGGCGGGTGATAAGCGCCGTCAGTAGAAAGGTGAAGATCGGCGAGGTTGCATTGAGGATGGTGGCGAGGCCGGCATCGACCGAGCGCTCGGCGGCGGCGATCAGCGTGAACGGTATGACGCTGTTGAGGCAGGCCTGGAACGCAAAGCGGCGCCACATGGCGGCATCGCGCGGCAAGGCGAGCCCGCGCCAGCGGATGATGGCGAACAGGATGCCGCCGGCGATCAAGGTGCGGGCGGCGATGAAGGTAACCGGTGGGATCGTTTCGACGCCGATCTTGATGAAGGTGTAGGAGGCGCCCCACAGCATCGCCAGCACGCCGAGCAAGGCCAGGTCGGTTGTCGTGTCGTTCTTTGCGGTCATGGGCCTGCCGTCTTCGGATGCGGTCGATCGGGCCTGACTTGTAGGCAACGCCGCGAATAAATGCTTCGTCCACGGTCGAATTGTCGTAGCGCCTGGCTTGTCGCCAGCACACCGCCGACGATAGAAAATCGGTTGCCAATTTTCGGGGTCATGCTGTAGACCCGCCCGAGCGTGGCAAGAAGCCGGCTCGGGTTTTTGGCGGAGACATTGATGCCGGATTATGACGTGCTTTGCATCGGCAATGCCATTGTCGACATCATCGCCCAGTGCGAGGAGGAATTCCTCGAAACCAACGGCATCATCAAGGGCGCGATGAACCTCATCGATACCCAGCGCGCCGAACTGCTCTACAGCCGCATGGGCCCGGCGATCGAGGCTTCCGGCGGCAGCGCCGGCAACACGGCGGCCGGCGTCGCCTCCTTCGGCGGCCGCGCCGCCTTCTTCGGCAAGGTCTCCGATGATGCGCTGGGCGAAATCTACGCGCACGACATCCATGCGCAGGGCGTCGCGTTCGACACCAAACCGCTCACCGGCGAGCCGCCGACGGCACGCTCGATGATCTTCGTCACGCCCGATGGCGAACGCTCGATGAACACCTATCTCGGCGCCTGCGTCGAGCTCGGACCGGAGGATGTCGAGGCCGATAAGGCATCTGGCGCCAAGGTCACCTATTTCGAGGGCTATCTGTGGGACCCGCCGCGCGCCAAGGAAGCGATCCGGCAGACGGCCAGGCTGGCCCACGCGGCAGGCCGCGAAGTATCGATGACGCTGTCGGATTCCTTTTGCGTCGACCGCTACCGCGACGAGTTCCTCGAGCTGATGCGCTCGGGCACGGTCGACATCGTCTTTGCCAACAGCCACGAGATCAAGTCACTCTACCAGACATCGTCCTTCGACGAGGCGCTGGCGCAAATCCGCAAGGACTGCAAGATCGCTGCCGTGACCCGCTCGGAAAAGGGCTCGGTCATCGTGCGCGGCGACGAGACCGTGGTCATCCAGGCCACCGCCATCCGGGAGCTGGTCGACACGACGGGCGCCGGCGATCTCTACGCCGCCGGTTTCCTGCACGGCTATACGCAAGGCCGCGACCTCAAGACCTGCGGCGACCTCGGCTCCCTGGCCGCCGGCCTGGTGATCCAGCAGCTCGGCCCAAGGCCAAGGCAGAATTTGCGCCGTGAAGCGGAACAGGCCGGGTTGTTGTAGGGCGCCTTTCCCTTCTCCCCCTGTGGGAGAAGGTGGATTGGCGCGCAGCGCCAAGACGGTTGAGGGGTGCGTGACGGAGCGCCGGCTTTGCCAAGCTGGAACACCCCTCATCCGACCTCGCTTCGCGAGGCCACCTTCTCCCACAGGGGGAGAAGGAAGAGCGCCTCGCTTCTCACCGTCGCGTGACTGTCACACATCGCTCCTACACGAAATCGAGAGCGTCCCGTGACTGACATTTCGGGGCGCGCCCGCAGTCAGATGGGATGTTGAAAAGATGCAAGACAGCAAGCTGTCGGGCGGCGCGTTTCGTTGCCGCCATGATTTCCGTTTTCCGCACTAGAAATTCAGCAATCGGCCGCGGCTAAGGGAGGAGCGCGCGGCCGGAAGACAGATTCATGAGCAGATTTCAGCCAACCGGTCTTGGACAGGACGACTTCGCGGAGATGGTCGCGGAGGATGTCGAGCGCGCGCTTGCCCGTTATGACGAAGCCATAAACCAATCCACCGTGGTCTCGGTCGGCAAGATCGCCGGCAGCATAGCGTCAGCCGTCACCTTGCTGTCACCGAAGCACCAGCGCGCCATCGATGCCATCCATGCCGACCTTCCCGGCCTCGCCTCGAAATTCGTGCGCGCGCTGGCGGCGGAAGCCGCGCGTCGCAGCGAAGCCGGGGCCACAAACCTGCCGGCGGCTATGTTGGCCGATGAGCCGCTTCCTCTGTCGCCGCAGTCCGACGACCTCGAATCGATGCTGATCGAGGACTGGGCGGGCCGGGTCGCCGGCTCGACCTATCTCGAGGAAAACCTGCGCATCGCCCGCTCGACCCTGCATCGCTGGCAAAGGCGCGGCGACGTCATTGCCTTGCGCAAGGGCGGCCGCAAACATGTCTTTCCGCTGGCGCAGTTCGTCGACGGCAGGCCGGTTGCGGGCATCAGCGACGTGCAGTCGCTGATCGGCAATCCGAGACTGGCCTGGCTGTGGCTGACGCGGCCGGCAGCGCAACTCGACGGCCGCATTCCGATCGACCTGCTGCGGCAGGACCAGATCGAGGACGTGGTCGAAGCGGCACGGGCGTTCGCGCCAGGCTGAAGCCGGCGCGGTCAACCCTCGGATTTCGGAGTCGGCGCGCTACGCCGTCTTGCGAAGGCGGGGCCTGGACGACGGCTGTTGCGGTGTCATTTCCCTGGCGGTGACCAGCCGGTTTCGGCCACTCTTCTTGCCGATGTACATCAGCCGGTCGGCGAGTGCGATCAGCGCTTCGGAGTCGGTGGCTTCCGCCGGATACATCGCCACGCCAACGGTGCAGCCGACCTGGATGGCGCCATTGGGCGTCGGAACCTTGATCCGCAACCTTTCCAGGATGCGCTCGGCGACGCGCACGGCCTTCTGCTGTGCCAGTTCGGTGTCGGCCGAGAACAGGAAGGCGAACTCGTCGCCGCCGAGCCGGGCGACGAAATCGGCACTGCGCAGGATCGAGCGAAGCTGGCTCGACACGCGCTGCAGCAGCGCATCGCCGGCCTCGTGGCCGAGCGTGTCGTTGACTTCCTTGAACCGGTCGAGGTCGATGAACAAAAGCCCGGCCGCCTTGCCGGTGGCGCCGCAGCGGGTAACCACCGACTTGAGCTCGTTGTGGAAGGCACGCCGGTTGGGCAGGTCGGTCAAGGCATCGTGGTTGGCCGAATGGTCGCTCTGCTGCTTGGCCACCTCGATCTCGCGTTTTTGCGCGGACAATTCCTCGTTGGCGGTCTTCAGATCCAGGACCAGCTGGGCGTTGAGGTCCTCGACGACCTTGCGGTCGCTGATGTCGACGACGAAGCCTTCCAGGAATTCGAGTTCGCCGGCTTCGTCCCAGACACCGCCGCCGATCTCGCGGACCCAGAGCGCTTCGCCGACCCGCGGCACGATGCGGTAGTCGACGTTCCAGTTGCAGCGCGCCTCGAGCGCGGCGTCGACGGCGGCATAGACCGACGGCAGGTCATCCGGATGGATGGCCGAGACATAGTCGCGCACCGCGTTGTGGATGAAATCGCTCGGCCGGTAACCGCTGACGGTGAAAATGCCGTCGCTGATATAGAGCATGGTGTAGGACGCGTCGTTGCGGCAGCGGTAGAGATAACCGTCCATGCGGCCGGTGATGCTGAGCAAGGCGTCCAGCCGCTCGTCGTGGTAGGCTCGCTCGCCGACCACGGATACAGAAACTCCGTCATGCTTCATGGCCGCACCCCCATTTTGGCGGTCTGAGCGCGCCGTGGATGCCGTTACGGCATGCGGCAAGAGTTTCCGTATATCAGCTGAATCTTATCAATCTGTTATGGGGGTGCGACGGCGTTTCAAGCGCCGCCTCGTTCGAAAGCCGGATCGTTGGCTCCCGCCGTCTAGGGGGGCCCGCCCCTCAAGTCCCAGCCGTATAAGCCGCGATCGCCGCCATGTTGACGATATCCGAGTCCTTGGCGTTCAGGGAGACGATCTGCACCGGCTTGTTCAGCCCGACCAGCAGCGGGCCGATGACCGTCGAGCCGCCGAGTTCCTGCAGCATCTTGGTTGAGATCGAGGCCGAGTGGAACGCCGGCATGATCAGCACATTCGCCGGGCCGGTGAGCCTTATGAACGGGTATTGCGCCATGGCGCGCGCATTGAGCGCGACGTCGGCGGCCATTTCGCCGTCATATTCGAAATCGACGCGGCGCTTGTCGAGGATGCGCACGGCTTCCTGGACGCGTTCGGAGCGTTCGCCCTGCGGATGGCCGAAGGTGGAATAGGCGAGCATGGCGAGCCTCGGCTCATAGCCCATGCGGCGGGCGAAGCCTGCGGCCTCCTCGGCGATATCGGCGATCTGCTCGGCATTGGGCATGTCGTGCACCGCGGTGTCGGCGACCAGCACGGTCTTGCCCCGCGCCAGCACGATCGAGACGCCGATGACGCGGTGGCCGGGCTTGGCGTCGATGACGCGGCGGATGTCGTCGAGCGCGGTGGAATAGTTGCGGGTGACACCGGTGACGATGCCGTCGGCATCGCCCAGCGCCACCATGCAGGCGGCGAAGTGGTTGCGGTCGTTGTTGATCAGGCGCTGGCAGTCGCGGAACAGGAAGCCTTTGCGCTGCATGCGTTCGTAGAGATAGTCGGTGTAGATGCCGTTGCGGCGCGATAGCCGGGCGTTGATGATCTCGATGCCTTGTTTGTTCAGGTCGATGCCGGCTTGCTTGGCGTTTTCCTTGATGACGTCGTCGCGGCCGAGCAGGATGGCGGTGCCGAGGCGCTGGTTCACATAGGAGACGGCGGCGCGCATCACCTGCTCCTCCTCGCCCTCGGCGAAGACGATGCGTTTGGGCTGGCGCCGCACGCGGTCGTAGATGCGCTGCAGGGTGGAGGCGATCGGGTCGCGGCGGGCCGACAGCTCCTGCGCGTAGCGGTCGAGGTCGAGGATCGGTTTGCGGGCAACGCCCGACTCCATCGCCGCCTTGGCCACCGCCAGCGGAATGGCCGAGATCAGGCGCGGGTCGAACGGCACCGGGATGATGTAGTTGGGGCCGAATTTCGGCCTGTTGCCCTGATAGGCGGCGGCGACATCGTCGGGCACGTCCTGGCGCGCCAGTGCCGCCAGCGCCTGGGCGGCGGCGATCTTCATGTCGTCATTGATGGTGGTTGCCCTGACATCCAGCGCGCCGCGGAAAATGTAGGGGAAGCCGAGCACGTTGTTGACCTGGTTCGGATAATCCGAACGGCCGGTCGCCATGATGGCGTCGGTGCGGATCTCGGCCACTTCCTCCGGCGTGATCTCGGGATCGGGATTGGCCATGGCGAAGATGATCGGGTTCTTGGCCATCGACTGCACCATGGCGGTGGTCAGCGCGCCCTTGGCCGAGAGGCCGAGGAAGATATCCGCGCCGTCGAGCGCGTCGGCGAGACTGCGCGCCTCGGTCTTGACCGCATGCCCCGACTTCCATTGGTTCATGCCTTCGGTGCGGCCCTGGAAGACGACGCCCTTGGTGTCGCACAAAGTGATATTTTCCGGCGCGAAGCCCATCGCCTTCATCAGCTCGATGCAGGCGATGCCGGCAGCGCCGGCGCCGTTGCAGACCATCTTCGTGGTCTTCATGTCGCGGCCGGTGATTTCAAGCGCGTTGATCAGGCCGGCGGCCGAGATGATGGCGGTGCCATGCTGGTCGTCGTGGAAGACCGGGATATCCATCAGCTCGCGCAGCCGCTGCTCGATGATGAAGCACTCCGGCGCCTTGATGTCCTCGAGGTTGATGCCGCCGAAGGACGGCCCCAGGAAGCGCACGCAGTTGATGAACTCGTCGGCATCCTCGGTGTCGACCTCGAGGTCGATGGAATCGACATCGGCGAAGCGCTTGAACAGCACCGCCTTGCCCTCCATCACCGGCTTGGAGGCCAGCGCGCCGAGATTGCCGAGGCCAAGGATGGCGGTGCCGTTGGAAATGACGGCGACCATGTTGCCGCGCGTCGTGTAGTCGAAGGCGCGGCTGGGATCCTCGGCGATAGCACGCACGGGTACGGCGACACCAGGTGAGTAGGCAAGGCTCAAATCGCGCTGCGTGGCCATCGGCTTGGTGGCGACGATTTCCAGCTTGCCCGGCCGGCCCATGGCGTGGAATTCGAGCGCTTCCTGCGCGCTGACGGACGGACCGCTGTTTTCGGTTTTCCTGGCCATGATGCTTTTGATTTCCTCGCCGGTGCAGCACCTCCTTGAGGCGGGTGCTTTGTTTCGGTCCGAATTAAGACCACACGCCGCCGCGTGTAAACCGCCGGTGCGCGGGAATCGCAGACCGAGGGGCAATTGCGTGCATGAGATCGCCTCGGTCTTCCCCTGCTTTTCGAGGCCCCGGCATTAAACCCGGCCATCACATCTGCTAGCGTGCCGCGCCATGAACATGCACAGCCCGAACGAGCCCGACGCCCCCGAGGTGATGACGCCGCCGCAGCCCGGCATTGCCGCCGTGACGCCGATGATGGAGCAGTTCATCGAGATCAAGGCGGCGAACCCGGATTCGCTGCTGTTCTACCGCATGGGCGATTTCTACGAGCTGTTTTTCGACGATGCCGAAAAGGCGAGCCGGGCGCTGGGCATCGTGTTGACCAAGCGCGGCAAGCACCAGGGCCACGACATTCCGATGTGCGGCGTGCCGGTGCATGCGGCCGACGACTATCTGCAGAAACTGATCGGCCAGGGTTTCCGCGTCGCCGTCTGCGAGCAGATCGAGGATCCGGCCGAAGCCAAGAAACGCGGCTCCAAATCGGTGGTGCGCCGCGATGTGGTGCGGCTGGTGACGCCAGGCACCATCACCGAAGACAAATTGCTGGCGCCGTCCGAATCCAGTTTCCTGATGGCGCTGGGACGGGTGAAGGGCGGCAGCGACCACAGCTTCGCAATTGCCTGGATCGACATCTCGACCGGCGCCTTCCGCGTTGCCGAGACCACCGCCGACCGGCTGCTCGCCGACATCTTCCGCGTCGATCCGCGCGAGCTGATCGTCGCCGAGCCGGTGTTCCACGATCCGGAGCTGAGGCCGGTGTTCGACGTGCTTGGCCGTGTCGCCAACCCGCAGCCGCCATCGCTGTTCGATTCGGCCTCGGCCACCGGGCGCATCGCCCGCTTCTTCGATGTGGCGACGCCGGACAGTTTCGGCACGTTTTCGCGCGCCGAACTGTCGGCGATCTCAGGTGCCATCGCCTATGTCGAGAAGACGCAGAAGGCCGAGCGGCCGCCGCTGTCGCGGCCCGAGCGCGAGGAGCAGGGCTCGACGCTGTTCATCGATCCGGCGACACGCGGCAATCTGGAGCTGCTGCGTACATTGTCGGGGAGCCGCGAGGGTTCGCTGTTCAAGGCGATCGACCGCACGGTGACCGGCGGCGGCGCCAGGCTGCTCGCCGACCGGCTGATGGCGCCGCTGACCGACCCGGCGGCGATCGGCGCGCGCCTGGACTCGGTGTCGTTCTTCCGCTCCGAAACCCGGCTGTGCCACGCGGTGCGGACGAGCCTGAAGAGGGTCGCCGACATGCCGCGCGCTTTGTCCAGGCTGGCGCTCAACCGCGGCGGCCCGCGTGACCTCGGCGCGCTGCGCGCCGGCTTCGAGGCGGCCGGCGCGATCGCCGAGATCTTCGCCGCGACCGCCCTGCCCCAGGAATTGGCTGATGCAATGGCCGCCATCCAGGCGCTGCCCCAGGCGCTTGCCCAGCATCTGATGCAGGCGCTCGGCGAGGAACTGCCGCTGTTGAAGCGCGACGGCGGTTTCCTGCGCGGCGGCTACCATCCGGAACTCGACGAGATGCGGGCGCTGCGCGACGAGTCACGAAAAGTGATCGCCGGGCTGGAGCGCTCGCTGATCGAGGAAACCGGCATCCGCTCGCTGAAGATCCGGCACAACAATGTGCTGGGCTACTACATCGAGGTGACCGCCAACCACCACGCGGTCATGACCGGCAGCGATGGCGCCAAGGCGCGCTTCATCCACCGCCAGACCATGGCCAATGCCATGCGTTTCACCACGACCGAGCTTGCCGAACTAGAGACCAAGATCGCCAATGCCGCCGACCGGGCGCTCAGCATCGAACTGGCGGCCTTCGATGCGCTGACGGCTGAATCGGTCGGCGAGGCGGAAAAGATCCGCGCCGGCGCCGATGCGCTCGCCGCGCTTGATGTGTCGGCGGCGCTGGCGCTGCTTTCGGAAAGCGAGGCGTGGTGCCGGCCGGTGGTGGATGCGAGCCTTGCCTTCGAGATTTCGGGCGGCCGGCATCCGGTGGTCGAACAGGCGTTGCGCCGTTCCGGCGACGGCCCGTTCGTCGCCAACGATTGCGACCTCTCGCCGGAGGGGAGTGCCAAGAACGGTGCGATCTGGCTGCTGACCGGCCCGAACATGGGCGGTAAATCGACGTTCCTGCGGCAAAACGCGCTGATCGCCATCCTGGCCCAGACCGGTTCCTTCGTGCCGGCGGCATCGGCCCATATCGGCGTCGTCGACCGGCTGTTCTCGCGCGTCGGCGCCTCGGATGATCTGGCGCGCGGCCGCTCGACCTTCATGGTCGAGATGGTCGAGACGGCGGCGATCCTCAACCAGGCCGGCGAACGGGCGCTGGTGATCCTGGATGAAATTGGCCGCGGCACCGCGACCTTCGACGGCCTGTCGATCGCCTGGGCGGCGGTGGAATATCTGCATGAGAAGAACCGCTGCCGGGCAATCTTCGCCACCCATTTCCACGAAATGACCTCGCTCGCCGGCAAGCTGGCGCGGCTCCACAACGTCACCATGCGGGTCAAGGAATGGGAAGGCGACGTCGTCTTCCTGCATGAGGTCGGCAAGGGAGCGGCCGACCGTTCCTATGGCGTCCAGGTGGCGCGGCTCGCCGGCCTGCCGGAAGCGGTGGTCGACCGCGCCAAGCAGGTGCTGCACCAGCTGGAGGAAGGCGAGGTTTCCGGCAAGACCAACCGGCTGGTCGACGACCTGCCGCTGTTTTCCGTGGCGGTGAAGCGGGAAGCGCCAAAGCCGGTGAAGAGCGACGCGCTTGGCGCCGCCCTCGGCGAGATCAATCCCGACGAGATGACACCAAGGGAGGCGCTGGAAGCGCTCTACCGGCTGAAGGGACTGGCCGGAAAATAATTTTCCCATCCGGGCGGCGCCGAAACTGCCAATCTCCCCCTCGAGGGGGGAGATGTCCGGCAGGACAGAGGGGGGCGTCGTAGAGTGCTGACCTTGCTTAACTTGCCTCCGATGGTGCTCGGCAGAGAATGGCGGGCAGGACAGTCGTTGTAAAAAATTGATATGTTGGCGGGACAGCGCCCCCCTCTGCCCTGCCGGGCATCTCCCCCACGAGGGGGGAGATTGGCAACTTCATCGCCGCTCAGATCATCTCCAGGCCGCGCTTGCGTGTCGGCGGCGGAAAACCACGGTCGAGATCGGCGATGTCCTGCGGCGTAAGTTTGATGTCGAGTGCGGCGACATTCTGACGGACATGCTCCTGGCTGCTGGCTTTCGGAATGGCGATGACGCCGTCCTGGTGCATCACCCAGGCCAGGGCGATTTGTGCCGGGGTCGCATTGTGGCGGGCGGCGACGGCATCGAGCCTGGCATTGCGCGCCAGCGCGCCCTGCTCGACCGGCGAATAGGCCATCAGCGGGATGCCTCGCTTGCGACTCCAGGGCGCGAGATCGAACTCGGGGCCACGGCGGACCAGATTGTAGAGCACCTGATTGGTCTGGACGTTGCCGCCGTCGGGCAAGCCGGCCAGATCCTCCATGTCCTCGGTGTCGAAATTGCTGACGCCCCAATGGCGGATCTTGCCGGCCTTCTTCAAGGCCTCGAAAGCCTCGACCGTCTCCGCCAGAGGCACGCTGCCAGGCCAATGCAGCAGATAAAGATCAATGCGGTCGGTGCGCAGGCGCTTCAGGCTGCTCTCGCAGGCGCGCTGCACGCCCGCGCGCGACGCGTTTGACGGCAGAACTTTCGAGACCACGAAGACTTCGGCGCGGCGCCCGGCAATGGCTTCGGCCACCACCTCCTCGGCGCCGCCGCTGGCATACATTTCGGCGGTGTCGATCAGCGTGATGCCAAGGTCGAGGCCGAGTTTGAGAGCGTTCACCTCATCGGCACGGCGACGCGAATCCTCGCCCATCTTCCAGGTGCCCTGGCCGAGCACCGCAATGGCTTCGCCAGAGGGCAGCATGGTGGTTCTGGTGGCAGATGGCATGGCAGGCTCCGTTCGAGGCCGGATCGCATCACAGGGCGGGCGAGAAATCCAGAGGCGTTCTCACCAAATCTCCCTGTCGCGAAACGGCTCACTTCACCGGATGAGCGGCAAGCCAATCCTGCATCTGCTTGATTTCGGCTTCCTGCGCGGCGATGACGCCTTCGGCAAGCTTGCGGATTTCCGGGTCCTTGCCATTGGCAAGCTCGACCTTGGCCATGTCGATGGCGCCCTGATGGTGCGGGATCATGCCGCGGACGAAGTCTACATCGGCATTGCCGGTGTATTTGACCATCATGTCCTTGTGCATCTTGTCCATCGCCTTCTTGTAGCCAGCGGTGGCAGGGCTTTGCGCACCCATCGCCATGCCGGCCATGTCATGTTTCATCTCTTCGCTCTGCGCCGGAACGCTTTCGAGGAAAACGGCGAGCAGCATTCCGGCCGCCATCAGCAAAAGCACGAGTTTCTTGGCTAAGGTCATTCATGGTCTCCTGTTGTAGGTTTTCGTATTTGGGGGTTTGGATCACAGTTTCAACGTCCGCAGCCGCAATGCGTTGGCGATGACCGAAACGGAGGACAGGCTCATCGCCGCTGCCGCCAGCATCGGCGACAACAGCATGCCGGTGAGCGGATAGAGCACGCCGGCGGCGACCGGCACGCCAAGCACATTGTAGAGGAAGGCGAAGAACAGGTTCTGGCGGATGTTGCCGATCGTCGCCTGGGCAAGCGTACGGGCCCGCACGATGCCGGTGAGGTCGCCCTTGACCAGCGTGATGCCGGCGCTTTCGACCGCGACATCGGCGCCGGTGCCCATGGCGATGCCGACATCGGCGCTGGCCAAGGCCGGTGCGTCGTTGACGCCGTCGCCGGCCATGGCGACGCCGGCGCCCCTGCCGCGCAGTTCCTCGACCAGGGCTGCCTTCTGTTCCGGCAGCAGACCGGCGCGAACCTCATCAATGCCGAGGCTTTTGGCGATCGCCTTGGCGGTGCGCTCATTGTCGCCGGTCGCCATGATGATCCTCAAGCCGCTGTCATGTAGCGCCTTGATCGCCTCGGCAGTGGTCGCCTTGATGGGATCGGCGACGGCGACGATGCCGGCCAGCTTTTTGTCGACGGCGACGAACATCGCCGTCTTGCCATCGCCCTGCAGCGCTTCGGCACTGACTGAGGCGGCGGAAATGTCGATGCCGAGATCGCGCATCATCGCGGCGTTGCCGAGCGCGACAGTCTTGCCCGACACCGTGCCGGATACACCCTTGCCGGTGACTGCCTCGAAATCGCTGGCTTCAGCAATCTTCAGGCCACGAGCGCCAGCCGCTTCGACGATGGCCTCGGCCAACGGATGCTCCGAGCCCTTCTCCAGGCTCGCGGCGAGCCCCAGCAATCCGTCTTCGGAAAAGCCGTTCGCCGCGACAACATCCGTCAGTTTTGGCCGGCCTTCGGTCAGCGTGCCGGTCTTGTCGACGATCAGCGTGTCGACGGAGGCGAAGCGTTCGAGCGCGGCGGCTTCCTTGATCAGCACGCCGGCATGCGCCCCGCGTCCGGTGGCGGTCATGATCGACATCGGCGTGGCGAGGCCGAGCGCACAGGGACAGGCGATGATCAGAACCGAGACCGCCGAGACGATGGCGAAGATGAGGCTGGGTTCGGGGCCGAAAACCGACCAGGCGATGAAGGCCACGATCGCGACAAGGACGACGGCCGGGACAAAGTAGAAGGAAACGCGGTCGGCCAAGCCCTGGATCGGCGCCCGCGAGCGCTGTGCCTTGGCGACCAGTTCGACGATGCGTGCAAGCGTGGTCTCGGCGCCGATGCGTTCGGCGCGCATGACCAGCGAACCGTTCCTGTTGAGCGTACCACCAGTCAGGGCGTCGCCCTCGGCCTTTTCGACCGGCAGCGGCTCGCCCGTGATCATCGATTCGTCGATGGAAGAGCGGCCTTCGAGCACGGTGCCGTCGACCGGCACGGCATCGCCGGGCCGGATGCGCATGCGATCGCCGGCCTTGACGCTGTCCAGCGGCACGTCGGTCTCGGAACCGTCCTCGGCGATACGCCGCGCGGTCTTCGGCGCCAGATCGAGCAAGGCGCGGATCGCCGATCCGGTCTTTTCGCGGGCGCGCAATTCCAGCACCTGGCCGAGAAAGACCAGCGCGACAATGACGGCAGCGGCCTCGAAATAGACTGGCACCGCACCGCCATGGCCGCGGAACTGATGCGGGAAGATGTCCGGAAACAGGGTGGCGACGACGCTGTAGAGGTAGGCCGCGCCGACGCCGAGCGAAATCAGCGTCCACATGTTGGGGCTGCGGTTGAGGATCGACTCCCAGCCGCGATGGAAGAAAGGAAAGGCAGCCCACAGCACCACCGGGCTTGCCAGCGCCAGCTCGATCCAGACCTTCGTCCGGTCATCGACCAAGCCTTCGAACGACAGGCCTACCATCGGCGCCATGGCGATGATCAGAAGCGGGATCGACAGGACAGCACTGACCCAGAGCCGCCTGGTGAAATCGACCAGCTCGGGATTTGGCCCTTGATCGCCGGATGGTACGCCCATCGGCTCCAGCGCCATGCCGCAGATCGGGCAGGAGCCCGGCTTGTCGCGGATGATCTCTGGATGCATCGGGCAGGTGTATTGCGTGCCCTTGGGCGCCGGCACTGGCGCCGGCCTGTCACCGAGATAGGTTTGCGGCGCCGCCTCGAATTTCGCCTTGCAGCCGGCGGAACAGAAGTAGAAGCCCTGCCCCTCATGGCGCACAAAGTGTCTGGCGGTGGCGCGGTCGACGCTCATGCCGCAGACAGGGTCGGTGGCCGTCAAATATTGTTCCGGCCCGGCCTGGAATTTCGAACGGCAGCCTTCACTGCAGAAATGATAGAGGCGGCCGCCATGCTCCGATGTCGGCTTGCCGGCGGCCGGATCCACGGTCATGCCGCAGACCGGATCGCGCAGAACGGCCGCTGCATCCACAGCTTTCGGTGCGCAACAGCTGCCATGCGCGCCATGTGCATGGTGGTTGCCGTGGTGATCATGGTCTGGATGCGTCATTCCAAAATGCCTCTATGCCTCTGTCTGGTACGGAGGTAGTGCTTCCAGTAACTGGAAGGTCAAGGGCTGTTCCGATTTTTCGCATTTGGGGCCTCGACCGGGCTGTTCGCCCAGCAAAAGCTCAGGTTCGCTTGAGCTACCGAGAGAAATCCTGGGCTCCGGCCGAACTCCATCTTGCCGCCGGTGACCTTGAATAGAAAATTCCCCCAGCCGCCAGAAACATGTAATCCCCCGGTAATCCTGGGAAAATGGCTGGGTTTAAAAGCTTGTCTTTCAGGTTGTGGCATAATATCCACTTCTGAGGCGGTCAACAAACCACGACGTCACCTGCGCTAGAAGGCTCCTGCGGTGCTTGGCGGTTCCTGTGAACCTTACAATTTCGTAAACAAAGTTTTCATACAAAATAGCTCGAAAAATGAAGCGCCTGGTTATCAATCTCGATCGATCTCCCCACCGGCTTGCCCATATGACAGCCGAGTTCGCCCGTATCGGCATCGGCTTCGAGCGGGTCGCGGGGATCGATGGCAAGGAACATCCCGACCTGATGCTGCAGCCGCAGCACGCGATACATGCCATCCGGCCGCTCTCCGGCAGCGAAATCGCCTGCTTGCACAGTCATCGAGCCTGCTGGACGATCATTGCGCAGGACGAGGCCCCCTACGGCGCCGTGTTCGAGGACGACATGGTCTTCTCCAGCAGGGCCGGGACGTTGCTGGCCGATACGAGTTGGGTGCCGGCGGACGCCGACGTCGTGAAGCTCGAGACATTCTTCTCCACAACCGTGATCCAGAGGAGAAGGACCTCTGCCGGACATGGTTTTTCCATGGTCCGGCTCCGCAAGGGGCATCCGGGGGCCGGCGGTTATCTGCTCTCGCGGCGGACGGCGCGCGACTTTCTGGAGGCAACGGCGCAGGTCAGCATTGCCACCGATGATCTCATCTTCAACCCCGTCCTGTCGGCCGGCAAGACCATCTACCAACTTGTTCCGGCGCTCTGCGCACAGGATCAGTTCGTCGGCGGAAAGCTGCCTAGCCTGCTTGACCAGGAACGCGATGCCGCGCGGACCGCGAGCGGGCTTATGGGAAGGCAGAGGAAGCCGATGGCTGTGAGAATCAGCAGGGAGGCCGGGCGAACCGCACGGTGGATCGCCGATTTCTGCAGATTCCGGCAACGGATTGTCGTGCCGCTCGACCCGATCGAGGCAACGGACTAGGTCGTTTACCGGCTGTCGGCCAGCCCCATACCCAGCGCCGCGAAAACGCGCTATAGACGCCGCCCAAAAGGCAAGGCCAACCGGTACCTATGGCGAAAATCTCCCTGAAGCTCGATGAACTGATCGACGGCGAAGCCTTGCGCCGCGAGATGACCGCGCTGACCACGGCCACCGCCGGCGACGGTTCCGGAGCGGCCGCCCGCGCCGGCGTTCTGCAGCTTCTCAAGGCCCGGCTTGCTGAAGGCCGAAAGATCGCCGAGGTCATGCTGAGAGCGGATGGCGGCGGCAATGCCTGTGCCGAGCGGCTGTCGCACCTGATGGATGAGCTGATCCGGGCGCTCTACGATTTCGCGGCGACGCATGTCTACCGGGTGAAGAACCGTTCGTCGGCCGAACGCATGGCCGTCGTCGCGGTCGGCGGCTATGGCCGCGGCACGCTGGCGCCAGGATCAGACATCGACCTCCTGTTCCTCTTGCCCTACAAGCAGACGCCGTGGGGCGAACAAACCGTCGAATACATGCTCTACATGCTGTGGGATCTCGGCTTAAAGGTCGGCCACGCCACCCGCAACATCGATGAGTGCCTGCGGCTGTCGCGCACCGACATCACCATCCGCACCTCGATCCTGGAAGCGCGCTTCCTGTGGGGCGAACGCAAGCTCTATGACGAGCTGATGCTGCGCTTCGACCACGAGGTGGTGCGCACAACCGGGCCGGAATATGTCCAGGCCAAGCTCGCCGAACGCGACGAGCGCCACGCCAAGGCCGGCGAAAGCCGCTATCTGGTCGAGCCCAACGTCAAGGACGGCAAGGGCGGCCTGCGCGACCTGCAGACGCTGTTCTGGATCGGCAAATACTTCTACCGGGTGCGCACCGGCGAGGAATTGGTCGAAAAGGGCGTCTTCACCGAAGCCGAGTACCGCGAGTTCCAGAAGGCCGAGGATTTTCTCTGGGCGGTGCGCTGCCACATGCATTTCCTCACCGGCAAGGCCGAGGAGCGGCTGCATTTCGACATCCAGCGCGAGATCGCCGGGCGGCTGGGTTACACCACCCATCCCGGCCTGTCGGCCGTCGAACGCTTCATGAAGCACTACTTCCTCGTCGCCAAGGATGTCGGCGACCTGACCCGCATCTTCTGCGCCGCGCTTGAGGAAGAGCAGGCCAAGCATGTGCCGGGGTTCAACCGCATCTTCCTGACCTTCCAGCGCCGCAAGCGCAAGCTCGCCGGCACGTCGGACTTCATTGTCGACAACCACCGCATCAACATCGCCGACGACCAGGTGTTCGAGCGCGATCCCGTCAATCTTTTGAGACTGTTCTGGTTCGCCGACAAGCACGGGCTGGAATTCCATCCCGATGCGCTGAAGCTGCTGACGCGCTCGCTCGGCCTGGTCAACAAGTCGCTGCGCCGCGACGAGGAAGCCAACCGGCTGTTCCTCGACATATTGACCTCGGACCGCAACGCCGAACTCAATCTGCGGCGCATGAACGAGGCCGGACTGCTCGGGCGGCTGATCCCCGACTTCGGCAAGATCGTCGCCATGATGCAGTTCTCGATGTACCACCACTACACGGTCGACGAGCACCTGATCCGCTGCATCGGCGTGCTGGCAGAAATCGAACGCGGCGACGGCGAGAAGGTGCATCCGCTGTCGCATTCGCTGATGCCGGGCCTGAAGAAGAGCCGCGAGGCGCTCTATGTCGCCGTGCTGCTGCACGACATCGCCAAGGGCAGGCCGGAAGATCATTCCGAGGCCGGCGCCCGCATCGCACGGCGCATCTGCCCGCATATGGGGTTGTCGCCAGCGGATACGGAAACGGTCGCCTGGCTGGTCGAGAACCACCTCGTCATGTCGATGACGGCACAGACCCGCGACCTCAATGACCGCAAGACCATCGAGGATTTCGCCGCGATCGTGCAGTCGGTCGAGCGGCTGAAGATGCTTTTGATCCTCACCGTCTGCGACATCAGGGGTGTCGGACCCGGTGTTTGGAACGGCTGGAAAGGCCAGCTGCTGCGCACGCTCTATTACGAGACCGAACTGCTTCTGACCGGCGGCTTCTCGGAAGTGTCGCGCGCACAGCGCACGGCGGCGGCGCGCGAACGCCTGGCCGAGGCGCTCGCCGACTGGCCCGACAAGGCCCGCAAGCGCTATGTCGGACTGCACTACGAGAACTATCTGCTGGCCGTCGACCTGCCGGACCAGATTCGCCACGCCGAATTCATCCGCGAGGCGGACGCGGCCGGCAACAAGCTTGCCACCATGGTCAAGACCCATCAGTTCGAGGCGGTGACCGAGATCACCGTTTTGGCGCAGGACCATCCCCGTCTTCTCTCGGTCATTGCCGGAGCATGCGCCGGCGCCGGCGGCAACATCGTCGACGCGCAGATTTTTACCACCTCGGACGGCCGCGCCCTCGACACGATCCTGATCTCGCGGGAATTCGACCGCGACGAGGACGAGCGCCGTCGTGCCGAGCGCGTCGGCCGGCTGATCGAGGACGTGCTGTCGGGCAAGAGCTGGCTGCCGGAGATGATCGAGAAGCGCACCAAGCCAAAGCGCGGCGCCAAGGTGTTCAAAATCCCGCCGCGCGCCGAGATCCGCAACACGCTGTCGAACCGGTTTTCCGTCATCGAGGTCGAGGGGCTCGACCGCCCGGGCCTGCTGTCGGAGATCACCGGCACGCTGTCAGACCTGTCGCTCGACATCGCTTCGGCACACATCACTACGTTCGGCGAAAAGGTCATCGACACCTTCTATGTCACCGACCTCACCAGCCAGAAGATCGACAGCCCGGCCCGCATCGCCACCATCCGCAACCGGCTGATGGCGACGCTCGAAGGCATCGCGCCCGAACGCGGCGGCAAGGCCAAGGCGGCCGCCGAGTGACTGCCATCCTCACTTTGTCCCAATCCCACAGGCAGTCCTAGAACGCATGAGCCTCGTTAAGAAATTCGCCACCGTCGCTTCCGGCACGCTGATGAGCCGCGCGCTCGGCTTTGGCCGCGAGATGCTGATGGCCGCCGCACTCGGCACCGGACCGGTCGCCGACGCCTTCAACGCCGCTTTCCAGTTCCCCAACACCTTTCGCCGGCTGTTCGCCGAAGGCGCCTTCAACGCCGCCTTCGTGCCACTGTTTGCCAAGGAGATCGAAACGCACGGCACCGACGGCGCCAAGCGCTTTTCGGAGGAAGTGTTCGGCGTGCTGTTTTCGGCGCTGCTGGCGCTGACCATTGCCATGGAACTGGCGATGCCACTGATCGTGCGCTACCTGGTGGCGCCGGGTTTCGCCGACACGCCGGGCAAGTTCGAGACGACCGTCCTGTTGGCGACGATCATGTTCCCGTACCTCATCTGCATGTCGCTCGCCGCCATGATGGCGGGCATGCTGAATTCGCTGCGCCGCTATTTCGCTGCGGCGATCGCGCCGGCGTTCCTCAACATCATCCTGATCAGCGTGCTTGGCTATGCCTGGTATCACGGGCTGGATGCCCATGCCGTCGGCTTCAGCCTGTCTTGGGGCGTGCTGGCGGCGGGGCTCGTGCAACTCGCCATCGTTTGGGTGGCGGTCCGCAACGCCGGCATCGCGATCGGCTTCCGCCGGCCAAAAATGACGCCGAACGTCAAGCGCCTGCTGATCCTGGCCCTGCCGGCGGCGATCACCGGCGGCATCACCCAGATCAACCAGCTGATCGGCACGGCGATCGCGTCGGCGCAGGACAGTGCGGTGTCCTCGCTCGCCTATGCCGACCGCGTCTATCAGCTGCCGCTCGGTGTCGTCGGTGTTGCAGTGGCGATCGTGCTGCTGCCGGAACTGTCGCGGGCACTGAAATCAGGCAATCTCATTGAGGCTGCCAATCTGCAGAACCGCTCGGTCGAGTTCACCCTGTTCATGACCTTGCCGGCGGCGGCGGCGCTTTGGGTGATGGCGGAGCCGATCGTGCGGCTGGTCTATGAGCGCGGCGCGTTTGCCGCCAACCATTCGACCCCAACCGTGGCGGCGATCCTGGCGATCTTCGGGCTCGGCTTGCCGGCCTTCGTGCTGATCAAGGCCTTCACCCCGGGCTATTTCGCCCGCGAGGACACGCGCACGCCGATGACCTTCGCCGCCATCTCGGTGGCGGTGAACGTCGCCATCGCGCTGACACTGTTTCCCAGGATGGGCGCGCCCGGCATTGCGGTCGCCTCGGCCGTGGCCGGCTGGGTCAACGCGCTGATGCTGCTTGCCGTCTTGATCCGGCGCGGCCATTGGGGCCGCGACGTGCCGCTTCTGAAGCGCATTCCTTGGCTGGTGCTGTCGGCGGCGGTGATGGCAGTGGCGCTGTATTTCGCCGAGCACTGGCTGGCCGTCAGGCTCGGTCCCGGCTCGCCGCTGGTCGTCAAAGCAACGACGCTGCTGACGCTGGTGGCCGGCGGGGCGCTGCTCTACTTCATCACCGCCTTTGCCACCGGCGGCGCCGATTTCGGCATGATCCGGCGCAATGTGAAGCGCAAGGGATCGCCGGCGCCTAAGGAACAGTCTCCAGATCCGTGAGCCTGAATTCGTCGGCCGTCGAAAGCATCGGAACAGCGTAGTAACGCGCGCAAGCGTAGTGAAAACAGTCCGCCAAGTTCAATCGGATAGCGTTGTTGCGAAACCGCGACGCAGCCTCGATGGACAACGACGTTGCGTCGGAGACCGGCGGAAGCTCCCGCAAAGCGATAGCCCGCTCTTCGAGAAAACGACTGACTATCTTAAGGCTCACTTCGACCGGCACTGCCAGCTTTTCGGATCGCGAAAGGGCCATTGCCGCTTCCCAGACGGCGATCGACGATGTGAACGGAGCTGATGCTTCCACGACCGCCTGCGCACAGCGCTGGGCTTCGGCCTCACGGCTGAGCATCGCGACGATAGCGCCCGCGTCGACAAACATCAGTCTTCGCCGGAGAATTCGTCGTATACCGAGCGCGGAAGCGGTTTGCGCGCCTGGTCGCTCAGCTTGATTCCGAACTCGGCGCGCAGCCTTGCCGCTGTCTCCAGCGGCGTCTCGCGATTGCGGCGCCGCTCCAGGGCTTCGCGCATGGCAATCACGATCGCCTCGGTGATGCCTACGCCTTCGATTCTGGCGAAGGCACGCGTCAAGCTGTCCGCCTCCTTGTTGTTGATGTTGATCGTCATCGCAGCCTCGTCGATCCGATGTAGTAGATATTATGTAGCTATCTACATCATTGCGTCAACATCTGGAGAAGCCTTTGGACCTCCGAAGAGCCTCTTGATCCTCTCCAAACTCTCGTTCATAAGCGCGCCGTCGAAAGACTTTCGCCGCGCGCGAAACGGCCCTCCACAAGCCATGAGGAAACCCATGTCCGCCTTCAAGCCACTCGTCTTCTCCGGCGTCCAGCCGACCGGCAATCTGCATCTCGGCAACTATCTCGGCGCCATCAAGAAATTCGTCGCGCTGCAGGACACGTCCGACTGCATCTATTGCGTCGTCGACCTGCATTCGCTGACCGCGCAGCTCGTGCATGACGACCTTGCCGACCAGACGCGCTCGATCACCGCCGCCTTCCTCGCCTCTGGCATCGACCCGAAGAAGCACATCGTCTTCAACCAGTCGCGGGTGATGCAGCACGCCGAGCTTGCCTGGATTTTTAATTGCGTCGCGCGCATCGGCTGGATGAACAAGATGACGCAGTTCAAGGACAAGGCCGGCAAGGACCGCGAAAATGCCTCGCTGGGCTTGCTCGCCTATCCCTCGCTGATGGCTGCCGACATCCTGCTCTACCGCGCCACCCATGTGCCGGTGGGCGAGGACCAGAAGCAGCATCTGGAGCTGACCCGCGACATCGCCCAGAAATTCAACAATGATTTTTCGGACCGCATCGCCAAGCTTGGCGTCGGCGTCGAGATGCAGGTCGGCGAGGAGACGGTGAACGGCTTCTTCCCGATCACCGAACCGGTCATCGGCGGGCCGGCGGCGCGCATCATGAGCCTGCGCGACGGGTCGAAGAAGATGTCGAAGTCGGACCCGTCGGACCTGTCGCGCATCAATCTGACCGACGATGCCGACACCATCTCGAAGAAGATCCGCAAGGCCAAGACCGATCCGGAAGCCTTGCCGAGCGAGGTCGGCGGGCTGGAAAGCCGCCCGGAAGCGGAAAACCTGGTCGGCATCTATGCCGGGCTGGCCGAGATGTCGAAGGCCGATGTGCTGAAGGAGTTCGGCGGCCAGCAGTTTTCGGTGTTCAAGCCGGCGCTGGCCGATCTCGCGGTGGAGAAGCTGGCGCCGATCGCCGGCGAGATGCGCCGCATCGAAGGCGACCGCGCCTATGTCGACGCGGTGCTGAGGGACGGCGGCGAACGCGCCGGCGTGCTGGCCGAGACCACCATGAAAACCGTGCGCGACATTATCGGCCTGCTGCAGGGCTGATCCGCATCGTCGGTTGCACTGCGCTCGCCAAGACAGACTGGCTCCAACAGATACTGGCCCAAGGCCGGCGGCTTGCCGCCGGTCCGCCGCGGTGGCAGATTGCGGCCGAATAGACACCGAGTAGATAGACATGGTCTCCAAACGCCTCAGCCGCGAAGCCGGTCATCGCAGGAAATTCCTGACGATCATCGACGACACGCCCGAGTGCGAGCGCGCCGTCGCATACGCCTCGAAACGGGCGCAGAGCACCAGCGGCACGCTGGTGCTGCTCTATGTCATCGTACCGGACGATTTCCAGCACTGGCTGGGTGTTGAGAAGATCATGCGCGAGGAGGCGAACGCCACGGCGCGCGCGGCTCTCGACGGCCATGCCAACAAGGTTCGCCAGAAGCTCGGCATCGAGCCGGAAATGGTGGTGCGCGAAGGCAAGCCGACGGAAGAGATCCACAAACTGATCGAGGAAGACCAGGACATCGCCATCCTGGTGCTGGCGGCCGGCGCCGGCAAGGAAGGTCCCGGACCGCTGGTCGGTGCGGTGGCCGGCAAGGGTGCCGCCTTCCCGATCCCAGTGACCGTGGTGCCGCAAAACCTTTCGGACGAGGAAATCGACAGTCTCGCCTGAGGTCCGCCCGGGATTCGATTCGCCAGCCAGATCCTTGGCAAAACATTCCGCCAGCCAGCCTTTCCAGCGATGTGTTTCGCTTGAATGTCCAGCCGATAGAGCCTATTTAGAACTATTCCAAACTAGCTGCCCAAAGACGGGCACGGAGACGGCCATGTTCATCCAGACCGAATCGACGCCCAATCCTGCGACGCTGAAATTCCTGCCCGGCAAGGAAGTGCTGCTGGAAGGCACCGCCGACTTCCGCGATGCCGACGGTGCAGCCACGGCCTCGCCGCTGGCTGGCCGGCTGTTCGAAATCCCCGGCGTCACCGGCGTCTTCTTCGGCTACGACTTCATCACCGTGACCAAGGACGGTCCCGACTGGCAGCACCTGAAGCCGGCGATCCTGGGCGCCATCATGGAGCATTTCATGTCCGGCGCGCCGGTCATGGCCAAGACCGGCCCGGCCGCCGAGACCAGCCAGACCGGCGAATTCTACGACAAGGCGGACGAGGAACTCGTCATCACCATCAAGGAACTGCTCGATACCCGCGTGCGCCCGGCGGTGGCCCAGGACGGCGGCGACATCACCTTCCGCGGTTTCGAGAACGGCACGGTGTTTCTGCACATGAAGGGCGCCTGCGCCGGTTGCCCGTCATCGACGGCGACGCTGAAGCACGGCATCCAGAACCTGCTTCGCCATTTCGTGCCCGAAGTGCAGCAGGTCGAACAGGTCTCCTGACCGTTCAACCGGACGCAGAACCGGCCAATACATTCAATTATCCGCAAACAACAAAAAACCGGGCCGAATTGCCCGGTTTTCTGTTTGGGACGTCCGTTGTTGCCTAGACGGTCCGCGTACGAAACTTGTCTTCTCGTTAGACCATGATCCCGCGAGGGATCTTGGTGCTACATCACGATGACCTTGGCGCCGACCGAGGCGCGGTCATAGAGATCGATGATGTCCTGGTTCATCAGCCGGATGCAGCCGGACGACATCGCCTTGCCGATCGAATTCCATTCCGGGCTGCCGTGCAGCCGGTAACCCATGTCGCCGCCCTTGTTGAACAGGTACATGGCACGCGCGCCGAGCGGGTTCTTCAGGCCCGGCTCCATGCCATCGGCGAACTTGGCCAGCTCCGGCTGCCGCTTGATCATTTCGCGCGGCGGCGTCCAGGTCGGCCATTCGCGCTTCAGGGCGATATGGGCGGTGCCATGCCATTCGAAGCCCTCGCGGCCGACACCGATGCCGTAACGGATGGCCAGGCCGTCGCCCTCGACGAAGTAGAGGAACTTGTTCTGCGTATCGACGATGATGGTGCCGGGCTTTTCCTTGGTGTCGTAATTGACTTCCTGCCGGTGGTACTGCCTCGGCACTTTTTCGATCGGGATGCGCGGCAGTTGGTAACCAGCATCGGTCACCGCGCCGTAGTCGTTGGAGAAGATCTGCCCGCCAATGGTACTGCAACCGGCGATGGCCGTGGACAGCGCCAATGCGGCAATTATTGCAAGCGACTTCATGCGCATGTGGTGATCCGGAGCCCCGCCCAAATAGCAGCGGCACGAGTCGACCGCTTTCTTGGCCATCATTCATGCTGGCATTTGCTTTGCTTGCCAAGCACACGATGCCTATATGCGTGGCCCTACATGCTGGTAGGCGTATCACTATGGCATTTCAGCAACAGCCCTCACCGGATTGTGAAGGAAATTCAATGAGGGCGACATCAAACGGTTACCGGGAATCGAGGACCAGTCATGAACGTCGGTGATGCAGCCCAGCGGTCCGGCCTGCCGGCCAAGACCATTCGCTACTATGAGGAGATCGGCCTGATCGCGCCGGCGCGCGCCGCCAACGGCTACCGCGATTACTCCGGCGACGACATCCACCGGCTGGCCTTCCTGCGCCGCGCGCGCAACCTCGGCTTTTCCATCGACGATTGCCGCCAGTTGATGGCGCTTTACCAGGATCGCGACCGCGCCAGCGCCGACGTGCGCGAGATCGCCGCCGCCCATGTCACGGCGATCGAGGAGAAGGTGCGCGAGCTGCAATCGATGCGCACGACCCTGCAGAAACTGATCCACGCCTGCCATGGGGACAACAGGCCGGACTGCCCGATCCTGGATGACATGGCGGGGGCAGTGGCGCCTGGCGACAAAGCCGTTTCAGCGAGACCATAGCAAGGGATTTCGGGTGGGCCGGGCGAGGTGGCTTTCCGTCCGGCGCCGCATTGAATGCCGCTGTTGGCCATCGGGCGGATGGAATCGCGTGCTTATAAACCCCTTGGAACAACAGCCGCATTCTCCCGTCGGGAGGGGGAATGGACAAGTTTCGCCACGACAATCGTTCCGACCGCTGGCGAAAGCGTACCATGCGCCGCCGGCGCTGGCGTCCCTCACGAAACGCCATCTCGTGGACATTGATCGCTACGGCAATCACTGTCCTGGCAGCCTGATCGCCGTCAAGGCCGGGCCGCCTCTCGTCGGTTGCAACGTCAAAGGCAATATCAGCTACAGCACGGGCGAGCGCATCTATCACGTTCCCGGACAGCAATACTACAACGAGACCCGGATCAGCCTGTGGAAGGGCGAACGCTGGTTCTGTTCCGAACAAGAAGCTCGGAGGCTGGCTTGCAGAAGTCAAAACAATGAGGAAGGCCGGCCCATTCGGAGGAACAAGGGACTTCAGTCTTATTTGCGCCGTTGCTAATATACATATAGATTAATCGACGCGGGGACAATCACACCCAAAAGCCACACCCGCAATGGCCGGTGCAGCCCCCCTATAAACCCAAGCCAAGCTGCGCCGGCCATTTCGCCAGCCGTATTTCCCAACGCCAGCCATTATATGCCGACTAACTAAAGTAACGGAACGTCCAATAGACATTGACGGAACCTAAGCAGTCCCCTCAGACCTTTGCGCTCGGCACGCAAGACCTTAGTCCTGCCATTCCCTAACAGAGAACGGAAGTTGATAGGCACGACATAAGGCCGTTCTGCAAAGGATCAATACTAGGCCGCAATCAGGCGAATATTGCGCGATCACGGAAGGCAACTTCGGGCGGGCCGGTTTGTACATTTGACAAACCTTTGTCGCGTGAGCGATCGCGCCCTGGATGCGCCGCTTGCCAGGCACCTCGTAGGAACGACCCGGCACGCTCAGTCGGGGGGACATGGGGTCGTGCCGGGTCGTTGCGGGTCAGGCTTTTGGGATCGTCTCCGCACTGCCTAAGTTATATGCATATTAGGAATAGCTCAATTGAGACTGAAGTCCCGCCCACGGACTGCCCAGTTGCAGAGGGCAGAAACCGTTCTGTGCTGTTCACTGGATGAATATTTGACAGAGCCGATACACCCAAAAGAAGTCAGGATCGGTTCTTGAAGGCTTGATTTGAAGGGCATACCGTCAGCCCAATGGGGTTGGTGACACTATGTTGAACGACGATAAAGACAAGCAGTTTTGGGCCTTGGACTTGGACGCTCTGCGCAGGGCTTTCGAAACATACGCTCAAGAGCACAAAACAACGGCTGCGGAGTGGGGGGAACACGCCAAGCGGTTCCTCGAAAGACAAAGAGTTCTCCAGCGTGAGTCGAACTGATCCCCAGCCTTAGGTTGGCGAACCGATCCACTGGATAGACTCGACCTCCTCCTACCGGCTCTCCTCGGACCTGTATGGGCTATAGGTCTGTCAAATATACAATCGCCTTGCGTAAGGCGATTATATATTTGACAGACCCAATTCGATATGCGGTAACGAATCCAAGGAGTTATCGCTATGTCCGTCCTGTCCCGCCCCTACTTCCACGACGAAGCCGCCGCCTTCGAGCATGTCGAGGGTATGCTTTGGCCGCAGGGTCCGGTTTGCTACCATTGCGGCTCTATGGAAAAGCACTACGCCTTGAAGGGCGGTCGCACGAAGGCGTCCAAGAAGAACCCTCACGGCGTCGAAATCCATGGCCTCTACAAGTGCAGCGATTGCCGCAAGAAGTTCACCGTCCGCATGGGCACGATCTTCGAGGAAAGCCATCTGCCCCTGCATAAGTGGTTGCAGGCTATCCACCTCATGTGATCGTCCAAGAAGGGTATCAGCGCCCACCAGATGCACCGCGTCTTGGAAGTCACCTACAAGACCGCTTGGTTTCTCTGCCACCGCATTCGTGAGGCCATGCGCTCGGGCGACTTCTCGCCCATGGGCGGTGAAGGCAAGACCATCGAGGTGGATGAGACGTATATCGGTCGCTTGAAGGATACCCCGGTCAAGTCGGGTGGCGGCGCTCACAAGAATACCGTGTCACGCTGGTCGAGCGTGGTGGCCGCGCTCGCTCCTTCCACGTCGATATCGCCCGCATCGGCACCGTCATGCCTATCGTTCGCGCCAACATAGCCAAGGAAAGCGCCTTGATGACTGACGAGGCTGGTATCTATCGCCGCGTCGGCCAGGAGTTTGCCTCGGACTTGACCCCAAAGCCGGAAAACAAATGAAATGGGCGGCACTCGCAAAGCTATCCTGATCGGGGCCCTTTGCGGCGCTGCATTTGGTGCTCGCGGGTTTTTAGAAAGCCCTGACTACTTCAATTTCGGCGGGCTTCTGATGTCTGCTCTGATTGGCGCGTTCCTGTTTGGGCTCATCTGGAGATTGAGGCCTAACAAGTAACGCAAACGCCCAGCCCTGTAGCCATTCCCCTACGGCTGGGTAGCGCCTATAGGCCAATTGCGCGATTGCTAATATGCCTATAGTTTAGGCAGCGTGGGAGGGACGTCAAATGCTTCCCGCAGTGGCCGGTGTGGTCCGCCACCCCCAAGTGCCCCTGCCTGCACCGGCCATTCCCCTACGGCTGGGTAGCGCATACGCCAGATTCATTCGTTGGACGCATCGCCGCAATAAGCGTACCGTGCCGTCTGCCTCAAGCCTCCTGAAAGGAGTGCTAGATGTCGGTCAGCGAAGCCGAGTTCATACACCGAGAGAATATCAAGCACTTCGAGAAGATGCTGGAAACGGAAACAGACCCCGTAAAGCGCGGTCTGCTCTTGAAGCTCCTTGCGCAAGAGACAGCCTGGCTGCTCCCTCACGTTGCCGGTAAGACGGGGTAGAGACGGCGAATGTGGAAGTCGGTGGCCTGTGATGCGCTACGCCAAGGCAAGCGCCTTGAGCTTCGCTATGACGGCTTCTTTCGAGTAGTTGAGGTCCATACTGTTGGCGTCTTGACCTCCGGCAACGATGGCATGAGCGTCTATCAAGTGCGCGGCGGCAGCGATAGCAATGAGCGTACCGGTTGGAAGACTATGCTCCTCGATGAAGCATTCACCCCCACTGTGATCGACGAAAAATCCGAAGCGCCCCGTACTGGGTATAAGCGTGGGGCGAAAGTCTTCAGCTTCATATATTGCCAGATCTAGACCGCCACAGTCGCACGCCTCGTCAGCATGAAATGCGCAGTCTGATACGTGGTTGGTGGATCGCCGGCCTGTCATGATTATATTCCTATGATTTTGGCGGGTCTGTCAAATATATAATCGCCTTGCGTAAGGCGATTATGTCGACATAATCGCCTTGCGTAAGAGGGTTCAAACCGTGAACAAAATCTGGCATGGTGCCCGCCATGCCGATCATTTCCCCCATCGCAATCAACCCCCTCATCGACGGTCGCCAGTCCGAACGCGCCATGCTGGTGCGGCGCGGGGTGCAGCGGCTGCTCATGGAAATGGGCGCGCATGTGCTGCCTGAATTGTCGCTGGCCACCGGCCGCCGCGCCGACCTCGTGGCGCTGACTCGGCAGGGCGATATCTGGATCATCGAGATCAAATCCTCGATCGAGGATTTCCGGGTCGACCGCAAATGGCCCGATTACCGGCTGCATTCCGACCGCTTCTTCTTTGCCACCCATCCCGGCGTGCCCTCGGAAATCTTCCCGGAAGAATGCGGCTTCATCCTCTCCGACGGCTATGGCGCCGAAATCCTGCGCGAGGCGCCGGAGCATCGCATGGCAGCGGCAACGCGCAAGGCGCTGATGCTGCGCATCGCGCGGGCCGGTGCGGCGCGGCTGCTGGCGGCGGAGTTGGCCGGCGTTTCGGTGCCGGCGCTGGAGGGGGAGAGCGAGTAGCGGAGGTTCCCGCAGGACCACCAATAGATATCCTCCAACGGTCGGCGCTGCCCCTTATCTGCCTGCCGGCATCTTCTCCCCGCAAACGGGGCGAAGGACGCTCGCACCGGGGATTTCGCCAATTGCCGAGGTGGGAGGATAAGCACCGGCGTCGCGGCCAGCCTCTTTCTCCCCGTTCACGGGGAGAAATGCCCGGCAGGGCAATGAGGGGCGGCGCAGCGTGTAAAAGAGCGCTCCAACTTAGTAGTGCTGAACTCTACTCCTCGCCCTCTTCCACCTCACCCGTCGCCGGCGCCATCAACAGCACCGCGGCGCCGAGGATGGCGGCGATGAAGGAGCCGGCGAGGATGCCGACCTTGACCGCGTCCTGCAGGGCCACATCGCTGGCGAAGGCGAGCAGGCCGATGAACAGGCTCATGGTGAAGCCGATGCCGCAGAGCAGCGAGATGCCGAGCATGTGCGGCCAGCCGGCATGGGCCGGCAGGTCGGCCAGGCCGAGCCGGATTGCAAGCGCCGAGGAGCCGAACACGCCGACCAGCTTGCCAACCACGAGGCCGGCGGCGACGCCCAGCGTCAACGGCTCGATCAGCGCGCCAAAACTCAGGCCGGCGAGCGAAACGCCGGCATTGGCAAAGCCGAAGATCGGAATGATGAAAAACGGCACGATTTTGTGCAGGCCATGCTCGAGCCGGTGCAGCGGCGAATGGTCGAGATCGTGGCCGATGCCGGCGGAGCGTTCGAGTGGAATGGTAAGCGCCAGCGCGACGCCGGCAAGCGTGGCATGGACGCCCGATTTCAGCACCAGCACCCACAGGATCGCGCCGAGCACGAGATAAGGCACCAGCGTCATCACCCGCATGCGGTTGAGCACGATAAGCACCGCAATGACGGCGAAGGCGGCGCCGAGATAGGCCAGCGACAGCCCGCTCGTATAGAAGATGGCGATGATGATGACGGCGCCGAGGTCGTCGATGATGGCAAGCGCGGTCAGGAAGACCTTCAGCGAGGCCGGCACGCGGCTGCCCAGCAGCGACAGCACGCCGAGCGCGAAGGCGATGTCGGTGGCGGTCGGGATGGCCCAGCCGGAGAGTGCCGCCGAATTGTCGCGGTTGATCAGGACATAGACCAGTGCCGGAACCACCATGCCGCCGGCCGCGGCAATGCCGGGCAGCACGCGGCGCGGCCACGTCGACAACTGGCCGTCCAGCATCTCGCGCTTGATCTCCAGCCCGACGAGCAGGAAGAACACCGCCATCAGCCCGTCATTGACCCAGTGCGACACGCTGAGCGGGCCAAGATAGGCGTGGAGAACGGCGAAATAGGTTCCGGCAAGCGGCGAATTGGCGACGATCAGCGCCAGGGCCGCCGCCACCATCAGGATGATGCCGCCGGCCGCCTCGCCGTCGAGAAATTCGCGGAAGACGGAAACCGGCCGCTGCTTCAAATCCTGCATGTCGCCTCCGTTAAGCCGCGTCATTCTCGATGATGCTCAAACTCCAGTCTCCGGGCAAGTAATCGGACCGTCTTTCAGTGCCTCAGAGACTGTTTCGAAATTCGCTCCGGCGAGTCATATGGTGGTGGTTTCGAGAACCGGGGCGGAGCGGACATTTGGGTCCGTGAGCACCGGAAGCGCAGAAAACGCCATCAGATGGCCGCCGGAGTAGAATTTCCAAACAGTCTCAGCGCGGCGCGCGCTTGGCCAGTATGCGCTGCAGCGTGCGGCGGTGCATGTTGAGCCGGCGCGCGGTCTCGGAGACGTTGCGCTCGCACATTTCATAGACGCGCTGGATATGTTCCCAGCGCACGCGGTCGGCCGACATCGGGTTTTCCGGCGGTGCGGCGCGCTCGCCCGAGGTGCGGGTGAGGGCTGCAAAGATGTCGTCGGCGTCGGCGGGCTTCGAAAGATAGTCGACGGCCCCAAGCTTCACCGCGGTCACAGCGGTGGCGATGTTGCCGTAGCCGGTCAGGATGATGGTGCGCGAATCCTCGCGCTTCTCGCGGATGGCGGCAACGACATCCAGGCCGTTGCCGTCGCCAAGCCGCATGTCGACCACGGCATAGGCCGGCGGATTGGCGCGGGCCTTGCCCACGGCCTCCTCGACGCTCTCGGCGGTCTCGACCACAAAACCCCTGGTTTCCATGGCGCGGGCAAGGCGTGTGAGGAACGGCTTGTCGTCATCGACGATCAGAAGCGAGGTGTCCTCGCCCTCAACCATTGCGCCAATATTTTCATCGCCTGTCATCGTCGTAAGAATTCCTGCTGCCTTAATTTTACGCAGATATAGTTTTGCGCCGCTATTGTCCAATTTATGCAGTGTCGAACATGGTGGCCGGGGCCGTTTCGGGATTCAGGAAGACCGATCTCGGCCACGAAATCTGCACCACGGCGCCCTCGCCCAGGCCGCTCGAATTGCGGAAATCGAGCGTGGCGCCCGAGCGTTCGAGCAGAGTCTTGGCGATAAACAGGCCGAGCCCCAGGCCGCCGCCGGCTTCGGTGCCCTGGCGCGTCGACATATAGGGCTCGCCGATACGGTCGATGATTTCGGGCGGGAAACCAGGCCCGTCGTCGATGATCGAGAAGGTGACGGCGGCCTCGTCCCAGCTCCACCGCACCGTGACGTTCTTGCGGGCGAAATCGACGGCGTTCTCGACCAGATTGCCGAGGCCGTAGATCACGCCCGGATTGCGGCGCCCGACCGGCTCCGGCCCGATGCGCTCGCCCGGGCGAAGCTTGATCGAGATGCCGAAGTCGCGATGCGGCGCGGTGACCTCCTCGACCAGCGAGGTCAGCGGCAAGCGGGACAGATGCGCCTCGCCTTCGGACGACAGGCTGGTCAGGCGCTTGAGGATTTCGCGGCAGCGTTCGCTCTGCGAGCGCAACAGCTTGACGTCTTCGCCGTACTTCGGATCACTGCCGAGCGCCTTCTCCATCTCCTTGGCGACGAGCGTGATGGTGGCGAGCGGCGTGCCGAGCTCATGCGCGGCGGCCGCCGCCAGGCCGTCGAGCGCCGAAAGGTGCTGTTCGCGCTGCAGCACCAGTTCGGTGGCGGCAAGCGCATTGGCCAGAAGCCGCGCTTCGGCGGCCACCCGGAACGCATAGATGGCGGTAAAGGCGATCGACGACAGCACCGCTATCCACATGCCGGCGACATAGATGAAGGGCATGGCCAGCGGCGCGCCTTCATACCATGGAAGCGGCAGATGGAAGAACACCAGCAAGGTGGCCGCCAGCATCACCAGCCCGCCGAGGATAGCGGTGAGGCGCAGAGGCAGCGACGTCGCCGAAATGACGACAGGCACCGTCATCAGCAGCGAGAACGGATTGGTCAGGCCGCCAGTCATGTAGAGCAGGCCGGCAAGCTGCAGGCTGTCGAAGATCAGGATGCCGAAGGCGGCGAACGGGGTGAGCCGGTGCGCCGCTGGAAAGCGGAAGGCCAGGAACAGGTTCATCCAGGCCGAACAGGCGATCAGCGCAAAGCACAGGCTGACCGGCAGCGGGAATTTCAACCCATAGGCGACGACGAGCACCGCCACGCTCTGGCCGACAATAGCCAGCCAGCGCAGCCGGATCAGCGTGTTGAGGCGCAGCCTCTGGCTCTGCTGGAAATCGGGCGTGTTCAGGATGTTGATCATGGCCAAGGATTATAGCCGGGAAAGGAGGAGCGCTAGGTCCCGCGTGGCTTGGCACGGGCGGTAGCGGCGGCAAGCAGCGGATTTTCCGGCCAGACATGCTTGGGATAGCGGCCGCGCATGTCGGCGCGCACGTCGGCCCAGGAGCCGCGCCAGAAGCCGGGCAGGTCGCGTGTCGTCTGGATCGGCCTATGTGCTGGCGACAGCAGCTCAAGTGTCAGCGGCACCGTGCCGTTGGCAATCGAGGGGTGGCGGTCGAGGCCAAACAGCTCCTGCACGCGCACCGCCAGCACCGGCCATTCGCCGTCATAACGGATCGGCACATGGCTGCCGGACGGGGCGTCGAAATGCGTTGGCGCCAGCGCATCGACCTTGCGCTGCAGCTCATGCGGCACGAGCGAAGCCAAGCCGGCCGAGACGACACCGGGATCGATGGCGGCCAAGGAGGCGGCGCCCGACAGGAAGGGCAGCAGCCAGTCGTCGAGGCGCTCTATCAGCGCTTCGTCCGACATGTCGGGCCAGGGGGCGCCAAGGCCGCGATGCAGCCAGGAGAGCCGCTGGCGCAGCGTCTCGGCTTCCTTGCTCCAGCTCAGCAGCGACAGCCCGTGTTCGCGCAGCGCATCTGTTATGGCGCGGTCAGCATCGGCGCCTGACGGAGCCGGCAGCATGCGCTCGGCGAGCATGATGGCGCCGAGGCGCACGGTTTCGCGCACGCGCACGGCGCGGCGCTCGCGATCGAAGCTCACTTGCCGGCGCGTTTCGACCCGGTCAGCCAACGCAGCGCGGATGTCGTCCTCGCCGACTGTCGCCGCCGCCGTGATGCGTGCATTCTGCGCCTTGCCCTGCAGGTCGGCGACGACCAGAAACGGCTCGCCCGCCAGCGGGTCGGCGGCATCCAGCATGGCGCCGGAGCCATTGGCCAGCACGAAGCGGCCGCGCTCGCCACGGGCCTTGGCGACGCGGTCCGGCCAGGCGTTGATCAGAAGAGAGCCCGCAGGTGCAGCTTCGCTGTTTTTCGCCCCGCCAACCTGCTTGGCCAGCCTCTCCGCGAGTTGCCGTGCGGTGGTGGCGCGAGGGGATCTTTCTCCGCGAAAGCGCATCAGCCGCCGCTCCAGATCGGCGCCATCGCCGCCAAGGCCGCGTTCGGTGAGCAGCACGGCCAGCATGGCCGCTTCAAAGGCATAACCGCCCTTCGCAGCCTCGGCGACCATATGCGCCAGCCGCACCGGCAGAGCGAGCTTGCGCATCGAAGCGCCCGCTTCCGTCAGGCGCCCCGCCTCGTCGATGGCATGGAGCGCACGCAGCAGCACCCTTGCTTCGTTGAGCGCCGGCGCCGGCGGCGGATCGAGGAAGGCGAGGCCCGTCGGATCGGCGACACCGAAGGCCGCACAGTCGAGCAACAGGCCTGAAAGATCAGCTTCGAGGATTTCCGGCGGGGTGAAGGCGGGAAGTGCGGCCGTCTGCTCCGCGCGCCACAGCCGGATGGCGACGCCGGCCTGCGTGCGCCCGGCGCGGCCGGCACGCTGGTCGGCGGAAGCCTTGCTGACGCGAACCGTTTCCAGCCGTGTCAGGCCGCTTGCCGGCTCATAACGCGGCAGGCGCGACAGGCCGGAATCGATGACGACGCGCACGCCGTCGATGGTGATGGACGTCTCGGCAATCGACGTTGCCAGCACCACCTTGCGGCGGCCCGACGGTGCCGGCTTGATCGCGGCATCCTGCGCCTTGCCGTCGAGCTGGCCATAGAGCGGGACAATGTCGGTATCGGCGCCGACCTTGCCGACCAGCCGTTCGGCGGTGCGCTCGATCTCGCGCTGGCCGGGCAGGAAGGCAAGCACGCTGCCGCTCTCGTCGGCAAGGACGGAACGGATCGCCTTGGCCATGGCGTCCTCGATCGGGACGCCAGCCGGCCGTTCGTCATAGCTTATGTCGACCGGGAAGGCGCGGCCTTCGCTTTCGATCACCGGTGCGCCCGACAGGAGTTTGGCGACACGGGCGCCATCCAGCGTCGCCGACATCACCAGCAACCGCAGATCCGGCCGCAGCGCGCCTTGCACGTCGAGCGCCAGCGCGAGGCCGAAATCGCCATCGAGCGAGCGCTCGTGGAATTCGTCGAAGATCACCGCCGAGACGCCGGGCAATTCCGGATCGTCGAGGATCATGCGCGCCAGCACGCCTTCGGTGACGACCAATATGCGGGTCTTGGCCGAGGTGCGGTTTTCCATGCGCATGGCGTAGCCGACGGTCGCGCCCGGCTCCTCATCCAGCAATTGCGCCATGCGGCGCGCGGCGGCGCGGGCGGCGAGCCGGCGCGGCTCGAGCAGCACGATCTTGCCCTTACCCAGCCACGGCGCATCGAGCAGCGCCAGCGGCACCAGCGTCGTCTTGCCGGCGCCGGGCGGCGCCACCAGCACCGCGCTGTTGCCGGCGCCAAGCGCCTCGCCCAGCGCCGGCAGCACGGCTGTGACCGGAAGCTCCGGCAGGGATCTTGTCGTCATCGCGTCCGCATATCAGCGGTCACGGTCGCCGTGCAACCGGCACCGGCTCAAAGCCGGGTCCGTGCAAACGGGTTCCAGCGCACCGTGCCGAGCCGCACCTCCTCGCGCACCATCGTCAGCAGCCCTGCCCCACCGACGATCGCGAGGCCGACCAGCGACAGCCAGTCCGGATATTCCTGGAAGAACAGCGCGCCGAGGATCACCGCCCAGACGATCTGCGAATAATGCGTCGGCGCGATCCGGTTGGCGGGGGCGTATTTGGCGGCGAGCAGCTGCATGAATTGTCCGCCCGCGGTGAAGGCTCCCGCCATCGCCAGCCAGACAAGCTGCATGGCATTGGGCAAGGTGAAGGACGTTGCGGCGGCGCCGGCCCCGTTGAACAGCAGGCCGTAGCCGACAAGCACGCCGAGCATCGACGTGCGCTTCTCCTGCTGGGCGAGCGAGCGCAGCAAGATGACGCTGGTCGCGGCGAGGAAGGCATTCACGAAGGCAGCCAAATGGCCGAGGTTCAGTTCGCGAAAACCCGGCCGCACCACCAGCATCACTCCGGCAAAACCGGCAAACACGGCCAGCCACCGCCAGGGACCAACCTTTTCCTTCAGGATGAGTGTGGACAGGATGGTGACCAGCAACGGCGCCAGGAAGATCAGCGCGTAGACTTCGGCCAGAGGAATGTGGGTGAAGGCATAGACGCTGAGAACGCCGGACGCGATGCCGGCCCAGGCGCGGGCCTGCACGGCCCATGGCCGCTTCATGCGCCAGAAATCGCGCCAGCGTTCGCTCGCCGGGCGGGTGAAGAACAGGAAAAAGCCGGCAAACAGAGTGGCGAAGAAGCCGATCTCGAAGACGGTGAACTGTCCGCCCAGGCTCTTGATAACGGCATCGCTGCCCGAATAGCTTGCATAGGCGATCAGGGCGAGCAGGATTCCGTTCGGCACGTTTTTCCATTTCCGGGAGAGAGTCGTTTGCAGATATTGGCGCTCGGTGCGCATCCGGACGACATCGAGATCTTCATGTTCGGTACGATGGCCGCCTATGCGGCGCAAGGCGCAGAACTGACTTTTGCCGTGGCCACGGATGGGGCCAGAGGCGGCAAGAGTGATCCCGCCGTTCTCGCCCGTGTTCGCCGCGAAGAAGCCATGGCGGCCGCCGCGTTGCTAGGTGCCGCGCCGCGCTTCCTCGACTTTCCCGATGGCGAATTGGTGGCCGATGCCGCACTGATCGGCGCGCTGAAAACGCTGATCCGCGAGACCGGAGCGGAGCTGGTCATCACGCACGCGCCCAACGACTATCACGCCGACCATCGCGCGCTGTCGGACGGCGTGCGCATTGCCGCCTCGTTCGCGGTTCCAGTGCTGCATGCCGACACGATGGGCGGCACCGGATTTTCGCCGACGCACTATGTCGACATATCAGCCTACCGGGATATCAAGACACAGGCGATCCGGGCGCACCGCTCGCAGCGACCGGAGCAATATGTCGACAGAGCGCGCATTCAGAATGAATTTCGCGCCGGTCAATGCAACGCTATCCCCGGTTCTCTGGCCGAGGCTTTTCGCTTCGAGCCGACATTTCCCTTCGCGGACATACGCGCCTTGCTGCCGCCCGCGCCGCCGGTCCGGCCGGTGACGCCACAGACCAGCATCATCGGCGAGGCCGACTGAGCGGCCGCCGGAGAAACCATCCGGCGGTCATTTCTCAACGATTTCAATCACTCGTTTCGCCATGCTGCGACGCAGCAACGAATTCGCTTGCGTTGTTTAGTAAAAATTGCATCACTAAACAAATTACTAAACATCTGCCGCGCTCCGGCGCCGCCATGTTTGGGCCTCTGAGGAGAGAGGTTGAGGGCTCTTGAAACCGTCATCCGGGCGCGTTTCGCAAATGGGAGGAAGGCATGAAATCGAGCTTGAAAATGGCGTTGGGACTGGCCTCGGCGGTGGTTGCGTCGACAGCTGTCTCGAACGCCGCGCACGCTGAAGACCTGACACTGTGCTGGGCCGCCTGGGACCCGGCAAACGCACTTGTCGAACTGTCCAAGGATTTTACCAAGGAGACCGGCATCGGCATGAAATTCGAATTCGTGCCGTGGACCAATTATGCCGACCGCTTCCTCAACGAGCTGAACTCGCACGGCAAATTGTGCGACCTGATCATCGGCGACAGCCAGTGGATCGGCGGCGCGGCCGAGAACGGCCACTACGTCAAGCTGAACGACTTCTTCGACAAGGAGAAGATCAGCATGGACGACTTCGTGCCGGCGACCGTGGTCGGTTACTCCGAATGGCCGAAGAACACGCCGAACTACTGGGCACTGCCGGCCATGGGCGACGTCGTCGGCTGGACCTACCGCAAGGACTGGTTCTCCAAGCCCGAGCTGCAGAAGGAATTCAAGGAGAAGTACGGTTGGGATCTCGGCCCGCCGACGACCTTCGACCAACTGAAGCAGATCGCCGAATTCTTCCAGAAGCGGCAGATCGACGGCAAGACCGTCTATGGCGCCTCGATCTACACCGAGCGTGGCTCGGAAGGCATCACCATGGGCGCCATGGACGTGCTCTACAGCTACGGCTTCCAGTATGAGAACCCGAAGAAGCCCTACGAAATGGAAGGCTTCGTCAATTCGGCCGACTCGGTCAAAGGCTTGGAATTCTACAAGGCGCTTTACGACTGCTGCACCCCGCCGGGCGCATCGAACAGCTACATGGGTGAAGGCGTCGATGCCTTCAAATCCGGTCAGGTGGCGATGCACATGAACTTCGCCTTCACCTGGCCAGGCCTGCAGAAGGACGAGAATGTCGGCGGCGACAAGATCGGCTACTTCGTCAATCCAAAGGGTCCCGGCGGCGCCCAGTTCGCCCAGCTCGGCGGCCAGGGCATCTCGGTGGTGTCCTATTCCGACAAGCACGAAGCGGCGCTGAAATACATCAAGTGGTTCGCCAACAAGGACGTGCAGGCCAAGTGGTGGTCGCTCGGTGGCTATTCCTGCCTGAACGCCGTGGTGAAGGATCCGAAATTCCCGGCCAGCCAGCCCTACGCACAGGCCTTCCTCGACTCGATGGCCATCGTGAAGGACTTCTGGGCCGAGCCGAGCTACGCCCCGCTGCTGCAGGCCTCGCAGAAGCGCTTCCACGACTATGTCGTCGCCGGCCAGGGTTCGGCCAAGGATGCACTCGACGGCCTGGTCAAGGACTGGACCCAGGTGTTCCAGGACGATGGCAAGATGTAACCGGCTCCTCCCGAGCTAGGCCCCAGAGCCGGATGATTTCGGGTCAGACAGACCTGAAATCATCCGCTCCGGACCAAAGAGAGAGTGAGCATGATGTCGTCCGAAAACCGCTTCACACTTTTCGGCATTATGCTCTCGGTCCCGTGCCGCCCTTGGCACGGGACGCAGTTCAGATAAATTCCATCACAGAGACGACCCAAGTGACCGAAGCAGGACTGACCATGCTCAATCGGACCGCGGAGAACGTTGCCCGGGCGACCCCGGAACCGTTGGCCCGCAAGGTCCGGGGCATCAGCGACAAAGGCCTCGCCTGGCTGTTCATCTCGCCGACGATCCTGTTGCTGCTCGCCATCAACATCTTCCCGCTGTTTTGGGCGATCTATCTGTCCTTCACCAATTACCGGGCCAACCGGCCGAACGAGGTGGTGAAGAATCTCGGCTTTGCCAACTACCAGCGCATCCTCGGCGACCAGGACATCTGGATCGCCATGCAGACGACGGCGCATTTCGTGTTCTGGACGATCCTGCTGCAGACGCTGATCGGCTTCACCCTGGCCTGGCTGATCGACCGGAAATTCCGCGGCCACGCCTTCTGGACGACGCTGATCCTGGTGCCGATGATGCTGTCGCCGGCGGTGGTCGGCAATTTCTGGCGCTTCCTCTACGAGCCGCAGATCGGCCTGTTCTCTTATGTCATCTCGTTCGTCAGCGGCATTCCGCCGACAAGCATCCAGATGCTTTCCAACGTGTCACTGGCGCCGTGGTCGATCATCATCGTCGATACCTGGATGTGGACGCCCTACGTGATGCTGATCTGCCTCGCCGGACTGCGCTCCATCCCCGAATACATCTATGAGGCGGCCGAGGTCGACCGCGCCTCCAACTGGCGGCAGTTCTGGTCGATCACCCTGCCGATGGCGCTGCCCTTCATCATGCTGGCGGTGCTGTTTCGCGGCATCGAGAACTTCAAGATGTTCGACATGGTCAACCTGCTGACCGGCGGCGGGCCGGGCTCGACCACCGAAGTAGCGTCCATCACGTTGAAGCGGCAGGCCTTCGAGAGCTGGCGCACCGGCTATTCCTCGGCCTTCGCCATCATCCTGTTCGTCGCGGTGTTCGGTCTGGCCAACATCTACGTCAAGGCGCTCAACAAGGTGAAGCAGAGATGAGCCTGACCACAGCCCATTCGGTCGTCGCCCCTTCGGCCAATTCGAAGCGCATCGCCGGCGCGATCATCATCGCCTACGCGCTGATCTCGATCGTGCCGCTGTTGTGGATATTCGCCACCAGCTTCAAGACGCCGCCGGATTCGATCGCCTATCCGCCAAAGATCGTGTTCCAGCCGAGCATCGAAGGCTATTGCAACCTGTTCACGACGCGGACGCGGCAGACGCCGGAATACATCAACTCGCTGGGGCCAGCGACCGGCTTCTGCGACGAGACCGTGCGCAAGCGCAACATGGTGATTGCCGGCCCGTCCAACTTCCTGCCGCGCTTCGTCAACTCGCTGATCATCGCCTTTGGCTCGACCTTCTGCGCTGTCTTTCTCGGCACGCTGTCGGCCTATGGCTTCTCGCGCTTCAAGGTGCCACTCGCCGACGACCTCCTGTTCTTCATCCTGTCGACGCGCTTCATGCCGCCGATCGCGGTCGCCATCCCGATCTATCTGATGTACCGCGAGCTCGGCCTATCGGACACGGCGCTCGGCATGATCCTGCTCTACACGGCGGTCAACGTGTCGCTGGCGGTGTGGCTCTTGAAAGGCTTCATCGACGAAATCCCGCGCGAATATGAAGAGGCGGCGATGATCGACGGCTATACGCGGCTGCAGGCCTTCTGGCGCACCGTGCTGCCGCAGGCGACCACCGGCATTGCCGCGACCGCCATCTTCTGCCTGATCTTCGCCTGGAACGAATATGCCTTCGCGGCGCTGCTGACTTCAGGCACGGCGCAGACCGCGCCGCCCTTCATCCCGACCATTATCGGCGAAGGCGGTCAGGATTGGCCGGCGGTTGCGGCCGGCACGACGATCTTCCTGGTGCCGATCCTGGTTTTCACCATCCTGCTTCGCAAGCAATTGCTGCGCGGCATCACCTTCGGCGCGGTGCGCAAATGAGCATGAACAATCCCGTTAAACGCAAATCGCGCTGGCCGGCCTGGGCCCGGCGCGGCCTGATGGAAAACATCGCGACGGCACTGATCGCCATCGGCTTCCTGATGCTGTTCCAGCCTTTCGCGCTGTCGCTCTACACCTATTCCTTCATCACCATGCTCGCCGGCACCGTGATGTTCATCATCGTCTCGAAATTCCCGGAATAATCATGGCCGAGATCCGTGTTCAGCATCTGAGAAAGGCCTTCGGCGATTTCGTCGCCGTGCAGGATTCCAACTTCGTCGTCGAGGATGGCGAGTTCTTCGTCATGCTCGGCCCGTCGGGCTGCGGCAAGACGACGACACTGCGGATGATCGCCGGGCTCGAACTGCCGACCGGCGGCGAGATCCTGCTCGGCGGCGAGGACGTCACCATGCTGCGGGCCCGCGAGCGCGACATCGCTTTCGTCTTCCAGCTGTTCGCGCTCTATCCGCACATGAATGTGCGCAAGAACATCGGCTTCCCGCTTTTGGCGCAAGGCATGCCATCGGCCGAAATCCGCACCCGCGTCGAGGAGACGGCAAAACTCTTGCGCATCGACCATCTGCTCAACAAATCCGTCTCCGGCCTTGCCGGCGGCGACCGCCAGCGCGTGGCGCTCGGCCGCGCCATCGTGCGGCGGCCGAAATGTTTTTTGATGGACGAGCCGCTCGGCACCTTGGACACCGAATTCCGCGACCTCATGGTCCATGAGTTGCGCGAGCTGCACAACCGCATCCACGCCACCACGGTCTATGTCACGCACGACCAGATGGAAGCGATGTCGATGGCCGACAAGATCGCTGTGATGAACCACGGCGTCATCGAACAGTTCGGCACGCCACGCGAAATCTACGACCGCCCGGCGACCATGTTCGTCGCCGATTTCATCGGCTCGCCGCCGATGAATTTTCTGGGCTTCGGCGGCGGACTTGCCAAGGGCGCCAAGGAGATCGTCGTCCAGGGCGCGAAGGTTGCGGTGCCGGAGGTGCGCGAGGACATCGCGGCGGCCGACATGGCGCTTGGGATCCGGCCCGAACACATTCGCTTCGACGATGCCTCGAAACTGCGCGGCGCCATCTACGGCACCGAATATCTCGGCACCACGCAGATCGTCGCGGTGGAGACGGCGGACGGCATCATCAAGGCGCGCGTGCCGGCCGAAATCCGGCTCAATGCCGGCGACCATGTCGGCCTGACCCTGAACAGCGCGCGGCTGTCGCTGTTCGACAAGGGATCGGGCCGCGCGGTGAGAACCGCGGTCCACGACACCGCCTCTCAAGGGAGAGCGCAGCATGGCTGACGTGCACATCAAGAACGTGACCAAGAGCTTTGGCGAGCATGTCGCCGTCAACGGCCTCGACCTGCATATAGCGGACGGCGAATTCGTCGTGCTGCTCGGGCCGACCGGCGCCGGCAAGACGACGACGCTGCGGCTGATCGCCGGGTTGGAGCGGCCGGACAGCGGCACCATCGAAATCGGCGGCCACAACGCCACGACGCTGTCGCCGGCCGAGCGCGACACGGCTTTCGTGTTCCAGCAGTACTCGCTCTATCCGCATCTGTCGGTCTACGACAACCTCGCCTTTCCGCTGCGCTCGCCGGCGCGCAAAATCCCGGAGGACCAGATCCGCCGGCGGGTCGAGGAGGTGGCGAAGATGGTGCGCATCCATCACAAGCTCGCCAACCGCTCGACCAAGCTGTCGGGCGGTGAAATGCAGCGCGTCGCCATCGGCCGCGCCCTAGTGCGCAAGCCGGCGATCTACCTGATGGACGAGCCGCTGTCGTCGCTCGACGCCAAGCTTCGGGCGGATCTGCGACTCGAGCTGAAACGCATCCAGTCTGAGCTCGGCGCCACCATGCTCTATGTCACGCACGACCAGATCGAGGCGATGACCATGGCCGACCGCATCGGCATCCTCGCCGACGGCGTGCTGGTGCAGATCGGCTCACCCAGGACGATCTATTCCGAGCCGGCGAACCTGCATGTCGCGGCCAGGCTCGGCCAGCCGGCGATCAATCTTTTGCCGACCGGCCTGCTGCCCGATGGCGGCGCGCCGACCGGCACCAAGACGATCGGCGCGCGCACCGAACATTTGACGATCGAGAAAGCGATGAATGGCCATGCCGACGGTGTCGTCGACTGGGTCGAGCATCTCGGCGACCAGAACCATCTGCATGTGACAGTGGGATCGAAGAAGCTGGTGACGCTGACCGACCCCGACACCGATCTGGGGCAAGGCGACAAAGTGGTGATCCGCTACCGCTCGCCGCTCTATTTCGGCACCGACGGACAAAGATTGATGTGAACGGTTTCGGCGTTTCCCCGCCAAGGGGCCACGCCGCTTCTGATTGACGATCGCGAATACGGGACGAATTCGATGAAGCACTTTTTCAACCGCAGGGAAACGATCGTCACCGAGGCGCTGGACGGCCTGTTGCGGACCATCGGCTCAGGCGACCTCGCGCGCCTCGACGGCTATCCCGAGATCAAGGTCGTGCTGCGTGCCGACTGGGACAAGACAAAAGTCAGCGTCGTCTCCGGTGGTGGCGCCGGACACGAACCTTCGCATGCCGGCTTTGTCGGCAAGGGCATACTGACGGCGGCGGTGTCGGGTGAGATTTTTGCTTCGCCGAGCGTCGAAGCAGTGCTTGCAGCCATTCGCGCGGTGACCGGCCCGGCCGGCTGCCTGCTGATCGTCAAGAATTATACCGGCGACCGTCTCAATTTCGGCCTGGCCGCCGAAAAGGCCCGCGCCGAAGGGTTTCGTGTCGAGATGGTGATCGTCGCCGACGACATAGCTTTGCCTGACATCGCCCAGCCACGCGGTGTCGCCGGCACCTTGTTCGTGCACAAGATCGCTGGGCACCTGTCGGAGACCGGCCATGACCTGGCCGACATCGCAACGGCGGCGCGGGCGGCTGCGAAAGACATAATTTCGCTGGGCATGTCGCTGTCATCCTGTTCCATCCCCGGGCAGCCGCATGAAGACAGGTTTGGCGCAGACGACGGCGAACTTGGCCTTGGCATTCATGGCGAGCCGGGCGTCGAGCGGATTGTCGTGCAAAGCGTCGACAGGTTGGTGGCGATTATGGCGAACCGCCTCGCGGCAGGGCTCGATCCGAAAGCAAGCTATGCCTTGCTGATCAACAATCTCGGCGCCGTGCCGCCGCTCGAAATGTCGCTGATTGCCAATGCGGTGCTGGCCTCGCCGCTGGCCAAGACCGTCAAGCTGGCGATCGGTCCTGGGCCGCTGATGACGGCGCTCAACATGAACGGCTTCTCGCTGTCGCTGATCCGGCTGGATGCCGCCCGTGAGGCGGCCTTGCTGGCGCCGGTCGGCCCGCACGCCTGGATGCCGGCCAAACCGGTCGCGGCACCTGTCATCGTGCCTATGACGAAAGCAGCCGGACAAAGCGCTGCCCACAAGGCCAGCCAGGATGCCGGCACCAGGCGCTTGATCGTCACGGTCTGCGAAAGACTGATCTCGCTCGAAGCGACGTTGAACGGGCTCGACGCCAAGGCGGGCGACGGCGACACCGGCTCGACGGTGGCGACCGGAGCGCGCAGCATCGTTGAGCGGCTCGACACGCTGCCGCTGGCCAACCGCGCGGCGACGCTCGGCGCAATCGGCGACATACTGAGCGCATCGATGGGCGGTTCCAGCGGGGTGCTGCTGTCGATCTTCTTCACGGCGGCGGCACAGGCCCACGGCGGCGGCGCCAGCTTGTCCAAGGCACTGCTTGTCGGACTTGAGCGGATGACTTTCTACGGCGGCGCAAAGCCTGGCGATCGCACCATGATCGATGCGCTGGAGCCAGCCCTGAAAGCGCTCGACGCCAACGGTCTGGAAGAGGCAGCGGCGGCCGCCCGGCGCGGCGCCGAGGCCACGGCCGCCATGGAGAAGGCCAAGGCCGGACGATCCGCCTATGTCGGCACCAAATTGCAGGGTGTGGTCGACCCCGGCGCCCATGCGGTGGCTGAGGTGTTCGCGGCCGCCGCCACACTGCTTGTTTCGGCCTGACGCATGCACCAGTTGTCGAACGACCGTTCTTTCGCTACTGCCGGCAGACTGGAAACCAGGATTTTGGGCGACATGGCGGCGTTGAACCTTGCCAGGCTGATCGCGGTGGCCGCCGATACGATTGCCGCGCACGCCGAGGAATTGACAGCGCTCGACCAGGCGATCGGCGACGGCGACCATGGGCTGAACATGAAGCGCGGCTTCGAGGCCGTGCGGGCCGAGGCCGATGCGTTCGCCGCAAAGCCGCTGCCCGATGCTCTGAAAGCGATCGGGACCAAACTGGTGATGACGGTGGGCGGCGCTTCCGGCCCGCTGTTCGGCACGCTGTTCATGGCACTGGGCAAGGAGATCGCGACGGACCCCGATCGCGCCAGCCTGACGGCCGCCTTCGGCAAGGCGATCGAAGCGGTGGCCGCGCGCGGCAAGTCACAGCCTGGCCAAAAAACCATGCTCGATGTGCTGCAGCCGGTGCATGATGCCTTGGCCGGCGGCAAGAAGGCGGCGGAGATCGCCGACATCGCCGATGCCGCTGCCGAAGCGACCGTGCCGATGAAGGCGCTGCGCGGCCGCGCCTCGTTCCTCGGCGACCGCTCGATCGGCCATATGGATGCCGGCGCGCGCTCGAGCGCGCTGCTGGTGCGCTCGGTGGGGCAAGCGATCGGGGAAAGCGCATGAGCAATGTCGGGATCGTGATCGTGTCGCATTCGCCGCTGGTCGCGGAGGGCACGGCCGACATGGTACGCCAGATGGTGGGCGACGAAGTGCCGCTTGCATGGTGCGGCGGAAACGGCCATGGCGGGCTCGGCACCAATGTTGAGGCGATCATGGGCGCCATCGACAAGGCCTGGTCGGAAGCCGGTGTCGCCATCCTCGTCGATCTCGGCGGCGCCGAGACCAATTCGGAAATGGCAGTGGAGATGATCGGCGAGCCGCGTGCGCAGAAGATCATCGTCTGCAACGCGCCGATCGTCGAGGGCGCGGTAATGGCGGCGACCGAATCCTCCGGCGGCGCCTCGCTGAAGGAAGTGGTGGCGACGGCGCATGAATTGTCGCCGTCGTGAGTGAACGGGATCTCTGAAATGTCCGCAGCCGCCGAAGGGACCGTCCTGATCACCCACGATGTGGGCCTGCATGCGCGTCCCTCGGTGAAGTTCACCAAGCTGGCCAAGACCTTTGCCGCCGACGTGGAAATCGCGCTGGCCGCCAACGGGCCATGGTTCGACGCCAAGAGCATCGTCAAGGTGATGGCGGCCAAGGCGCCGAAGGGCACGGTGCTGCACATCAGGGCCAGCGGCAATGGCGCCGATGATGCGGTGCGCGCGCTGATCGACCTTGTGCAGCGCGATTTCGACGAGGACGCCGGTCATGTCCGCTCGGCGTGAGGCTGGCGCGCGGTTTCGCCGCCCGGCAAGGAAAGCGGGCCATGCGGATTGAGGGCGTTCCAGCCTCGGCCGGCTATGCCGAGGGGCCGCTGTTCGACCTCGACCGGCCGCCGGCCGTCTACGCAGGCAAAGCCACCGCCGCGGAGGAGCAAACGTCACTGGAAGCCGCGATCGGCACGGCAGTGAGCCGGCTTACTGCCATGGTGGAAGCCGCCGACAGCGATGCCGCCGGCATACTCGAGTTCCACATCGCCATGCTGGAAGACGACGCGCTGAGCGGACCGGCCTTCACGTCGATCGCCTCCGGGCGGGCCGCCGATGCGGCCTGGCGGGAGGCACTCGATGCCGAGATCGCCGGCTACGAGGCCTCCGACCAGGACTATTTCCGCGCCCGCGCCACGGATTTGCGCGACATCAGGGACCAGGTGCTGCGTGCCCTGACCGAGGACGGTGGCAGCACGGCGCCTTCCGGCGCCATCCTGTGTGGCGAGGACATAGCGCCGACGCGCTTTCTTGAAACCGACTGGAGCCATGGCGGCGGCATCGCGCTGAAGGCGGGCAGCACGGCCAGCCATGTCGCCATGCTGGCGCGCTCGCGTGGCGTGCCGATGGTCGTGGGGCTGCGCGAACCGCTTGCCGATCTTGCCGGCGTCGCGCTGCTCGACGCCGAGCATGGCAGCATCGTGCTGGCGCCCTCGCCGGCGGAGATCGGCGCGTTCCGGCAGTCATCCGCCTCCTTCGCGGCCCGCCAGGGCATGGCGCAAAGTTTTCTGGCGCGGCCGGCGATGACCAAGGCCGGCACGGCGGTGCGGGTGCAGGTCAACATCGCCGACCCGTCCGATGTCGACGGCATCGATATTGCGACCTGCGACGGGGTCGGTCTGATGCGCACTGAATTCCTGTTCGGCAAGACATTGCCGGATGAGGAGACGCAGTATCGCGCCTATCGCAAGGTGCTGGAATGGGCCGGCGAAAAACCGGTGACGATCCGCACTGTCGACGCCGGCGGCGACAAGCCGGTGCCGGGCTTCACCGTCGAGGAAGGCAATCCGTTCCTCGGACTGCGCGGGATCAGGCTGTCAGTGGCGCGGCTCGACATTTTTCGCGTACAGATCAGGGCATTGCTGCGCGCCGCGCCACACGGCAATCTCAGGGTCATGTTTCCGATGATCGCCATGGCCGATGAGTATGAACGAGCAGCCGCTTTGTTCGCCGAGGAACAGGCAGTTCTTGCCGCGCGCGGTGTTGCCCACAAAATGCCGCCGCTTGGCATCATGGTCGAGGTGCCTTCAGTCGCCATCGCGCCGGAGGCGTTCGCCGGCGTCGCCTTCTTCTCGATCGGTTCCAACGATTTGACGCAATATGTGATGGCGGCCGCGCGGGACAACGCTGCTGTGGCCCACCTCAATTCGGTCCGCCATCCGGCGGTGCTGCGGCTGATCGGCTCGGTCACGGCCTTTGGACGGGAAAACAACATTCCCGTCAGCCTGTGCGGCGATGCCGGCGGTGATCCGGCCGCGATCCCTTCGCTGCTCGAAACCGGCTTGCGCGACCTGTCCGTCGCGCCGGCGCAACTCGCCATGGCCAAGGCGGCCATATCTGATGTTTCGGTCTAGGTGCAGCCGGTATGGTTGACATCAAACCCGAACCCGGCTCCGAAGAGGCGATCCGCGCCTACAAGACGATCCTGTCGCAGGTGATCGACCAGCGCCCGTCCGGCATGCGCCAGCGCCTGGCAGACGCGCTCGGCAAGCACCGCAGCTTCGTGACGCAGATTTCGAGCCCGGCCTATACGGTGCCGATTCCATCCAAGCATTTGCCGGCTATTTTTTCCGTCTGCCATTTCAGTCCGGCCGAGCGGGATCAGTTCCTCGCCGCCTACCATCAGGCGCATCCGGGGAAAATGTCGATCGCCGCGGGCATGCGCAAGACGCGGCATGTGTCGCTTGTCGTGCCGGATTTCGGCGACGACAAGCAGAATGCGGCGCTCGACCGGGCAATCAACGAATTCATCCAGAAGATCACCAGCATCGCCGGCAAGGGTGGCAGCTGACCATTCTTGCCGGGCTGTTTGGGAGGACGCCATGAAGAAATTTATGAACGCAGTGGACATGGTGCTGACCGAGAGCCTCGACGGTTTCGTGGCCGCCCACGCCGATATCCTCGCGCTTGGCGAGGACCATAAATTCGTCCGCCGCAAGACCTTGCGGCCGGGCAAGGTGGCGCTGATCTCCGGCGGCGGCTCGGGCCACGAGCCGCTGCATGCCGGCTTTGTCGGCCATGGCATGCTGGACGCCGCCTGCCCCGGCCAGGTGTTCACCTCGCCGACGCCGGACCAGATGCTGGCGGCGGCGCAGGCCGTCGACAGCGGCGCCGGCTGCCTGTTCATCGTCAAGAACTACGAGGGCGATGTGATGAACTTCGACATGGCGGCGGAAATGTCGGATGGCGTCTTGCAGGTGGTGACCAATGACGACGTCGCCGTCGAGAACTCGTCCTACACGACCGGAAGGCGCGGCGTCGCCGGTACGCTGGTGGTGGAAAAGATCGTCGGCGCGGCGGCCGAGCATGGCCTGGCATTGCCGGTGCTGAAGGCGCTGGGCGAACGCGTCAATGCCGCCACCCGCTCGATGGGCGTAGCGCTGACCAGCGGCACGGTGCCGGCGGCCGGCAAGCCAACCTTCGACATAAGCGACGGCGAGATGGAGTTTGGCGTCGGCATCCATGGCGAGCCGGGCCGCCGCCGCGACACGTTGAAGAGCGCCGATGCGATTGCCGAGGAGATCTGTACCGCAATCCTGGGCGATCTCGGCGACAAGGCAAAAGGACCGGCGCTGCTGTTTGTCAATGGCTTCGGCGGCACGCCGCTGATGGAGCTCTATCTGATGTACAACAGCGCGCGAAAGATTTTCGAGACGCGCGGCGTGACGATAAGCCGTTCGCTGGTCGGCAGCTATGTCACCTCGCTCGACATGGCCGGCTGCTCGATCACGCTGACAATGCTCGATGACGAGATGACCGGCTGGTGGGACGCGCCAGTCCACACGGCGGCCTTGCGCTGGGGCATGTAAAGCTGGCTTCAGCTACGCTTTTCTGCAACCATCTCCCGGAACATTCCCCTGATTTGCGACATTGTCCGCGTTGATGCTGCCATCGCTCACGTCAGCCGAAGAAAGACTGCTGCTGCGTTTCGCCGATCCGGAGGCCGCGGCGGTCGAGGACAATTTGTCGGCAAAGGCACTGTCGGCGCTGCTAGACAATGCCGAATTCCACGGCATCCTGCCGATCATGCTGCGCAAATTCCAGGAGCGTGGCGACGCGCATCTGCCGCCGGACGCCGGCGTGCGGGGGAAGCTCGACGATTTGCGCGACAAGGCGACGATCGCCACCGGCCAGTCGATGCTGCTGCAATATCACGGCGACCGCATCATGAAGGGGATGGCGGCGCAAGGCATTCCGGCGCGGATCGTCAAGGGACCGGTCTTCGCGCGCAAGCTCTATCGCAACGTATCCGACCGGCCGTTCACTGACATCGACATCCTTGTCGAGCCCGCCAATCTAGCACGGGCGAACCAGGTGATCGCGGCATGCGGCTTCGTGCTCGGCAGCGACGAGGCCGAATCCTACCAACTGCAGGAATTCAAATGGCTGGAAAAGGAGAATTCCAGCCTGCTGGTCGAACTGCATGGCGACCTGGTGCATGACAGCGGGATGCGGCGGCGCCTGTCGCTGGGGTTCCGCGAACTGGGCATCATCGACGGCGAGGCGACGGACACGCCAGCCGCGCTTCTGACGATCGCCACCGTGCATGCGGCCGGCGGGCACAAATTCCATCGCCTGCAGCTTTGTGTCGACGTGCTGCAAGGGGTGCGAGCGCTGCAATCAGAGGAATCCGAAACCCGCCTGCTCGACGCCGCCCGCATGACCGGCGTCGAACTCGAACTGGCGATCGTGCTCAACGTGACCGGTGAACTGTTCGGCGAGGCTCGCGCGCTCGAGCTCGCCGGGCGCATCAAACCAGACCTTTCGATAAGGCTCGCCAAGCGGTTGATCACGACGAACACGCTGCTCCGGGTCAATTCCCGGGAAAAAATCAGCTCGCGCCTGCGCCGCGATGCTTTCCGCTGGATCCAGCGGCTGGCCAGGGCCAGGCCGTACCCAGGCTGAACCTCCGGTTTCAGTCCTGCTCGGTCAATGTGGCGTTGATCAACGCCGCCGCGTCGGCCGGGCGCGCGCCCACTGCGAGGGTGAAGGTCGGCACCGAGGACACCAGTCTGCCGATCGTTGCCAGCCGGCGCTTCTGCAGCGGCAGCAGGCCGGTCATGCCGGTGCGGACATTGTCCATCGCCAGCGCCACCATCGCGTCGGTCCGCGCCATGGGCACCAATCGGGTCTCGCTGTCGGCGGACCGCGCCAGGTGCAGCAGGGCCGCCGCCGGCCTGGCGACCGGGCTCTCGATGCGGACGATCTCGCTCAACCGCTCGAGCGAGATGGCCTGTTCGCCATTCCTGTCCCATGATGGGCCAAGGCAAGGTGCAACCAGCGGGATCATTTCGGCGGTCTTCTGGTGGATCTTGACGTGGCGCGGCAGACCCCAGGCCAGAGGCTTGCCCGAAGCGACGTCCAGGATCATGGCATCGTCGGAGCACAGGCCAAAGCCTTGCGTTGCCAGCGCCAGCGACGTCGTGGTCTTGCCGGTGCCGCTTGGCGCGTGGATCAGGACTACGGCATCGTGCCCCGGCAGCGTCAGCCCGGCGGTGTGCAGCATATGCTGGCCGCCAGCGTCGAGTGCGGCATCCAGCACCAGCATTGACGGCGTCCAGGCGGCCTTCGCACCAGCGCGAATCCTGAGCTCGGCCCACCCTTCCTCATCATTGATGGCAACGGTCTGGCGTCCGGGAAAGACGAGATGGGTGGTGCCGCCGTCGGCAATCATCCGGCAGTAGCCGTCTTCGGGTATTTCGCCGTCGAAGACGAGCGATCCGCCGGGTGCCTCGTCCAGGATATCCGCCTCGTTAATTTCAAGGCGAAAGTCCGGCTCGACGGCGCCTTCGATACGCAGAATGCCCAGCATCCTGTCGAAATCCTGCCACAGTTCGGGGCGTTCGGCCGAGATGCCGAAGACCTGACCGTTGAGACTATAACACGCTGAAGGCCTGCTCACGCGGGGCGCGCCTTTGAGGCATCGGCATGGTGGCGATAGATCTCGACCATGCCGGGAAGGCTGTCACTGACCACCGGCCTGCCGTCGAGGCAGACCCAGCAATGCGCCGAGACGCGTGGCGTCTGAAGCGACTTCGGATCGACGCCAAAACGCAGCTCCGGATCGAAGCCGGCAAGGCGCAGGAAACGATGGCCGAGCAGGCCTTCACGCAGGCATCTGCGGTCGCGCATCAACCAGGGATGGCGCACGATGCGGTTGACGTGGGCGACGATGTAGGCGGCAGGCAGGCCGCGATAGGGCGTCGAGGAGGCGAGCGGCGCCCATTTCAGCACGTCCTCGAAGCTGCGCCCGGCAATGAGCGCTGGCATCAGCCGCGCGCTTGCCCAGAGATGGCAGCGAAACAGGGCACGCAGGAGCGGACCGTCAGCCATCATGCGCCTACCTCAGCCATCAAGCACCTGGGGCGGCGAGGATGCCTTCCGAGACCAGATCGGCGGCCAATGCCGCCATATCCTCACCCAGCGTATCCTTGTCGACATCGAACTCCTCGCAAAGCAGGCCGACGATCTGGTCGAGGCTGCGCGTGCCGTCGACTTTGTCGAGAAAGGCTTCGGTGGTGCCGTTGCAGGTATAGAGCTGGCCGCTGCGCGCCAGAAGCACGACCGCACCGTCGCCGACATGCTGGACCGAGGCGTCGTCCGCCAGCCGCAAGATCGTTCCAGAGACAATATCCATCACCAACCCCGACAAGCCTGCAAGAACCCCGAAATGAGATAGCGCGGTGGTGGGGCGCTGTCTATCGGCCGGCCGGGGGAGATGGCCCACGCTGCTTTGCCTCTGCGACGGAGTCCTGCCGATCGAAGAATGCGGCCTCAACTGCTCCCTGCCGAAAACCGTCCCAGAAATAGTCGTCGCGATGACGCCACAGGCAAGTGTGTTGACGGGCCGGACAGTTGCATTTCTTCCCCTAAGTAAGGTAAGGACTCCCGGGGTTTTGGGGAGATAGCGTATGCGTTACAACTGGGAGCGGGCTCCGACGACTTTCGAACGTCATCGGAAAACCCTGGCGGCAGCCATTTTGATCTTCGGCGGGGTAGGCCTCATGCTTGTGGCCCTGCCGATCTAGTGCGTCGACATTTTGTCCAATGAATACCGTTCGTTAGAGTAATTCCAGGAAAAGTGGGAACCGGTTTTCCCGGGAAAAGCGCGTAGCGCTTTCTCTTGGGAATTGCGTAAAAACAAAGAGTTAGAGAGGGTCGCCGTTTCCGTGAAACGGTGAACCTCTCTTGATGGCTATCGGCCGGTCTCTCAGCGGGGCTGCCCGGTCACGGCGATGAAGCGGCGGTCGCGTCCTTCAAAGCCCTGGCTGAAGCGCTGCACCAGCACGACGATCACCGCCGGTTTGCCGGAAGGCGTGTATTCGTAGGATTCCGACAGGCTGTAGGAGGTCGGGCAGTTTCTCGAGCCCGGCACGGTCTTGTCCTCATGCAAGGTCTTGAACGGCTTGCCGTTCTGGCCCTGCAGCGTCAGGCGGAAACCGAGCGCCTTGCCAGTCTTGTCCCCCTGAAGGGCCTTGTCGCCTTGAGGTGCCTGCCCGCCTTGCTGGGCGTCGTCGAAACTCGCCGAACAATCGTTGGTGCTGCCGGCCAGGATCTCGTCGAGCTGGATGGTCGAAATCCCGGTCTCGTCGTAGAGCGGCGAAAGCCATTTCTGCGATTCGAGGCGCGAAATGTCGGAATAGGCAACCATCTCGCCCGGAAAGGTGAACTTGTCGGAGGCGGTCTGCTTGCCGCGCGGAGCGATGGCATATTTGGCCAGGATGGGTTTTGCCTTGGCAGCCGCTTGCGCTCTCGCCTGTTCAAGCGTCAGCGTCGACGCCTCGGATTCATCGACGATCAGGATCGGCTTGCCGCCAACGAACTCATCGTTGCGCGTGTCGATGATATCGATTTCGGAATAACCGGAAGCCGAGGCGCCGCCATCGAGCTCACCATATTGCTCGAAGGCGAAGTAGGCGCCATCGGGTGAGAAGCCGATAATGCGCCTGGCCGCGGCATCTCCGGCCAGGGCGGTTGCAGTGGAGATGGCGAGCACCGCGCCGATCGTCAGCGCAAACACCGGTTTTGCCATGATCGACACTGGATGACGCATTGCTCAGATACTCCCCCCGAGAAGGCTTCACTTCACGATGCGGCGCGCCAAGGGTCAAGCCGGGACCGGTTCAGACGAAAATCAGGGGAGACAGCGCCGGAAAAAACAGCATAGGCTATTGGCAAAGACGGCAAATGGTTCCTGGGGAGGTTACGGATGGCTTCACGCTATCACGAGGTCTATGACGGCTGGAAACGCGATCCGGAGAAATTCTGGGCGGAGGCGGCCGGCGCGATCGACTGGTATTCGCCCTGGGACAAGGTGTTCGATGCCACCGCCGGCGTCTATGGCCGCTGGTTCACCGGCGCGACCTGCAACACCTGCTACAACGCCATCGACCGGCATGTCGCCGGCGGACGCGCCGACCAGATCGCGCTGATTCATGACAGCGCCATCGCCGGAACGGTGAAAAAATTCACCTATGCCGAGCTGAAGCGCGAGGTGGTGGCGCTCACTTCGGTGCTGAAGAACCGGGGCATCAGCAAGGGCGACCGCGTCATCATCTACATGCCGATGGTGGCGGAGGCGGCCATCGCCATGCTCGCCTGCGCCCGCATCGGCGCGGTGCATTCGGTCGTCTTCGGCGGCTTTGCCTCGCATGAACTGGCCACCCGCATCGATGACGCCAAACCGAAGCTGATCATCTCGGCCTCCTGCGGCCTGGAGCCGGGCCGGATCGTTGCCTACAAGCCGCTGCTCGACAAAGCGATCGAGATGTCCCGCCACAAGCCGGATGCCTGCCTGATCCTGCAGCGCGACCAGCTGCGCTGCGAGTTGAAGGAGCATTTCGACATCGACTATGCCGACGCCGTCGCGCGCGAGCGGGCGGCGGGCGCCAATGTTGACTGCGTGCCGGTGCTCGCCACCGACCCGCTCTACATCATCTACACCTCAGGCACGACCGGCCAGCCCAAAGGCATCGTGCGCGACAATGGCGGCCACATGGTCGCGCTGAAATGGACGATGGAAAACGAGTTCGGCGTGAAGCCGGGCGAAGTGTTCTGGGCGGCGTCCGATGTCGGCTGGGTGGTCGGCCATTCCTACATCGTCTACGGACCGCTGCTGCATGGCTGCACCAGCATCCTGTTCGAAGGCAAGCCGATCGGCACGCCCGATGCCGGCACCTACTGGCGGGTGATCTCGGACCATGGCGTGGTGGCGCTGTTCACCGCGCCGACGGCGTTCCGGGCGATCAAGGGACAGGACCCCAGGGGCGAGTTCGTTCCCAGATACGATCTGTCGAAATTCCGCACGCTGTTCCTGGCCGGCGAGCGCGCCGACCCCGAAACCATCAAATGGGCGGAGCAGAAGCTCAACGTACCGGTGGTCGACCATTGGTGGCAGACCGAGACCGGCTCGCCGATGACGATCAACCCGGCCGGGCTCGGCTTGCTGCCGGTGAAATACGGCTCGCCCGGCGTGCCGATGCCGGGCTACGACATCCGCGTGCTCGACGATGGAGGTCATGAAGTGGTGCGCGGCACGCTCGGCAATGTCGTGGTCAAGCTGCCGCTGCCGGCCGGCTGCCTGCCGACGCTGTGGAACGCCGACCAGCGCTTCCGCCAGGCTTACCTCGAGGAGTTCCCCGGCTATTACAAGACTGCCGATGCGGGCATGATGGACGAGGACGGCTATCTCTATGTGATGGCCCGCACCGACGACATCATCAACGTCGCCGGCCACCGGCTGTCGACCGGCGCCATGGAGGAGGTGCTGGCCGCCCATCCCGATGTCGCCGAATGCGCGGTCGTCGGCATTGCCGACGCGATGAAGGGGCAAATTCCGCTCGGCTTCGTGGTGCTGAACGCCGGCGTCGCGCGCGACGGCGGCGCCATCGAGAAGGAGGTCGTCGCGCTGGTGCGCGAGCGTATCGGCCCGGTCGCCGCCTTCAAGACCGTGGTGACAATCAAGCGCCTGCCCAAGACGCGGTCGGGAAAGATCCTGCGCGGGACCATGCAGAAGATCGCCGACAAGGAAGCGTGGACGATGCCAGCGACCATCGACGACCCGGCCATCCTCGACGAGATCACCGCGGCGATGAAGGCGCGCGGGATCGGGGTTTGAGGCTGAAGCGGGAGCGATCCCCGCACATCCTTTCCTTGCCGGTTGGCTTAAGCTGATCGGCAAGCAATACTTTTATTGTGCAATGCAGCAAGCCACCCTACAGTGATGGGTGGGGGGCCATCCGACGGTGCGGTATGGCTCAGCAGAAAATTACGTTTGGCGGCGTCGACATATTGCGGTTCCTCGCCGCCGTGCTTGTGATGGTCTACCACTATGGCTTCTGGGTGTGGGCCTATCCCGATGGCATCTCGGCGCAGGCCACGGGTGGTATCCCCCCGCAACCCGATATAGGCGCCTGGGTCGGGTCAGGCTGGGTCGGCGTCGAGATATTCTTCGTCATCAGCGGCTTCGTCATCGCCTTCAGCGCCGAGAAGTCGACGCCGCTGCGGTTTTTCGAGGCCAGGGTGAAGCGGCTGGCGCCGGCCGTCTGGATCTGCGCACCGGTTACCGCCGTGCTGCTTCTTCTCATCGGCCTGAGTTGGCCGACCGATGCGGCGGTCAGGCTGGTCCGCACCGGCCTGTTCGCGCCCTATGGTCCCTGGGTGGACAGCGTCTACTGGACGCTCGGCATCGAGATCGCCTTCTACGCCGTCGTCTGGATCCTGCTGCGGCTTGGCCGCTTCCATCTGATGGAGGCGATCGCCATTGTCATCGGCCTGGTCAGCACGGTGTTCTGGTGCCTCTATTATCCGCTCGGCTGGGCGGACTTCGCCGAGACACGCTGGCTGCAACTCACCCTGGTGCACCATGGCTGCTTCTTCGCCGTCGGCGTGCTGCTCTGGCTGATGCGGTTCAAGGCGCTTACGCCCTCGCGCCTTGCCTTCTGCCTGCTGTTCCTCGGCGGCGGCGTGCTGCAGATCGCCAGTTCGGTCGACGTCCATAGCATCAAGGTCAATGCCGTGATGCCCTATGCGCCACCGATCCTGATCTTCCTCGTCGCCATCGCCTTGATGGCGTGGTCGCTGCGGCTCGACCTCAGCTGGAGCGGCTGGCGCCGCATCGGCCTGATGACCTATCCGCTCTACCTGATCCACGACGTCGTCGGCGCGGCAATGCTTGGGCCGATGGTCCGTGCCGGAATGCCTTATCTCCTGTCGATGGCGGTTGTCGGCGCGACCATGATCGCGGCAAGCTGGCTGGTCGCCACCGAGGCCGAACCGCGTATCCGGCTGCTGCTCGACCACACCGTCTTCCGCTACCGGCTCAAGGCCGCTTAGACGCCATCGGCCGGTTGAGGAAATTCGTGTTCGTTCATGCCGGCATCAGGTCTGGGACGTCGACGTCCAGGCTTTGCAAAACCTGATCAGGCGATGGCGCCGCCACGGCTGCTGTCTGGCAGCCGACCTCCAGCTCTTCGCGGAAAACTCCAATGACGCTGCCATCATGGAGGTCAACATGAATTCAGCGCCGGGACGTGTCAGGGCTTCACGAACCGATAGGCGAAGCGATCGGTCTCGCCTTTGATCGAGGGATCGAAGACCTTGATCGCGTGCGGATCGTCCTTGTTCGCGAGCATTGTGCTTTCCGCGTCCAGTACGAAGCCGGCCGCCTCCACCTCCTTGCGAACAGAGGCTGGATCGATCCGATGCAGCGTCTGGGTGTCGCTCGTGCCCGACCCAGCGGTGGCGGCGTGGTCGACGATGACGTAGGACCCACCGGGCTTCAGCCGCTTGTAGACGGCTCGATTGAAGTCGGCCGCCGTCGCACCCTTCTTCTGAATCAGCGCGGTGTGGAGGTCGTGGTAGAACAGGTGCAGCCACAGGACATCCGCTGGCTGCGTGACCTCCGGCATCGTGACGAGATCCGCCGAGACGGCTTCGACATTCTCTCGGCCCGGCTCCTTCGCGAGCGTCCGCATGCGGCCAACCGGATCGTTCTTGAAGTCGGCGACTTCGGCCGGCACGAAGCTGTAGACCCGACCTCCGGGGCCCACGACGTCGGAGAACAGGCGCGTCCAATCGCCGTCGCCTGGGTAGACGTCAATGACTGTGGAGCCCGCATCTACACGTGCGAACCGGATCAACTCGGATAGCTTGGATTGGTCGTACATCGGAATCTCCTTTACGGTTGGGCATTAGACGAGCGCGCGGCGTGCAAGGGGCAATCCACGGGCCGATGGCTGCAGAGGGCAAGCGCTACGCAGTTCCGGACGCGTTCATCCGCGAGGCCCGGGCCAGCGCTTGCGTGTCGACGTATTCCCGGATGGTGGTCAGTCTGCCGTCCCGGACGGTGATGGCGAAGATCCAGTCGTCCTCGAACGTCTTGTTCGTGGCTTTGATCTTCCCCCTGGCGAAGCCGACGACCAGGACACGGTCTCCTTGCGCGACGAACTCCCGGGGTTCGGTGGACGTTTCTATCGTCTTGGATGCCGTCTCAAGCAAATCCGTTAGCCCCGCGTGTCCGTGGCGCGTTCCGGCCAGCGGCCAGTCTTTGCCGGGGATGATCCACTCGATGTCTTCGGCGACCAGCGCCAGCAGAGCCTCCTTGTCGCCGCTGCCGATCGCGGCGAAGAAGTCCTTCACGGTCTGGATGTTCTTCTCGATACTCATGGGAATTTCTCCATTTCGCCTGGGTCGGATCTTGCTCGACCCGATCCGTGTATCGTGGGCCTGCCTGCTGGCACGTCGTGCTCATCCGTCGAACTTGACCAGGTCCTTAAAGATCAACTGACCCCAGCTATTTCCACGCGCCTGGACCAGCAGCCCACCTTCCGACAGCCCGCCAAGTTTGATCGGCGAGAAACCGAGCTTTTCGGCGAGCGCAGCAATCTCCGCTGCGGCAGCGTCATCGTCGCTCGCCAGAAATACGACTCTTCTGCCACCATGTAGGGCCGGATCCTGATCAAGGACGGCAGCGACCAGATGGTTGAAGCCCTTGACCAGTTTTGCGCCCGAAAATGCCTGTGCAACGAACTTGGAAGAAGGCTGTCCCCCCAATTTTTCAGGAGGCACGCCGTAGGCATTGGTCACGTCGACGATGGTCTTCCCCTGCCAGGTGGCGAACGCCTTCGCGACATACGGGTGCGACTCGAAACGGACAGCCAAAAAGATGATGTCCGCCTTGACCGCGTCCGCCAGCTTCTTGGGAATGATCGTGGGTCCGATCGCGGCCGCATCGGCTGCAAAGCTTTCCGGGTCGCGCGTGGTTGCAACGGACACGTCGATGCCCTTGCGGGCAAACGCCTTGGCCAGGGCCTTGCCGATATTGCCGAAGCCGATAATTGCGTAGCTCACAATGTTTCTCCTATCTTGTGTTGGAACTAAAGTTTGAGAAGCGGGATCACTACTGGCGGGGCTGAAGGGCCAGCCACGGGACCGCGCCGGGGCTCAGACCTGTGCCCAACCACCATCGACCGCGAGATCTATACCGGTGATGTAGGAGCTTTCATCCGAGGCGAGGAACGTGAGGGCAGCCGCGATTTCCTCTGGCTTGCCCCTGCGACCCATTGGGATCTGTGCAGCAAACTGGGCGACCGCCTGCTCGGCTTGCTCAGCGTTAAGGCCGGTCGTTGTCGCTAAGGCGGGAGTCTCGATCGCGCCAGGGCTCATCGTATTGACGCGAATATTGCGGTCCTTCAGTTCCAGTGTCCAAGACCGCGAGAAGCTGCGAACAGCTGCCTTACTTGCTGCGTAGGCGCTGAACGCTGGCAGCCCCATCACATTCGAGACCGAAGAGTTCAGAATGATCGATCCACCGTCTTTGAAGAGGGGAAGGGCCTTCTGCACCGTAAAGAACAACCCCTTCACGTTCACATCGAAGGTCTGGTCAAAATGGGCCTCAGTAGCTGCCGCGAGCGGCGCGACTGTCCCTGCGCCCGCGTTTGCGAAGAGAATGTCGATGTGACCATGTTTCTCTTTGACGGTGGCGTAGAGCCGGTCCAGATCTTCCAAGCGCGAGACGTCGCCCACGACTGTTGTCACGTTTCTCCCGATAAGGGTCGCGGCCTCTTGTAAGGTTTTCTCGCGTCGTCCAACGATCACGACCTGCGCACCTTCTTCCACAAAACGCTTGGCCGTCGCCAAGCCAATCCCGCTGCTTCCGCCTGTGATGACGGCAACCTTACCTTCGAGTTTTTTCATAATCTTTCGCCTTTGGTCGTGTGTTTTGGTTTTCGTAAAGTTTGAGAAGCGTGGCCCGCGCTGGGGTCAGAGTTGTGCCAGGCCGCCGTCGACGGCGACCTCGCTGGCGGTCATGAAGCTGCTGTCCGACGACGCGAGAAAGGCAGCCACCGCCGCGATCTCCGCGGGATCGGCCATGCGCTGGAGCGGAGTCATCGCGCCGTAGGCCTTCTGGCCCTCCTCGCCCAGCGCTTCCTTGGCGAGTTCGGTCGCCGTCGCCCCGGGCGACAACACGTTGACCCGGATGCCGGTGCCCTTCAGGTCCTCCGCCCAGGTCCGCGCGAGATTGCGCACTGCCGCCTTGCTCGCGCTGTAGGCAGTGAATCCCGGGGCGCCCGTCGTGCCGGCGCTCGACCCGGTCAGGATGATCGAAGCGCCCGGGCCCATCAGCGGCAACGCCTTCTGGACCGTGAAAATCGTACCCTTCACATTGGTATCGAAGGTTTCGTCAATGTGCTCGGCGGTGATCTGGCCGAGCGGAAGCGGGCCTCCGGCCCCGGCATTGGCGAAGACGATGTCGAGGCTTCCGCGCTCGGCCTTCACAGCCGCGTAGAGCCGGTCGAGGTCGACCTCATCCGAGACCGAGCCTTTCACCGCGCGGGCATTGGGCCCCAGGTCCGCCACAGCGGCGTCGAGCGCTTCCTGCCGGCGGCCGAAGATGAAGACGAAGGCGCCCTCCTCGATGAAGCGCTTTGCTGCGGCGCGGCCGATGCCGGTAGCGCCGCCGGTGATGACGGCGGTCTTTCCATTCAATCTGGTCATGACGTGCATCCTTCCAGGCTTCCGCCTTGGTCATTCGGGAAAGTCCCGAGACCTGAAGATGGGTCTGCCGAGGTCAGGCATTGAGTGAGGAAGCGCGCACATCGGTGGTGCGAAATCGATCCGGTACGGCTATTAACGGCAGCCGCGACGATCAGGTTCCGCCGTTCGGAATTGGGCCCCGCTCGTCGACAAGTGTTATGATGGCCGCCCTGTACTGTTGTACGATAGTCAGGGCTTTGGAAGGCGCACCGCGCGGTGCGGGATTGCACCATGATCGACTGGGATGACGTTCGCTACTTTCTTGCCGTCGCACGCGGAGGCTCGGTGCGGGCCGCCGCCAAGCGCCTCGGCGTCAACCACGCGACCGTGCTGCGACGCATCGCCCAGCTCGAGGACCGCCTTGGGGCGCAGATGTTCGAAAAGCTGCCTTCGGGCTACCGCCTGACGGCTGCGGGCGAGGAGGTCCTCGAGCTCGCGGAGCGGATGGAAGCGTCGTCGCACCAGCTGGAGACACGCGTCTTCGGTCGCGACCAGAGTGTGCGCGGGCTTCTGCGGGTGACGCTGGCTCCGACGCTCGCGACACACCTGCTCATGCCGGACTTCGCCGACTTCGCGCGTCTGCATCCGGACATCGAGATGGAAATCTTGTCGTCCGGCGAGCTGGCAAATCTGACCAACCGAGACGCCGACGTCGCGGTCCGCGTCGTCTACGACCGCAAAACCCTGCCGCTCAATCTTCACGGCCTGAAGGGAGCGGAGCTGTTCGGCGGCGTCTACATGTCCCGGGATCGACTGGCCGCGTGGCGCGCGGGCGCGCCTGATCCTATCCGCTGGATCGTCATAAGCAGTCATGGAATTCCGCAATGGGCCAGCGAGGGTGAGGTTCGCACCACGGCGGTTCCATTCAGGACCACGGACGGCGAGGCGCAGATCGTTGCTGTACGGCAAGGGCTCGGGATGACGACACTGCCGTGCTTCATCGGCGATGCCGACCCCCTGCTGGTGAGGGTGCCGGGTACCGAACTGCATATGTACGGAACGGTTTGGCTTCTCACACAGGGTGAGACACGCAAGACAAAGCGCGTGCGGCTCTTCACCGAGTTCGTATCCCGCAGGCTCGCCGCGTACGCGCCGCTTCTGGCGGGACTGGCCCTATCGCGCGACTGACGCGCGGCAGGTCGCCGGGATTCCAACCTTGGCGCATGAACAGTGCTTCACCGCCCATTCCGTCAAGGCGGAAATCCAGGTAGCCGCTGCCTAGACCGCTGCCTTGGTGCGCACTTCCGACTTGTCGAGATAGTAGGTCGAATATTTGTCGAAGAATTTCTCCGACGCGCCGAACGATCCGTATCTGGCGAGCTTCTTCAGGTCGACCTTGTTCAGCACCGCGCCGACGATCTTGTTGGCGACGTAGGGTTCGGATTCCAGCATCGAGCGCACCATGGCGCGCGGCGTGCGGCCCCATTCGGTGACCAGCACGAAGCCGTCGACCAACGGCGCGAAGGCCTTGGCGTCGACCACCGGCCCGAGCGGCGGCAGATCGACAACGATGTATTCGAAGGTCTCCTTGGCATTCTCGATGAAACGCCGCATTCCGGCCGAGGACAAGAGCTCACTGGTGTGCGAGAAGTTGCCGCGCAGCACGGCGGGGATAATGGCGAGCTTGGTCTGCCGGTCGATCTTGCCGACGGATTGCCAGGTCTGGCCGTTGACCACGGCCTCCATCAGGCCCTGCTCGGCCTCCATGCCGAGGCTGCGGCTGAGGCCCGGATTGCGCAAATCGCCGTCGATGAGCAGCGTCCTGGCGCCATTGGCGGCCAGCAGCCCTGCGAGATTGGCCGCGACCGTCGACTTGCCTTCGCCGGGAAGCACCGAGATGACGCCGACGACGCGGCTGCCTTGCCCTTCCATCACGACATCGAAGGCGATCTTGGCGCTGCGCAGCGTTTCGGCGAACATAGACGCCGGAGCATCGATGCTCACCCGCATGCGCGCGCGCCTTTCAACGGCCGCTGGCGACCTCGCTGTCTTGGCATCCGGCTGCGCCTCGGCCTGCTTGTCCTCCTTGGCGGATCTGCTGCCGACAGTCGGCAAGTAGCCGAGGAATTTGAGGCCGACGCGGTCACGCACCTCCTCGCCAGTCCGGAAGAACCGCTCGTTGAATTCGTTGAGGCCGCCGAAGCCGGCGCCCATCAGCACGCCGAGCACGAGCGACAGTCCAAGCACGATGATGGTGCGCGGGCTCGAAGCGGAGAGTGGCGTCGAGGCATCCGAGATAATGCGGATCTTGCCGACCGGGAAGGATTGTTGCTGCGCGGCTTCCTCGTAACGACCGAGGAAGGTCTGATAGAGCGTGGTGAGCGCCGTCGCCTTCTGGTCGAGGTCGCGCAACTGGACCTGCGACTGGTTGTCGATGGAGCTCTTGCCCTGTGCGGCGGCAACATTGGCCCTGAGCGCGGTCTCGCGCGCTTGCGCGACCTCATACTCGTTGCGATAGCTTTGGGTGAGCTGCTTCAGCTCGCCGAAAATCTGCGCCGATATGTCGGCCTTTTCCTTGGCGAGCGCCACGGCCTGGGGATGATTGGCACCGAAATTCGCCTCGACGTCCTGCTGTCGCTTGGCGACCGTGAGGTAACGGGTCTTGAGCGTCGAGATGAGTGCACTGCTCGGCTGATCGGCAGAGATGGCGGCGTCCTTGAAGGCGTTGTCGGAGCCGCTGTCTACGATCTGCTTGTATTGCTGGTAGCGGGCGCTGGCGCGGGCCGTGTCGGCCTGCGCCACGATGAGCTGGGCGTTGAGGTCGGCAAGCTGCTTGTCGCTCATCAGCTGGCCATCGCTGTTGGCGGACAGGCCGTGTTCGGCCCTGAATTTCTCGACCGCCAGCGATGCCTGCTGCGAACTTTCGCGCAGTTCCGTCAGCCGGCCCTGCAGCCAGACCGCCGCGCGCTCGGTGGCGTCGAAGCTGGCATCGAGCTGGTCGGCAAGATAGGCGTCGGCATAGGCTTTGGTGATGGCTTTCGCCAGTCCCGGATCCGTCGCCTGATAGCCAAGCGCGATGACGTAGCTTCGTCCGACACGATCCGCCTGGATCTCGTTCTGCAGTTTGAGGATCGCGTAGTCGCGGCGCGACGTGGCAATCAGCGCATCGCGGGTGGCGGGGTCAAGCTTGCTGATGTCACCCATGCCCGGCATCGGCGCGCTGGGGTGGACATACTGGATCAGGCCGCGGATCAAGCCGACGCCCTGGGCAAGGGCGGACTGCGGCGGATTCATGAATGCATCGTTCTGGTCGAGTTTGAGCTTGTCGACGACCACCGCGGCAAGCCGCGTCGAGGTCAGGATCTCGATCTGGCTCAGAATGGCGGAATCGGTCTGCATGGTCGTCGACGCCGCCGAAATATCGTCGACGATCTTGTTCAGGCCCTCGTCGATCAGCACGCTCGAGACCGACACATATTTGGGCGGCGTTGTCTGCAAATAAAGCATGCCCAGGAAAAGACCGATGGCAGCGCACACGGCAACCACCTTGGCCTGCCGCGCAGCCATGCCGAGCAGCCGCTCGATATCGATGAAGTCTTCGCCGTTTGCTGCGTCCGAATTCGGCAATGGCATCCTCTTGTCGAGAGGAAAATTGGCATAATTCATCGTCGGTCCAATCCCAGAGCCTGTTGCGTTCCCGATCATCGGGTTGAGGCTCTATCTCTTTGTTTGGGCATGATCTTTTCCGAAACTTCCGGGATCATGACCTGTCTCAGTTCTTAAGCATTATCTTTCCGGAAACCGGGAGCCACTTTCCGGGATCATGCTTGGGCTTGCAGGCGCCGCAACGATCGGGAGCATTGCCAAGAAGCAACGCAAGCTTCATGCCAGACGGCGGGGGCCTGTCGGCCCCTCGCCGCCAGCCATCCGGCAATACTCCCGAAAGATGGGCATTATGCGGCTTCTTCCTGGCGTTCATGCGACCGGACGAACTCCTGAAGCATCTCGAAAACCGGGCCCTTCATGTCGTTGCGCGACAGCGCGAAGGCGATGTTGGCCTGGATGAAGCCTTCCTTGGACCCGCAATCGAACATGCGACCCAGGAAAGGCTGGGCGAAGAATGGCTGGTCCTTCGACAGGCGGACCATGGCGTCCGTCAACTGGATCTCGTTGCCGGCGCCGCGTTGCTGGTTGCCCAGTAGCGCGAAGATCTCGGGCTGCAGGATGTAGCGGCCGTTGATGTAGAAGTTCGACGGCGCGTTGGCCGGTGCCGGCTTTTCAACCATGGCCGAGACCTCGAAACCACCGCCGACATCGGCGCCGCGGCCGACAATGCCGTATTTGTTGGTCTCGCTCGGATCGCAACGCTCCACGGCGATGACGTTGCCGCCGGTGCGCTCATAAAGGTCGACGGTTTCGGCCAGACAGCCGCGCCCGCCGAAGGAGACCATATCAGGCAAAAGCAGGGCGAAGGGCTCATCGCCGATGACCTCGCGGGCGCACCAGACGGCGTGGCCGAGGCCCTGCGGCGACTGCTGGCGGATGAAAGAGGTGGCGCCGGCCACCGGCAGCATGCTTTCGAGCGCCTCCAGCTGGGTCTTCTTGCCGGTCTGCTCCAGGGTTCCGATCAATTCCGGATGCAGGTCGAAATAGTCCTCGATGACCGCCTTGTTGCGGCCGGTCACGAACACAATGTGCTCGATGCCGGCTTCGAAGGCCTCGTCCACCGCATATTGCACGACAGGCCTGTCGACGACGGGAAGCATTTCCTTCGGCATCGACTTGGTCGCCGGCAGGAACCGTGTTCCAAGCCCCGCCACCGGTATCACGGCCTTCCTGATTTTCTTCATCGCAAATTCCTTCTGAGGAGATCGACTGCAGTTCCTTCACAGGCCACGAAAAATCCCTCCATGTGCCTGCATCTTCACCTCCCCGCCCCCACGGCAAACTGTGCCGCTACTCGTCGCAACCGCACGGCGATCGGCATCCCCATATGCCTGACCGCCGCTGGGTCGCTGAGCGCCGTCCGGATCGCCTTGAGCGGGGACCGCGCCTTGATGTGCTGAACCATCGCCAGGAAGGAGGCCGCCTTGCGCAGGCTGCGGCCGCGCCGGGCGAAAGCCGCCTGGGCTGCCTCGTCCATCCGATGGGTCTGAGCGAATGCGGCATCCGCCTTGCGCATGGCTTCGACATGGTGAAGCTCGAGCACACGCGAGATGGAGCCGCTGCGGATATGATAGGCGTAGCCGGTCTCAGGTTCGACCACGCATCTGCCGCCCTTGGCGAGCGCCTCGGCAAACAGGATGTAGTCCTCGCCGATCCTCAGCTTCTCGTCATAGCGGAGCCGGTTCTCGTCCAGGAACCGGCGCTGGAAGATCGGCTTGAGGTAACCGAGGTTGAATTTCGATTCGAAGACGATGTTGCCGGCGATGTAGGTGGCCAGCGAAATCTCGCGCAGGCCTTCCAGATACCGACGTGGGAACATCGCATCCTCGACCACACCGTCCTCGCGGATGACCTGGAGATTGTCGACGGCGATCTGGGCGCTCGCCTTTTCGGCGCGGCTGATCATGGCGGCGAGACGACCGGGGAAGACGGCATCATCGGAATCGAGAACCGCGATCCACCTGCCGCGGGCGACGTCGAGCCCGGCATTTCGGGCGCCGCCGGGACCGCGATTCGTGGCCAGGGCGACGACGCGCACGATGTCCTGCGGGTAGGCCCGCGCAACATCGAGCGTGGCATCACGCGACTGATCGTCGACGACGATGATCTCGACGCTGACGCCCTTCTGCGCGATGGCGCTGGCGATCGCCCTGTCGAGCGTCGCCTCGGCATTGTAGGCCGCAATCACAACGGAAACATCGGGGACGAAGGAGACGTCAGGCTGCACGCTTGCCTCCTTCCCCAGGTGAGGATTGGCCGTAGAGGCGGATTTCGCGGACGCCGACAAGGCCGCTGACGACGCCGACATGCATGATGCCGCGCAGCACGCTGCGGTTCCTGCGCACCGGGCTGGCGACGACGGGAAGTGCCGCGGCGAAACAAAAGACTGCCTTTGCGGAGGCCAGGCCGACATGCTTGATCAGCCCGATGCCACGCGCATTGCTGCCCAGGAGGTGGCCATGCGTCTGACCGACGCGAAAACGACGGCGGCCGAGCCAGTCGAACGCGGCCCTCGAGCGCGGCACCACCTCGTCCACCCAGGCCTCTTGCGCAAAGGCGATGCGCCCGCCGGCCTTGACCATCTGATCGAAGAACTCGGTATCCTCGCCGCCGGTCTGGCCGCGCGCCAGGCTGAAGCGACGGCCGCGCAGGCTGTCCGAACCCATGCGCAGCAGGACGTTGCAGGTGTAGCCGGTGCGGATCTCGCCGCGCACCCAGACCGGCAAGGTCGAGTGGAAATCGCCGCGCCGCATCCAGTCCGGTGCATCCGGGCGATAAAGCGCCCGCACCGGGCCGAGCACGGCCGTTGCCCCACTGTCCCCGGCCGTCGCCACCAGTTCGGCCAGCCAGCGGGTGGAAGCAGTCTCGTCGTCGTCGATGAAGGCGAGGAAATCCGCCGCGCTGGCATCGAGGCAAGCGTTGCGGGCGACCGAGATGTTGCGCGCCGGGGCATGCCGATAGCGGACCGGCAGCGCCAATTCCTGCGACAGCGCCGTCACCAACGCCTGGGCGCTTGGCGTGTCGTCATTGTCGGCGACGATGACGCTGATATCAAAGCCTTCAGGCATCTCCATGGCGGCGAGCGAGCGCAGCGTGTCGGCCAGTTCCGGCCGGCGGAACGTGCACACGCCGATGTCGATGCTGCGGTTCTTGACCTGAACCGCCATCACGCCACCCCGCGTCGCGCGCCGAAGCCGAGAAGCTGCAGCCAGAAGCCGACGGACCAGCCGAAATGCATCACCATGGCCGAGACGCCGGCCAGCGCGATATCGGCATTGCGCTGGCGAATGGCCGTCACCAGGCCGTAGCCCAGGCACACCGAAGCCCAGATCAGCAGCGGCACCGCCGCGATCCAGTGCACGAAGGAGAAGGCCGCGAGAAGAACCACCGGGAAGACCGCCAACGGCACCATCTGCCGGACTTTCGGGATGACGCGGTGCTTCAGCACATTCTTGGCGCGGCCGCGGCCATAGCCGAGATACTGGAAATACAGACCCTTGAGCGAGGCGCGCGGGTAATAGACCATCTGCGTCTTGCCGCTCATCCAGATCTTGTAGCCCGCCTGCCGCAGCCGGTAGTCGAGCTCGGCATCCTCATTGTGGCTGAAGGTTTCGTCGTAGCCACCGACTGCGCCAAAGGCCGATATCCGCATCAGCGCGTGATGGCCGTGGTCGACCCATTCTCCGGCGGAGAGGTGACGATGCTTGGAGCCACCGGTGCCGAGTTTCGAATTCTGCGCCGCCGCAACCGATTTCTGCACGGCGCCGCTGCCGCTGGTCAGCATCGAAACCACGACCGAATCGGCCGATGTGGCCAGTGCTTCCTCGAGCAGCCGGTCACAGTAATCGTCGGGATAGCCGCCATGCGCGTCGATGCGAATGAGATACTGCGCGCCTTCACCATAGGTGCCGACGGCGAGATTGATCGCCGCGCTCTGGATGCGCCGCTTGTTGTGCATCAGGATGACGCGCGGGTCCTTGGCGGCGATCTGCTCGACAATGGCCAGCGTGCCGTCGGTGCTGCCGCCATCGGCAACGACGATCCGGGCGCCAAGCCTTGCCGCCGCCGGGCAGAGCTGGCCGAGCAGCGCGCCGATATGGGCTGCCTCGTTCAGGCAGGGGATCACGATCAGGCTGGAGGGAAGCGCTTGCGTCATTGGGCGATGTTCATCCTATGCCAGGGCCTCGGCCGCGAGGGGCTCGCGCACGGTGGTCAGGCGGCGCAGTTTTTCGACCAGTGCCCTGCAGTCGCTGCGATCGTAGCTCCACGTCCTCGGATTGTGTGCAAGCACGCGCGCCTTGAGCCTGCCGAAGCGGTGCTCCTCCATCTTGCCGAGTGCTGTTTCGAGCGCGTCGGGCGTCGCCTTGGGCAACAGGATGCCGATGTCCTGCCGGCTGAGGAAGCGTCCGGTTTCCGTATGGCCCATCGAGATCGGCACCGCGCCGAAGCGGCAGCCTTCATAGAGGCGGTTGGGCAGCAGCCATTCCGAATTCTGCCCCTCTTCGAAGAAATCGATCGCCCAGGAGAAATGGACGTCCTGGTAGATCGCCGCCATGTCCTCCGGGTTGCGGTAGGGTCCGCGAAAGGACAGATAGGGCTCGGCATCGACGAAGGCATGGAAATCCGGGAATTCGGAGAGCGCCGGACGACCGCGCAGCACCACTTCGAAACGTCCGTCCATGCGGTGGGTGAAATCGGCCAGCAGCTTGAGCGAGCGCCGGCAGCGCAGCGCTCCGAACCAGCCGATCCGCCATGGCGGGGCGACAGGCGCTGCCACCGCCTCACGCTCGCCGGGCAAGATCGCCGCTGCCTCGAAATATTTGTTCTCGACCAGCTCGACGGGGGCGGCGACCTGGCGGAAGGGTTTGAAATAATTGGCGATGAAGGCGGGCGAACTGGTCACCAGCAGCTTCACGTCGCGCGCCAGATGGCGCTCGGTGGCGCGCAGTGCCTTGCCCAAAACATCGTCGCGAAGCACCAGGCGGTGGATGTCGAGGCATTCATAGACGATCGGCACCGTGGCACCGAAAGCCGACCTGGCGCGACGGGCCAGCGCCAGCATTTCCAGATTGCGCGCGATGATGAGATCGGGCCGCGGCGTGCCCCTCAGCTTCGAGCCTATCGAAACCGTCGCTTTCGCCACCGCCGCCAGGCGCTGGGCGAATCGGCCATCACGCGTCGCGCCAAGGTCGATCGGCTGCAATCCTTCAATATCGGCAATCGGGGTCGCGGTGCGGCGAAAGCCCGCCAGAGTGACCCGGGCACCGCCTGTCCTGAGCATTGTGATCCGTCGGCGAACCGCCGGATCGGAGACATCGTGCACCAGGTACAAGACATGCAGCATGAAAACTCGACCGCTGTTTGACCCCACCCAAAAGGATGCTAGTACAGCTCTTGCTGCATCGCAACATTTTTGGCGCGGCGATGGACATTTTCTGTTGCACTGCAAAATTATTGCCGTAGTTTGGGGCTGGCGGCGGGCGTGGATTTTCAGGGTGTCGGAAATCCGCGCAAAAATCAGGAATCCTGAATTTGGAAGCCAACCCATTCGATCCGCCGGAAGGCTCGCTGCGCAAATCGGTCGGGCGCGGCGCGGTGGTGACCGCCATGTCGCAATCGGTGCGGGTCGCGACACAGATCATATCCGTCATCGTGCTGTCGCGGCTGTTGTCGCCACAGGATTTCGGCGTGGTGGCGATGTGTGCGCCGGTGCTGGCCTTCATCGCGCTGTTCCAGGATTTCGGCCTGACCCAGGCGACGATCCAGAAATCCGGCATAAGGCACGAGGAGGTGAACTACCTCTTCTGGATCAATGTCGCCGTCAGTGCCATCCTGGCCTGCGTGCTCGCGGGTGCGGCACCACTGGTCGCCGCCTTCTACGGCGAGCCGCGCGTGGCCGGGCTGGTGGCTGCCTTCGGGCTGCAGATCATGGCCTACGGGCTTGGCGCCCAACATCTGGCGCTTTTGACGCGGCGCATGCAGTTCGGCCGCCTGGCGGTCATCGATGTCGCCAGCGCCATCGCCGGGCTGGCCGTATCGATAGCCTGGACTTTCATCGACCGCTCTTACTGGGCGCTGTTTGCGGGCACGCTGACCGGTGCGGTGCTGCCGACGCTGTGCTACTGGGCAAGCTCGCGCTGGCGGCCCGGCCTGCCGCGCAAGGTCTCTGGCATCGGCGAGCTGATCAATTTCGGCGCCGGCATCACCGGTTTCAACTTCGCCAATTTCTTCGCCCGCAACCTCGACAATGTGCTGATCGGCAAATACTGGGGCGAGCAGCAACTCGGCCTTTATGACCGTGCCTACAAGCTGCTTCTGTTCCCGCTCAGCCAGATCACCAATCCGCTGTCGAAGGTCATGGTCCCGGCGCTGTCCAGGCTGAAGGACGAGCCGGACCGCTACCGCAGCGCCTACCTGCGCGTGATGCCGCTGATCCTTTTGGTGGCGTTGCCCGGTGTCGCCTTCGCCACCGCCATGTCGGACGTGCTGATCCCCTTCGTGCTCGGCGAGCAGTGGCGCGCAAGTGCGGCGATCTTCCTGGCGCTCGGCTTTGCCGGGTTGCTGCAGCCGCTCAACAACCCGGCGGGCTGGCTTTTCGTCAGCCAGGGCCGCTCCGGCGACTTCATGCGCTGGGGCATCATCACCGCCGTGACATCGGTGCTCGCCTTCGCGATCGGCCTGCCCTATGGCGCGCTCGGCGTGGCGATCGCCTACGCCGTCAGCGAATATCTGCGCACGCCGTTCCTGTGGCTCTATGTCGGCAAAAGCGGGCCGCTGCAGGCGAGCCATGTGCTGCGTGCGGCAACGCCGTTCGTGCTCGGCGCCCATCTGGCGCTGGCGGCGATCTGGCTGATCAAGCCGATGCTGCCGCAGCAGCATGTCATCGCCTTGGCCAGCGGCGCCATTCTTGCCTACCTCATCACCATCGTCATCGCGCTGGCCTTCGCATCCGGCCGTGAGGCCTTGCGCGAGGCCCTGAAGATGCTGCCGGCCAGACAGCCGGCGGCAACGCCGCGCGAGGCGCAATAATTTCGGCGCCTTTGCCGGCTACCCAATATCCACACGAGCATCAGGTCTGATCCATGCACTACCGATCGATCTCCGACATGAACGACACGATCGTCAGCAACCTTCACCGGCTGCCGCGCGACATCGACCTGGTGGTCGGTGTCCCCAGAAGCGGCGTGCTGGCGGGGACGCTTGTCAGCCTTGCGGCGAACATTCCGATGACCGACCTGGACTCCTTCCTGGAAGGCCGGGTCTACACGTCAGGCATCACCAAGCGCCGCGCCGCACTCGACCGCAAGGTCGCGGACATGCGCAAGGTGCTGGTGATCGACGACAGCATCGCCGGCGGCAACGCCATGCGCGATGCCCGCGCCCGTATCGAGGCTGCCGGCATCGAGGGCGATTTCATCTATGCCGCGGTGTTCGGCCTGGAGCCGAAGCACCCGGAAACCGACCTCGTCTTCGAGGTGGTGCGGCATCCGCGCATGTTCCAGTGGAATTTCATGCATCACAAATTCCTGGCGCAATGCTGCGTCGATATCGACGGCGTGTTGTGCCTCGACCCGACCGAAGCGGAAAACGACGACGGTCCGGCCTATGAGAAATTCCTCAGCGAAGCGCGGCCGCTTCATGCCCCGACCCACAGGATCGGCTGGCTGGTCACCAGCCGGCTGGAGAAATACCGCGCGCTGACCGAGGCCTGGCTGGCCAGGAATGGTATCCTGTACGACCAACTGATCATGCTCGACCTGCCAAGCAAGGCGGAGCGCCAGCGGCTTGGCGCGCATGGCAGTTTCAAGGCCGATTTCTACCGGAAATCCAACGCCATCCTGTTCATCGAAAGCGAGCACGCGCAGGCGCTGAAGATCACGGAGTTGTCGGGCAAGCCGGTGCTGTGCGTCGAAACGCACATAGTCAGCTTTCCCGACACGCTGTCGCTGCCGGCGCTCGGCCAGGCGGCGCGCAACCTGCCGGCCAGGCTGCGGCAGGTCAACTCGCAGGAAGGCCGCAAGGGCGCCGCCAAGGCCTTGGCCCGCGCCCTGCTGGGCGCGCGTGGCTACGAGACGCTGAAAAGCCGGGTCAAGCGCCCGGCCTGATCCCGAACGCTATTTGCCCTGACGCGATGCTCCGGCCGAGACTCGACGCAATTGTTCGGGCTACGATGCCAATCGCACACGCGCGCTGCCGGTCAATGCCCGGGGGATCAACCCAAGAGTCGAAGTATCAGCGCGTGGCTTCCAGCCTTCGCACCAAGCGCTTTATCTGGCGGGGCACTAGTAACCCGCTTTGAATCGATTCCATGCGGCCTGTGACGAAGACGTGAACACCATTTCATGGTCCTCACTTCTCTAAGTCTTGAGTAAATTCTTTGGATGTGCTGATGTTTCACATGGCCTTGCGGAAATGGGGGAAGCAATGCCAGAAAATCCTGACGCCGGCGTAGCGAATTCGTTCCTCCAAGCGCGGGTTATGACGCATAAGATCCAGTTTGACCTTTGCACGGACGCAGTGGAGCTTGGGGGGCAGCCATGAGGATCAAGGTCTATTTCGCTACAAATCGGCAGCCGTTTACCGAGCCGGGCGGCAGTCGTATCGTCGACTTCGGCTCCGAACTCGGACCTGTGGGCGGGCTTAACGTTCGCTACGGCAGTGCCGACGTCGACGTCGATCTCCAGGCGCGAACCAACGTGTTCGTTCCCGGCTCTCTTGAGGTCGCTGATGAACAGCTGATCTTCGCCAAAGGCGACACGCCCCAGTTGGGAAGCAACACGATATTCGACGCGCTGAGGAATGACATGGTGGCTTCGAAACGGCCGACCATCGCCTTCATTCACGGGTTCAGCAACAGCTTTTTCGATGCTATCGAACGCGGTGGTTGGATCTCGGCCTTCTATGGCCTCAACGCCAATATGTTCGTGTTCACCTGGCCCTCGATCGCTTCGCCGCTTGGGGTTCCCCTGCCTTACAACGACTCCACACATGATCGAGGGACTGCTTCCGCATCGGGTCCATCCGTCGCCCGAACGATCCGACGGTTGCACGATTATGTCGACTCCTTGCCGGAGGAGTTGCGCTGCCAGCAGAGCATCCACCTGCTCTGCCACAGCATGGGAAACTATGTGCTCAGGAACGCGCTTCAGGCCCTTCTCAGACTGCCCGACCCGGTGGTGGCGAAGCAGACCGGAGAGTCGGTCTCGGCAATGGTGCCGCTTGGCCAGAACAACCCCAACCCTGCGGTTCTGAGGCGGACCTTCGACAAGATCGTGCTGGCCGCCGCCGACGAGGACGCCGACGCCTTCGATGACCCGGCAAAGTTGAAGTTCCTGCCACGGATTGGCCAGTCCGTCTCCGTCTACCATTCCTCAAAAGACTGGGTCCTCAACACATTGAGCGCCGGGACAAAATTCAACGGGCCAAGGCTGGGCAATGATGGCCCGGACAATATGGCGACCATCAGCGACAAAGTGACTGCCATCGACTGTTCCGACGTGACGACCTTCGCGAAGGATCCGGAGCAGCATCAGTACTACCGGATTTTCCCTGTCGTCCGAGACGACATCGTTCAGGTGCTGAAGGGCGTACTTCAGAACAAGGTCACAAACAGGACTGCCGTGTCGCAGGGACGATACCGGATCAAGAAACCAAAGTGAGCCGTCAAAAACTCAGCGCACCACCGAGCGTTGAAGCCAGCTGATGCCGCCTCCAAGATCGAACTCGCGCCCGGTCCTGCAGGCGCCCCGACTTGTCCGAAATATCAGGCTGCCTGGCGCGCGCGTTGCTGCACCGCCCTGTCCAGTATCGAGAAGAAGGTGACGAACTGGCGATCGGGATCGAGCTCCGGGCGGCCCGCAAAGCCGCGCGCGAGGCTTGAAACCCGCTCGTATTCCTTTTTGTCGTTCCACAGCTGCCTGACGGCCGCGACCCAGTCGATGAGCGGAGCGTCATAATCGAGCACCGCGCCGCCGGGCCCGATCGCTTCGGGCAAGCCGCCGCGCCGCGAGCCGACGACCGGAATGCCGCTGCAATGGGCCTCTGACGCCACACGGCCCCAGGCCTCCTCCCATTTCGAGGGCGCAAGCAGGATCCTGGTGCGGCCATAGATCGTCTTCATGTCGTTGGTGCGGCTCTCCAGCGTGACATTGCCGAGTGGCCTGATCGTCTCTTCGATGCGCGCACGATGGTCGTCCTCCAGCTTCCAGCTTTCGACGAACAGGAACGGGATTTCCGGGCAGGCGCCGGCAATGCGCACCGCCAGCTCAAAACCCTTTTCCTCATAGGGGTTGATCAAGGTGACGAACTGGCCCGTGGTCGGCGTGCTGTATTGCATCGGATTGATGGTTGGCGGGATCACCGTCGCCTCGATGCCAAATTCCTTGCTGTAGGCGCGCGCGGTAAACTCGGAATTGGCGATGTAGAGCGCGGAGCGCAATTCGCGCAGGTCGCCGCCCAGTTCATGGAACTCGACATTTCTGAGATAGACGACCAGCGGCACACCCTCGGCTTGCAGTGCCTTGCCCAGCGGAACCGATTTGTGGCACTGGACCACGGTCACATCGGGCTTCTGTTTCTTGACGGCAAAGCGTGCTGCTTCCCAAGGAAACCATGTCCTGATCACTGGGTAGCCGGGAAAGCTGTCGACGACCGCGGGCTGCCGCAAGAGCTTCATCTTGGCGCGCGCCTTGAGGCCGAACATGCCGTCGCCGAACAAAGCGGCGAGCACCGACGCTTCATGCCCGTGTTCGATCAGCTGCTGCACCAGATGATGCGTGCTGGACTGGACGCCGCCGCCGAACTCTGGCGGGTAGCCGTTGCCGCTGGCAAAGAGGACTTTCATGAACCGGCTCCTTGTCACATTCTGATGTTCTGGCTCGTCTGATCGGGGGCCACTTGCTGCTCACGCGCTCTGTGGCGGGTCAAGCGTCGCGAACGGGTTGGTGCAGGAGTGCCATCCGGTGAACCGGATCGGATCGTCGGGTGAACTGCGCCAGGCGTAGTCCGTCAGCATATGAAACTCTGCGATGACCCAGCGGTCGAACTGTAAGAGATCTTCGCGCTTCTGCCGGGGCAGGAGGCGACGCGCCGCGCCCAATTTGAGCTCCTCCACCAGCGTGACGGCATCACTCAATTTTTCGCTTGGAAAGACCCACGGATTCCGGTTGCGGAACTCCAGCACGAATTGCTGCAGATGCTCGATGCGCATGTTCAGCCCGCCGAGATATTTTTCCAGCGTGACGCGGACCAGATCCTCGTCCGAAAACGAGGAGACGGCCGCATAGGCAACGCCCGTCGAGGCAACGCCGCCTGCCAGGATGGCCAGTGCCGAGCGCCGTGTGACTTCGATCATCGGCCCGCTCCTCTCACGCGATCCGGCTCGCCGCCCGAAGCGACAAAGCAGCCGCGGTCAGGCTTGGGTTGGCGCAGGAGCAGCTCGGATAGGTGCTGGTGCCGACGACAACCAGGTTTCTCAAGCGGTGATGGATCATGTTGCTGTCGATCACCGAATCGGCCGGGCCGGTGCCCATCCTGAGCGTGCCCTGGACATGCGATTCCGTTGGCCGGATGCCGCGGTCGAAGAGCCGTTCGATCGGCAGCGGGGCAAGCAGCCCCGGCAATTTATCCAGCGCCCGGGCCATGCCCTTGACCGCGTAGTCCGACGGTGCCTTGAAGGAGACAAAGGCATTGTCGTCCTCGTCGAGAGTGACGAAATTCTCGTGATCGAGCAGGTTTTCGGTAACCACAACCAGCGGCAGAGTCTGGCGCAACCGCCCCTTCTCGGCGCGCATCCCGTGCTGCCAGCGGTTTTCGAAATAGACCAGCGCCGCCGCGTGCTCGGACCGGTGCGGACCGTCATAGAGACCGAAATTCAGGCCGGTGGTGATGGTGCTGCCGTCGAAATTGTCGACGCCGTCGAGATAGACCTCGAAATTCCAGCCATAGGATTCGTGCAGGCCGCGCCCGACGAATTCGTCTCCCAGGCCGGATCGCAGCATGATCGCGGCGCTCTGGATGGCATTGGCGCCGAGGATGAAGAGATCGCCGCTGACCTGATATTCCTTGCCGCCATGGACGAAGGTGACCGAACGGACCGTGCCGCCGACATGGTCGAGCCTGCGCACTTCCGCACCGAGGCAGACCGAAACGTCGGGATGCTCGAAGACATGCATCAAGCCGTTGTTGACGGTGAATTTGGCGTCGGCCGGACACAGCCAGCAACGCAGATTGGCACAGCACGAGCTGCGCTGCGCGGTCGGCACGCGGGCCCGCGCGGTCGGCATGACGAAATGCTGGTCGGGCTGGGCCGCCTTCATCATCTTGTCTGGCGTCGACATGCGATGCGGCGGTTGCGGAAACGGCTTCGAGCGCGGCAGCATCGCCGCCATGTCGGGGTCGCCGGAGATCGACATGATCTCTTCGGCGTCGCAGTAGAAAGGTTCGACATCGTCATAACTGATCGGCCAGTCATTGCCGATGCCGTAGGTGCTTTTCAGCCTGAAGTCGTTGGGGTGGAAGCGTGGCGTCTGCGCGAACCAGCAGTTGGTTCCGCCACCCAGCCCGATCGTGTAATTCCACGGCTTGTCGGCATTGTCGGTCTTGTAGGTCGTTTCGTCGTCGATGTCGGTGTTGGCGTTCTGGTCGAGCTGCCATTCATGCGTGTTGTGCCGGCCCCATTCCAGGACCAGGATGCGCGCCTTACGCCGCTTGGCTAACTCATGCAGGAAGAACGCCGAACCGAAACCGGAGCCGATCGCGACAACATCGAAATGATCCCTGGTGATTTGCTCGGGCTTTACGTCCAGCACCATCAGCCACGTCTCCTTTCCGCGCCGGGCGCGTGTGCCAGATTCTGGTTGCTCTGCGCGGCTCTCATGCCGCCATTCTGCCGATCGAGTGGTATTCGATGCCATGGCGCGCCACGACCTTGGGGTCGTAGAGGTTGCGGCCGTCGAAAATGACCGGCGTGGTCAGCGCGTCCTTCAGCGCGTCGAAGGACGGGGCTCGAAAACTCTTCCATTCGGTGGCGATGAGCAGCGCATCGGCGCCGCGCAGCGCCGCTTCCTTGGTGCCGCACAGCATCAGGTCGTCGCGCAGGCCATAGATGGCCTGGCATTCCTGCATCGCCTCGGGATCATAGGCCTGCACGATGGCGCCGGCCTTCCACAGTGCTTCCATCAGGACGCGCGCCGGCGCCTCGCGCATGTCGTCGGTGTTGGGCTTGAAGGCCAGGCCCCAGAGCGCGAAGGTCTTGCCCTTGAGACTGCCCTTGAAATAGCGGTTCACCTTGTCGAACAGCACGGATTTCTGGTCGTTGTTGCGCTCCTCGACGGCGCGCAGCAGCTTGGCGTCGAATTTGACGCCCTCGGCGGTCTTGATCAAGGCGCGGACGTCCTTGGGGAAGCACGAGCCGCCATAGCCGAGACCCGGATAGATGAAGTGGTAGCCGATGCGCGGATCGCTGCCGATGCCCTTGCGCACCTCCTCGATGTCGGCGCCGAGCTGCTCGGCCAGATTGGCCATTTCGTTCATGAAGCTGATCTTGGTGGCCAGCATGCAGTTGGCGGCGTATTTCGTGAATTCGGCGCTGCGCACGTCCATCACGATCATCTTTTCGTGGTTGCGGTTGAAGGGCGCGTAGAGCTCGCGCATCACCGCCTCGGTCGCCTCGCTCGAGGTGCCGACGATGATACGGTCGGGCTTCATGCAGTCGGCGACGGCCGAGCCTTCCTTGAGGAATTCGGGATTGGAGGCAACGTCGAAGGCGAGGTCCTCGCGGCCTCTCTTCTTCAGTGTCTCGGCGATCCTGGCCTTCACCTTTTCGCAAGTGCCGACCGGCACGGTCGACTTGCCGACGACGATCTTGGCCGTGTCCATTTCGCGGCCTATGGTCTCGGCGACCGCCAGCACGTATTTGAGGTCGGCTGAACCGTCCTCGCCGGGCGGCGTGCCGACCGCGATCATCTGGATTTCACCGTGCCTGACGGCGGCCGCCGCATCGGTGGTGAATTTGATGCGGCCGGCGGCGTGATTTTCCCTGACGATGCTTTCGAGGCCTGGCTCGAAGATCGGGACGAAGCCCTGGTTGAGGCGCTCCACCTTGTTTTCGTCGATGTCGACGCAAACAACCTGGTGGCCAACCTCGGCAAGCACCGCCGCCTGCACGAGGCCGACATAGCCAATTCCAAACACCGTCAAGTTCATTCGGTTTCATTCCTGTTCATGGCCGCGAACCGTTCTTGCTCCGGCCGGTTCAATTCGTCTTTCCCAACTCTTTTACGCTGCATACGAGCGATTCCGGAAACTGGCAGGGATCGCCGAGTGCGGTGAAGGCGACGCGTTCGACCTGCAGCGAAAGCTTGCGGCCGGGATCGGCGAACGCACCCATCCAGCCTTTCATGGTGTCGCTGCCCCAAAGGCTGAAGAAGATCTTCTGCGCATGGCTGGGCAGCTTCGTCGGATCGGTGATGGTGTTCACCAGCTGGCCGTTGACATACCAGCGCAAACTGTCCTTCTCCCAGACGAAGGCGTAATCGTTGAAGGCCTTGTCGGTGCCGCCCGGCACCTCGACCAGCTTTTCGTTCTTGCCCTTGCCGGCGATATAGGCGTTGACCTGCACCTTGGAGGTGTCCTTGGTCAGGATCTCGAAGTCGATCTCGTCCCACGGCTGCTTGTCTGACGGCCCGATATAGGTGAAGAAGGCCGCGTTGAGGCCGGAGCCGGTGTCGGTCTTCAGCCGCGCCTCGTAGGTGCCGTAGCCGAAGCGCTGCTTGGTCTGGATCTCTCCGCAGGCGAACTCGCGATCCTTCAGCTTCTGCTTTTCGAAGCCAAGCGACAGCGCGCCGTCGGAAAGCGCGACCAGTCCCTTCGACCAGGTGCAATTCTGATGACTGCCGTTGTTCCAGCCGTCGGACACATACCAGCGCGACCGATCGAAGCTCTTGAAATCATCGACGAAAGAGGGAGCCGACTGGATATCCTGTGCATGGGCGGGAGCCGCAAAGAGGCTGCCGAGAGCAGCCAGCAACAGCCCGCCGATCAAACCCAACCGCCTCAGGTCGGCTTGCCGGGTCGCATGCGAGAAGGACGTTGCGTCAATTGCCGTCGTGGACGTGGTTTTCGGATCCGAATTCATACCAAACTCACCTTTGTGCTGTGCGTCCCCAACCCAAAGTCGACGTTTGAACCGCTTCCAAACGGGCCAACCTTGGCCTTCTCTTTGACCCTCCCGAATTCCCTCTCCTGTCTGCATCATACCTTTAAAGTTTGCATCATGCCTTTGAAGTAGTCCCACGCCCTCATGGTCACGCCCGGCCGGCGCCCGCGGGCCTGGCGAAATCGACCGTGTCAGCCGAATCGGACGCCGCCCCCTCGTCGAAGACCAAATCCAGCGAATGGCGGAGTTCCTTCATCATGCCGTTCTGGCGTGACAGCGCCGCGATGCGGCGCTCGCAATTCAGGATCGATTCCGTCAGCGCGCTGACCTCGGATGAGCGTCTGTCGGAAGCGGAGCCGTTTTCCATGGCTTCGACGAGAAAGGCCGCGTTGGTCGCCGTCTTGCGGTAGCGGCTCTCCAGACCGGTTTTCTCGGCTTCGATCTCGGCGGCAATCTGCTCGAACAGCTTTGCCAGCCGGTCGAAGCGTGCAACGTCGGCCTGCCGGTCGCGGGCCGGATCCCTTGATCTGAAGCCGAATATCGAGGCCATGAGCTTAAATTCCTGTCATTGCCGGCTTGCATGCCGGGCACCTGGCCGATCCGCGCAAGCGGGGCTGAAAAACGCGTACCGCATCGTCCAACTCCACTGATGGGAGAGATATCGGACCAATCCGATCGGGGGCCAGTTCGGTTGATCGTTCGATTTGCTGCACCGCAACATAGACTGCCATCGTCAGAGCCGTGAGGCAACCACCCAATTCGTAAACTCATAAATCCGGTGGAAATGGTTTGCGCGGTGAATGCGCCATTGGCGGGTAAACCGGGCATTTCCCAATGCCTTACCGTTCTTTGCCCGTGCTGGTCCCGGCCATCAGGAAACGCAGCGGCGGCACGCGCTTTTGGCCGGAGACAAGGCCAACGCGCCGAAACAGCGCCTCGAGCTTGTCGGAGGCCACGCCCTGGACGATGGGGACCAGGTTGGATTGACTGGCTAAGGCATAGGCGGCGGCCGAAGCCAGCCCGCGTTCGGCCTTCACATCGAGGAAATTGCGCAGCCGGTATTTGTCGCGGACATGCCGCTCGTGCCGCCGCAGCACCGCCTTAGAGCCTTCCGGCAGGCTGTCGATCGCCAGCAGCGCCAGATCCGCGTCGGCCAGCCGTTTCAAGTCCTGGGTCTTGTGGCGGCCGCTGAGCGAATCGGCGCGCACGATGGCGCCGTAGCCGCAGGAGCGGATGACCTTGAACCGTGCCCCATGGGCGACCGCGCGGGCGTAGAGTTCGTAATCCTCGCCCAGCCGCAGGCTCTCGTCGTAGCACAATCGGTGCCGGTCGAGGAAGGCGCGGCTGATCACCGGCTTCAGGAAGCCAAGTTCGCCTCTCTGCACGCGGCGCCTCGAGATATTGCCTTCGACGAAGCGCTCGAAGTCGAGAAATTCCGGATCGGCGGCAAAATCGGGGGCGACGATCTTGGTTGCGTCACTTGTCGCATCATCCCTGATGAGCATGATGTTGTCGGCTGCGAAATCCCAATCGGAGGCGGCAAACAGGTTGCGAAACCGGCCCTCGAGGAAGAAGTCGTCGGCGTCCAGAATGCTGATAAACGGCGCTTTCGAGCTGGCGATGGCGGCATTGCGAGCGAAGGAGGGGCCGCGATTGACGTCAAGGCGCATCACCGCAAGCCGGCCGCTGCCGTCGTCGGCGGAGCGGGCGACCTCGGCCGTATTGTCGGTGGAGCCGTCGTCGACGACGACGACCTCCGCCACCTCGGGCTCGCGCAACGCGGATGCGATGGCGACCGCGATCGTGCGCCCCGCATTTTTGGCCGCGATGATCACGCAGACCTCGGATTTCGTCATCGACATGGGTTTTGCCTCTTGCACAGGTTTCGATATGCCCTCGCCCTGTACGTATTGCGACGCGACAGCCATCACGGACTGGCCGGCCGTTCGAAGATGCGGCGGCTGATGTCCGCCGATGCTGCCCAGCCGGCTTCGGCCAGGTAGCGGACGGGAGCCCGGCCGCACAATTCCCACAACACTGTTCGCCGCTGTGGCCATCGCAAGGACGACAGCCATGGCGCGACGACCATGTTGAGCAGATCCTCATTGCCGATGCGCGACAGGATCGGCTTGGCCCGCTCCGACAAAAGCGTGCCGGTACCGCCCAGCAGCACATCGGCGGCGCGCAGGCCGAGCAGCAGTGTATCGTCCAGCCCCTGGCTCACCGCCGCATCGAGCACACGCTGTTGATCGGCCTCGTCGAGACGGTTGGCGCTGGCCCTGATATCGCAGACATAACCGGCGCAAGGTTCGCGGTTGAACAATGCCTTGGCAACGCTGATGCAGGACAGCATCAGCGTGTCGGCGACCGAGGTGAACGGCACCTGGGTGCCGGTGATCTCGACCGGCCGCTTGCCCCGCAGGAAACCGTCGGCATCGCGCGGACTGGGCGAGCCGGGCTGCTGGAGCCGATAGTGAAGATCGACCGTGGACGGCCCGTTGCCACGGATCATGTGCTGTTCGCCAAGAAAACGGACCCACCAGACGGAACTTGACTTGCCAGCAACCTCGTAGCCGATCGAGCGCAGCGCCTCGCGTGCTCTCGAGAACCCTGCTGGCGAAACCAGGATGTCGACATCGCCCGAAGGCTTCATAAAATGGTCGTCGTAGAGCAGATACTGCTGGAACGGACCTTTGAGAAAGACGAAATCGATTTGCCTGTCGCGCAGCGCCTGGTTGATCGCCATCGAATCCATGATGCAGGCGGCGTTCATCGAAACCGTTCGCCGGCGATAGGTGTCGAGCCACTGGAACAATTCGGCCGGCCTTTCATTCGCCGGGGCACGCGACAGTGCCTTCAGAACGAAGTTGGCGACCTTGTTCAACCTGGCGATGTCGGCGACGGCGGCGGCGGAAAGGCTCGGCGGCGACACATCGCCGGTCGAGGCCTTCGGCCCAGCGAAATACAACCGCAGGCAGGCCTGCACATAGGCGATCTCGTCGACGCAGTCGGCGGCGCGCAGTCGTTCATAGGAACTTTCCGGCAAGGCCATTGAGCGCATAGTCTCCAAAATGCGGTTTGCGCGACGCTTATGCTGCAAGTGCGAAGCAAAGCATCCTCAAAAACCTCGGCGCCGTAAAGTCTTTCCTTTCGCAGTGCGAAATTTTGCAACCAGGGCGTTTGCCGACGTTTCCGAAGACCACGGAATATACGATTGGAATTCCGGCCCTATCGAGGCGCTTCAGCCGACCTTCAACACGGATCGGCTAACAAAAATCCATCTCTTTAGCGATGCCTAAAAAAGCATCACCTCTATAAACTTTTTATGCAAGCAAAATCAATTGCTTAAAGAATCATCAGCCACAACGCCTGATCGCACTTGTTTTCAGGTGCAAAGAGGTGGAACTATGGGCATTGCGCACACGCATGGTGACGTCCGCAACCCGTAATTGATTAACCGGGGGTAAATGAGGCTTGACTCATAAATGCTGCCATGCAGCTATTGCATTGCAGCATGAAAGTGCTGACGGCACTCGACAGGCCGTTTCCAGTCCTCATTGGAGAGTAAAATGGAACAGAATGTTGAAAAGCACGAGTACGAAACGCCAAGCCTGACGGTACATGGTTCCATTGAGACCATCACCCAGGGCGGCGGTGGCAGCACGGCAATCGACGCGTCGTTTCCGGCACACACCCCAATTGGCGACCTGACGTTCTCCTGAGACTAGCCTGATCCTGGAGGAGTGACGTTGGGCCTCCAGGATTTAATAACGTGAATGGAGCCGGGGATGAGAATCCCCGACTTTCCCTTTTTTGAACTGACGACGCGTAGACCGTGTGTTGCAAACGAGGTTTTGGCATGAACTGGAACCCATCGGAGCGCGATTGCATAACTGCCACCAAGGATGCCGTAGCTTGCGAATTCGGTGATGGCCTCGCGCTGCTCAACCTGAAATCCAATATTTATTACAGCCTCAACGGCGTCGGCGCGTTCATCTGGGAACTGATCCAGGAGCCGAAGTCGATCGCCGATATCCGCGGCGCCGTGCTGGAGCGCTACAATGTCGACGCCGAGCGCTGCAAGGCCGACGTCGACACCTTGCTGAAAGGCCTGGCCGAAAACGGACTTGCGAGGCTGCACAATGAGGCACTTGTCTAGGCAGGTTCCGCAAAAGGCCATGATCTCGCGGCAAAGACCTGTGACGGACCAAAGACCGAGGCCTGCGAAACACCGGCCCAGCCGGGGCTTGGCCAGAGTTCTGTCCCTGAACGGCTCGGAAGCGCTTTTCCTCTGCCACTGCCTGCTGGTGGTCGCAACCGTCCGGCTGGGGCTGACATTGTTCTCCTACAACCGTGTTCGCGGCATGGTGACCCGGCTCAATGCGCGCCAGTGCGCCAGCATGGGCGAGTTGCGGCTCGTCGCCTGGGGGGTTGCCGCGGCCGCACGGTATGTGCCGCGCGCCTCTTGCCTTACCCAGGCGCTTGCGGGCCAATACATTCTCGCGCGCCAGGGCAATGCCTCTAACATCCGCATCGGCATCGAACGCGGCACGGGCGAGCAGTTGAAGGCGCATGCCTGGCTGATCAGCGACAACCATGTCGTGCTTGGCGGCTCCGTCGATGGCTTCGCGCATCTGGTCGACCACGGCAGCCGATGAGCGGCGTCGCCGGAATCCTGCTGCGACAGGGACCGCCGGCGGCGGACGCGGCAAGCGACATCCAGCAGATGCTGGCCCGCATGCGCCATCGCGGTCCCGACGGAAATTCATGGTGGCTGGACGACGGCATCGCGCTTGGCCACGCCTGGCTCGATACCACGGATGAAGCCGGCCCCGGCCCGCTGACCATGGCGAGCGGCAAGCTCGCCATAACGGCCGATTGCCGGCTGGACAATCGCGACGAGCTGATGGCGAGGCTCGGCATACGCGACAGGTCGGTTGCGGATGCGACATTGCTGATGCGCGCCTATCTGCGCTGGGGCGAATCCTGCCCCGTGCACCTGCAGGGTGATTTCGCCTTTGCCATCTGGGACGCCGAGCGGCAGCTGTTGTTCTGCGCGCGCGACCATTTCGGGGTCAAGCCGTTCTACTACCACGCCGCGGACAGGCGTTTCGTCTTTGCTTCCGAGATCGGGCCGATGCTTGGCCTCGATGGGGTCGGTGCGCGCATCAGCGAGCATCGCATTTCGGGATTCCTGGCCGGGCTTCCCGACGACCCGCAATCCACCCCCTACAGCGATATCTTCAGCCTGCCGGCGCGTCACAGCTTGACTGTCACCGCGCAAAAGGTGGTGCTGCGCCGATACTGGCAGATCGAGCCGTCGGCGCGGCCGCTGCGGTCGGATGCGGCCGAGGAATTCGCCCATCTCTTCGCGCAATCGGTGCGCAATCGCATGCGCGGAAGTCAGTCAATCGGCGCGATGCTCAGCGGCGGCCTCGATTCCTCGTCGATCGCCTGCGTCGCCGGCCTGCAGAACGCCGCCCAGCGGAAACCAAAGCTGCCGACCTTCTCGCTGATTTTCGAGAAGGGCTCGCCGATGGACGAGCGGGCCTTCATCGACGCCGTGCTGGATCAGCAGAAGACCGACCCGACGCTGATTCCTGTCGGCAATTATGCACCCTTCGCCGAGTTCGAACGGGTGCTGGAGGAGCAGGAAGGCACCTTCCTGGCGCCGGGACTGACGCTGACCCGCGGCATCTACCGCACGGCGGGCGCCAAGGGCATCAAGGTGCTGCTCGACGGCCATGGCGGCGACGAAGTCGTCTCACAGGGACACGGCCATCTGCACGAGCTTGCCAATGGCGGCCGGTGGTTGGACCTTTGGCGCGAGGTCCGCAGCGCCTCCAACACCTATGGCGACAGCACGCTCGGCCTCTATTTCCAGTTCCTCACCCTCTATGGGCCGGCCTGGCGGATCACCAAGGCGAGACAGCTGGCAAACCGTATCCTGAACAGAATACGCAAGCCCACGCAAATGCGGCGCGGCCGCGGCTGGCGCGACCTGATCAATCCGGACCTGGCCAGACGGACCGAGCTCGTCCAGCGCTTCCACCGGGCCGGCTACATGCCGCCCGGCATCCAGGCCAGCGACGCGCTCAGCCATCGCTGGATCCTGTCCAACGGCTATGTGCCGCACTCTTTCGAGGTGCTCGACAAGGCGGCCGCGAATTTCGGCGTCGAGCCGCGTTATCCCTTCTGGGACAAGCCGCTGGTCGAATTCTGCCTGGCGCTGCCGGGCGAGGAAAAACTCAGCCACGGCTTTGGCCGCTACGTGTTGCGCCGGGCCATGGAGGGCATCCTGCCGGCGGCGGTGCAGTGGCGGCGCACCAAGATCGATTTCACCGCCAATCTGGTCAACGGCATGGTGCTCAACCACCGCGACCTGCTGGAACAGCTGCTGGTTTCGGATGCCGGCCGTATCGCGCCCTATGTCAACCTGCCACAAGTGAGCGCCGCCTATGCGCGGCTGCTCAGCCAACCCGATCAGGCAGCCCCCCTCGATGTCCAATATGTCTGGCGTTCGGCCTCGCTGTCACTGTGGCTGCGACAGGTCCAGTACGCCGGGAGCCCCGCATGATGCCGCGCAACCAGCCGCTTGCCACATATCCTGGTGATCCTGCTCCTCATGGCGGGATGATGCGGGAGCGGCGATACTACCGGGCCTATGGCCTGACCATCGCGTCCGACGTGGCGCTGCCCGAACTGGAGCCGACGGAGCCGGCGGCGGCGGATATACTGATCGCGATCGGCACGATCGACATGCCGAAGCCTTCGTGCGAGGCCGCGACGATCTTCCGCTTCGAGCCGGACCGGCAATATCTGGCATGGCATGCCGTCGGCGCCTTCCTGATCAGCGATGTCAGCCGCATCGACATCGAGCCGACGCCCGGCGTCGACGACGCGCTGCTTGCCTTCCCGCTGCTCGGACCGGTGATGGCGCTCTTGCTGCACCGGCGTGGCCTGCTCGTCCTGCATGCCAGTGCCATCGCGGTTGCCGGCAAGGGTGCCATCTTCATGGGTGACAAGGGCGCCGGCAAGTCGACGACGGCAAGCGCGCTGATCCGGGCCGGTCATGAATTGCTCACCGACGATGTCGTGGCGCTCGATCTCACCGATCCGGACGCGCCGATGATCGTTCCGGGGTTTCCCCAGATCAAGCTTGCCGCCGACGCCGCAGCCGCGATCTCTCTGGGCCGAGCAGAGGTGCGGCCGCAAGTCCATCCGGCGATCGAGAAGATGCAACATCGCCTGCACGGCGCCTTCGCCGGCGGCAAGGTGCCGGCGATCAGGGTCTATGTCCTCGAGCGCGGCAAAAAGGCCGGGATAACGCCTCTGCCCGGCATCGCCGCCTTACCGGCGATCATCAAATTCTCCTATGTGACGCGGTTCGGTCGCGCGGCGCTCCCCGACGATTTCGCGGCGCTGCATTTTCGTCAATGTTCAGCAATCGCTAACCATGTCGGCGTGTTCCGGCTGGAAGTTCCGACCGGCCTCGACAGGATTGGCGAGGCCGTGGAACTGATCGAAGCCGATCTGGCGACCGGAGATCTGGCGGCCAGGGATCGGGTGGGCAAGAAACTGGCGGCCGGCCGTCGGCAGCGGTGAGCGCAATCATGTCGAAGTCCTCAATCCCTCGCCTGTCGCTGTTTCGCGATGTCGCCGCCTTCGGCGCCGTCATCGCCCAGATCGGCGGGCGGCGGGCCTGGACGGCGCTACTGTTCCTGATCCTCGGCAGCCTGACGGAAGGCATCTCGATCCTGCTGCTCGTGCCGCTGCTGCATCTGGTGGGACGCGCCGACCAGGATTTCGCGGTGCGGTTGCCGAACAATGATTTCGTGCGCTGGCTGGCGCCGGACGGAACGCTACAGCTGACGACGGTGCTATGCGCGCTGGTCGCGCTCGTTGCCGTGCAGGCCGCGTTCAACCGCTTCAAGTCGGTCTACATGGCGAGGCTTCTCTTCGATTTCATCAACCGTTTGCGCATGAACCTGTTCGAGAGCATCGGCAAGGCGCGCTGGGGCGTGTTCTCGCGCATGCGCAGCTCCGATCTCGACCACGCCCTGACCGGCGACATCGATCGTGTCCAGGGCGCCGCCTTCTCGCTGCTGATGCTGGTGCAGATATCAGTGCTTTTGGTGGGCTATCTCGTGATCTCGATGTTCATCTCCCCGGTCATGACGGCGTTTGCGATCGTCATCGGCATCGTGATGTTCGTGGTGCTGCAGCCGTTTCGCGCACGCGCCACCGCCTTTGGCAGGGTCCTGACCAGCAATCGCCAGGATCAGTACCGGACGGTCTCGGAATTCCTCGGCGGCATCAAGGTGGCCAAGAGCCTGAATGTCGAGGCCAGCTATTTCGCGCAGCTGCAGGCGACGCTGGAAAAGATGAAGGCCGACAACATCGACTATGTCAGCAACAGCTCGATCGGCACCGCGGTGTTCCAGGTGGCGAGCGTCGTGGGCCTCAGCCTGTTCATCTATGTGGCACTGGTCCGCTTCAACCTGTCGCTGGCCGAAATCGTCGTGCTGCTGCTGGTCTTCATGCGCATAGCACCGCGCTTCATGGACATGCAGACGCAAGCCCAGCAGGTGCTGATCAACCTGCCCGCCTATACCGCCATGCGCGGCCTACAGGCCCGTTTCGACGCCGAGCGCGAGCCGGGCCATGCCGAATCGGCGGATAAGCAGAAGCTGTCGCTCGATACCGGGCTGAACATTCGCGGTGTCTTCTTCGGCTACGACGACGGCACCGGCAAAACGGTGGTGAGCGACATCACCTTCGGCCTGCCGGCCGGCAAGGTCACCGCCCTGATCGGCCCCTCGGGATCGGGCAAGAGCACAATCGCCGACATGCTGCTCGGTCTGCTCGAACCGACCGCCGGCAAGATCCTCGTCGACGGCGTCGAGATCGATGCCGGCAATCGCCGGCGCTGGCGCGACCAGGTGGCCTATGTGCCGCAGGACGTGTTCCTGCTGCATGACACGATCGCGGCGAACCTGCGTCTGGCCGCGCCGCAGGCCAGCGACGACGAATTGTGGACCGCGCTGCGCGCTGCACATGCCGGCGAATTCGTCGAACGGCTCGACCAGCGGCTCGACACGGTGGTCGGCGACCGCGGCGTGCGGCTCTCCGGCGGCGAGCGTCAGCGCATCGCACTGGCGCGGGCGCTGCTGCGCAAGCCGTCGCTGCTCATCCTCGACGAGGCGACCAGTGCGCTCGACTGGCAGAACCAGTCGCTGATCGCCCGATCGATCGACGGATTGCGCGGCACGATGACCATTCTGACCATCGCGCACCGGCCGTCGATGATCGCCTTCGCCGACTGGGTGGTGGCGATGGAAGACGGCCGTGTCGTGGAAGTCGGACAGTATCAGCGGCTGAAGGCAAAGCCGGCGAGCCGGCTGTCCAGGATGCTGTCGGGAGAACAGTCGGAAACCGAACCTGCCAATGTGGCCTGAGGCCGGATTGGGGTGTGTTGAGATCCAGGTCAGGCCGCGCCGGAGTCGAAGGCGGGCGCGAAGCGACCAAACGGGGTGGCTTCCGAGAACCGGAGCGGAGCGTACTTTTGGGTAAGCACCGGCCTACGCCGGCCGTAGCCTTAACTGCCACGGGCCACTTGTGATTGCTTCGGCCGGCGAAGGCCGGAAGTGCAGGAAGTCGCCGTTTGCAGGCCGGCATCAGCTGAATATCAGCATACCCTAGTGCAGGCTGCGCCGGGCATTGCCCAGCTTCTCGCCTTCGGTCACGTCGGCCGAACTCAGCTTTCTCTCGGCTTCACGCAGCCTGTCAGCCGGCGTCGGCGCACTTTTGACGATCATGGCATAGACAAGCACGAAATAGCCGACCTGGATGATCACGGCGCAAATGATGACGCGCAACAACGTCGTGCCCAGCGAAGCGCCGCCAAGCCAAGACCAGGCAACAACGATTGCGAGAGCGAAAATCATCCCAACGATGAATTTTGGAAGTGACATACCCAACAGCCCATAAACCGGCCCGGGTTATATCAAACGATAGCCCCACCCGAGCGCCGTCCCTTGTTCTGCGGGCTTGTAAAGGTGCCCGCTATCGACCGGTTGCTTCCGGCCTTTCAACCTGTCGCCACTCTGACAGGTATAATTTGCAATTCTATTAAGGCGAGCAGGAGGCGGCAAGGGCAACCGCACATATTTTTGATTGAGCTTGCGCGATCGACTCTGTCATGCTGCAACGCACACGACCGCAATTCACTCAACCTGAAGCCACTGGCCATTTTCAGTACAACTCACAATATTATGTAGTATTTTATGTTAATAGTCGCGAACTTCGCACCTTCCTAAAGCACTAATATGTACCGTTCGCGGCCACCGAGAACGGCTTGCCCAAAAATCGCCCCAAAAAGGTCCGCATTTTTTTCGGCTTGCCCATTTCTTGTCACAAATGTGCTAAGCATCCTGAAAAATGTGCATTGCTAGCTTATTATTTGGTCAATTCATGACGCGACTATTTCAGTGGCCCGGGAAATTGTGTGTTGCGCTGCAACATTTTTTTGGTATCGTGTGGTGAACCATTCGTTCAACGCATGGAGTTTCCGCATGAGGGATATTGCCAAGTCGGCCACGGCGGGCTTTTCGCAGGCTGACACCGATTTTCCGCCGCCGATCGGCGGCCTCATCAAGCGCAGCTTCGATATTGCCGGTTCACTGGTTGGTCTGATCGCACTCAGCCCGCTGTTCATCATGATAGCGCTGCTGGTCAAGTTTTCCGACGGTGGATCGATTTTCTACGGTCATCGGCGAATCGGTCGCGGCGGGCGGATTTTTCCGTGCCTGAAATTCCGCACCATGGTTCCGGACGGCGACAAGGTGCTGGCCGCCTATCTCGCCACCAATCCGGACGCCAACGCGGAATGGACAGCGACCCGCAAGCTGAAGAACGATCCGCGCGTCACCCGCGTCGGCGCGGTTTTGCGCAAGCTCAGCCTCGATGAACTGCCGCAGATCATCAACATCCTGCAGGGCGACATGAGCCTTGTCGGGCCTCGCCCGGTGGTTCGCGACGAGCTGGAAATCTACGGCAGCGCCGCCGTCTACTATCTGAAGTCGCGGCCCGGCCTGACCGGCCTGTGGCAGGTCAGCGGCCGCAACGACGTCTCCTACGACAGCCGCGTCGCCTTCGACCGCCATTATGTCGAGAACTGGTCGCTGTTCGGCGACGTGCGCATCATCATCAAGACCGTGCCGGCCGTCTGGATGTCACGCGGCTCTTACTGACCGGCCGCCACCACCAGGCATCCGGCGGTAAGCTCATCGGGCGATGGGGCTAAAACGGATCGGAACGTTCAGTTGAAAACAGTCATGTTCGAAGCCTTTGGCAGCGGCCGCTTTTCCGGTCGCTCTCGGCTTATGGCCACCTGCCTTGCGATGTCGTTCGCTTTTCTTCCCCAGGTCGCCATATCGGGTGAATACCATCTCGGCTCGCAGGACAAGCTGACCATCCGCATCGCCGAATGGCAGACTGTCGAGGGCACGTTCCGCGACTGGTCGGCCGTGAACGGCGAATACACGGTCGGCCCGGGCGGAACGCTGTCGGTGCCGTTCGTCGGCGAGTTGCCGGCGGCCGGCAAGACCACGGCGGAAGTCGCGGCGGCGATCGGCGAGGCGCTACAGCGCAAGCTCGCTCTGTCGGACAAGCCCGAAGCCTCGGTCGAGATGGCGCAGTTCCGGCCTTTCTATATCTCGGGTGAAGTGCAGAACCCCGGCCAGTTTCCCTATGTGCCCGATCTTACGGTGCTGAAAGCGATCAGCGTCGCCGGCGGCATGAGGCGCAGCAGCGACTACGGCCCTCAGCTCGGCAAGGACCTGGTTACCGCCAAGGGCAATTTCGATATCTCCGACGACCAGCGCGTCCGGCTGCTTGTCAGGCGTGCCCGCATCGATGCCGATCTGGCTGGCAAGGCGAGTTTCGAAGCGCCGAAGGAGGTCGAGGGCGATCCGCGACTGCCGACCATCGTCGCCGACGAGATGACGATCCTCACGGCGGACCAGAAGGCGCTGAAGCTGAAGCTCGAGGCGCTGGACGATCTCAAGGGTGTCCTGCAGTCCGAAATCGAATCGCTGCAGAAGAAGATCGTCAACCAGCAGAAGCAGGTCGACCTGGCGCAGCAGCAGCTCGCCAGCATCGGTCCCCTGGCGCAGAAGGGTCTGGTCGCCAATGCCAGGCTTCTGGATTCGCAACAGTCCGTCACCGACCTGCAGGGCAAGATCCTGGACTACGAGACGGCAATCCTCACCGCCAAGCAGTCGATCAGCAAGGCGACGCAGGACGCCATCGATGCCCAGAACACATTGAGCTCGACCCTCGCCGCCGACCGGCAGCAGACCGAGGCCGACCTGAACGAGGCCGCGCTGAAGGTGAATATGCAGAAAGGCCTGATCGCCCAGGCTAGCGATCCCGCGACGACGGCCGCCATCACCAACGACCAGCAGCCTACCCTGCTCTATTCGCTGGTGCGCAATGTCGACGGCAAGACCAGCGAAATCGCCGCCAAGGAAGACACGCCGGTGCTGCCCGGCGACGTGATCAAGGTCAAGCTGGCACCGCTGGCCAGCCAGTAAGCCCCGGACTTCGGCGCGATCCAGCGCTTCGATCCATAACGCAGAGAGTTCCAACCTCCGTCAGGCCTGCCTGGCGGAGGATTTACTATGTGCGATTTCAGGCCGCGAAACGATAAAGCACGCCGCCTTCGAAGAAGTTCAGGAGGATGTCGTTACCCCAAAGGGCCTATGCGCTTTTGGGCGACTTGTCTCGGCTCACGCCTGGTCGGCGGCGGCCGGACGGCCGACATGCCGAGGCCAGGCTGGCTCGCCCCTTGCCGCATCCGCCGGGTCGAAGGCCGGCGACCACCGCGTGCGGGTGACCGGCAGCCGCGCCAGCTTGAAGTAGCTGAAATACATTAGGAAGGAGCCCATAATGTAGGGGTTGAGGATCTCGACCTCGACGAAGGAGCGGATGAGCAGCAGCACCATCACGCCGAAGAGCACCACCGATTCGGCCTGCCATGCCTTGAAGATCACCGTCGAGACATGGCCGTAGAGCGTGCGCAGCATGATCAGCGAGATCATCACCGCTCCGGTGAAGCCGAGCTCGACAAGCGCCTCGACATAGGTGTTGTGGAAGTGGAAGCCCGTGCGCGTGGTGATGTAGAATTCATTCCACAGCCGCTCGGCCTCGGCAAAGCCCTGCACCCAATAGGCGGCATAGCCTACGCCAAGGATCGGCGAACGCTGTGCGGCGTTCCAGCCCTGCTCCCACAAATAGGTCCGCCCGGTGAGCGTCGAATCCTTGCCGAAGAGGCCAAGCACGAAGTCCATGAGCCCGAGATTGAGGGCGACAAAGGCCACCACCACGATCAGGCCGGCGCCGACCACGAAGATCACCCGGCGATAGCGCCGCGACAAAAGCTTGGTCATGGCAAGAAGCGCAATCAGCGCCAGGACCGCCGGTATCGAGGCCATCGAGGTGGCGGAATGCGAAATGACCAGCAGGTAGGCCGACAACAGCACGACGGGCACGGTCAGGATGAAACTCAGCCGGCCACGCCGCAGGAAAGCGAGGAACACCACGGAGAAATAGATGCCGAGCGAGCCGACGAAGCCGATCTGGTTCTTGGAGGCAAAGGCGCCGACGAAATTGTAGGTGCCATCAAGGACGTCCTCGGAATAGGCGCCGACCTTGAGCGAATAGAGCATGACGAAGAAGATCCCGATCAGCGCGCCGAGCGTCAGGGTGCGCACGCTGACGGTGCGCGCCGCGACATAGGCACAGGCGATGTGGGAGAGATACTGGACCGCCGTTCTGGCTGTGACGCCGGGCGCCTGCGACCAGAAGATGGAAAAACAGATATAGGCCGCGAACAGCAACGGCAGCCAGGCGCTGGACAGCTGACGCAGGAAGCGCCGGTAGTCGACCAGGATGAGCGGAAGCCAGACGGCGTAGTAGGCCAGGATCAGCACCTGGCCGAAAATGACCGAGTAGGAGAACGCCCAGATCGAGACGGCCACGGCGAAGGCGCCATAGACCGAGTTCTTCTCGGGATCGACCAGCAGGGACTTTGGAATTTTCATCTCAGAGTCCCGCCGACGCAACCCAGGCCCGGTAGGCCGCAAGCCGGCCGGCATGTCCGCAAACAGGGGCGTGCAATAAACGGCATCTCCATTGTGCAGTGCAATATAACCTATCGCACAGCATGCTCAATGGCAAATCCGGTCACCTTGTCTTACAGGAACGCGAACGGGGAGAGATCAACCGATGGCCCGCCCCGCCACGGCCGCCTGGATCAGGCGGTCGGCGAGGATCGCCAGAAAGGCGATCGACAGGCCAGCGATCAGACCCATGCCTGCATCGGCCTTGCCCAAGGCGACATAGACCGCCTGTCCGAGATCGCGTGTGCCGACCAAAGCGGCGATGGCCAGCATGGACAATGCCGCCATGATGGTCTGGTTGAGACCGAGCATCACCACCGGCAGTGCCAGCGGCAGCTTGGCCTGCAACAGCGTCTGCGCAGGGGTCGCACCCATCTGTTCGACCGCCTCGACAATATCGGCACGCACATGCCGTAAGCCGTGCTCGACATAGCGGATCGGCGGCACGATGGCGTAGAGCATGATGGCGATCAGCGCGGTGAACTCGCCGACCTTGAAGAACATCAGCGCCGGGATCAGGAAGACGAATTGCGGCATGGTCTGCAGTGCATCGCAGACCGACCTGAGGACGCGCGAGGCGCGTTCACTGTAAGCGGCCCAAACGCCGAGCGCGCCTCCGATCACCAGACAAAGCAGCACCGCCAGCGTGCAGAGATAGAGCGACTGGATCAGCGCGCCCCACAGACCGTTGACGAGGATCAGCAGGAACCCCGCCGCGGCAAAAAGTGCCAGCCGCAGGCCGGCGACCTGGAAGGCGAGCAAGGCAATGCCGAGGATGAACACCGGCCAGGGAAAGCCGAGAAAACCGGTGTAGAGCAAGGTGCCGGCGACTAGAACGGCCATCGCCGGCCGCCAACTGACGCGATGCAGCAGCAATGCGGTGGCAAGCAGAACGGCGACGAAGTAAGCCGCATTCGCGGTCGACGAGAACGAAAAACCCCAGATGGCAGGAACCGCGGCGCCGGATATGCCGATCCTGAGCGGCAGCAGCAGGCAATAGAGCACGCCGTTGCGCAGGCCGTCGAAGAACCAGGCATAGTCGCGGACAAGGCCGAGCAGCCATTGATTGATGCCGCCGACCTGCATGCGCAGCCCGCTCGCCGGCAGCCATGTCTCATCCGGCCATGCCAAGCGGATGGCTATCGCCAGCGCGGCTGCAGCCAGCAAGGCCATGGCAAGTCGGCGGCCTGTCATCCAGGCCATGGCCGCCCTCGGTCCGGCCGGGCGCTGCTTGGCGAAGCCGATGGTCAGCCGGTCGATGAGGATGGCGAGCAGGGCGATCACCAGACCCGACAGGATACTCTGGCCGAACTCGGCCTTGCGCATCGAAGACAGCACCTCCCAGCCGATATCCTCGAAACCGCCAATGATGGCGGCGACGATGACCATCGAGAGTGCGGCCATCGTCGTCTGGTTGAAGCCGACGAGGATTTGCGGCAGCGCTGTCGGCACCTCGACCTGCCAGAACTGCTGGCGTCGCGTACAGCCGCTCATCAGGCCGGCCTCGCCGATGTCGGAAGGTACGCGATCGAGGCCGAGCATGGTGTTGCGCACCATTGGCGGCGTCGCATAGATGGCGCTGGCAATCAGCCCGACCACCGGGCCGAAACCGAACAGCAGCAATAGCGGGATCAGATAGGCGAAGGCCGGCACTGTCTGCATCAGGTCCAGCGCGCCGAGCAGCGCCGGGCGCAGGCGCGCACTGCCATGGCCAAGCACGCCAAGCGCGAAGCCGAGCCCGGTGGAGATCGGCACGGCGAGCAGCACCAGCGACAGCGTGCTCATGCTTTGCGGCCAATAGCCGGCAAGCAGGATGTAGGCGAGCGCAAGCACGGCGAAGGCCGTCAGCCGGATGCCGCTCGATTTCAGCGCCAGCGCCGCCACCGCCAGCATCACTGCCGGCCATGGCAGCCAGACTAGCACGAGACGCGCGCCGCGCATCGGCGCGTCGAGCACGGCGGACAAAGCGCGAAATGCCGGCTGGACGACGGTCACCACGGCGTCGGTGGCCGCGTTGATGGCCGGCGCGAGCGGTAAGGTCCAGTCCTTCGGGAACATCACCAGCCAGGGGAAGTCGGTTTTCAGGACAAGGCACAACGCAGTCAGCACGACGAACACGCACCAGGGCAGAAGCGCCGGCTCGACCGCAACCCTCGGCGAGGATCGAAACGATGCGGCCGGCGCGGTCACGAGCGCGAGCGCCTTTTCTGTTCCCGCTCCAGCACGGCAAGCACGGAAGCGGCGGCCAGCAGAGCCGGCGGCGCGGCGCCCTCGCCCGCGACGCTGAAGGCGCGAACGCCGGACGCGAGGCGCGGGATGAGTTCTTCCAGGCTGGTGTCGGCGGCGATCGTCTCATCGGGTGCGGCTGCCCCTTCCAGCGGCGCCGCGAGATCACCGGCCGTGATGACACGCAGCAGCGGCATGTCCTCGGTGAACTGCGCGACATAGTCGTCGGCCGGGTTGAGCACGATATCGGCCGGGCGGCCGATCTGGACGATCTTGCCGGCCCGCATGATGGCGAGCCGGTCGGCCAGGCGGAAGGCCTCGGCCATGTCGTGGGTGATGAAGACGATGGTCTTCTTGAGCATCCTTTGCAGCCGCAGGAATTCGTCCTGCATCTGCCGGCGGATCAGCGGATCGAGCGCCGAGAACGGCTCGTCGAGGAACCACAATTCCGGGCCGACGGCGAGCGAGCGGGCGATGCCGACGCGCTGCTGCTGGCCGCCGGAAAGCTGGTGCGGGAAGGACGCCTCGCGGCCTTCCAGCCCGACCAGCGCGATCATCTCGCGGGCACGGGCTTCGCGCTCCTTCACCGGCTTGCCCTGGATCTTCAGCGGGAAGGCGACATTGCCCAGGATGGTGAGATGCGGCAGCAGGCCGAAATTCTGGAACACCATGCCCATGGCGTGGCGGCGCAGTTCGATGAGTTCCTTGCCGCTCGCCTTCAGCAGATCCTGGCCGTCGAGCAGGATTTCGCCGGCGCTCGGCTCGACCAGCCGCGACAGGCAGCGCACCAGCGTCGACTTGCCGGAACCGGAGAGCCCCATAATGACGAAGATTTCGCCGGTCGCGACTTCGAAGGTGGCATCGACCACTGCCGGCAGATGCGCTTCGACGCGTAGCCGCTCGGCTAGTGCGTCCGGCTCGATGACATAGCCGCGGGAATCGAAATAATAGGCGGGACGCCGCCCATAGACCTTCCACACATTGCGGCAGGCGAGCTTGATCGAGGGCGTGGTAACATTCATCGCTTCAGGCCCTCACACCAACCGAACCCGGCTCCGCAAAACGCGAAGCCAGGCCGGCACATCGGCCACCGCAGGAGCGGGGAGACATGGACGCTTGTCACTTGCCCGTTTGTCACTTGGCCGCGTCGACCCATGGCTTCCAGACGGTCTCGTTCTTGTCGACCCATTCCTTGACGACGGCGTCGAGGTCCTTGCCCTGCTTGTCGACGGCCAGCATCAGCTTCTGCTGTTCGGTGGCGTCCATCTTGAACGTCTTGAGTAAGGCGTAGGCGGCTGGCCATTTGGCGCCGAAGCCGGACCAGACAATCTTGTCGACATCGGGCGGCGTGATGCAATGGTCGTTGCTCTGGACCTTGCAGGGCGGCATGGTGATCCAGCCGACGTCGTTTTCGGCGAGCGCATAGTGCGGACCCCAGAACATCATGACCAAGGGCGACTTGGCGGCTTCGGAGGCTTCCAGTTCGGCGACCAGCGCGCCTTCCGAGCCGGCCGGCACAGCGGTGTATTGCATGGTGTTGTCGGCCAGAATGGTCGCCGCGCGCGAGCCCCAATCGGCGGGGTAGTCGAGGAAGCGGCCGTTGGGCGCGGTCTCCGGCGTCGACAGCGCCTGGATGCATTCCGGCTTGTTGAGTGCGGTCCAGTCGGGAAGACCGGGGCAGATTTTCTCCATGAACTTCGGATAGATCCAGCCTTCCTGCGTCTTGAGGTCGAGCTTGCCGATGTCCTCGATCTGCTTGGCGGCAAGCGTCTTGGGATAGATGTCGCCGACATTGTTCATCCAGACTTCCACCGAGGCGCTCAGCGTGCCGTCGGCAAGGCCGGAGAATTGCGGGAAGTTGCCGGCGGTGACGTATTCGACCTTGTAGCCGAGCTTTTCCAGCAACTGCCCGGCGATATGGGTGGAGACATGCGCGCCGGTCCATTCCAGCATGGCGAGCTTGATCGGCTCGTCCTTGGCGCCGAGATCGGCGCTCAAGCCCGGCGTCGTGCCGGCAAGCACCAGCGCCAGGCCAAATCCGGCATTCCTCAGTCTGTTCCTTGAATTCGGCATGATCATTCCCCTGTTCTTGGATGTTATGGCTCGACCTGAATTTCATCCTTGCTGGTGAGGCTGCCGCTAGCCCCTTCCCGCGCGCCACTCCCCTGGCGGCGGCATTCCCGCCCACTACCCCGTGAAGTCTATGACGAACCGGCCTTTCGACTGGCCGCTTTCAAGCGTGGCGAGCGCGTCCGAGACCTGGTCCAGGCTGATGGTCTCGACCGTGGTTTCGAGCGGCTGTTTGGCGTGCATGGCGACCAGTTCGCGCATCTCCTGCCTTGTGCCGACGCTGGTGCCGGTGATGACGACGCCGGTGGCCGTCAGCCATTCCTGGATGAGCGGCACCGGCTGGAACACCATGGCGGCGGCAATGATCCTGCCGCGTGGGCGGATGCCGGCGACCATGGCGTCCCAGGTCGCGGTGGTCGGCGCGAAGTTGATGCAGGCGTGATATTTTTCGTTCCGCGCCGTGAGCCTCGACGGCAGGCCGCTGTCGGCGATCTCGGCTTCCGCCGCGCCATAGCGGCGAGCGATGTCCAGCTTCGCCGGATCGCGGTCGACCGCGAGCACCTTGACGCCGAGCCGGCTGGCGATCTGCACTGCATAGAGGCCAAGCCCGCCGCAGCCGAAGACGATGGCGCTCTCGCCTGCCTTCAACCCGGCCCGCTTCACTGCGCCATAGGCGGTGATGCCGGCGCACATCACCGGAGCGGTCGTCATCGGGTCGACGGTCTCGGGCAATGCGACCGCGAAGCTGGCGTCGCAGACGACATATTCGGCAAAGGCGCCGGGAACGTTCAAGCCATGCGCGCGATGGTGCTGGCAGAACGACTCGTGGCCATCCAGGCATTCGTCGCAATGGCGGCAGGTGTCGTGGATCCAGGGCACGCCTGCCCGGTCACCCAGCGCCCAGCCGCTCACGCCCTCGCCGATCGCCTCGACGCGGCCTATGCCCTCATGGCCCATAACGAAAGGAGACGGCGCATGCGGCGGGACGCTGTCGCCGCGCCAGATATGCACATCGGTGTGGCAGACGCCGCAGGCCTGCAACCGCACCAGGATCTGGCCGGGACCGGCGACAGGGCGAGGCACGCTGGTAACCTCGAGCGGCTCACCGTACCCGCCAAGAACCGCGGCCCGCATCGTTTGAGTGTGCGACGTCATCGATAGCCTGCCTGACCAATGCTTGCCTTTGCAGCCTAGGTCGGCGAAAATTATATGACAATAGAAAAATTTGTTAGAGCGTACAAAAATTTCGTCGGATATACGAAACCCATGACGACAAAGGCAAAGAAACAACGGACCCGTATCGAGGATATCAGGCGGGTCGAGCTGATCGAGGCGGCGCATCGCATCTTCCTGCGCGATGGGCTGAAAGGCCTGACGACCACCCGCATCTGCCACGAAGCCGGCATGTCGCAAGGCATCCTGACCTATTATTTCAAGGACAAGGATCAGGTGCTGTTCGAGATGGTGCGGTACGCCAACCGCGTCCTGATGGATGCCGTCGTGATCAATCTGCGCCAGGCGGAAACAAGGTGGGATCGCCTGACGGCGATCGTCGAGGGCAATTTCCCGGAGGAGAAGTTCGAGCGCAACACTGCCAACGCCTGGGTTTCCTTCTACGCCGAAGCCGCTCATAACCCCCGCTACGCCCGGCTGCAGGATCTTTTCTACAAGCGCCTGCGCTCGAACATCGGCTCGGCGCTGTCGCCGCTGTGGTCGAAGAGCGAGATCGACCACTTCGTGCGCGGCTTTGCCGCCATGCTTGACGGTTTCTGGCTGCGGCGCGGCCATGGCGATATCTCGCATCTGGAGGCGAGAGCGCTGCTCATCGAATATTCGGAAAAGATGCTTGGTCCGGGCATGGTGTCGAAACTGAAAAAGCTTCAGTTGCAAGCGGCGTGACGTTGCTGCCCGTCCCCTCGCCGGCAGCGAGCGGTTGGGAATGCTCCGTGCCGGCACCTGTCTATCAGCAATTCCGGACGGAAAACCGCCAGGCACTTTTCCTGGAATTGCTTCAGGTCCTACCATAAGGCTCCGCCCGTTACCTGGATGTTTTCCATGGTGATCCCCTTGGCGAGATCCGAGCAGAGGAACACGGCAAGGGCGGCGATCTCCTCGGGCTGCATCATGCGCCCCTGGGGATTGGCCTTCCTGAATTCGTCCATGACCGCCTCGGCGCTGCGGCCCTTGCCCTCGCGCTCGACGACCTGCGCCACGTTGCGGCGCATCAGTTCGGTCTCGACCCAGGTCGGGCTGATCATAACGCAGGTGACGCCATGTGCTGCGCCTTCAAGCGCGACGCAGCGGGTGAGCCCCAGCAGCCCCGCCTTGGAGGCGCAGTAGGCCGGATTGTCCTTCCAGCCGACGGAAGCGGCGGTCGAGCCGATGTTGACGATGCGGCCCCAGCCGCGCGCGATCATGCCTGGCAGCACGGCGCGCGTGGCGCGGAAGGCGCCGGTCAGGTTGGTGTCGACGATCTTGTCCCACAGCGCATCGGAATGGCCGCAGACCGGTTGTTCGGCAGTGGTGCCAGCGGCATTTACCAGGATGTCGGCCGGTCCGATGGCGGCTTCAGCCTCGGCGGCGAATAGGTTGGTGACTTCGCTGTCGCGGACATCGAGATGGGCGGCATGAACCCTGGTGCCGTGGGCCGACAGGGCCGAACGCACGCGCTCGATCTCATCGGCGCCGGGATAGTAGGCGGCATCGGATCTGTCGGCACCGGCGGGCGCGATGTAGGAGCCGGCGGCGACATTGGCGCCCGCCTGCGCAAGCGCCGTAGCAATCGCGAAGCCCATGCCGGAAAAGCCGCCGGTGACGATCGCGCTGCGGCCGGAAAGGTTTGTCATCAGCTATGCTCTCCAGACAGTTCGATGCGAGCCGCTCGGCCCGAGAGGATTTGAAAATCACACGGCAAGGTAGCCTCCATCGACGACCATTTCCGAGCCGGTGACGAATTTCGATTCATCCGAGGCGAGGTAGAGCACCATGTAGGCGATGTCGTTGGGCTCACCGAGGAAGCCTATGGGATGGCGGGAAAGCGCCTTGGCCTTCTCCTGCTCCAGCTTGCCGAGATCGCGCAGATAGTTCTCCGTCTGCGGCGTCCAGATGTAGCCGGGATGGATGGAGTTGCAGCGTATGCCGTAGCGCTTCTCTGCGCAGTGCACCGCGACCGCCTTGGTCAGCGTGCGCACGCCACCCTTGGAGGCGCAATAGGCGGCTAGCTCGGCCTCGCCGATGATGCCGTCGATGGACGACAGGTTGATGATCGATCCGCCGCCGGATTTCTTCATCAGCTTTATGCCTTCCTGGCAGCCGAAGAAGACGCCGTCGAGATTGACGGCCATGGTGCGCCGCCACTCTTCAAGCGAGGTGTCCTCGATGTTCCTGGCGATGGCAATGCCGGCATTGTTGACCAGCACGTCGAGCCGGCCGAATCTTTGCGTGACCGCCGCCATCACCGACGGCCAGTCGTCAAGGTTCGAAACGTCGTGACGAAGTGAGAGGCTTTCGCCGCCATCCTTGCCGATCAGCTCGGCCGTCTCCCGGACAGCGGCCTCATCGATATCGGTGACCACGAGCTTGGCCCCCTCGGCCGCAAGCAACAACGCAGCCGCCCGCCCGAGGCCCATGCCGGCCCCGGTGACGAGTGCTACCTTGCCTGCAACGCGGTTCACAACATCCTGTTCCCTACAGCGGTTTGCCCAGCCATTCGCGGTAGAAGCCTTCGAGATCCGGCTGGAAATCATGCACGATGGGATAGCCAGGCGCTGCCGCTTCCACCTCGTGCATGGTGCCGCACTCCGGGCAGATGAATTCGCGGATTTCCATCCATTGCGGATCGGGGATATCGCTGTTGGGATAGATTTCGCGCAGCGATTCCTCGGTGTTGCGCACGATGATCGCGGCCTTCAGCTTCCAGTTCTTGCGATAGTCGCCGAAGGAATGGCCGCACTCGCAGCGTGTCACCCGCTCGTCGCCGCTCTGGCAGATGAACAGATGATCCGAGACCGGCAGTAGGATCGGATCCTTCCAGCTGACACGATCCTGCAGCACGGCGACATATTTGAAGAAGCGGTCGTCGTCCTTGTAGGCGCTCATGACGCGGCGCGTCTGCGGCCAGGGCAGCGTGCCCGCGACCAGATCGGCGATGACTTCCTTGCTGTATGAGGTCATGGCTTTGCTCCCGGCATGAAGATCGATTTGGCGTCGACGTTCCAGAAATCGCTGAATTCCCTGGTGAAGCGCGACGACAGTTTTATCGCGCTGGCATACATTTTCTTCACTTCGGGCGCGAAATCGGCCTTTTCGACACGGCTGCGTTCGGTGGCGATCCACTCCGAGACGGGCTTTGCTTGAGCGAGGCGCCTGGCACGCATTTCGGCGCGGTGACGCTTGGTGGCCTCGAGGTTGGCGACGGGATAGCCGTCCGCATCCTCATCCAGCATGATGCCGAAGATACCTTCGGCCGCTTCCTTGGTGAGATAGCCGTTTTCGACATCCATGGCCGTCTTGAGCGGATCTCGCTCCAGCACGTCGCCATAGCCGCCGCCGCCATTGTAGGAATGGGTGAAGACGTCGCCGGTCTTGTGCGGGGCGGTGATGTATGGCCCCTCCATCGTCACATGCTCGCCCTGCAGCCGCAGTTCGAGTTCCGAGCGATGCGGGTTGGTGCCGGTGTGATGCGCCAGCGGCGCCCGCTTTTCGGCGAGTTCGAAAATGTTGGAGTTGCGCACCGCGCGATGCTTCTGACAGGTCGGCGCCGGATAGCCGCCACACATGCCGCCATTGTCGAACACACGGGACGAATGCTCCGAGGTGACCAGTCTGAGATGGTCGGTCTTCGAGACCAGCCAGGTCGAGATGAAGGCGCAGCCGCCGCGATATTTGCCGGCGCCGCCGGAATTGGAAACGATCGAGCGACCGATATAGAGCATCGGCATGTTCTGTTCCCAGATCTCGATATTGCCCATGTCGGATTCGGGGTTCCAGCCGACATAGGCGGTATCGAGCCCGTCCTTGATGGCGAGCGCGCCGGAGCCGGCGGCCGCGCATTCGAAATGCGCCATGCCGAACAGCTTGCCGTACTGGCTGGTGCCGCCCATCTCGATCATCGGGCTGTTGACCTGACCGACGAAGGCTTCCTCGACAAAGCCACGGCCGATGAAGGAGCGCGACAACAGCCGCTGGAAGACGCCATAGGCGGGCAAAAGCAGAGCCCATGAGGTGGCGGTTGCCACCATCTCATTGTCCGGGTTGGTCCAGGTTCCGTGCGGCAGTTTCAGCTCGGTCGCCATCCAGGCGCCGTCATTGACCAGCCCTTCGAAGTTCATGTGCTGCGTCAGCGTGACGAACATCCCGCCATCCATGCCGGCCGGCGTGCAGTTCATCGAATGGTAGCCCCAGGGCTGCGTGCCCTCGAAGTCCATGATGATCTTGCCGTCGGTGGTGATCTCCATTTCGATCGGCATGTTGTAGAGCCAGTCGGGATCGCCGAGCGGCTGGTAGCCCGGCTTGCCCTTGGTGACATGGCCATAGAAGGTGTGGCCGCGATAGATGCCGGGCACGGTGAGCTGGCGGGTACGGGCGAGCTGGGCGCGGCGGCCCTCCTCGATGAACTCCTTCGACACCTGCATCCAGTAGTCGAGGCCGATCTCGTCGATCAGCGCCTTGACGCTTTCACGCATGTCGATGCAGGAGGCAACCTTGGCCTTCTCGTCGAGCACCCAGTAGATCGGCATTCTGAGATTGCGCTCGCAGCGGATGACATAGTCGCGCCGGATCTCGTCATTCTCGCCGACCTTTTCGGCGCAGACGAACAGACCTTCGGTGAAGCGCTCCTGCGCCAGCGCCACGTCTCCGCCCGGCGTGATGCCGCCGGCCTCGAGTTCGTGGCAGACCGCGCCCGCCCAGCCGACCAGCTTGCCGGAATGGAAGATCGGCACCACGTCCATGACGTCAGGCACCTGGACGGTGCCGATGAAAGCGTCGTTGTTGGCGAAGATGTCGCCGTCGCGGATGCAGGGGTTTTCCTCGTAGCCGTTGCGGATCATCCATTTGATGAAGCGGCTCATCGTGTGGACATGCACCATGATGCCGTTGGAGAGCGCGATCGCATCGCCTTCCGGCGTGTAGATGGCGACGACCATTTCGCCGACCTCGCGCACGCCAGGCGAAGCCGAGATGCGGCGGGCCATTTCGCGGGCCGAGACGCAATAGGCGCGCAGCTTGGTGTGCAGCGTTTCGAACTTCAGCGGGTCCTGGTTACGCAGATGGAGTTCGGTGATGCCGTCATAGCAGCCGGTCTCTTCCATGAGCCGTTCGGATTCGATCAGCCGTTCGCGGATACGGAGCGCGGAGGCGGGTTTGTCCAGCATGGTAACAGCCCTTCTCAAGCGTGGGTGTAGTGCAGCAGCGTCCATTCATCGACATGGACACGGTCTTGCGGGTGAACGACGAGCGTTGTCGCCGGGTGTTCGATGATGGCCGGGCCGATGACCTCATGGCCGGGCTGCAGCAGATCCATCTCGTAGAGATTGGCCTTGTGCCAGCGCCCGCCAATATAGGCCTCGCGCACGCCCTTGTGGGCGGACGCCGGATCCGACTTGCCGAGCGGGCGCTTCAAGAGCACCGGCTTGACCTTGTCGGCGGTGGCGATGAGGCCGAGCTCGGTGATCGAGAAGCCGGCTTCGCCATAGCGCGAGACGCGGTGGTTGACCTTGGCATAGACCGCCTCGAACTCGTCGATAACCTTGCGCATGTCGTCGGGTGATTGAATAGCCGACAGCGGCGCCATCACCTCGACGTCCTCGAGCTGGCCGGTGTAGCGCATCATCAGGAACGGCACGGTCTTGATCTTTTCGCGCGCATGGCCGTCCTCGATCATTTCGTCGACAGCCGCCTTGGTCAGATCGTCCCAGACATTGGTGACCTTCTTGCCGAAGGCGAGCAGTTCGTCATCACTGGCGCGTGCGCCAATGTCGTGCTGCGTCGACACGGAATGGCGGCGCATGAAATCGGCTGTGGTGCAGCCGAAGGCCGAGAAGGCGGCCGCGAACTGGAAGGTGATGATGTCCTTGAAGCCGATGCCCCTGGAGCAGCCGGCCAGATGCAACGGGCCCGAGCCGCCATAAGAGAGCAGCGTGAATTCCGAGGGGTGGATGCCCTGGCCGGAGATGACGCGGCGCAACGCGTTGTTGGCGTCGGCCTCCAGCATGTCGATCATGCCTTCGGCGGCTTCCTCGACACCGACGCCGAGCAGGCGCGAGCATTTTTCCTCGAAGGCTGCCCTCGCCTTCTCGACCTGCAGCACGACCTTGCCGCCGAGAAAATAGTGCGGGTTGAGGCGGCCGAGGATGGCGTCGCAATCGGCGATGGTCGGCTCGGTGCCGCCCTTGGCAAAGCAGATCGGACCGGGATCGGAGCCCGCACTTTCCGGCCCGAGCGAGACCTTCTTGGTCAGCGGGTCGACCTTGAGGATCATGCCGGCGCCGGCGCCGATCGTGTCGAGATGCAGCGTCGGCACGTTGAGCTTGAAGCGGTCCATCAGCGGCTCGTTCTCGATCCGCGTCTGGCCACGGGTGATGACGCCCATGTCGAAGGAGGTGCCGCCCATATCCGAGCAGATCAGCGAGTCGTTGCCGATCAGCTTGCCGACATAGGCCGCGCCCAGAATGCCGCCGATCGGGCCGGAGATCATGGTTTCATGCAGGCGCGGATGGTTGATCGAGGTCAGGCCACCGAAGGACAGCAGCGTCTGCACGCCATATTTGAAGCCGTATTTCTTGGCAACGTCCTCGATGCCCTTGAGCTGCTTGCGGCCCCGCGAGGTGGCATAGGCCTCGATCAGCACCGAGTTCAGCCGCGACTGCTCACGGATGACCGGACGGACCTCGTGACTGGTGTAGACGAGGATGTCGGCGCTGGCCTTGGCGATCTCCTCGCGGCAGATCTCAGCGATGCGTTTCTCGTGCACCGGATTAACGTGCGAGAAGATCGTCATGATGCAGATGCCCTCGACCTTGTCGGCGATCAGCTTCCTGACGGCGGTCGCGACCTCATGCTCGTAGAGCGGCAGGATGATGTCACCAAACTGGTCGATGCGCTCGGTGACGCCATGGGTGCGGCGACGCGGCACCAGCGGATCGGGATGCTGATGGGTCACCGCATGCAGGCGGTCGGCATAGGAATAGTCGGCCCAGGCCTGCAGGCCGCGGCCCATCAGGATCATGTCTTCCAGGCCCTTGGTGGTGATCAGGCCAAGCCGGCGGCCGGTTCGCGACAACAGCGTATTGAGCATGCCGGTGCCGGAATAGAGCACCACGTTGACGCCGGAAAACAGCTGCTCCAGCGAGATGCCCCAGGCATCGGCCGCGTCCTCCGCCGAGGCGAGGAAGCCCTCGGCCTCGTTCTTCGGCGTCGTCGCCGACTTGCCGATCTTGAAGTGGCCGTCCTGATCGACAAGGATCGTGTCGGTCATGGTGCCGCCGGCGTCGATGCCGATGACAATGGGGTTTGTAGTGATCTGGTCCACGGGTCGCTTTCCCTCTTCGAGAATGACCGCAGGCTAGATTCTCGGGGTCGGATGGCGCCATATGCCTAAAGGCACAATGACGGGCAGGCGCGGTTCGCCGAGAAAAGGGCATGCGCATGGGCAATATATGGGCGCCGCTCGCCAAAGCGATCGCGGCCACCGGCACCGACCGGCATGTCGACTGCCTGATCGACCTGATCGGCGCCGACATTGCGCATGATCTGGTGACGGTCACCCGCTACTCGGCTACCAAGACGCCGGAATTCGTCAAGCACCGGCGTTTCTCGGACGAGATGGTCCGGCGCTATCTCGACAATTACTATGTCTTCGACCCGTTCTACGCCTCGTGGCGACGCGAACGCCGTCTTGGCATCCTGCCACTCAAGGGACTGGCGGACGAAGAAGCCAAGCGCGGCCAGTACATAGCCGGCTTCCTGGCGCAGTCGGAAATCTGCGACGAGGTCGGCATCATGCTGGCCGATGGCGGCGATTGGTGCCTGGGCATCTTCCTCGACCGCTCGACCGCTTCGTTCAAGGACAGCGAGATCGCCCTTCTGGACGAACGGCTGCCGGTGTTCGAGGCGCTGCACGCGCTGGACATCAAGGCACGCGGGCGCGAGTTCTTCCGCACGTCGGCGCCGACCGGCCCCGGCGCCTCGCCGCAGCAGGAACCCACCATCCCGATGAGCCTGTGGCCGGAACTGTCGCTGCGCGAGCGGGAACTCGTCCAGTTGATCCTCGCCGGCCATCCGACCGCCAACATCGCCGAGCGTCTCGGCATCACGGTCGGCACCGTCAAAAACCATCGCCGGCGCATCTATGAGAAGCTCGACATCACAACCGAGCGAGAGCTGTTCCTGCAGTTTTTTCAGCATCGGGTGGATCGATAGCTGACCATGCCGGGAAATCCACAGTCGCCCCCGGCCATTGGCCCAGACGATCGGCCCACATGCCGGCTTGAACTCGATCGACCGTGACCCCACAGTCACCACCAATGGCGCCTTCAGCCAACATAGACGGGGGAGACTGAGATGCCGATGAACTTCGCGGGACGCTTCGCCAGCCGATCGGCGGTCATCACCGGCGGGGCCTCGGGTATCGGCCTGGCGGTTGCGCAAAGGATCGTCGAGGAAGGCGGGCGCGTCAGCGTCTGGGATCGCGATCCGGCCCAGATCGAACAGGCGAAGGCTGTCATCCCTGGCCTGCACGGTGTTGCCATTGACGTCGCCGACGCCGCCGGCGTTCAAGGCGCCGCCGTACGAACGATTGAAGCGCTTGGCGGTGTCGACATCCTGGTCACAAGCGCTGCGATCACCGGACCGAACATGACGACGTGGGCCTATTCGGTCGAGGATTGGCAAAAGGTCATCGACATCAACATCAACGGCGTCTTCTACTGCAACAAGGCGCTGGTGCCGCATATGCTCGAGCGCAACTATGGCCGCATCGTCAACATCGCCTCGATCGCCGGCAAGGAAGGCAACCCCAACGCCTCCGCCTACAGCACGTCCAAGGCCGCGGTGATCGGCCTGACCAAGTCGCTCGGCAAGGAACTGGCCAAGACCAAGGTGACGGTGAACTGCGTGACGCCGGCGGCCGTGCGCACCGCGATCTTCAAGCAGATGAGCCAGGAGCACATCGACTTCATGCTGTCCAAGATTCCGATGGCGCGCTTTGGCGAGGTCGAAGAAGTGGCGGCGTTGATCTGCTGGATCGTCTCGGAGGAATGCTCGTTCACCACGGCCGCCGTCTTCGACGTTTCCGGTGGCCGCGCCACGTATTGACCCGGACCGGAACATCCCCACATTGGCCCGCGCAACTACAATTCCACGTGACGAGGCAGCGATCGGAACTGGACAGACGTATAGTTGCTGACGTCTGAATGGGCGGTGACACAACAGGGTTTGCGGGAGAGCCATGACACGACGAGACAGTTTGGCGATGACCCATGGCCGCCGTACCGGCGCCGCGCGATCGACAGGGGCCGCCACCATCAGGCTGGAGATTGCATCGCTTGCCTGAAGCAGATCCTGCAGCGCTGTCCGATGACGAGCTTCTGGACCGCTACCAGCGCGCGGCCTTCGGCTATTTCCTGGAAAATGTGAACCCCGACAACGGGCTGGTCGCCGATACGTCGCGGCCGAACTCGCCGGCCAGCATCGCCGTCGTCGGTTTTGCCCTGTCCTGCTATCCGATCGGCGTCGAGCGCGGCTGGATGACGCGCGCGGCGGCGAAGGAGCTTACGCTTGCGGCGTTGCGTTTCTTCTCGGCCAGCCCGCAAGGCAGTGGTGACGAGGTCACCGGCCACAAGGGTTTCTACTACCATTTCCTCGACATGCGCACCGGCCTGCGCGTCTGGCGCTGCGAGCTGTCGATGGTGGACACCGCCTTGCTGTTGGCCGGGATGCTGGTGGCCGGCGCCTATTTCTCCGGCGATAATGAACAGGAAGCCGAAATCCGCCAACTGGCCGAAGCGATCTACCGGCGCATCGACTGGCGCTGGGCGCAAGGCAAAAGCCCCACCTTGCGGCAAGGCTGGAAGCCGAAGAGCGGTTTCCTCCACTATGGCTGGGAAGGCTACAACGAGGCGACCATCCTCTACGTATTGTCGATGGCTTCACCCGACAGCCCGACCTCCAACGACAGTTACGAGGCTTGGACGGCGACCTACCAGTGGGAAAACATCTACGGCCATGACGTGCTCTATGGCGGGCCGTTGTTCATGCACCAGTTCTCGCATGCCTGGATCGATTTCGCCGGGATCCGCGATGCGTTCATGCGCGAGAAGAACTCGGATTATTTCGAGAACAGCCGCCGTTCGACCTATCTGCACCGCGACTATGCCCGCCACAACCCCTATGGCTTTGACGGCTATGGTGAAAACCTTTGGGGGCTTTCGGCGGGAGACGGGCCGGGCGGCTTCCGCGCCAGTGTCGAGCGACGGCGGCACCGGTTTTCCGGCTATGCGGCGCGTGGCGCACCGTTCGGGCCGGATGACGGGACGATCGCGCCATGGTCCTATCCGGCGTCGCTGCCCTTCGCGCCCGACATCTGCCTGGCCGCCTTGCGCCATCTCGGCGAGCGCTACCCCGAGGTGATCGACAATTTCCGCCTGCCGAGCGGCTTCAATCCGACCTTGGCCAACCGGCGAAAATTCGGCCGCAACGGCTGGGTGTCGGAGGGCCATTACGGGCTGGACCAGGGCATCGTGGTGATGATGATCGAGAACCACCGCTCGCGGCTGATCTGGGAGCTGATGGGCTCCAATCCCCACATCCGCCGCGGCCTGGGCAAGGCGGGCTTCACCGGCGGCTGGCTGGCACAGCCTTCAGGCTCCGCATCAGGGGCCTATGATGTCGCGTGAACGGACAAAGGCCGCCGCTTTCCCTGTCGACCGCAACGACGTCGACCTGATCCGGGCCGCGCATCCGCCGCATTGGAAGAACCCGACCCCCGACGGCCAGTACAATCTCGTCGTCATCGGCGCCGGACCGGCCGGACTGACCGCGGCGCGTGACGCCGCAAGCCTTGGCGCCAAAGTCGCGCTGATCGAGCGTGGCCTGATCGGCGGTGCTTGCGCCAATGTCGGCGGCGTCCCGTCGAAGGCAATCATCCGCACGGCCAGGCTCTATGCCGACATGCGCGATGCCGAGAATTTCGGCGGCGACACGCCGACGCGTCTTCCTGTCGACTTCGAGCGGGCCATGACGCGGATGCGGCAGATCCGGCAGCGGCTCAGCCGCGCCGATTCGGCCGCGGTGATCGCTTCGGAAGGCATCGACCTCTATTTCGGTGAAGCGCGCTTTGGCGGACCCGACACGGTTGATGTCGCCGGCAAGACGCTGCATTTCAAAAAGGCCCTGGTCGCGACCGGCGCGCATCCGAGCGGGCCGGCGATCCCCGGACTTGCCGAGGCCGGCTATCTCGACAATGAAAGCATGTTCAACCTCACGCAACGTCCTGAGCGGCTGCTGGTCATCGGCGGCGGTCCGCTTGGCTGCGAGACGGCGCAGGCCTTCTGCCTGCTCGGGTCGAAGGTCATCCTGGCACAGAGCGATCCGATGTTCCTGCCCGGCGAGGAACGTGACGCCGCGCAGATCCTTTCGGACGCGCTGGCACGCGAAGGGATCGAGGTGCGCCTGAACACCGAAGTGGTGGCGGTGCGCAGGGAAGGCGGCAAGAAGCTCGCCGACCTTTTGCGGGACGGCGACACGACGACGATCTCCGTCGACGAGATCATCACCGGCGTCGGCCGTTCGCCCAATGTCAGGGGTCTCGGCCTGGAAGAGGCTGGGGTGGCGTATGATGCCAACGGCATCAAGGTGGACGATCACCTGAGAACCACAAATCCGCACATCTACGCGGCGGGCGATGTGTGCCTGGAGTACAAGTTCACCCATACCGCCGAAGCGACGGCACGCATCGTCGTGCGCAATGCCCTGTTTCGCGGCCGCGAAAGGCTCAGCGACCTCGTCGTTCCCTGGTGCACCTATACCGATCCGGAGATCGCCCATGTCGGGCTCTATCCGATCGAGGCGCGGCGGAACGGCATCCCGGTCAAGACCTATACGGTGCTGATGCATGATGTCGCCCGCGCCGTGATGGACGGCGAGGAGGAAGGGTTCGTCAAGATCCATGTCCGGGAGGGATCCGACCGCATCCTGGGGGCGACGGTCGTCGCCGCCCATGCCGGCGAGATGATCAATGCGGTGACGCTCGCCATAAGGTCGGGCATGGGATTGCATGCCCTGGCCGATGTCATCCATCCCTTTCCGACGCAGGCACAAGGCATCAAGATGGCGGGAGACGCCTACAGGCGAACCCGGTTCACCTCCTTGCGCAGGCGTCTGGCGGCGCGCTGGCTGGCCTGGTCGAGGCGATGAGCCTGGCTGCGCGCCGAGGACTCGAAGCGACAGTATTCAAAAGATACAGTGCTTGACGAAAGCCTTGTTCAGCTAAACAAGGTGGCGCTGATGCTTGTGATCACGGAATCGTACTGAATGCCATCTGAATTGGGCCCCCTGCCTGGCGCAAAGCCCCAGCCATCCGCATTGAACGGCACAGGCGCGCAACCGGCTGTCGGCAAGTCTGAGCGGGCGGCCCAGAGGCGCACGCTGATCGTGTCGCACGACCCGGGCTTTCCACCGGCTTCAGGTTCGGATCTGAGAAACTACCGCAACGCCGAAGCGGCCGCCAGGTTCGGACCGGTCTGCCTGGTTTCGGTCAAGCCGAACAAAGTAAAGAATGCGCCTGATCCATTGATCCGGGTCGAGGCCCTGTCGATCGAAGGGGAGCCCCGCACGGCCTCGATCGGTTGGTGGCGCTCAAGGTTAGAGAATCGCATACCGCGTTCCGCGCTGCCGCGGCTTGAGGCGCTCGCCCGTGAATTCCGCCCCGACAACATCATTGTCGAGGGCGTCGGCCTGTTCAAGCTGCTGCGGCCCCTGCGGCCGCTGGCGGCGCAGCTCATTCTCGACATGCACAATGTCGAGTCCGACCTGGCCGGACAGATCAGGCGCCTGAGCGCCAGGCGAAGCGCAGCAGCATTCGGCGTCCGGTACCTTGAAAGAAAAGCGCTGTCCCTTGTCGACAGGGTGTGGGTTTGTTCGAACCTGGATCGCCAGAAGCTGATGACGCTTTCCCGGCACGAGATCCCGGTCGACGTTGTTCCGAACGGAATTCCGCAAGCCGGGGATGGTCTCGGGCGCCTGCCTGCCGAACCGTCGACCGGCAACGGCTTTCCGGTGATCGTGTTCATCGGCCATCTCGCCTATCCGCCAAACGTCGATGCTGCCCAGCGCCTGGCCAGTTTCATACTGCCCCGTATCCGAAACGCCCTGCCGGGTGCCAGGCTCGTCCTGGCTGGACGCACCCCAAAACCGGAGGTGCAGGCATTGGCCAGATTGCCTGGCGTGGAGCTCATCGAAGATCCCGCGGATGTGGCGCCGCTGTTGTCCAGCGCGCATCTCACCATTGTCCCGCTGACGGCGGGCGGCGGCACACGCATCAAGATCCTTGAAGCCATGGCCGCGGGCGTGCCGGTGGTCGCCACGCCGATCGCGGCCGAGGGCCTGGACCTGATCGAAAACGACGAGGTGCTGCTGTCTCAATCCGACGAAACGCTTGCCGAGATGGCGATCGGACTCTGTCTCGATCCCGAACGCAGGGCGCGGCAACGCCTTCGCGCGCATCAGGCGGTATGGGCAAGGTTCGGCCCGCAAGCGATCCGCGACGCCGTTCGCGACGGGCTTGGACCAAACGGCGCTACCGGATGATTCCGGCAATCCTGCACCAGACCTGGAAGGGCGACACCATTCCCGCGCGCTTCCAGCCATATGCCGACAGCTGGAAGCGGCACAATCCGCACTGGACGGTGATGTTCTGGAGCGACCGGATGCTGCTCGAATTCGTGGCCGAGCACTACCCTGATTTCCTGCCGATGTTCTGCGGCTACACGATGGGCGTGCAGCGCTCGGACGCGGCCCGCTACATGCTGCTGCACCATTTTGGCGGGGTCTATGCCGACATCGACTGCGAATGCGTCGCAGCCTTCGATCCGATCATGGACGAAACCCGGATCGTGCTGTGCAAGGAGCCGGCGTCGCATGCGGCCGTCCAGGCGGATTTCCGGGGCCTGCCCTATCTTCTGTTCAACGGAACAATCGCGAGCCCGCCCGGGCATCCCTTCTGGATGCATCTGTTGTCCATGATGCCCGGGCTCGCCAGCGCCAAGGACGTGCTCGACGCAACCGGCCCTTGCCTTTTGACCTCCGCGCAGCGCGGTTATAGCGATCAAGAAGCCTTCGCCCTTCACCCTTCCGGCCTGTTCACGCCGGTGACCTCCGCCGGGAGCATGGAGCGCGAGGGCAGCGACGATACGGCAGCACTGTCGATCCATCACTGGGCCGGCACATGGTGGATCCCCGAACCGCCGCCGAAATGGACGACCAGGCTGCGCAACCGCGCCTATGGGCTTTGGTACCACATGACGCGCGGGGCGTATCTGGATGAGGCCGTGGCGAGAGCCGGCGTCGACAAGGTTGTTCTGGCCGCGCCGCCGCCTTCGGGTCAAAACATCGCTGTTCTGGTGCCGCTTCGCGACGCCGCCGACCTCATCCAACCCTTTCTCGATGCGCTGGACGGGCTCGACTACCCCAAGGACAGGATCAAGCTGGTGTTCTGCGAAGGCGACAGCCTGGATGGCAGCTGGGAACGGCTGCGGGCCGCGACGGCGGGACTGGCCGGCAAATATCGCGACATTGTGCTTCTGCAAAGACATATCGGCACCAGGCTCGATAGGGCAAGACGGGCCAAGCCGAGGATGCAACGCGTCAGGCGCGGCGCGATTGCCACGGTACGAAATCACCTGATCGATCACGGGCTGAACGAAGACGACGACTGGGCGCTGTGGATCGATATCGACGTCTGGCGCTTTCCCGGCGATGTGCTGAACCGGCTGATCGCCACGCGGCATCGCATCGCGGTGCCCAACTGCGTGAAGATCGCCGGCGGCGACAGCTTCGACCTCAACAGCTTCGTTATCCGACGGCAGACCAGGGATTATCGCTACTACCGCGAGATACGCGGCGGCCTGCACCAGCCTCCCAAGCAGACACCGTACCGGTACCACCTGAGCGATGTCAGGCATCTCGACATCATCGGCCTCGATGCGGTCGGCGGAACCATGCTTCTGGTCGATGCCGCTCTGCATCGCGGCGGCCTTCGCTTCCCCGAAATTCCCTACCGCGACCTGATCGAGACCGAGGCCTTTGGGGTGCTCGCCAACGATCTCGGCATCCGGCCGGTCGGCCTGCCGAAGCTGGAGATCCTACACGTCCCCTGGTGAAGCGGCAGCTTGCCGAAGTTCCAGCCTGAGGGGCTCCAGATAGGCCTGTGGCCGCAGACGCCGCCACAAATAGTCCCGCTCCGCCAGATGCGCGACCTTGCCGATCCAGCGCTGTGGCGCTTGTGGATCCCTGACCTCGTGCCAATCCTCGACGATGATGACAGGCAGGCCCTGGTAGAGAGGGTCGAGCGGCGAGGTCTTGGTCACCACGATGCAGCCGAGATAGAGCAGCTCCCATGTGCGGTGGCAATCGAGGCCGTTTCCCGTGGTCGAAAGCACGAGCGGATATTGCGCATACAGCTGCCAGATGCCGCGCTGCGAAACGCGTCTCTTCAGGAAGTCGACATGCGGGCATCCGTCCAGCGCATCAAGCAGCTCCCGACGCTGGCTGGAGCCCCTGCTGACGCTGAAATCGCAGAATATCCTGGGCTGACGGTGATCCGCATTGCCTTGCCGGTCGCGCAGGGTTTGCAGCTGCCGCACCAGACCGGCAGGCGTTGCAAGGGAGCGCGGCGTATGGAGATCCAGCCCGATCGGGAACGGCTTGATCCTGGGGTGACCACCGTCGCTGTTCTGGCTGTACCAGGACACCAGATAGGGGTTGGCGAGAAGCCGTTCGACAGTGTCCTTCGCCAAGTCCGACGGGACCGAGGCATCGCCGTCGGTCGTCAGCAGGATGAAGGGGGCCTTGATCGTCGGCAAGGCAACCCTGGCGAACGTATCGAGGTCGCAGTTTCGCCGCTCCCTGGCCAATGTGCTCAGCCGAACCCAGATGATGCCATGCGCGCCACTATAGTGGTCGCGGAAAAAGGCCTCGCTCTGCGTCGATTCGGTCGGCGCGTTGCGATACCAATCGGGTCCGGCGAAGTCGCAGAAGTGAGCGATGCCTTGCGACCACAGCACGGAAGGAACGCCGAGGAATCTCAGCGCCCCGGAACGGACCGCCCTTTTGAGTTTTGCCCGCCAACGCGACATGCCCATCGGCAACGCTTAGCCCAGACGCCGTCGCGGCCGCAATGACCTGCGGCGCGCGCAGGCCACGCAAGCCCGGTCCCGGCCGGACGTCAGTCGTGGAGTTCCCGTGGAATCGGCGGGCCGACCGAAAATCCGGAGAATGTGACCTCGAAACCTTCGCGCTGCGGCGAACAGCACATCATGCCGACGGCGACCGTCTTCGAGACCGGGAAATAGGCGAGCCGCACCGGTTTCCACTGGCCGTCCGAAGCATCGAGATACTGGACGCGGATCGCCTCGCCATGACGGGTCAGGCGGATCTTCACGCCGTTCGGATCGGCATGAATTGCCACCAGTGACCAGTCCGACGTGTCGTTGGTGACGACGACGGAGAAATAGGCGAGGCCGTCCGTGTATTCGATGCCGGCCTTGATCCAATGCGTTTCGCTGAGCCGGACCATCAGCCCGGCCTGGTCGTAAAGCACCCTGTAATCACCCCTGACGGTGACTTCGGCGGTGAAATCGCCCTCGACCGGCCGATGCAGGAAATGGCCGTTGTCGCGCCAGAAACCGTAGAAGGTCTCGCGCCAGAAATCGGTCTCCTTGCCGGTGCGAACGCGCACCGCATCGCCTGATATGGCGTGATGCGGCGGCGGGTTGAGCCAGGTCAGGTCCTGTAACGTCATTGCCTCGGTTCCGTGGTGAAGGTTCGCCGGCCCGATAAGCCGGCGCCCGATCAGCCTGCGAATGTATAGGCGGTCTTCACCGTGGTGTAGAACTCCATGGCATAGCGCCCCTGTTCGCGCGGGCCGTAGCTCGAGCCCTTGCGGCCGCCGAAGGGAACATGGAAATCGACGCCTGCCGTCGGCAGGTTGACCATCACCATGCCGGCCTCCGAATTGCGCTTGAAGTGCGTGGCATGCTTGAGGCTCGTGGTGCAGATGCCCGAGGTGAGCCCGAAGGGCGTGTCGTTGGCGACTGTAAGCGCCTCGTCGTAGTCCTTGACGCGGATGACGCTGGCGACAGGTCCGAAAATCTCCTCGCGCGAGGAGCGCATGACGTTGGTGGCTTCGGTCAGCAGGGCCGGGCTGAGATAGAAGCCGGGCGTCTTGCGATCGAGCCGTTCGCCGCCGAAGGCGAGCGTGGCGCCTTCCCTGACGCCGATGGCGATGTAATCCTCGTCCTGCTTCAGCTGGGTCGCGTCGACGACCGGGCCGATCTGGGTCTGCGCATCGAGTGCATCGCCGATCACCAGCTTGCCCATCCGCTCCTTCAGCGCGTCGACGAAACGGTCATGGATGCCTTCGGTCACGATCAGCCTGGACGAGGCGGTGCAGCGCTGGCCGGTCGAGAAGAAGGCGCCGTTGAGCGCGCAGTCGACGGCGACCGCGAGATCGGCGTCGTCAAGCACGACCAGCGGGTTCTTGCCGCCCATTTCGAGCTGGAACTTGCGCATGTGCTCGACACTTGCCGCCGCGACGCGTTTTCCCGTGCCGACCGAGCCGGTGAAGGTGATGGCATTGACATCGGGGCTGTCGAGCATCGCCTGGCCGACCACCGAGCCCTTGCCCATAACGAGGTTGAGCACGCCCTTGGGCAGGCCGGCGCGATGCAGGATGTCGACGATCGACCAGGCGCTCTCCGGAACCAGCTCGGCCGGCTTGAAGACGATGGTGTTGCCATGGGCGAGCGCCGGCGCGATCTTCCAGGCCGGAATGGCGATGGGGAAATTCCATGGCGTGATGATGCCGACCACGCCGACCGCTTCGCGTGTGATCTCGACGCCGACACCCGGCCGCACGCTTGGCACCATCTCTCCCACCAGCCGCAATGTTTCGCCGGCAAAGAAATCGAATATCTGGGCGGCACGAATGGTCTCGCCAATGCCCTCGGCCAGCGTCTTGCCTTCTTCGCGCGCCAGATTGCGGCCGATCTCGTCCTTGCGCGCCATGATCTCGTCGGACGCCTTCTTCAGCACCGCGTGGCGCGCCAGCGGACCGGAGCGCGACCATGCCGGAAACGCCGCCTTGGCCGCCGCGATGGCCTGCTTGGCCTGTTCGACACCCGCCGAGGCATATTCGCCGACGACATCGCCGGTATCCGAGGGGTTGATGTTGCGGGAGCCGGCATCGCCAACCCATTCACCATCGATGAGGTTCTTTCGAAACTGCGCCATGTCCTGGTCTTTCCTGCTGGTTGGCCGCGCGGCGGCATCTGTCTGAACTGGTATTTGCCAGACAAATGCCTTGCGGGAAAGCACGCACTGGCCGAACGGCCGCGACAAAAATCCCCAGGCTTGCCATTACGCCAAAACGTGCGGCGGCGATGGCGCCCATCGATAGCTGGCCCGGCTAATGTCCGCGAGACGTTCTCCAAGCCCAAACGAATTGCCCTGTACAGACATGTCCATAGCCTTGATTTGCCCGATCCGGCGTGTCATGCGTCGTGTTGATGGCAGCAATCGAAACGACGATCCAGCGCGCCGGCGCCACCGGCAACATCAAGGCCACGCGTGAAGACTGGCTGAAGCTGGCGCTTGAAACACTGATCTCGGATGGTGTCGAACGCGTCCGCGTGCTGACGCTTGGCCAGCAGCTCGATGTCTCGCGCTCCAGCTTCTACTGGTATTTCAAGAGCCGGCAGGATCTGCTCGACCAGTTGCTGGACTATTGGCGGCAGACCAACACAAAATTCATCGTCGAGCGCGCCAACCGGCCTTCCGCGACCGTCATCCGCGGCGTGATGAGCATTTTCGAATGCTGGGTCGACGAGAAACTGTTCGATCCACGGCTGGATTTCGCCATCAGGGCCTGGGCCCGCCGTTCGCCCGCCATCCGGCGCGCGCTCGATGAGGCCGACGAAGAACGCGTCAATGCCATACGCGACATGTTCAAGCGCCATGGCTATGAGGACGAAGATGCGTTCGTGCGGGCCCGCGTGCTCTATTTCATGCAGATCGGCTACTACTCGCTCGAGCTCAACGAGCCGATGAGCACCCGCCTGGCCCAGGTCGCCTCCTATCTGCGCAGCTTCACCGGCCAGGAACCTCCGGCAGAGGATGTCGAGGATTTTGCGCGCTACGTCGAGAAGACGCTTTCCGGCAAACGGTAGACGCCAGGCATGGGCCGCCTCGGCCTGATAATCCCGCCCGACGCCATGCGAGATTGGCCGAAGCCTCCCCCACGTCGTCATCCCTGTGCGAAGCGGACGCGAAGCGCCGTCGCGGAGACCCTGGTATCCATTCCGTGACCTTCAACAAGCACTGCAGCGGAGCGGGAATTCTGCACCGTGGCGACGCTTCCGAGTCCCGGCATGGATCCTGGGGTCTGCGCGGCGTCGCTGCGCTCCTTGCTACGCCCCAGGATGACGAAGCGATGGGTGCTCCTGCTTCATCTTCGTCTCTCAACGCAGACACATCCGACCCGTAAAAACCCCCTTGGTGACCATGCAATCTGCTCCCCGCAATGTACTAGACACATGTGTACAACGCCATTAAGGTGCGCGTCATCACCTGATGGAGTGCGGCAGGATGAAATCCCAATACAGGGCGATCGTTATCGGCGGCGGCGTGGTTGGGGCCTCGGTGCTCTATCACCTGGCGAAATTCGGCTGGAGCGATGTCGCGCTGATCGAACGCGAGGTGCTGACCGCTGGGTCGAGCTGGCACGCGGCCGGCGGCTTCCACGCCTTGAACGCCGACCCCAACATCGCCGCGCTGCAGGCCTACACGATCGACCTTCTGTCGGAGGTCGAGACAGAATCGGGCCAGAATATCGGCATGCACATGACCGGCGGCATCTCGGTCGCGTCGGCGCCGGAGCGCTGGGAATGGCTCAAGGCCTCCTACCGCATTTTTCAGACCATGGGCATAGACGATGTCCATCTGGTCGGCGTCGACGAGATCAAGCAGCGCTGCCCGATCCTCAACACCGACGGCATGCTGGGCGGCCTCTATGCCGCGCGCGAAGGTCATATCGACCCCTCGGGCGTCGTCCATGCCTATGCCAAGGCGGCAAGGAAGCGCGGCGCGGAGATCATCGAGCACAACCGTGTGTTGGAGCTCAACCGGCGTGCCGACGGCAGCTGGGACGTGGTCACCGAGAGAGGCACGGTTATTGCCGAGCACGTCGTCAATGCCGGCGGCCTGTGGGCCAAGCAGGTCGGCCGGATGGCCGGCATCGACCTGCCCGTTTCGCCGATGGAGCATCATTACCTCGTCACCGAGGCGCTGCCCGAGATCCAGGCGCTCGACCGGGAATTGCCGCTGGTCGTCGACCTCGAAGGTTTCACCTATATGCGCCAAGAGCAGAAGGGCCTGCTGCTCGGCATCTACGAGATCAACCACAAGCACTGGAATATGGACGGCGCGCCGTGGAACTACGGCATCGAGCTTATCCAGGAGGACACCGACCGCATCGCCAACGAGCTGGCGCTTGGCTTCAGCCGTTACCCCTGCCTGGAGACCGCCGGCATCAAGCGCTGGGTGAACGGCGCCTTCACCTTCTCGCCCGACGGCAATCCGCTGGTCGGCCCGGTGCGCGGCGTCCCCAACTACTGGGTGGCCTGCGGCGTCATGGCCGGCTTCCTGCAAGGCGGTGGCGTCGGCAAGTCGCTGGCTGAATGGATGATCCATGGCGAGCCGGAAGCGGACGTCTACGGCATGGACATCGCCCGTTACGGCGACTTCGCCTCAAACCGCGAATACATCAAGCAGACGACCGGGCAGTTCTATTCGCGCCGCTTCGTCATGAGCTACCCCAACGAACAGCTGCCGGCGGGAAGGCCCTTGCAGACGGCCGGCGCCCATGACGCCATGGATGCCGCAGGCGCGCGCTGGGGCAATTCCTGGGGCATGGAAGTGCCGCTCTATTTCGCCCCGAAGGGCTTCGTCGAAACGCCGACGCTGAAGCGCTCCAACGCCTTCGACATCGTCGCCCGGGAATGCCGCAAGGTGCGCGAAGGCGTCGGCCTGCTCGATATCACCGCCTTCTCGCGCTACGAGGTCAGCGGACCGCAAGCGGAAGCCTGGCTCGACCGGCTGCTCGCCTGTGCGCTGCCAAAGCCCGGCCGCGCGAAACTCGCGCCGATGCTGGGCGAGAACGGCAAGCTCAAGGGCGACCTCACCGTCTTCAACTGGGGCGACGGCTCCTGGTGGATCATGGGGTCCTATTATCTGCGGCAATGGCATATGCGCTGGTTCGAACAGCATCTCGCCGACGGTGTCAGTGTGCGCGACATTTCGGACGCGGTCGTCGGCTTTTCGCTCGCCGGCCCCAATGCGCGCCGCCTGCTCGAACGGCTGACGCACCAGGATGTCTCGCACCAAGCCTTCGGCTTTCTCGCCTGCAAGACGCTCGATGTCGGCCTGGTACGGGCCAAGGTCGGGCGGCTCTCTGTCATCGGCGAACTCGGCTACGAGATCCATTGCGGCGCCAATGAGCATGCCGGGCTGCGCCGCGCGCTGCTTTCGGCAGGCAGCGACCTCGGCATCACCGAATACGGCTTTGGCGCGGTCAATTCGCTGCGGCTCGAAAAGAGTTTCGGCATCTGGTCGCGCGAGTTCACGCAAGACTATACGCCTGATGAAACCGGCATGGATCGCTGGATCGCGTTCGACAAGGGCGACTTCATCGGACGCGATGCGGCGCTGAAAAAGCAGCAGGCCGGCGCCAGGCGCACGCTGGTGACGCTCGAAATCGACGCAGCGGATGCCGATGCCAGCGGCTACGAGCCGGTCTGGAGCAGAGGCAAGCTTGCCGGCTTCGTCACCTCGGGCGGTTATGGCCATACGGTCGCCAAGAGCCTTGCCATGGCGCTTGTCGAGCGCGATGCGGCCGGAATCGATACCGAGTTGACAACCCATATCGTCGGCGTCGAAAGAAGTGCGCGCGTCATCGCTTCGTCGCCCTACGATCCGCCGGGCAAGGCGATGCGGGCATGACCGAACGAACCGCTGCCATCCTGCGGAAGACCCTGCCATGATCCAAGCCCCTTGCCCGAAATCAGGCCTGTCCGGCACACCATGACCAGACGCTATTCCGCCCTGTCGCTGTTCAAGGAGGGCCTGGCCGGCCAGACCGGCTGGAAGCAGGCCTGGCGCTCGCCCGAGCCGAAGCCGTCCTATGACGCGATCATCATCGGCGGCGGCGGCCATGGGTTGGCGACGGCCTATTACCTGGCCAAGAACCACGGCATTAGCCGCGTTGCGGTGCTCGAAAAAGGTTGGATCGGCGGCGGCAACACCGGCCGCAACACCACCGTCGTGCGCTCGAACTACTATTATCCGCAAAGCGTCGAGCTCTATGGGCTGGCGCACCGGCTCTATGAAGGCCTGTCGAAGGATTTGAACTACAACGTCATGCTGTCGCAGCGCGGCATGGTCAATCTCTGCCACTCGACGGCCGAGATGGAGATCGGCGCGCGCACCGTCAACGCCATGCAGATCAACGGCATCGATGCCGAATTGTTTTCTCCAGACGATGTGCGCCGCGTGGCGCCGATCTACAATTTCTCCCCGGATGCGCGTTTCCCCGTGTTCGGCGGCATCTGGCAAGGCAGGGCCGGAACGGCGCGCCATGACGCGGTCGCCTGGGGTTACGCGCGGGCGGCGAGCCGGCTCGGCGTCGACATCATCCAGAATTGCGAGATCACCGATTTCATCGTCGAAGGCGGCCGCTGCCGCGGCGTGCAGACGACGCGCGGCGCGATCCGCGCCGAGCGCATCGGCATGGCGGTGGCCGGGCATTCCTCGGTGCTGGCCGCGAAGGCCGGCTTCCGGCTGCCGATCAATTCCTATGCGCTGCAGGCCTGCGTTTCCGAGCCGGTCAAGCCGATCCTCGATACGGTGGTGCTGTCGCCCGGCTGCGGCGTCTATGTCAGCCAGTCGGACAAGGGCGAGATCGTCATCGGCGGCGGGCTCGACCGCATCCCCTCCTATGCGCAGCGCGGCAATCTGCCGACGCTGGAAACCGTGATCGCCGGCGTTCTGGAGATGTTTCCGATCTTTGGTCAGCTCAAGCTGATGCGGCAATGGGCCGGCATTGTCGACGTCGTACCGGATTCCTCGCCGATCATAGGTCCCTCGCCGCTGCCCAATCTGTTCCTCAATTGCGGCTGGGGCACGGGCGGCTTCAAGGCCATTCCCGCCGGCGGCACGCTGCTGGCAAACCTGCTGGCGACCGGCAAACACAACGACATCAGCCGCCCCTTCGATCTGGATCGCTTCGCCAGTGGGCGGCTGATCGACGAAGCGGCCGGCTCCGGCATCGCGCACTAGAGGTTTCTTGATGCAGCTCTTCCCTTGCCCGTTCTGCGGTCAGCGCGACGAGACCGAATTCCACTATGGCGGCGATGCCGGCAATGCCAGGCCCGACGGCGCCGAGGTGCCGATCGAGCGCTGGGCCGGATATCTCTACCTGCGCGGCAATCCGAAGGGCGCGGCGCGCGAGATCTGGGTGCATATGAACTGCGGCGAGTTCTTCGTCATGGAACGCGACACCGTCACGCACAACGTGCTGTCGTCGACAGCGCTTGGCGGGGAGCATGCGGCGTGACCGCCTCGCGTCTCGCCACAGGCGGCAGCGCCATCGACCGCTCGCGGCCGATCCGCTTCAGCTTCGATGGCGCCACCGTGCAAGGCTTTGCCGGCGACACCATCGCCTCCGCGCTGCTGGCCAATGATGTCGCGGTGGTCGGCCGCAGCTTCAAATATCACCGGCCGCGCGGCATCTGGGGCGCCGGCGTCGAAGAGCCGAACGCGCTGGTCGATGTCGGCGGCCCGCAGGCGACGCCGAACACGCGGGCCACGACCGAGCCGGCACGCGACGGGCTGGTGGCGAAAAGCGTCAACGCGACGCCGAGCGCGCTGACCGATCGCAACGCCTTCCTCGACCGTTTCTCGCGCTTCATTCCGGCGGCGTTCTACTACAAGACCTTCATGTGGCCGGACTGGCACATGTTCGAGCCGCGCATCCGCGCCATGGCCGGGCTGGGCAAGGTCGATACGGAATGGACCGCGCCGGGTACGGCGCACCAGGTCAACCATCATTGCGATGTGCTGGTGGTGGGTGCGGGGCCGGCCGGACTGGCGGCGGCCAGGCTGGCGGCCGGCGCTGGTCTATCCGTCGTGCTGGTCGACGACCAGCGGAAGCCGGGCGGATCGCTCGGCCATCGTGCCGGCGAGATCGACGGCAAGCCGGCGGCGATTTGGGTCGAGGAGACGGTTGCAGAACTTACCGCCGGCGGTCACCTCATCCTGCCTGCGACCACCGCCTTCGGCATCTACGACCACAATCTGGTCGGGCTGAACCAGCGTCATTTCGATGGCCGGCGCGACACGCTGTGGCGGGTCCGGCCGCGCCAGATCGTGCTGGCGACCGGCGCCATCGAGCGGCCGCTGCCCTTCGCCAATAACGACCTGCCGGGCATCCTGTCGGCGGATGCGGCGCTCGCCTATCTCAGGCGCCATGCGGTGCTGGTCGGCCGCCGCGTCGTCGTCGCGACCAACAATGACAGTGCCTACGAGGTCGCAGGAGCACTCGCCGAAGCTGGATCCGACATCACGCTGGTCGACATCAGGCTTGACGGCATGCCCGACGCGCCAACCAAGGTGCGGCTGGTCAAAGGGCGGGCGCTTGCCGCCGCCAAGGGCAGGCTGCGCGTCGAGGGCGTGACGTTGGATGACGGCACCAGGCTCGATGCCGACTGCGTGCTGGTCTCGGGCGGCTGGACGCCGACCATTCATCTCTTCGGCCAGGCCAAGGGCAAGCTTGCCTGGAGCGAGGCACGTGCCGCCTTCCTGCCGGGCGATCCGGTCGATGGCATTTCCGTGGCCGGCGCCGCCGCCGGCGCGGTTTCCTTGTCCGAGGTGTTCGCTACTTCGGAGAAGGCTGTTGCCTCGCTCGGCAAAACGAAAGCCGCAGTGCCGCGCAGCACGGGGCCGGAGGCGACGGGCGGCATAACGGCCGCATGGCCGGTGCCCGGCTCGAAAGGGCGCATCTGGATCGACTATCAGAACGACGTGACGGTGAAGGACGTCGAACTGGCGGCGCGCGAAAACTTCGTCTCGGTCGAGCATCTCAAGCGCTACACCACGCTCGGCATGGCGACCGACCAGGGCAAGACTTCCAACCTGCCTGGCCTGGCGCTGATGGCCGGGATTACCGGACGCACGGTGCCGGAGGTCGGCACCACCACCTATCGCCCGCCGTTCACACCAGTGCCGCTGGCAAGCTTTGCCGGCGCGCGCGTTGGCGAGTTGATGGCGCCGGTGCGGCGACTGCCGCTGGAGAATGTGCATCGCGACAGCGGCGCGGTCTTCCAGGAATATGGCGGCTGGCTGCGGCCGGCTCATTATGGTGGCCGCGACGCCGATGCGGATCGCGCCATCCAGGACGAGGCGTTGCGCGCGCGCCGGTCGGTCGCGCTGTTCGACGGGTCGACGCTGGGCAAGATCGAGGTGATCGGACCGCAGGCGGCCGCATTCGTCGATTTCCTCTACTACAACACCATGTCGACGCTGAAGCCCGGCCGCTGCCGCTATGGCTTCATGTTGTCGGAGAACGGCGTGGTCTTCGATGATGGCGTTCTGGTGCGGCTCGACGAGCATCGCTTCGTCGTCTCGTGCTCGTCCTCGCATGTTGCCGCGGTGCACGCCCGGCTGGAAGAATGGCGCCAGGACCGTTTTGGCCGCGACGCCGTCTATATCCACAACGCAACGGCAGAAATGGCGACGCTGACCGTCTCCGGGCCGAATGCCCGAAAACTGCTCGAGACGCTCGATCTCGGCCTCTCGCTCGACGATGCAGACCTGCCACACATGGCGATCGGTCACGGCAACTATGGCGGTGACGAGGTCCGCATCGCCCGCGTCAGCTTCACCGGCGACAGGAGCTATGAGATCTCGATACGCGCCGATCGCGCCGAGCCGCTTTGGGCGCATCTGCGCCAAGCCGGTCAGGGGTTCGATGCCGTCACCATCGGTCTCGAAGCGCTGATGATCCTGCGCGCCGAGAAAGGCTTCATCGTCATCGGCAAGGACACCGACGGCACCACGCTGCCGCACGACCTCGGTTCTGAAGGACCTCGCGCCAAACGCCAGAGCGAATATGTCGGCCGCCGCTCGCTGTTTACCGAGGAGGCCTCGCGAAACAACCGCCTGCAGTTTGTCGGATTGACGGTGCCGGGGGGCGAAGCCCCCTTGCCGACCGGCACGCATGGCATCCGACGCGTCGACGGCAGGCTGCGCAGCCAGGGCTTTGTCACCTCGAGCTACCAGAGCCCGACGCTTGGCCGGCCGGTGGCGCTTGGCCTGATCGAGCGTGGTGCTTCACGCCATGGCGAGACGATCGAAATCCAGCACCTCGGCAAGGTCAGCATGGCGACGATTGCCGCGCCTTGCGCCTTCGACCCTGCAGGAGATCGGCTGCATGCGTGATCTCGCGGAGAAATGGTCCGTCGCGCCGGACTGGCGAACCGCCACGATCGAAGTGCCGGGGCTCAAAATAGGCGCCGTTACCGGGCTGCACCAACGCCTAGTCAGTGGCGATCTTCCCGCGTGGGCCGAGGCTTCCGGCTTCGACGGACCGGCCGTCGGGGCATTCGGCCTGGCGGAAGGCATACGCTATTCGGTGCGCCTGGCACGCGACCGCCTGCTTGCCGTGTCCACCACACCCATCGGCATGGCCACCGGGTGGTCCCCCGAGGGGTTCGCCGTGACGGAGATCAGCGCCGGGCTGCAGGTGTTCGAGGTCGAAGGCCCAGCGCTTGAAACCGTCATCGCACGCGGGACGACGCTTGATCCCAGGCAGCCAAGCGCCAGCGCGGCACTTTCCTTCGCCGGCATCGGCGCCATCGTCTATCACCATGAAGGCAAGCTGCGCATCCATGTTGATCGCGGTCTTGCAGCCTATCTCTGGACTTGGATAGAGCAGGCTGCCGGCCACATCGCGGCCGGCAACTAACCAGCCGGGATCACGCTCAGAGTGTGAACGACCAGAACAGGCAGGCGAGCGTCGCGGCGGCGAAGATCACGAAGAACAGGCTGCGCAACAGCACGTTGCGGCGCAATTCGTTCATGACGAAGTGGCAGCCGACGACCGCCACGGCGAACAGGAACCGCCAGTTCAGCAATGCGAGCATTGCGCTGCCCTGACCGAAGGCCCATCGGGCGAGCAGGCCGCCGACGATGGTGGCGAACAGCACGATCACCGCCCAGAAGATCGCGTCGGCGCAATGGGTCAGCACGATGCTGGCCGCCCTGATCGGCAGGATCATCATCAACAGGGCGCTGAAGAAAAAGACGGCGGCCAGCGGAATGAAGGTTCCGGCATCGGCGATGCCGTCGAGACGTCTGACGCCGATCGCGCCATAGGGATAGCCGTGGCGCGCCACCGCAAGGCTCAGCGCCATGAGCAAAGCGGTCAAGACGGCGACGAGTGCGAAGGTCGTGAGGGCTTTGCTCATGGTGTTCCTGTCCCGGACGAATCAGACAGGAACTTTGTAACGGGCGGCCGTAAATTGCACGTAAGCGAGGGTACCGCCCGTGCGGATTTCGATCGGCGGCTATTCGGCGGCGACCCTGCCTGCCGAGCGGTTGGCCAGCACGAAACCGACTTCGTCCACCGCCTGCGCCGCGCGCTTCAGGATCGCCTCGGAGCGCAGCACGCCCTCGGTGAAATCCTTGTCGGTGACGTAGACAGCGGTCGGCAAGGCAAAGGCCTCGAAGAAACCGAACAACGGCCGCAGCTGATGCTCGACGATCAGAGCGTGGCGTTCGCCGCCGCCGGTGGCCGTCAGCACGATGGGCTTGCCCCGCAACGCCGAGGGATCGATGAGGTCGAAGAAGTGCTTGAACAGGCCGGTATAGCTGCCCTTGTAGGTCGGTGAGCCGACCACCAGCACGTCAGCCGCGAGGATCTGCGCCAGGATCGGCTGCGCCTGGCTGTCGAGGTCGCGCGCCCACCGTGCCGTGCCCAGCGACGGGCCGACATCCTCGATGTCGTAGGTGACAGCCGACAGGCCATGGCGCGCGGCGATATCCCTGGTGACGAACTCGACGAAGGCGCGCGTTTTTGACGGCCGGGTGATGTTGCCGGAAAAGCCGACAACTGTGGGGTTTGACATGGCAGTGGGCCTCTTGGATGTCGAAGTTTGAAGTGGCGGGCTATCAGGCCCGCCGACGGGAAATCAGCTCCAGGCGTGCAGCGGCGGATTCTCGCCGTTGAGGAAATACTTGCCGAGGATCGCGTACTTCCAGCGTACCGGATCGTGCAGCGTGTGGGTGCGGCCATTGCGCCAGTGCCTGTCGAGATTGTGCTCGGCCAGCGTCGAGCGCGTGCCGGCCAGTTCGAACAGCTTGTTTGTCGCGGCGATGGCAATTTCGATCGACAGTATCTTCGTCTCTGCGGTGACGATCTGCGCATGCGCCACCGTCTCGGCGGTGGGCTCGGCCAGCGCCTTCCAGCGGATCGCCGCCGGTGACGACATTGATCAGCAGGCGGCCACCGGAAATGCGGTCGAGCGTCGCCGTCATGCGCGCCGCCAGCGTCGGCGATTGCAGGCCGGGCCGTACGGCGACCAGGAAACGCAGCCGCTCGGTCAGCGGCACCAGCGCCGAGGCGATTACCCAGGAATCCTCGCACGACCGGCCGGTCGGCAGCAGCACGCCGTAATAGCCCAGCGTGGCGGCGGCCTTTGCCACTTCCCGCAAGCGGGTGGCGATGGCGGACTGTGCGTGACGGAGTTGATAGCGGGTGCAGTGGGGCGGGCATGGCGGAGTCCTGTCCGGGAAAACCAGATCGCCCGCACTTTGCTTATTCTATAAACTCTGTAGAGTTAGTTTATTCCAAATCCTGCGGTGAAATTGGAAATTCTCTCCGCTCGCTCGAATCCGAGCCTGAATGCTGTCATGCCTGCCTTGGTGACAAGGCGCACCGATCGACGCGTTGAGTGCATTTCATCCGACATCCCACTATAACTTGATCATTCTGGTGACCGAAGCGCGGATTTGCCATGGACCTGGACCCTTCGACACTCAATCGGGCGTTTCCACTACGCGATCAGATCTACCACAAGATCCGCAATCTGATTGTCATCGGACAGATGAAGCCGGGGGAAGTCATCAACGAGGTGGCCATCGCCGAAGCCCTTGGTGTCTCGCGCACACCGGTGCGCGAAGCGGTCAAGCGCATCAGTGACGAGGGCCTCGTCACCATCCTGGCGCAGACCGGCACCTATGTCGCGCCGATCAATCGTGTCGACCTGGAAGAAGCCTATGTCATCCGCCGTGCCCTGGAGATGGAGAGCGCCAGGCGCGCGGCCGCCAAATTCACGCCGTCGGCCGGCGAACTTCTGGAGGACAATATGGCGGCGCACCGGCTCGCAATAGCGCGCGGCAGATATGCCACTGCGATCCAGCTCGACGACGTCTTCCACCGCAGCATCGCCGAAATCTGCGGCCTGCCGAAAATCTGGCGCGCCGTCGACATCTCCAAGGCGCAGATGGATCGGGGCCGCTACCTCGTCATCCCGAAGCCCGGCTATGGCGAACAGACGATTGAGCAGCACGGGGCCATTCTCGACGCGCTGAAGCGCCACGACGCCGAAGGCGCCGCGCAGGCGATGGAGCACCACATCGAAACGTCGTTCCGCAACACGCTCGAAGTCGCCGCCGAGCTGCTCGGCTGAAGCGATACGATCAGACATGCAAAGGCGGATTGATGGCCCGTGTCCGCCTCGGCACGATCTCAAGTTCGCCATCGGGCATGGCGGCAGCGATGCCGACAATGTGTGTCAGACGCAGGCTGCGGAATGCCCAACGCGAGGCATCGTCATCGATCTCGTCGCCGAAATGGGCAATGGGCGGAGAGACCTCCAGGTCCAGTTCAAGCTTCTTCACCGGCAAGGAGAGGCCCACGCCGCGCGCTTTCACATAGGCTTCCTTGAGCGTCCACGGCGTGAAAAAGAAATCCTGTCTCGCCTGCCCGCCCATGGTCTCGAAGCGCGCGCGTTCCCTTGGTGAAAGGACCGCCGGGGCCAGTTCGGTGAGACCGACATCACCGAGGCCTGGGCTGCCACTGGCGGCGTTTCTTCGAGGATTTGTCGCAGGGCAGGCCCACCGACGCTTGTCGTTGGCAGACCCGAAGAGACTGTTTGGTGGAGCCAATCGGAATCGAACCGACGACCTCTTGAATGCCATTCAAGCGCTCTCCCAACTGAGCTATGGCCCCACTCCCGGCAGTCAGCCGGCGCCGTTTCCGGCGAAGAGATCAGCGCGGGTTGGAACACCGCGCCGTACGTGCAGGCGGCTTCTAACCCCGCCTTTCCAAGATATCAAGCCTTGAATATCGGCTTTTTGTTCACAGGCCGAGAAAGCCTGCAAACGCTGGCGTCCGGGGTCGATCAGACCTCGTCGTCGTCGTCGCCGACGCCGATCATGTCGGCAACGTCGTCGTCTTCTTCTTCTTCATCGGCAAGGAAAGTGTCATCCTCCTCGTCGCCGAGGTCAACGTCCTCGTCATCGCCGAGATCCGGCAGGTCGTCACCCTTGACGTCCTCGTCGGCCTCTTCGAGCGAGACGACTTCAACGCCCTCTTCGTCCTCGGCGTCCACTTCCTTCTCGGCCACTTCCTCTTCCTCCTCGAGGGCGGCGATCTTGCCTTCCTCGAAATAGGAACGCGGATAGGTCTTGCCGGTGTAGGGCGAGACGATCGGGTCCTTGTTCAGGTCGTAGAATTTTCGACCCGTCTCGGGGTCGATACGCTTTGTGCCAAGTTCGGTTTTTGCCACGGCAAGCCTCGTGAATAAAAGAGTGGTCCCCTTAACCACTGTTTGCGGCGCTGTCAAAGCCAAAAGCCGGCGTCACAAAACCAAGTCCTGAAAGGCCTCGCGCCAAGTGACGACCATGGGGATGACCATTTCGCCCCGCCGTGATACGAGACCGCCGCAACAAATGAAAAGCGCCGGCCCGCCGGCATTCCGTCCAGGGAAATTCCATGTCTCACGCCGCCGCTGCCAAGCCGGCCACCGCCCGCAAATCTCAAGCCCTTTCCGGCACCGCCCGCGTGCCGGGCGACAAGTCGATCTCGCATCGCTCCTTCATGTTCGGCGGTCTCGCCTCCGGCGAAACCCGCATCACCGGCCTGCTCGAGGGCGAGGATGTGATGCGCACGGGCGCGGCCATGAAAGCGATGGGCGCGCATATCGAAAAGCGCGGCACTGAGTGGGTCATCCGCGGCACCGGCAACGGTGCGCTGCTGCAGCCGGAAGGGCCGCTCGACTTTGGCAATGCCGGCACCGGCTCGCGGCTGACCATGGGCCTTGTCGGCACCTATGACATGGAAACCACCTTCATCGGCGACGCCTCGCTGTCCGGTCGGCCGATGGGCCGCGTGCTCGAGCCGCTGCGCCAGATGGGCGTACAGGTGCTGAAGGCGACGCCCGGCGACCGCATGCCGATCACGCTGCATGGCCCCAAGCACGCCGCCCCGATAACCTACCGCGTGCCGATGGCCTCGGCGCAGGTGAAGTCGGCGGTGCTGCTCGCCGGCCTCAACACGCCAGGCATCACCACCGTCATCGAGCCTGTGATGACGCGCGACCATACCGAAAAGATGCTCAAGGGTTTTGGCGCCAATCTGTCGGTCGAGACCGACGAGCGCGGCGTGCGCCATATCTTCATCGAGGGCCAGGGCAAGCTGACCGGACAGACGATCGCCGTGCCGGGCGACCCGTCCTCGGCCGGCTTCCCGCTGGTGGCCGCGCTGATCGTGCCGGGTTCGGACATCGTCATCGAGAACGTGCTGATGAACCCGACCCGTACCGGGCTTTTGCTGACGCTGCAGGAGATGGGCGGCCAGATCGACGTTTTGAACCCGCGTAATGCCGGCGGCGAGGATGTCGCCGATCTGCGCGTCCGTTATTCCGAGCTCAAGGGCGTCATCGTGCCGCCCGAGCGGGCCCCGTCGATGATCGACGAGTACCCGGTGCTGGCCGTCGCCGCGAGCTTCGCCGAAGGCGAAACGCTGATGCAGGGGCTGGAAGAATTGCGGGTGAAGGAATCCGACCGGCTGTCGGCCGTCGCCAACGGGCTGAAGCTCAACGGCGTCGACTGCACCGAAGGCGAGGCGTCGCTTGCGGTGCGCGGCAGGCCGGGCGGCAAGGGGCTGGGCAGGCATCCCAATGGTCTGGACACCACCGTGAAGACGCATCTCGACCACCGCATCGCCATGAGTTTTCTGGTGATGGGGCTGGCGACGGAAAAGCCGGTGACCATCGACGACGCCAACATGATCGCGACGAGCTTTCCGGAGTTCATGGGGCTGATGAAGGGGCTGGGCGCGGAGATCGAGTGAGATACGTTTACGTCCATTGGAAACATGACATACCGGAGGAGCCGTCCCACCTCTGGTATGAAGTCGCGGACGACAGTTTCCAGAACCGGACCATAGAATTCTATACCGATGGATCCGTTGGTTTCGCCATTCGCGGCAACGCCATTGATGGATCGGAGGATATCGAAGTCGGGGGAACAAGAAACTCTACCGAGGGCTTCCCTGATCTCGAAGAGATAATCGCAGACAGCCAGTTCGAGGCTTCCGAGGTCACAGCGGCGGATTTCGAACATCAATGGAGCAAAGCGCTTGAAGCGAGACCCCGCATGAGCTCGCATATCACCATCGCCATCGACGGCCCCGCCGGCGCCGGCAAAGGCACGCTTGCCCGCCGGCTCGCCGACCACTACCGGCTGAACCTGCTCGACACCGGCCTCACCTATCGTGCGGTGGCCTATGCGCTGATCCAGCACGCGTTGCCGCTCGACAATGTCTCGGCCGCCGAAACCGCAGCTCGCCAGGTCGACCTGGCCAAGCTCGACCGGGCGGTGCTGTCGGCGCACGCCGTCGGCGAGGCGGCCTCGAAGGTCGCGGTGTTTCCGACCGTGCGGCGCATTCTCGTCGAAAAACAGCGCGACTTCGCCAAGACGCCGCCGGGCGCGGTGCTGGACGGGCGCGACATCGGCACCGTCGTATGCCCCGATGCCGACATCAAACTCTATGTGACGGCAAGCGCGGAGGTGCGCGCCAGGCGCCGGCTAGCCGAGATCGAGAGCATTGGCGGCACAGCCAATTTCGCCGAAATCCTCGCCGATATCGTGCGCCGCGACGAGCGCGACATGGGCCGTGCCGACTCGCCCTTGAAGCCGGCCACCGACGCGCACTTGCTTGATACCAGCGAAATGGCTATAGAAGCCGCGTTTCTCGCGGCCATGGCGGTCATCGACGACGCGCTGGCCAGGAGAAACAAGGCCTGATCCGGGTTTTCTCCCGTGTTTCCGTTGCCGGAAGCGCAGAAAATACCCATATCGGGCACGAACCAGCCTGCCAGCATTCTTCATGCGCCGGAATTGCCGCTTAAAAGCGGCCCAGGGCTTTTTTAAGCCCGGAACGCCGGCAGGCTAACGCAACGCTAACCCACGGCGCCCGTCCCGCTCAGAGATGCGGGGCACTCCAGGAGAAAATATGTCAGCTGCAAATCCCACTCGCGATGATTTCGCGAGCCTGCTCGAAGAATCTTTTACCGCCGGCCATTCCGGCGAAGGCCAGGTCGTCAAGGGCATCATCACCGCCATTGAAAAAGACATGGCCATCATCGACGTCGGCCTCAAGGTCGAAGGCCGCGTGCCGCTGAAGGAATTCGGCGTCAAGGGCAAGGACACCACCCTCAAGGTCGGTGACACCGTCGAAGTCTATGTCGAGCGCATCGAGAACGCGCTTGGCGAAGCGATGCTTTCCCGTGAAAAGGCCCGCCGCGAAGAGAGCTGGGTCCGTCTCGAAGAGAAGTTCACCAAGGGTGAGCGCGTCGAAGGCGTCATCTTCAACCAGGTCAAGGGCGGCTTCACCGTCGACCTCGACGGCGCCGTGGCCTTCCTGCCGCGCAGCCAGGTCGATATCCGCCCGATCCGCGACGTCTCCCCGCTGATGCACAACCCGCAGCCCTTCGAGATCCTCAAGATGGATCGCCGCCGCGGCAACATCGTGGTGTCGCGCCGCACCGTGCTCGAGGAGAGCCGCGCCGAACAGCGTTCGGAAATCGTGCAGAACCTCGAAGAAGGCCAGGTTGTCGAAGGCGTCGTCAAGAACATCACCGATTACGGTGCGTTCGTCGACCTCGGCGGCATCGACGGCCTGCTGCATGTCACCGACATGGCCTGGCGCCGCGTCAACCATCCGACCGAAATCCTCAACATCGGTCAGACGGTCAAGGTGCAGATCATCCGCATCAACCAGGAAACCCACCGCATCTCGCTCGGCATGAAGCAGCTCGAGAGCGATCCGTGGTCGGAGATCGGCACCAAGTTCCCGATCGGCAAGAAGATCAAGGGCACCGTCACCAACATCACCGACTACGGCGCGTTCGTCGAGCTGGAGCCGGGCATCGAAGGCCTCATCCACGTTTCGGAAATGTCGTGGACCAAGAAGAACGTGCATCCCGGCAAGATCCTGTCGACGACCCAGGAAGTCGACGTGGTGGTGCTCGAGGTCGATCCGGCCAAGCGCCGCATCTCGCTTGGCCTCAAGCAGACGCTTGAGAATCCGTGGGAAGCCTTCGCGCGCAGCCATCCGGTCGGCAGCCAGGTCGAGGGCGAGGTTAAGAACAAGACCGAGTTCGGCCTGTTCATCGGCCTCGAAGGCGACGTGGACGGCATGGTGCACCTCTCCGACCTCGACTGGACCCGTCCGGGCGAGCAGGTCATCGAAGAGTACAATCGCGGCGACATGGTCAAGGCGCAGGTGCTCGACGTCGACATCGAGAAGGAGCGCATCTCGCTCGGCATCAAGCAGCTGGCCCGCGACACGGTCGGCGAAGCGGCGACTTCGGGCGAACTGCGCAAGAACGCCGTCGTCACCTGCGAAGTCATCGGCGTCAAGGATGGCGGTCTGGAAGTGCGGCTGGTCGACAGCGGCATCGAGACCTTCATCAAGCGCTCCGACCTGAGCCGCGACCGCGACGAGCAGCGCCCCGAGCGCTTCACTGTCGGCCAGAAGGTCGACGCCCGCGTCATCGCCTTCGACAAGAAGACCCGCAAGCTGCAGGTCTCGATCAAGGCGCTGGAAATCGCCGAAGAGAAGGAAGCGGTCGCTCAGTACGGCTCGACCGACTCCGGCGCTTCGCTGGGCGATATCCTGGGTGCCGCGCTGAAGAAGCAGGGCAACTAAGTCCTTCGCAGCGCGAAGTCCTTCGCTTCGAAAACAAAACCCCGCCGGAGCGATCCGGCGGGGTTTTTCTTTGGCGAATGCCAGGTCGACTTTTGGCGAAAGCCAGGTCGATGGGCGCGGCTACGCCCGGCCGTAGAGCGGCACCAGCGTTCCGCTCATCGCCTGGTTGGCCGGCGAGGCGAGATAGGCGATTGCTTCAGCCGCCGCTTCGAGGCTGACCCATTTGGTGAAATCGGCATCCGGCATGTCGGCGCGGTTTGCCGGCGTGTCGAGCGTCGACGGCGCCACGGCATTGACCAGGATGCCCTCGGCCTTGAGCTCTTCGGCCATCGCCACCGTCATGGCCGCGACCGCCGCCTTGCTGGCCGTGTAGGCGACCATGCCGGCGCCGCGCCTAGGGTCGAGCCCGGCGCGCGCGGTCACATTGACGATACGGCCTGATGTGCCCGACGCCAGCATCGAGCGGATGGCGGCGCGGCTGCACAGGAAGGTGGTGCGGGCGTTGGTGTCCATCATCTCGGCAAAGGACGCCGATTCGATCTTTTCCACCGGCGCCATGGCGAAACCGCCGGCCAGATGGATCGATCCCCACAAGGCAGGAACCTGGGCATAGAAGCTTTCAACCTTGGCGGAGTCCGACAGGTCGACATTGTGCGCCAGCTTGACATTCTCGTGCGCGGCGAAAGGAAAATGCTGGGGTGCCGCGGCGTGCGCATTCGGCACATGGCAGATCGCGCCCTGTTCCAGCAGCCGGCCAACCACCGCACCGCCGAGCGCGCCGGTTCCACCGGTCACAACGATATGTCTGCCTTGAAGTGTTTCCGTCATCCTGGACCGCTCCTGTCGTATTTTTATGATTTTGTCGCTTGTTGCGCCCCGCCGACGCGAAGCGTCGCGCCTTTCTGGCGATCACTCAACTGATATCTCGACATAGCAGCCGTCACGTCTTTGCATGAGTCAGAACGCATATTGTGGCGATGCCGTCAGCCGTGCGGCTGTCGCGGCACAATAGCCGAGCCGGCAAAGGGTCTGATGCAGGTTGGACAATCAACGCTTGCCTGCAGGCTTCAATCGACCGTGATTTCGATGACGCAGGGCATTCCGGTTGCCCTGGCGCGCTTCAGGGCTTGCGGCAACGCGTCGATCTCGGCCAGCCGTTCGGCTGATATGCCATAGGCTTCGGCCAGCTTGCAGAAATCCGGCGGCGCCGGCGAGACGCCGACGGGTTCGACGCCGACATCGAGCATCGAGGTCTCGATCTCGCGATAACCCCTGTTGTTCCAGACCACGAAGACGACCGGCGCGTCGGAATCAAGTGCGACACCCAGTTCCGGCAATGTGAACTGGAAGCCGCCGTCGCCGGTCAGGCAGACGACCGGCACGTCGGGCATGGCAAGGGCGGCGCCGATCGCCGCCGGCGGGCCATAGCCAAGCGCGCCGAAGCCGGTGGCGGCATTGAACCAGCCGGCCGGCCGGTCGTGGTCGTAGTAGAGGTTCGCGGCGTAGATCGGCTGCGTCGAATCGCCGACAATGATCGCGCCCGGCAAGGCATCGCGGATCATCTCCACGGCATGCACCTGCGCCACATAGGCCGGGCTGAGTTCGGCGAACGCCGCCTTGCGTGCCGCGGCGGCGCGTGCCTCACCGTCAGGCGCGGCGGCATTGGCGGGATCGATCGCGGCGAGCAGGGCTTCGATCGCCTCGGCGCAGTCGGCCTGGATGCCAACCGTCACCGGGCGGCGCGCGAGCTGATCGGCGCCGATGTCGATGCGAATCAAGTTGGAAGGCAGCACAAAGCCGCCGTCGCCATAGCCGTCATAGTCGGTCGGGCCGAATTCGGTGCCGGCGGCAATCACCAGATCGGCCGCGGCCATCAGCGCGCGAACCGCCTTCAAGCTTGGGCTTGCCGGTACGCAGAGCGGGTGGCGATGCAGCAGGCCGCGCGCATTGGTGGTCTCGACGACCGGTGCGCCAAGTGTCTCGGCCAGGCGCCGCAAGGGTGCTTCGGCACCCTTGGCACCGCCGCCGGCGAGGATCAGCGGACGGCGCGCGGCGGCGATGAGCTTGGCGGCACTTGCAATTGCCGCACCGTTCGGCGCCGGCGGTGCCGCATTGCTCAGCAGTGCCGTGATATCGTCCGCCGGCTTGACCATGACATCGGTCGGGATCTCGATGTGCACCGGACCCGGCCGCGAGGATGAAAACAGCGCGAAGGCCTGCGCCAGCGCGCCCGGCAATTCGCTGGCCTCGGTGACTCGCAACGACAACAGCGCCACCTTTTCCATCATGCCGCGCTGGTCCGGCAGCTCATGTAGGAAGCCCAGCCCCTTGCCCAGCGTCGGCATGGCGTTGACGCCCGAAATCACCAGCATCGGCACCGAATCGGCGCGCGCCTGACCCATGGCGGTGATGGTGTTGGTCAGCCCCGGCCCGGTGATGACAAAGGCGACGCCCGGCCTGCCGCTGGCGCGAGCATAGCCGTCGGCCATGAAGCCGGCGCCCTGTTCGTGGCGCGGCGTGACGTGGCGGATTTTCGAGCGCGCCAGGCCACGGTAGAGCTCGACCGTGTGGACGCCCGGAATGCCGAAGACGGTGTCGACGCCATGCGCTTCGAGCAGCGTGATCAGCGCTTCGCCGAGTGTTGTCATTTATTATTTTCCCTTTCCGGCGCGAGGCCAAGTTCGGCCTCGATAGTCTTGATGCCAATCGCCGCCAATTCGCCAGGCGAGAACATCTCGCCGGCCAGGCAGCCTTCTACCCAGAGCCCGTCGATGATCGCGTTGATCGCAATGGCATGGTGGCGCAACTGGTTTGCGTCCGGCTCGCGCTGTTCTGCGGCGAGCACCTCGGCCACAACCGCTTCCACCTCGTTGCGAAAGCCAAGGTAGCCTTCGCGGTGAGCACGAGCCAGGGCCGGATCCGCACCGGCGCGGCCGATGAAGGTTGCCCAGAGCGAAAACACGCGCGCGTCGATGATCGGCGCGTTGAGGTTGGCGGTGACGAAAGCCGCAAGGCGCTGGCGCGGCGAGGCATCTTCCATGACCAAGGCCGCTTTCGCCTGCTCGGTCATGCGGCCCATCAGCGCAGCATAGGCTTCCTGCAGCAATTCTTCCTTGCCGGGAAAATAGTGCCGGATCAGCCCGGCGGTGACGCCAGCGCGCAAGGCGATGGTGCGCAAGGTGGCGCCCTGCAGGCCATGTTCCGCCACGCTGTCCAGAGTGGCCTCGATCAGATCCTGCCGCCGCCGCTCCTCGCCCTCGCGACGGAACCTGCGGCGGGATGGCGTATTCATTGGCGCAGGATGGGCCGCGTCAGGCATGTCGGCCCGCCCTCGCAGGCGATGCAGAGCGCATCCGCCTCGAAGATTTCGACCGTGCAGCCGGCGGTTTCCATCGCGGCTTTGGTCTTTGGAAAGCCTGCAACGGCAATGACCTTGAATGGGCTGGTCGGCAGCACGTTCAGGCTGAGGCCGTTGGAAGCCGCGAACTCTGCGGCGTCGCCTTCGACCAGCCGGATGTTGCGCGCCTTCAGCATCTGGTAGAACGCGGCCGGCAAAAGCGGTGAATAGATCAAAGCGAGGTCGTCGGCCAGCGGGCTGATCACCGACATCAGATGCAGGCAGGCCTCTTCGCCCTGCCACAGCGGCAGGTCAAAGCCATAGACGGAAACGCCCAGCGGCGTCAGTAGGTTGGAAACCTGCTGAATGCCTTCCTGGTTGGAGCGGACACCGCGCCCGATCACCAGCGTGCGGGCATCCAGCCATACACAATCACCACCTTCGACCTGGCCAGGAGCCTCGACGCGGCCGAGGATCGGAATGCCCAGCCTTCTGTAGGTTTCCTCATGCAGCGAGGGCTCCCTGGCGCGCAAGGGCTTGCCCATGGACAGAATCAGCGCGCCGCGGTCGGTCATCAGCGATGGGTCGTGCGTGAACACCGAATCCGAAAGCCCATCGGCCTTGTCCTCGATCCATTCGATTTCGGCGCCGGAAGCCGCCACCAGTTCCGCAAGGAGCGCGTGCTGCGATGCTGCTTTCGCCGGACTGAATCCTGGGCCATAGTGCCAGGCAGCCCTGTCCGCGTCGCGCATGGCGTTCGCCGCCGACCGCATCAGCACGCGTCGCAGCGGCGCCGCCATGGATTGTGATCCGAAAGCGCTCATCGAAGCCCTTTTTTAGCTGAAAAAAAACGAGAAAATTTCATGGAGGGCTATTTATACACTTGCACAACAAGCTCGCAAGTGCCGTAATGAGTGGGATTGACGGGCTCGCGCCGTTGGGTCCATGCTGAAGTCTGGAGCGGGGCAGTACAGCGTATATGTTGATTAGCCGAATGGACGTTCGACGAACTGCCGCCGACCATACAGAGGTCACCCGGTGAGCGCGGTGGAAGCTGCCGCAGTCCAATCCGGCAAGGCGCAGGACGGCGCCGCCGAAGCCATCCATGTCGAGAACCTGCACAAGAAGTTCGGCCAGTTGCACGTGCTGAAGGGCGTGTCGCTGTCGGCGCGCGACGGCGAGGTGATCGCCATCATCGGCGGCTCAGGCTCAGGCAAATCGACGCTGCTGCGCTGCATCAACTGCCTGGAAAATCCGACCAGCGGCATCATCCGCGTCAACGGCGAAGAGATCAAACTGAAGGCCGATAGCCACGGCCACACCGTTCCAGCCGACCGCAGGCAGATCGAGCGCATCCGCTCCAAGCTCGGCATGGTGTTCCAGAATTTCAACCTGTGGAGCCACATGACGCTGATCGAAAACGTCATCGAGGTTCCCGTGCATGTGCTCGGCGTCAAGCGCGACGAGGCGATCGCCCAGGCCGAAAAGCTGCTCGCGCGCGTCGGGCTCGCCGAGAAGCGCGACGTCTACCCCGCCTACCTGTCTGGTGGCCAGCAGCAGCGCGCCGCGATCGCCCGCGCGCTTGCCATCAATCCGCGCGTCATGCTGTTCGACGAACCGACCTCGGCGCTCGACCCGGAACTGGTCGGAGAGGTGCTGAAGGTGATCGGCGACCTGGCACGCGAAGGCCGCACCATGGTGCTGGTCACCCATGAGATGAAGTTTGCCCGCGAGGTCGCGACCCACGTCGTCTATCTCTACAACGGGCTGGTCGAGGAAGAGGGCCCGCCGGAGCAGATCTTCGGCGCACCGAAATCCGAAAGGCTCAAGCAGTTCATCCGCAACATCGGCTAGGGACGGGCCGGGACGGAAGAAAACCGGGAACCAACAACAAACTGGGAGTTTGAAATGAAGACTGTTCTGAAGACATTCGCTGCAGCGCTGCTGCTCGGCGTCGCCGCCATGGGCGTCGCCAAGGCCGATCCGGTCAAGATCGGCGTCGCCGCCGAGCCGTATCCGCCCTTCACCTCGCCGGACGCCTCGGGCAAATGGGTCGGCTGGGAGATCGACTTCATCGACGCCGTGTGCGCCGAGGAGAAACTCGACTGCGTCATCACGCCTGTCGCCTGGGACGGCATCATCCCGGCGCTGACCACCAAGAAGATCGACCTCATCGTCTCGTCGATGTCGATCACCGCCGAACGCGAGAAGACGATCGACTTCTCGGACAAATATTACAACACGCCGACGGCGATCATCGGACCGAAGGACCAGAAATTCGGCCCCTCGCCCGACGACCTGAAGGGCAAGGTCATCGGCGTCCAGGTGTCGACCGTGCACGCCGTCTACGCCAAGAAGCATTTCGGCGCCACGGCTTCCGAGATCAAGGAATACCAGACCCAGGACGAAGCAAACAACGATCTTGCCGCCGGCCGCCTCGACGCGGTGCAGGCCGACTCCATCGCGCTTGGCGAATTCCTCAAGTCCGACCAGGGCAAGGCCTGCTGCGACCTGAAGGGCATGGTGGCGCCGGACGACGAAGTGCTTGGACCGGGTGTCGGCGCCGGCGTGCGCAAGGAAGACACCGACCTGAAGGCAAAGATCAACGCCGGCATCAAGGCCATCCGCTCCAACGGCAAATATGACGAGATCTCGAAGAAATACTTCGATTTCGACATTTACGGTGGCGGCGGAGCGCAGTCGAACTGATCAGCAAGCCTGAGCTTGTGACCGCGCGGCGCATCGTGCGCCGTGCGGTTTCGCCTGAACCTGTCCACGCACGCTTTCGCTGACGAAAATGGCCAGCGGCTGACGCCAGCAATCCGGGGGCAAAGCTGATCGACGCATTCCTTTCGGCCTCGGCGGCCGGCATCATCGAACTTCTCTCGCCCGCGCCCGTCGGCTGGGGCGACACACTCATGCTCGGGCTGCTGCATTCGCTGGAGATTGCCGTCGGCGCTACGATCGTCGGCCTGCTCATCGGGATCTGCGGTGCCTATGGCAAGCTTTACGGCGGACCGGTCGTGCGCGACCTGCTCGCGGTCTACACCACCGTGGTGCGCGCCGTGCCGGAACTGGTGCTGATCCTGTTGCTCTATTATGCCGGCACCGACCTGATAAACCAGGTGCTGACCGCGATCGGTTACCAGCGTGTCGATATTAGCGGGCTGGCGGCCGGCATAGCCGTGCTCGGCTTCTGCCAGGGCGCCTATTCGACGGAGGTCATGCGCGGCGCGATCCTCGCCATCCCGCAGGGCCAGATCGAAGCCGCCCGCGCCTTCGGCATGTCTCCCGGCCTTCTCCTGCGGCGCATCACGCTGCCGGCGATGCTGCCCTTTGCCATTCCAGGTCTCGCCAATCTGTGGCTGATCGCGACCAAGGACACCGCGCTGCTGGCCGTCGTCGGCTTCTTCGAGCTGACGCTTGCGACACGGCAGGCGGCAGGCGTCACCAAAGCCTATCTGATCTTCTATCTCGCCGCCGGCGTGCTCTATCTCGCGGTGACGCTGTTTTCGAACTTCCTGCTTGGCCGTGCCGAGAAATGGGCCCGGCGCGGCATGCCTTCGATCAAGGAGGCACGCTGATGGCGGGCGAAGCAGCCATCATCAACACGGCAGCGCGCACCTCGCTCTGGCTGCAGCCGCATCGCGTCGTCCTCATCCTGATCGCGCTCGGGCTGGTGTTGTCGGCCGCGTTTTTCATGCGCTGGGATTGGCTGCCGCAATATTGGGAAATGGGCCTGATGGGCATCTGGCGCGCCCTGTGGATCCTGGCCGTCACCTGCGCGCTCGGCTTCCTGATCGCCGTGCCGGTCGGGCTGGCGCAGGCCGCCGGTTCGATCTGGGTTGCGGCACCGGCGAAAGTCTTCTGCACCATCATCCGCGGCACGCCGCTGCTGTTGCAACTGTGGCTGCTCTACTACGGGCTGGGCTCGCTGTTCCCGCAATATCCATGGATCCGCGATTCCTGGATGTGGCCCTATCTCAGACAGGCATGGCCGTACGGCGTTGTGGCGCTGACCCTGTCCTTTGCCGGTTACGAGGGCGAAGTGATGCGCGGCGCCTTTGCCGGCGTGCCCAAGGGACAGTTGGAAGCCGCCCGCGCCTTCGGCATGAGCCGCTGGAAGATCTTCCGGCGCATCTGGCTGCCGCAGGCCTTCTACCGCGCGCTGCCGACGCTGACCGGCGAGACCGTGCTGCAGTTGAAGTCGACGCCGCTGGTGGCGACGATCAGCGTCATCGATATCTTCGCCGTCGCTGGCAAGGTGCGGCAGGACACCTACCTCACCTACGAGCCCTTGCTGCTGCTGGCGTTGATCTATATGGCGATCACCGGCATTCTGGTCCTGGCCCTCAGCCGGATCGAGGCGCGGATTCCGGTCAAGGTCGGCTAGTGAACGGTGAATAGTAAGTGGTAAATGGTCGCAATTTTCGCGCCCTCGTCTAAGACGGCCATTCACTATTCACCATTCACTGTTCACCAAGGCGTCCACGATGCAACTCTCTCTCGACCAAGCGACAGGACTGTGCCGGATGGCGGCACTCGGCGCCGGCGCCAATGAGGAGGCGGCGCAGTCGCTCACCGCGTCGATCATCGCCGCCGAGGCGGAAGGGCTTTCGACCGTCGGCCTGTCGCATTTCATCGATTATCTCGAAGCGCTGGAGGCAGGGCGCATCGACGGCAATGCCGATCCGGTGATCACGAGGCCGGCGCTGGCGGTCTATCTCTCCGACGCACGCGGCGGGCTGGCGCATACCGGCTTCGACCGTACGATCGACGACCTTGCCAAGGCGGCAAGACTGTTCGGCGTCGCCATCTTCTCGCAGAAGAACGCCTATACGTGCGGCGCGCTCGGCTATTTCACTGGGCGCCTTGCCCAGCAGGGGCTGGTGTCCTTCGCCGCGACCAACGGCCCGGCCGTGCTGGCCGGCTCGGGCTCGGTCAAGCCGGTCTACTGCACCAATCCGATGTCGTTTGCCGCTCCCGCCGCCGACGGCGCCCCGCTGGTCATCGACCAGTCGTCGAGCGCCACCGCCTTCGTCAACATCCGCAAGGCGGCCGAAGACGGCAAGAAAATCCCCGAAGGCTGGGCGCTGGATGCGAGCGGCAACCCGACCACCGACCCGGCGGCCGCCATGAAGGGCGCCATGCTTGCCTTTGGCGGCCAACGCGGCGCCAACATCGCACTGATGGTCGAAGTGCTGGCGGCCGGCCTGTCGGGCGCCAACTGGTCGCTCGACGCGCCCTGGTTCAGCGGCGGGCCGAACAGCCCCGGAACCGGCCTGTTCGTGCTTGCCGTCGAACCCAAGCTGCTCGATCCGGATTTCGAACAGCGCATGAAGGACCAGCTCGACCGCCTGCGCCGCCGCTATGGCGTGCATGTGCCGGGCCGAGCCCGGGCGGAAGCCGCCGAGAAGGCGCAGGCGCGCGGCATCACCGCGCCCAAGGCGGTGGTGCAGCGTATTTCCGAATTCGCCGAGCGCTATTCGGCCTGAAGCAATCGAAGAATTTTTCCGCGCCTTGTGAACCTTCCCGTGCGTCCGCACGACCAATGATTGTCCGGGTTGGGTTTGCCCGGTCGGTGTCTTCTGTCGGATGCGTCCAGGGCTGGGGCGGGCGTCTCACGCCACGCCGATACCGTCTCAGGTCAGGCCGCCTCGTTGCACCCTGGTTTCGACATGAACCTCACCCGGAAAACCCCGCTTCGGCGGGGTTTTCTGCGTTTCGTCCTGCGTCCCTATAAACATGACCACGAAAGTTAACTTTTATTAACTTGACTTGACGGGGACCATCGGGCGTTTGCGAGGGGTGTTCACTCAGACAGGAGCTACGATGTCCGTAACCACCGACGCTTCCCGCGAAAGATTGATCATTCCGGCGCTTGGCCGCCTATATTCGTCGCTGCATGACGCCGGCGAAACCGTGCTGCGCGTCGTCGCCGGCGCGTTCCTCACCATCCATGGCTCGCAAAAGATCACCAATCCTTTCGGTGCCGCCGAGATGGTCGAAGGCCTCGGTTTCTATCCCGGCGCCTTGTGGTCGTTGCTACTGGCCTGCACCGAGTTTTTCGGCGGCATTTTCATCGCCATCGGGTTTTTGACGCGCCCGGCCGCCTTTGCCGGCCTGTTCGTGCTGCTGGTGACGGTCTGGTTCCACTGGGTCACCATGGGCCAGGGTTTTTCGGGTGCCGAAAAGTCGCTTTTGTGGGCCGCGATCCTGCTCTTCTTCGTCATTCGCGGCGGCAACCGTCACTCGGTCGACGCCCGTATCGGCAAGGCGTTCTGAAGCGCTTCTGTCCTGACGCAGACAAGGGTGACGCGACGACGCGTCACCCTTTGCCTTTGGCGCAAAACCGACTATGAAACGGCTTCAGCCAAGCCATCTGGAACGTGCGCCGGAGCCAGCCATGACCGAAATCCTGCAGACCCCAAAGCTCGTCGTCGTCTTTGGCGGGTCTGGCTTTGTCGGCCGCCATGTCGTGCGCGCGCTGGCCAAGCGCGGCTACCGCATCCGGGTCGCCTGCCGGCGGCCCGACCTTGCCGGCCATCTGCAGCCGCTCGGCAATGTCGGCCAGATCCAGCCGGTGCAGGCCAATGTGCGCATGCGCTGGTCGGTCGACCGTGCCGTGCAAGGCGCCGACCATGTCGTCAACCTGGTTGCCATCCTGCATGAGACCGGCCGGCAGAAATTCTCCGCCGTGCACGAGTTCGGCTCCCGCGCCATCGCCGAAGCGGCGCGCTCCGTTGGTGCAGGGCTGACCCATATTTCCGCGCTTGGCGCCGACGCGGACTCCGAATCGGACTACGCCCGCACCAAGGCGCTTGGCGAGAAGGCCGTGCTGGAGACGATCGCCAACGCGGTAATCTTCCGGCCATCGATCATTTTCGGCCCGGAGGACAGTTTCTTTAACCGCTTCGCCAATATGGCGCGCTATTCGCCGGTGCTGCCGCTGATCGGCGGCGGCCAGACCAAATTCCAGCCGGTTTATGTCGGCGACGTCGCCGAGGCGGTGGCGCGCTCGGTCGACGGCAAGATCAATGGCGGCCAGATCTACGAACTCGGCGGCCCCAATGTGCTCACCTTCAAGGAGTGCATGGAAGAGCTGCTCACCGTGATCGAGCGCAAGCGCCTCTTGGTTCCGGTGCCGTGGTGGGTCGCCAACATCCAGGCCTCGATCCTCGGCCTGTTGCCCAATCCGCTGCTGACCAAGGATCAGGTGATGCAGCTGCGCGAGCACAACATCGTTTCTGAGGCCGCCGCCAAGGCCAACCGGACACTCGCCGGGCTCGGCATCCAGCCGCAATCGATCGCGACGATCCTGCCGAGCTACCTCTGGCGCTTCCGCGCCGCCGGCCAGTTCCAGCAGCGCAAACCCGTGGCATAATTTCCAGAAGAGGACTGCCCCTCAACGATGGCGGGGCGTGACTTGCATAGGCAGGCCGCCTTGCGGTTGCGTCGTCAATTTCTGCACCGGCCAAGGCTTGGTCTCGGCCGTGGTGTCGAAGCGGAAGCGCGACAACAAGATGGCGAGCGCGATGATCGCCTCCTGCATGGCGAAGCTGGCGCCGATGCAGACGCGCGGGCCGGCGCCAAACGGCAGATACTGGAAGCGGTCGATCTTTTCGCGGTTTCCCGGGTGGAACCGCTCGGGCAGGAAGGCATCGGGCCTGTCCCACAGCTTCCTGTGGCGGTGGACGACCCAGGGCATTACCAGCACGGCCGCGTGCTTGGGGATATAAAGATCCTTCCACATCTCCGGCACGATCGGCTCGCGGTTGATCGAGGGCGCCGGCGGATAGAGCCGAAGCGCCTCGTCGAAAGCAGCGCGGGTCAACGGCATCGCATCCAGCCATTTCGTCGGATCGGGCTCGCGCGCCAACACCTCGTCGATCTCCTGCTCGACGCGGTTGCGCTCCCACGGCGATTCGGCCAGGCAATAAAGCGTCCAGCCCAGCGCCCGCGCGGTGGTCTCATGGCCGGCGCCGATGAAGGTGATGATGTTGTCCTCGACTTCCGAGCGCGTCAGCCCGTCGGGGCCTTCGGCCTTCAGCAGCAGCGTGAGGAAGTCCTGCGGCACCGCATCGGGATCACGCTTGAAACGCTCCTCGCGCATCTTGACGGTGTCGGTGACGATCTTGCGGAAATAGGCCATGGTCTTGCGGCCACGGATGCGGGTGAGCCGCGGCAGCCAGTCGGGCGCACGCAGCAGATCGAGCGGATCGACACGGCCCATGGTCTCGAACAAGCGGTCGATCTCGTTGGCGAAACTGCCCGGCTCGCCCGCTATCTCGCCGGAGAACAGCGTCTCGGCAAGGATGTCGTAGGTGAGCAATGTCATGTCATGGGCGATGTCGGATGTGCCGCCCTGTTCGTACCGGGTGACGAACTCCTTGGTGCGTTTCAGCATCGGCTGGGCAAAGCCGAAGATATGGCGTGGCGTGAACACCGGCGCCATCGCCTTGCGCGACCGCTTCCACACCTCGCCCTCGGCGGTCAGCAGTCCATCGCGCAGGATCGGCCGCAGGATCTTCTGGCGCACCGTCGCCATCTTGTAGTTCTTGGCATTGTCGACCAGCACATGGCGAATGAGGCCGGGATCGTTGGCGATGACCAGATGCCCGCCAACACCATTCACCGATATCCAGGGCTCGTTGTAGGTCGGCTCGCCCCACAGTTCGAGCGGGTTGCGGTAGACGATGCGGATCATCTCCAGCGTCGAAGGCGGCGAGGTGCGCGGCTTCGGTGCGGGCGGGACAAATGGGGCGGGCTGAGTGTCCATGAAGTGCTCCGCTGCTACCCTCAATGTAGTGGCTGGCGATCCGGGCGTCCATGTGACCGAACGGCAGGCAATTCACGGCACCAAGCAGATGGTCTGTTCATTCGATCGTGACCGCGCCACCAGGCGTCCCGCCTTGCCCGCCGGAACACTCTGCCGTAGTGACAGTCACCAACAGATACCGCCTGACAAGGGAGCCTGCCTTGAAGCACCAGTTGAACATCATCATCGGCAGCACGCGGCCGGGCCGCGCCGGACCGGTTTTTGCCGAATGGCTGGAGACGTTCGCGCGCGAACACGGGAAATTCGAGCCGGTGCTGACCGACATTGCCGCGTTCCACCTGCCGGTGCTGGACGAGCCGCATCATCCAAGGCTTGGCAACTACCAGAACGATCACACCAAGGCCTGGTCGAAGGCGATCGACGCCGCCGACGCCTTCGTCTTCGTGGCGCCGGAGTACAATTATTTCGCAGCCCCGGCGATCGTCAACGCCGTCGACTACCTGCTGCGAGAATGGAAATACAAGCCCGCCGCCATCCTCAGCTATGGCGGCGTTTCCGGCGGCTTGCGCGCGGCGCAGGCGCTGAAGCCGCTGCTGGCCGCGGTGGGGATCATGCCGATCCCCGAGGGCGTCGCGCTGCCGATGTACCAGAAACTGCTCGACGAAAACGGCGCCTTCAGCGCCAGCGAACAGGTGGCGGGCGGCGCCAAGGCCATGCTGGACGAGTTGTTGCGCTGGAGCGAAGCATTGAAACCGCTGCGCGCTGGCTGAAAGAGCCGGTTCTGACCAAATGCCCGGCTTGCTCGCGCCATAAAGAGGTGGAATTGTCAGCACGCGACTGAGCCCGGGGGCGGTTCGATTTGCGTTTGCTGCTTGCCTTGCTGCTGTTCTTGTCGGCGACCGCCACTGCCGTGGCGGAGCGGCGCGTGGCATTGGTCATGGCGGAGGACGACTACCGGCTGGTGCGGCCGCTCGCCAATCCCATCCATGACGGCGAGGCGATGCAAGCGGCGCTGAAGAAGCTCGGTTTCGAGGTGGTGCTCGAAACCGACCGTGATCTGCGGCGCATGCGGCGCGCGCTCGACGACTTTCGCGACGATGCCAAGGGCGCCGATGTGGCGCTCGTCTATTTCTCCGGCCATGGCGTTGAAATCTCCGGCGACAACCGGCTGCTGCCGGTCGATGCCGATGCCTCCTCGCTCGATCAACTGGACAAGACAAGCCTGCCGCTGGAAGAAGTGCGCGCTGCAGTCGCCGCCACCGCCAAGGTCGG
>NZ_JBWLUW010000040.1:0-9517 GCF_057784245.1 Mesorhizobium sp. CNPSo 4671 | reverse complement strand
ATCTCTTCCAACTTGAGCTCGCTGACCCCTCCGGAACAAAAATTTGCCGATCTGATTGATGAGCTTCTGGGCCTTTATCCCGAGATGACCTGAAGGTGTGGCACCCAGCATTGCATCATCGAGCGCCCCATCAACGTCGTATGACCTTCCTGGCAGCTGGATTTGAAAACGGTCCGGCCGATCTCGTTTAGGCGGCCCGGGTGGCCAAAACAGCCCCCGCGCGCCCGTCGACGAACACCCGCGCCCCAGATCGCAGCCGTATCACTTTCGCGCATGTCGGGCTTAAACGCGCCTATGAGATCGAGGTGCGATCCCTCCCGCAGCCACGCGCCCGCCGCATCGTCCGGATATGCCGCTGCGGCGACGGCATGATGCGAACGCTGCTTTATGAAGCCACGCAGACACTGGTGGCGCGCGTGACGAAATGGTCGTGGCTGAGGGCGTGCGCTGGGATTTCGGTGATCGAGATCGGGGAGATGATCATGATACTGGATTTGCATCGGCAGGGCCTGTCGGTGTCGGCGATCGCCAGGGAGAGCGGGATCGACCGCAAGACGGTGCGCAAATACATTGCGGGGGCGGGCTCGAGGCTCCGGCCTACGGACCGCGCAAACCGCGTCAGGCGGTGATCGATCCCTTCACAGCTTATCTTCGCGAACGCGTCACGCGATATCCGGGCTCACGACTTCCTGCGCGACGTCCGTCCTGCGTCAGCGGAGCGGGGCTACGAGGTTCGCTTCGAGACCCGCCCGGCGAGCAGGCGCAGGTTCGACTCTTTACCGACGAACCAACGACACCGAGGATCGTCTGGCTATTCTCTCTGGTGCTCGGCTTCAGCCGCTTGATCTGGGCACGCTTCGTCGTCCACCAGGATCTATCGACGCTTCTAGGTTGTCATGCCGCCGCCTTCGAGGCGCTGGGCGGCGCTCCTCGCGAAGTGCTTTACGATCGTATGAAGACGGCTGTGATCGGCGAAGGTGAGGCCGGCGGCATCGTCTACAACCGTGCCCTTGTCGATCTTGCCCGGCACTATGGTTTCCATCCCAAGGCCTGTCGGCCTTATCGCGCCAAAACGAAAGGCAAGGTCGAGCGACCGTTCCGCTACATTCGCGAGGATTTCTTCCTGGCCCGGTCCTTTCGTAATCTCGAAGACCTGAACGCCCAGTTGCGCCACTGGCTGGACATGGTCGCAAACCCGAGAGTTCACGCCACCACAAGGCGTGTCGTCAACGAAGCTTTCGCCGGGGAGCGGGCAGCGCTGCGGCCGCTGCCATTGGCTCCGTTCAGATCGGTCCTGAAGCTCGAGCGACGCATCAGCCGGGAGGGCATGATCAAGCGTCGGCGGCAATTTCTACAGCGCGCCCGACGCCACCAGGCGCCGTGTCGTCGAGGTGCACACCCGAAGAGGTGCGCGTCTTCGAGGACGGCGCGCTGAGCCACCCATTCCATTCTCGAAGGTCGGCATCAGCGCATGTTGGGCCGGTCATCGCAACATCCATGTCCACAAGCGCCGAGAGAGACCGAAGAACGACGACGTCACCCTTCACGGCTCCGGTGACAGGGTCGCTCAGCGCCCGTTGGCCTTCTACGATGCCGTCGCCCGGTTGATGGCGAAGGAGCAGCGTCCGTGACGAACGCGCTCGATAACACGCATCCACAATCGATCGAATCCGCCACGACCTCGTCGGCCTGGATGCCGCGGGCGCTCGAAACGCTCGATCATATCGTGCGTCGGCTCGAGCAAGCCGATATCGCCGCCCTCGAAGCCATGGACATCCTCCTCTCGGAAGAGTTGACCCTGCGGGAGAACAGCCGTATCAAGACGGCACTGCGCATGGGGCGCCTGGCCACGATCAAGACGCTCGCCGGCTTCCACTTCTCTTTCCAGCCCTCGCTCGACCGCGATCGAATCTTCACGCCTGCCCAACTCGGCTTCGTCGACCCGCTGCGAGAGCTCGCCGTCATCATGCATGCGATGCTCCGCTCCGGTGAGCTCTTCAACAGGGCGATGGCCATCGCCTAACTCTCGAGCTGTGCAGCGCCCATGGCGTGAAGAGGAGTCCCTGCCAGGACCCAGGCTGGTCCATTCCGTAAGACCGTCGCACCACGAGTTTGCTCGGAGCGTGCGAGACATACATTGGAGGGACCATCCCACGAAGCCCCATGATGCGGCGACCCATGTCGACCGCGTAGACGACCGTGCTCCCGGCAAACACCTCCCGCACCAAAAGGCGCTTGCAAATCTCGCTATTAGACGACGGTCTTACCCTTTGTAGGGAGTCGGACAAACCTGTGAGCCTACCTGTCGGACGCGACAGTCAACCTCTTGATCATAAGTCGTCTTTGGTCGGCATACTTGTTGCAGGCGGAGGATTACTCATTCGCACATTAACGGAGCCGCCTATGTCCACGCAAACGATTTCATTTGAAAGCTATGCGCTGGCGACCGTAGAAGGCACCAGTCACCCCAACCTTGTGGCGGTGTATGGCCTTCAACTGACAGTGAGGACGGCCATATGACGACCTTAGGGGTTCATTCAGAAGTTGGCCGGCTACGTGAGGTCCTTGTTCATCGACCAGACCTTAGCCTCCGCCGCCTTACACCGAAGAACTGCAAGGGCTTCCTCTTCGATGATGTGATTTGGGTCGAGCGTGCGCAACAGGAGCACGATGCCTTCGTGGAAAAATTTCGTGAGCGCGGTGTCGTCGTTCGTTCTTTGGGCGACCTGCTGTCGGAAACTTTGGCGTTGTCCGACGCCCGCGGCTGGCTCCTAAATCGACGCGTCTGTCCTTCAGTCGTCGGCCTGGATTTCGCCAATGAGTTGCGGAGCTGGCTTGACGAGATGCCGTCAAGTCAACTCGCGGCCTTGCTCATTGGCGGGATCGCGCGTGAGGATCTTGAATTTAAGCCGCACGGGCTGACTGGGCGAACATTAAAGCCCGAGGATTTCGTTCTACCTCCTTTACCGAACCAGCTTTTTACGCGTGACAGTTCATGCTGGATCTATGGCGGCGTCTCAATCAACCCCCTGTATTGGCGCGCTAGACGGCCTGAGGCAGAGAATGTTGAGGCAGTCTATCGCTTCCATCCTCGATTTCGGGACGCTGGCTTCACACGGCTGTTGCCTGATCGAACCAACGGTGCGCTCAGTCTTGAGGGGGGGGATGTGATGCCAATTGGTGACGGTGTTGTTCTAATCGGTATGGGTGAGAGGACCACGCCGCAGGCCGTCGAGGCATTGGCGCGCGCTTTGTTCAAGGTCGACAAAATCACTCGCGTTATTGCGGCTCTGATGCCCCGGGACCGTAGCTTCATGCATCTCGACACCATCTTCACCTTCTGCGACCGAGACCTGGTGACGATTTACCCACCCGTGGTGGAGGGGCTGCGAACGTTCACTCTCCGCCCGGGCAATTCTGAGGATACGTTCGATGTCACCGAAGAGGATGAACCCTTCTTGTCTGTCGTGGCCAAGGCCCTAGGACTTAAGGCTCTCCGAATAGTGCCTACCGGCGGCGATCACTATGAGGCGGAGCGAGAGCAATGGTCCGACGCAAATAACGTAATTGCGGTCGAGCCGGGCGTTGTCGTTACCTACGACCGCAACGTCAACACGAATTCATTGCTGAGTCGCGCCGGCGTTGAAGTGATAGCGGTCGAGGGCGCAGAACTCAGCCGTGGACGAGGTGGCGGCCGTTGCATGACTTGCCCGCTAGCACGCGATCCCAGCTAGAATCAAGTACTCGCAATGAAGATCCTCTTCCTAGTCGCCAGCCGCACTGCGGAAGACGAACTTTTAATACATTGGCCAAGCGGGCGCGACAAAAGTTGTTGCTCGCCCGTGCTCTACTTCGGATCGCAACCAATAAAAAGAATGCGATGCTTCTCGATCAACTCGCAAAGGGGGTAAAAGATGTTGTCCATACCGCAGCGCGCGGATGCTGTGCTAGAAGTCAATCTGGCGGCAGTTCAGGCAAATTTCCAGACTGTGTCGGCCATGGTCGGACCACATGTAAAGGTGGCAGCAGTCGTTAAAAACGACGCCTACGGGCTTGGTATTATTGAGGTCACAAGGACGTTGGCCGCCGCCGGATGCGATCTTTTTTTTGTTGGAGATCTCCACGAAGCGATGGCAATAAGGAGTTCCAAGATAGGCGCGACGGTTGCGGTTCTCTGCGATCAATTTACGACGTTGAGGAAATACTATAGATCCAGCCGGATTACACCTGTAGTGAATAACTCCGGTGAACTGGACGCTATTAGCGCTGCGGGCGAGGCGCAAACATATTTTCTCAATGTGGAAACCGGCTTCTCTCGCTTCGGGCTTACTTTTGACGACGTACGCAGAAATTATCTTTCCGGCACTTTTAAGCGGCACCACCCCTCAGTCGTCCTCAGTCACCTCGCTTGTAGCGATCGCGTTGCCGACGCAATGAATGTGCTGCAGAGTAACCGCTTTCGGGCGATCTCCAATCTGCTTAAACCTGCCCGTTGCAGTCTAGCCGCATCCGCGGGTGTTTGGCTCGGGAAGAATTTTCATTTCGATATCGTCCGGGTGGGTTCAGCGCTTTTTGGTCTCAACAACGCCGGCATTCAACCGAACCCTCTTCTGCCCGTCGTAAAACTTCAGGCAAATATACTCGATGTGCGAAATGTGCCCAAGGGTGAGGCGGTCGGTTATGGCGCGACATTTCGTACGGTCCGAGACAGCCGCATAGCGATCTTGGGCATCGGTTACAAGCATGGCCTTCCTTGGGCCTGCGGAAACAAGATATCCGTCCGGTTTGCTGGATATTCGGCTCCTCTGGTCGGAAGAACGTCGATGGACTCCACCGCGATTGACATAACGGACGTTCCTGAGGCAGTTTGTCTTCCGACCGTCTCGGTCGAATTGCTGGGTGAGAGTTTCACCGTGAATGATCTCGCAGCGGCCGCTGACGCTTATGCTCCGGAAGTGCTGATGCGCGTCGCCGCCGGTTGCGCAAGACGGTACTTGAATGTGCCCTCTGCACTGCGATCGTCAAGAGTTAGGACAGATTAATGGCAAGCCCGGGTTCGAAAGCGATCGGCTGGGGAACCATGCATTGCAGCTGGGTCAGGCACCGTTTCCACTCTGCGGTGCGGGAATCATCCATATCAACAGGTCGTCCTCGGCCAGTTCAAGTCGACTGACGGGACCCGCCGCACCGGCTGTGGCCGGTAGCGACGTTGATGCCCTGCATACTGGGTGCTCGATGCCGACTGGTTTTGAGCCTATACTGCCACGTCGTCTATGCCATTACAGCGGCGGAGCTATCGTGGCAGTTTGCCTTAGAGCCTGTCTCGAAACTCTTCCTAGTCGGGTCTTCTGGGCGTAAGACTGACCCGCACGTGCTTGGCAGTGATGAAGCCGGCCACCCCGTAGCTTGCACCCCACTCGATGCGGTAGTTCTCGTCAACGTTGGTGATTTCCAGATCAAAGATGATTGCCGGCATCATGTCGAAATCGGCGCAATTGTTCGAGCTCACGCCCTCAAGGGCGAGGGTAACTGTCGCGTGCTTGTCGAGAACAAAGTAGCCTTTGGCATCCACCTCGTCGTCATATTCCAGGCCTGTATGCGCAGTAGCCCCCCTTTCCGGAGAAGGCGTCTCAATCAGTTCGGCATCATGGAAGCGTGGCACGCGCCCGAACCACTTAACGAGGGCCTCGCCTCCGGGAATATCGTGCAGCATGGACTTAGGTGGTGTCATGACTTGCGAACGGGGTTGAGTGGTCACGATAGCGCTGATTCAAAAGGGGTTGCTGTAACCGTTCTGGAACCTGCGATGTGGACTCCAACAACCCGTCGGCAGCATAGCCGAACAGGGCTACGCTATGCCAGCGATCTGACCGACGCCGAATGGACACTTATCAAACCGCTCCTCCCACCTCCTTGCGATCAGGGCCGCCCTCGCTCCTGGCCGCTGCGTGAGCTCGTCAACGCAATTTTCTACGTGCTGCGCTCGGGTTGCCCTTGGCGGCTGCTGCCATCGTACCTTCCGCCGAGAAGCACCGTGTTCCGCTGGTTCCGCCGCTTCCGTGACGAGTGCCTGTTCGAGAAGGTCAATCACCGGCTCCTCATTCTGGACCGCGAGCGTTGCGGCCGGGATGCCTCGCCCACAGCCTCGGTCATCGACAGCCAGAGCGTCACGACTTGCGAGAGCGGCGGGCCGCGCGGCTATGATGCGGGCAAGAAGATCATGGGGCGCAAGCGCCACGCTTTGGTCGATGCGGACGGTCGGGCACTTGTGCTGTTCCCGCATCCAGCTAGCATCCAGGACCGCGACGGCGCTGGGCCGGTCCTGCAAGCCTCGCGGCGACCCTTTCCCTTCATCCGCAAGGTCTTCGCCGACGCTGGCTATCAAGGCCCCCCGAGTAGCCGAAGCTACCTCCGTCGCAGTCGAGATCGTAAAGCGAAAGCCCGATCAGGTCGGCTTCGCCGTCCAGCCCAAGCGCTGGGTGGTCGAGCGCTTCTTCGTCTGGATCAACCGCAACCGGCGGCTATGGAAGGACGCCGAGGCGACCATCGAGTCCGCCACCGCGTTCCTCTACGCTGCGGCCGTCATGATCCTCGTTAGGCGCATCGCGCGTAACTCATGAGCAGTTTCGGGACGGACTCTTAGCAAGGTATGCAACGGCGACCGCGACGAGGGCGACAGCGCTCTCCTCGCGCTCATTGGGCATGACTTAGCGAAAGCGACACGCGAAGTATGGTCGGGTCAAATATTCACCACCTTATGCCCGCGATGCCCGCCCGCCTTCACCGTCGCGCGGACTGCCCAGTGAGTCGAACTCGTGTGATCGGCGAGCGTCCCCTCCACGAGCTTCTCGACCAGCGCAGACTGAAGTGGTGCAATGCTCGGGGCATGTCTTGTCGCGCAGCAAATCGTTAATGACGCCGTTCCTGCTCCGCCACACGCCCGATCCTCGATTGGCTGACTACCACGATCGCGGCGGCCCCAGACCACCAACAGAGTGAAACGCGCTCGCCAGAAGCAGTTGACGCAACGTCCCATTGAATGGAAATATTAATGTCATATATCTTTACAATTATTTTGCCTACAACCACAAAAATTGACCATCGCCGGGGTTTCAAGATCAGGCCGCACTTGCTACACGGATGCTATAGAGTTATTGTAAGAAAGAGGCGCCTTTTATATATAGCAATCTTCTGGCGATCAATCTGCTAGCCTGGCTTGAGGCGTTGGTGCCGCAAGAGGCGAAACGCGCCTAGCTTGGTCAAAGTCTTCCCGCAATATCTCCGATAGTCTTCATTCTGTAGGAGCTCATCCAACATGAGAATAATGTCGTTTAAGCCGGGTCATGACGGCGCAATTGCAGCGCTGGATGCGTCAGCAGCCGAGCTCATCTATTCATACGAGGCTGAGAAGGATAGCTTTCCCAGATATTCGACCATCACTCCATCAGCGGTCCTTGACGCCGCTGGCCGCATGCAGGCCATTCCGGATGTGATTGCCGTGAGTGGCTGGTCGATCACGGAAAACCCGAGCCACAGGCCCGTTGCGGCAGGCTACTATGGCGTTGGCAACGGATCGGAGATTGTCGGCGAGACATCTATCTTCGGCAGGAAGATGCATTTCTATTCCTCAACGCACGAACGCTCCCATCTCTGGGGATCCTACGGCATGTCGCCGTTCCCCCTGGGAATGCCCTGCTATGCGCTGATTTGGGAAGGGGACATCGGCGATTTCTATGAGGTCGATGAGCGACTGAAGGTAGCTCATTTGGGCAGAGTAATAACTGCTCCGGGTAGCAAGTATGCTCTTCTCTATGCGTTGGCCGATCCGAAATTCACCTTTCCCAAAGGACACTTGCGCTTCGAGGACGCCGGCAAGGTAATGGCGCTTTGCGCCTACGGGCAGCCCGGACCGCCTGACCGGGAAGAGCAGGCCCTGATTGACTACTTGCTTCCAAGCGATCTGTACCCGCTGTCCAAGGAGACTCTGCTGAATTCGCCCTACTACAACATTGGCGTAACCGATCAGAAGTTCACTAACCTTGCTAGGAAAGTTTCTGACGCCATTTTCGAGTCGTTCCACACTTTCGCGAAGAGGCATCTGACAAAGGGGTACCCGCTGCTGATTTCCGGCGGATGTGGATTGAACTGCGAGTGGAATCGCCGTTGGCTCGAAACAGAGCTTTTTTCAGATGTTTTCATTCCGCCATGCACAAACGATACGGGCTCGGCGATCGGGACCGCTGTGGACGCCATGCGGCATTTCACCGGCAATGCAAAGATCAAATGGGACGTGTATTCAGGGCAGCCGTTCGTGTTGGACGAAATTGACCACACCGGACTTGTGATTTATCCACTCGACTACGAACAAGTGGCCTCGGCATTGCTCGATGACAAGGTGATCGGCTGGGTGCAGGGGAATTGCGAGATCGGGCCGCGGGCGCTCGGCAATCGGTCAATTCTCGCGGCGCCTTTTTCAAAAGCAACTCATGAGCGTTTAAACCGAATCAAGAACCGGGAGGCTTTCCGCCCGATCGCACCGGTTTGCCTGGAGCAGGACGTGGCGCTCCACTTCGACTTGGCACGCCCGTCGCCCTACATGCTCCTTTTTCAGAAGGTTATCGATAGCCGGTTAGAGGCCGTTACGCATGTTGACGGCACAGCGCGGGCCCAGACAATTTCATTGGATCAAAACCCCCCCCTGTTTCAGCTGCTTACCTCGTTCAAGGGAAAAAGCGGGGTCGGCGTTCTCTGCAACACGTCGCTTAACTTCAGTGGCACCGGCTTCATAAACCGTGCAAGCGACTTGCTGACCTATGCCCGAGCTGCAGGTCTCGACGGATTTGTTATCAATGATTCCTTCTACCTTTTCCAGGAGTCTCGCGCGGCATCGATATGAAAGAAAGAGACTATATGAACGAATGTCCACTAGCATGAATTAGAGTATGGCGGCATCGGACGGCCCTGTTGGCGGCGTCGAGGGCGGCCAGAAAGTAGCAACAAAGCGAACGCAATTCACAATGGAACAGCGGAGCCGGCCATGTCCGGCGATGATGCTGCGGCGCGTGTTTATCAGCAGTATTTTGTAGATAAGCAACACTTCACTTGACAAGATAGACATTTATATGGGGTGCCCTATATGGTATAATTACTGTTACTACAATAGTACCATTCAACGGTTCACTACTTAAATTAGGCACATGCTTTAAGAAGGAATCGCAGAGCGCGCTGAGCACGAAAACGCTCAACAAGAGTAGAAGCACTAGACGCCTCCATCACAGCAACGGTCTATTCTGAGTCCGCGCTGGCACGTCCTTACAAGGCCCAAGGGAGACTTAAGCATGAAAGCAACGAGACGGTTTTTCGAGGAGCCCCTAATTCAGGCAGATCCCGAACTTGCACGATTAATCTCAGCAGACGAGTCTAGGCAGCGAAGCCAGGTAGAATTGATCGCCCCGAAGAATTACATGAGTAACGCGGTCCGCCAAGCGATGGCATCGATGGTGGTATTCACCACCGT
>NZ_JBWLUW010000039.1:0-10003 GCF_057784245.1 Mesorhizobium sp. CNPSo 4671 | reverse complement strand
CCCCCAGGATCCATCCCCCAAGAGATCCACCCACAAGCAGAACGGACAAAGACGATGAACTGGTCATTCCAACTTTACAGCGCCCGCAACTTCCAGCCCTGGGAAGGCGTGCTCGCCACACTCGGCAAGCTCGGCTACACGCAAGTCGAAGGCTTCGGTGGCGTCTATGAGAATCCCAAAGCCTTCCGCGGCGAACTCGACAAGAACGGCCTTTCCATGCCGACCGGGCATTTCTCCATCGATGCGCTGGAAAAGGATTTCGACGGCGTGCGCGGAACAGCCGAAGCGCTCGGCATCAAGCTTCTGATCTGCCCCTATCTGATGGCCGAGGACAGGCCGTCCGACGCCGCCGGCTGGCGCGGCTTCGGCGAACGCCTGGCCAAGGTTGGCGAGGTCGCCTCGAAGGCCGGCTACGGCTTTGCCTGGCACAACCACGATTTCGAGTTCAAGGCACTCGCCGACGGTTCGGTGCCGCAGGATCACATCCTGTCTGCCGCCCCCGCTATCGGTTGGGAGATGGACCTCGCCTGGGTGGTGCGCGGTGGCGCCGATCCGCTGCCCTGGATCGAAAAGCATGGCAAGCGCATCGTCGCCGTGCATGTGAAGGACATCGCCAGGCCGGGCGAAGGACTGGATGAGGATGGCTGGTCGGATGTCGGCCACGGCACGATCGACTGGGCCGGCCTGATCAAACTGTTGCGGGCCAAGAGCGCGGCAAAGTACTTTGTCATGGAACAGGACAATCCCAACGACATCGAGCGCTTCGCCCGCCGCTCGCTCGCATCCGTCAAGGCTTACTAGGAACAATCATCATGGCAAAGAAGTTGGGTACTGGGAAACTGGGTATTGGCGTCATCGGCTGCGGCAACATCTCGAAAGCGTATTTCTCGCTGGCGCCGCTGTTTCGCGGCATCGAGATGCGCGCCTGCGCCGACATCAACATGGACGCGGCCAGGGCGCGGGCGAAGGAATTCAAGCTGCGCGCCGAGACTGTCGACGACCTGCTCAAGGCCAACGACATCGACATTATCGTCAACCTGACGATACCGGCGGTGCATTACGAGGTGTCGAAACGGGTGCTCGACGCCGGCAAGCACGTCTATTCGGAAAAGCCGTTCGTGCTGTCACTCAAGGAGGGCCAGGACCTCAAGGCGCGGGCCGAGAAGAAGGGGCTGCGCATCGGTTCGGCGCCCGACACCTTCCTCGGCGGCGCGCACCAACTGGTGCGTGAGCTGATCGACGAGGGCAAGCTCGGCAAGATCACCAGCGGCACCTGCCATGTCATGGGCCACGGCATGGAGCACTGGCACCCCAATCCGGATTTCTTCTTCCAGCCGGGCGCCGGGCCGGTGCTCGATATCGGGCCGTACTACATCACCAATCTGATCCAGCTGATCGGGCCGGTGAAGCAGGTGGCGGCTTTCGCGACAACCCCTGCCAAGGAGCGGACGATTTCATCGAAACCGCGCGCGGGCGAAAAAATCCCGGTCAACACGCCGACCACCATCCATGGGTTGCTGGAGTTCGAGAACGGCGCCGTGGTGACGCTCAACACCAGCTGGGATGTCTGGGCTCACGGCCACGCACCGATGGAACTCTATGGCGAGGCGGGCACGGTGTTCGTGCCGGATCCGAATTTCTTCGGCGGCGATGTGCGCTTCACCGAAGAGGGCAAGCCGGTCAAGAAACTGCCGAAATGGAAGCATCCGCTTGGCGTGCCGAATGAGATGCACGGCCAGGGCATGATGGCCAATTACCGCACATCAGGCCTCGCCGACATGGCGCTGGCGATCGTCGAGGGGCGGCCGCACCGCTGTTCGATGGAACTGGCGCTGCATGCCGTCGATGTCATGACCGGCATCCTGCGCTCCGGCGAGACAGGAAAATTCGTCGCCATGCAGACCACGTGCGAGCGGCCGGCCGCGCTTGGCGTCAAGGCGGCCAAGGAACTGCTGGCCGAGAAAAAGTAGGCCTGTTCGTCAGTAGATTTGGCGATTATCGATAATTTTCAAAATCTCCCTCTCCCCGTTTCGCCGGGGAGGGGGTAAGGAGAGGGCGAGCATCGATTCAATCGTTCCTTCCGGCGATCCCCGCGCCGCCTCATCCCCAAGGATTTCCCATGCCCTACATCGCCGCCGAAAACCGCTACGAAAAAATGATCTACAACCGTTGCGGACGGTCCGGCCTCAAACTGCCGGCGATCTCGCTTGGGCTGTGGCACAATTTCGGCAATGACACGCCGCACAAGACCAAGCAGGCGATCGCCCGCAAGGCCTTCGATCTCGGTATCACCCATTTCGACCTCGCCAACAATTACGGGCCGCCGCCCGGCTCGGCCGAGACCGCTTTCGGCGAAATCCTGCGCACCGATTTTGCCGGATATCGCGATGAGCTGATCATCTCGACCAAGGCTGGCTACGAGATGTGGGCGGGGCCCTATGGCGAATGGGGCGGGCGCAAATACATGCTGGCCAGTCTCGATCAGAGCCTGAAGCGGATGGGGCTCGACTATGTCGACATCTTCTACTCGCACCGCTTCGATCCCGACACCCCGCTGGAAGAAACGATGGGCGCGCTCGACCATGCGGTGCGCTCGGGCAAGGCGCTCTATGCCGGCATCTCGTCCTACAATTCGCAGCGCACCCGCGAGGCCGCCGATATATTGAAGCAGCTCGGCACGCCCTGCGTCATCCACCAGCCGAGCTATTCGATGCTCAACCGCTGGGTCGAGGAGGACGGTCTGCTCGATACGCTGGAAGGGCTCGGCGTCGGCTCGATCGTGTTCTCGCCGCTGGCGCAAGGCATGCTGACCGACAAATATCTCGGCGGCATCCCCGAAGGCAGCCGCGCCTCGCAGGGCAAGTCGCTGAAGTCGGCCTTCATCAACGAGCGCACCATCACCAACATCAAGGCGCTCAACGCCATTGCCGGCAAGCGTGGGCAGACGCTGGCGCAGATGGCGCTGGCCTGGGTGCTGCGCAAGGGCAAGGTGACGTCGGCGCTGATCGGCGCCAGCCGGCCGGAGCAGGTCGAGGACTGCGTCGGTGCACTGAAGGTGCTCGACTTCAGCGATGCCGAATTGGCCGAGATCGACAGCTACGCGCGCGAATCCGACATCAATCTGTGGGCGGCCTCCGCCGAGCGCAAAGGCCCGCCGAGGAAATAGGGTTGTCCGACAAGCCGGCAACAAACGGTGAGGGTCTCCCTCGCCGTTTGTTGTCAGATGGCGCGAGGGAGTGGAGCGTACCCACTCGGTCGTGGCCGGACGTTTATTTCGTCAGATGGCCCGCTCCATGAGGATGCAGGGCAACATTGGCCCGGGGCCGATGCGCAGTTCGATCCGCCTCACCGCCCTGAAGCCCAAGGCGACATAGAAACCTTCCGCGTTGAGGCTGGCCTGGCATTCGAAACGGCGCACGCCGAACGACCGGGCATCTTCCTCGCAACGCCGGTACAGTTCTCGTCCTATCCCTCGACGCAACCACTCGGGATGTGTGGCGAAATGCCTGATATGCGCGAGTTCTGGCGTCACCTCGCAGCCTCCTGGCAGTTCCCGGGACCAACCGCCGCAGCCGACGGCAAGGTCATCGTCATCCACCGCGATATAGTAGGTGCCGGAAGAAAGCAGTGCCGGGTTCGCGCGCGTGATCAGAGGCAGCGCGGCTTCGAGAGTGGCCTGATCGTAGGCCGTGCGCATCGAGCCGGGGTAGGAAGCGAGCAGCAACTCGCTTACCCCGGCTTCGTCCTGCGGTGTGGCGCGCCTGACGGTGAAGGCGGCAGACACACGCTTTTCCCGGGATCGCGCCGGCGTCAGGGCGTTTTGGGCTTCTGGGCGGTGCCAAGCCCGGCCTTCGGCTTTTCCGGCGCCGGAGCAGGGGTCTTCATCTTCGCCTCGATCCAGCCGCCGTAATTGGCCAGCCGCGTGTAGATGCCATAGGCGTCCTTGTGGCCGCAGGCAGCGCTGCCGTCGGCCGGACCTTCGCCCCAGCTGACGACGCCGACCTGGACCGGGCCGCCGGCGCCGGTGATGAACAGCGGACCGCCGCTGTCGCCATTGCAGGCATCACGCACGCCGCTGGTGGTGCCGGCGCAGATCATGTTGCTGGTCAGCGGGTCGGTCATGTCGGCGGCGATCGCGTTGGCGGCGGCATCGATGCCCTTTTCCGAATAGCGCATCCTGTGGGACAGATCGCCAAGCGCTGCCTTCAGATCATGCGCATAGATGGCCTTGATGCCGCTGTTGCAGGCGCTGTTCGGCTGCAGATCGAGGTCGGCGACCATCAGCGTCGTCGGGAACGTCCCGTCCTGCATCTTGCCCCAGCCGGTGACGGTGGTCTTGCCGGTGTCGGGGGTCGCCTCATGGGTAAGCTTGATGGTCGGCGCATCGGCCGTATCCGCAAGCCGGAGCAGGCCAAGGTCGTTGTCGAGCGTCTGCTCGCTGTAACCCTCGTTGACGATGACCTGCACCACCTTGTGGCGCTTGCCTTCGCTGAGGTCGGTGGCGCCGGTCAGCACGGTGACAGAGTCCGGCGAGATCGGCTTGCCCTTGTCGTTGAGGCAGTGCGCCGCCGTCAGCACCCATTGCGGCGCGATCAGGCTGCCGCCGCAGAATTGTGCATTGGCCTGCGAGGCCGGGTTCTCGTCCAGCCTGGCGGTGGTGAGCAGCGCGACCTGGAAAGGATAGGCGCCCTTTTCGGCCTGGTTGCCGCCATAGACCCGGTCGGCGCCATCAGGGTTCTCCGCCGCTGCCTTGGCCCTGGCCTCGGTCACCCGCTGCATCGGCGAGACCGCCGCTTCTGGCCGAGCGGTGCTTTCATCCGCCAGGCCTGTGTTGATTGAAGTAACGGCAGCGGCAATGCCAAGCAGCGATGCGGCAACGATTGGCCCGAACCGATTTTTGATGTGCACCTGAACCTCCTGAGACAATTCTCCCGCGCAGATCAACGCCGGGCATTTGTGCAAGGAAGCGCTGCCGGTTCGGCGATCCGCACGCGTGCCGTGTCGAAACGGCGCGCGATCGGTCACAAAACCGAATCCCACTTTTGCTAACCGTGCCCGCGAGCAGAACCCGCACAAAACCCTATAGCCCCCCACGGGCTACGTGGAAGCGATTTGTCATTGCCAATCTTGGATTATTTTAGGCAGTATGTCGCGATAGGGTCTTTTGGCGGGGGCTTAGATTGACCGTGGCAAACAACGATCCGGTACGTGCGCCGATAGCCTTAACCATTTTTTCGGTACGACCACGATCTCGACAATATTTCTGTATTTTGATCCAGTCCTTGCTGACTTTTGGGAGAGTCTCACCATGACAAAACTGACAAACGCACTTATTGCGTCTGCATTGCTTTCCACTGCAATGTGGACGGTCCCGGTCTTCGCCGCCGACCCTGGTTCCGCCAGTGCCGGTAGTGGCGAAAGCATGCGGGACGTTACTTCAGGCGACTTCAAGGCCGGTCGGGCAAAACCGATCACGACACCGAAGCTTACCGACGAAGACAATCGCGCCGCGCCGCTCACCGACGAGAAGACGGCTGTCAAATCCTATGGCATCGTGGGGCGGTCCGCCGATGGCAAGGAGATCAAGATCGAGCCGAGCGAAGCGCTGCGCGAGCTCATCATCAAGGAACTGAACGCTCCGGCCAATGGAGCTGAAGGTGGACCGCGCAAGACCGAGGATCCCGGGCTCGGCGAAGGCGAGGCCGGCCGCCAGGTTTTCGGCAGCGACGATCGGGAGCAGGTCAAGAATACCAAGACCTATCCGTTCTCGGCAATCGGCTATCTCGAAGCCAAGTCGAAGACCGGCTACGGCAGCTGCTCGGCAACCCTGATCGGCCCGCGCACCGTGCTCACCGCGGCGCACTGCCTCTACAGCCATGAGGACAAGGACTGGTTGTCCGACTATCTGTTCGTGCCGGGCCTCAACGGCAGCACTGCCGATGACGCACCGTTCGGCGCCTTCACCTATGAAAGCGCCTATGTGTTGCAGGGGTTCATCGACAACTATCAGGGCTATTATGGTTCGGTCATCCCGTGGGATCTCGGCATCGTCACGCTGAAGCAGGATGTCGGCACCAACCTTGGCTGGCTGGGCTATGCCAACTATGACGATCTCGGCGACTTCACCGCCAATCTCGTCGGCTACCCCGGCGATAAGCCGATGGGCACGATGTGGAAGGCAAGCTGCGAAGTGCATGCCGAAAACATCGCTCCGGAATATTTCCAGTATGACTGCGATACGTTCCCGGGGTCGAGCGGCAGCTCGGTCTATGCCTACGACAACAACTCCAAGCAGCGCATCATCACCGGCGTCAACGTGGCGGAAAGCCCCGAGGCGAACACCGCCGTGCGCCTGAATGCCGCAAACGTGCAGTGGATCAACAGCCTGTATAAATAACGCTCGTACAAGCAGTTACAAAAAAGGCGGCGGAGCAATCCCGCCGCCTTTTTTCGTGCCGATCCTTCCGCACGGCTTCCCTTGCACGAGGCCCGTGCCCCGACTACGCTTGGCTTGCCAAGGGGGCGAGGCATCCAAGGGGCTCAAGGGATGGCGCGGGCAAGGGTAGTGTTCGGGGTCGCGGCCGCATCGATGCTGGCCACGTTGATGCTTTCGACGGCTTTCGCCGATCCCGCTCCCGTCGGCGGCGCCTGGGCGGAGCGCGTGCAGATCCTCTATCAGGCCGACACACGCTCCGTGCTGCGCAGGACCGTGCGTGTCTGGGATTTCCATCCCGAGAAGAACCTCGACTTCGTCTGGGAGCCGGCACCGGGGCAGTCGCCCGACAAGACGATCGCGCAGGACGGCACCGTCAACGGCAAGGGCAGGCTGGTGTGGAGGGTGCGTGGCTCGGCGAGCTATGACCCGAAGACCGTCTATTCCAGCTATTTCGGCGATGTCAGGAATGGCCGGCCAGATGGGCAAGGCCGGCTCGAGCTGCGCTCTGGGGAAGTGTTCGATGGCCATTGGTTAGCCGGAGAACTCAACGGCAAGGGCATGCATATCGATGCCGACGGCAATCGCTATGAAGGCCAATTCGTTGACGGCATCCCGAATGGCCAGGGCCGGTTGCTGTCGAATACAGGCGAGATCTTCACCGGCTCCTTTGTCGGCGGGCTGAAGAACGGCAAGGGCCAGACCCGGCTTGCCGGCGGCACGGTCTATGAATCGCAATGGGTGATGGGCAAGGAGGTCGGCGGTTCGCGTCCCGACGTCCTGGCCGATGCCAGGGTCGGCGGCCTGCTCAAGGTGCAGGCCGGCGGCGGCGATGCCGACAAGGTCGAGATCGGCGTCATTGTCGACCAGCGCATGACCCAGCAGGCCGACATGAAATACCAGCATCTGGTGCGCGACGAGGACGTGGCGATCTATCCGGAGGAGAACCTCTACAATGACGCCTGGAACGGCACCGGATCGGTCAACACCACCAATGTCTATGACGGTCCGGATTGGGAAAACACGCCGGCCTTTGCCGAGGTCGACCTGAAGACGACGGACGAGTCCAGGGTCAAGCTCGAAAGTCTGGAAATGAAGGTCGCTGCCAGCGACGCCTACCGTAAACCGATGCTGTCGATCTCGGAGCATTTTGGCTGCATCGGCTTCCGGCCGGATTTCTCTGTTCTCAACAATGGCTGGGGCGACGCCAAGGACATGAAGATGTCGATCCAGTTCACCACGGTGGATGAGGAAGGCAATCCGACCGGCCAGCCAAGCCGCATGTTCACCAAGGACATCGGCGGTTTCGGCGATGGCGTCGACGTGTCGATCAAGAGCGTGCTCGACGAGGCCGGCGTCGATACTGCGAGCCTAGAAACGGGGCGTTTTCCCTGTCCGTCGGTCGACAGTCTCAACGTCTGCCGCAGCCAGCTCACCAACAAGATCAAGTTCGGTGAGGTCGGCGACTATCTTGGCAATTTCAATCAGGCGATGACGCTGAATGCGATCGGCAAGTTAGACTATTCCTGGGCCGACGATCAGGGCAATGTCTACCTGCAGAGCGAACCGTTCCGCGCCCAGATGACCATGGCGGTCTTCGAGACGCCTGAATCGATGGCCGAATGCGGCGATGGCGGTGGCGGCAACCCCGAAGCCATGCGCTACCAGAACATCGAATTCCCGATCGGCAAACACGACTACACGATCGCCATGCCGGTGCGCGGCAACAAGAATGTCAGCGCCTACACGGCGCGGCTGAAAATGTGGTCGGCGATGTCGTCGATCCACAGTTTCAGCATCGCCGCGCATTTTGCCGACGGCAGCGTGCGCGAGAGCAAGCCGGTGACCTTCTTCTATTTCCGGCCGAAGCAGTCGCTGTTCGAGACCAAGACCGAGCCTGCGGCGTGCTATCTGCCGCGGCAGATGATCGGCTGCGGCTAGTTACTTCCGGCCCATCTCGAAATAGTTGGGCAGCGGGATGAGCCTGACGAAGATCGTGCCCTGGGCGAAGACGCGCAGTTCCAGCATCGATCCGGACGAGCGCTGGGCGCTCTGGTCGAACAGGAAATTGCCGAGCGAATAGACCTCCGCCACATCGCCGCCGGCAAGCGGGACGATCGCCTCGCTCGACACATGCGGATGGCCACCGACAATGGCCGAGACACCGCGCAGCCGCATCTCGTCGGCAAGCATGTCTTCGCGCGCGGATGGTTCGGTCTTGTACTCGCGGCCCCAATGGACGAAGGCGACCACCGGCCGCTCGGCATTTTCGTGCAGCAGCCGGTCGAGCAAGGCAGGAGTCAACAGGTCGGTGTTCTTCGAGCCATTGGTGTCGATGTCGGTCAGACCGACAAGGTCGAGATCGTTCAGCGCCAGCGTCTCGCCCTGACCGAAATGCGGGATGCCAGCCTCGTCCAGCGCGCGCAGCGTTTCGGCATAGCCTGATGGACCGAGATCATAGGCGTGGTTGTTGGCGAGGCTGACGCCGGCGACATGCAGCCGCTTCAGCATGCTGGCCGCGAGATCTTCCGGCATGGCCAGCGTCATGTCGTCGATCGCTTCCGGCACGTTGGGCAGGATGACGCCCTCGAGATTGACGATCAGCGGTCGCGACCCGGTCAGCGCCAGGATGCCGTCGACGATCTTGTCGGCAACGCCGTCGCGGACCAAAATCTTCTTCATGGCACGGCCGAAATTCACGTCGCCGGCGAGATAGTAGATCCTGTCCTTTGGCCGCGCCGGGTTGTTGAAGCCGGGGCCGAAGGCGCCGAACAGCGCCACGACATAGCTGGTGGTGCGCTCGACGTAGTCGGACGTGTGTTCCTGCGAACTCTCATTGGCGACGACCAGCGGCTGGGCGCCGAACAATTCACGCTGCAGCCTGGTCTGGATGTAGAGCGCGCCGACGGAATCTGCATGGTCGGGCTGGCGCAGGGCCGCGATGCCGTCGAGCGAGCTTGCGGCCAGCATGTTCAGCGTCTGCTGGTCGAAGCGCCTGGAATCATGCTGCGGCAGATAGTGCGAGAAATCGGTGGATTCGACGATCAGCGTGTCCCTGTCGACGATGGCTTTGAGCGCCTCGGCCAGCCTGTCCCAGTCGCCGCGCTTCGCCTTCACCGACATCGCCACCGGCACGATCTTCGCCTCGGGGAAATAATGATGCAGGAACGGCAGCATGGCGCGCACGCCATGTTCCTTGTCGAACAGGCAGGAGTTTTCGACCATGTCGCCATGTGTTTCCAGAAGGCGCACCGCATCGCTGTCGCCGGCCACCGGGCCAAGCACGGTGTCGAAGCCGCGCGTCGTGGTGGCGTAGAGCTTGTGCGTCTTGTGGAAATGGTCCGGCGACAGGATGACGATGCGCTTGTAACGGAAGCCGGAGGCTGCCCGGAAGCCGAGTGCCACGAGGTCGGCGGCCAGCAGATGATGTGGCACGGTGATGCCGGTCAGCCGCTGGTTGGATGGCGGGACACTGGCGGCATTGGCGATGGCGTTCTTGAACAAAGTCGCGTCGTCGTAGAGGGGCGGGAAGTTTTCGGTGCCGGGCGGGCAGACGACAGGGGCGGCGAG
>NZ_JBWLUW010000038.1:0-10552 GCF_057784245.1 Mesorhizobium sp. CNPSo 4671 | reverse complement strand
GAAAATCTCCTCGACTGCGTTTTGAACGACAGCCAAAGATCTCATGTCGAAAAATAATGCGCAGCACGCCGAAGGCCGATCGGGCCTGCCTGCTGGGAAAATCGCGTGTTCGGCGCGTTCCTTCACATTATGAACTGCTGCTGATTACTTCAGTAATGGCGAGCTCGCCATAACTGCAGACAGACATCCATTGCTATCCTGCTCTTCTCGGTCTGACGACCGATATCCCGCAGCAAGATAGCGGCGGCGTCATTGACGTCGAGCACTATACGCTCTGAGCCATGGCGGCCAACCTGTACAATGACTGGCCTTTCGAACCTGCTCAAACCGGCATCTCCCCCCTTGACAGCCGGTCTCTGCCGACAGGCCGCATGCTAACCAAATCTCACTACTGCGCGTCGCCGCAGTCGCATCGGCGAACAGGATCTAGACTTTTGCGGTGCCTGCTTTCCAGGCTGCAATCCACTGCATCGCAGAGGTCGCATTCTTCCAATATGCCAACCTGCTTTGCGAAGTCGTAAAGAGCGTTGCGCGCCGCACACACTTGGGTCGGTTCGACTCCCTTGCAGATGGCAGACTACTCTCGCCCACCGCATCGTGGCATCGTGGCATCGTGGCATCGCAATGCGCGCCAATCGGTAACAAACTAAACGCTTGTCCACTTCGCAACCCGCACACGTCGGCAGCGTGTTTTCAAATTTATGGTGCGCTCGGCAGGGTTTGAACCTGCACCGCCAGATGCGAAGTCTGGAACTCTTCCAATTGAGCTACGAGCACCTTACCGACGGTTTTGGTCGGCTATCGAAGCATGGCGTTTTCTGGCAATCCGCCGGGCTAACAGAAACAGATGAAGTGCGCCTACGTAATCATCAACGCGGTTGCCAAGTCGGGCGACAGGACGGTTGGACGTCGTCCTTATTTTCGCCGTTCAGGTGGCTTGGTGCCTATCAATAAGGCTATCTACCCTCTGTCGGCGGTGGATCGCAGCGCGCGCCCAGCGCTCCCATACTTCGGAGCATTTCAGCTGTGTGTCCCGACTAAGCGCTTTTGCTATGGAGACTTGGTCATCGATGGATCGTTTTCCGGGTCCGCCTCCGAACTGCAGAGCATCTCTGCACTCTTCGAGACTTTCCGGTAACACGCCAGCGAGGTGGCTGGCCAACTCGCTTCGGCGCTCCGCAACGGAGCTATCCTGACGGACACGCCTGGCGATCTCGCCAATTTGTGTATGGGCCTTCCTGAAAGGGACGCCTCTCGACGCCATCCGTTCGGCGGCGACGGCCGTCATTGATGACCCGTCCTCCAGATTCTCACGCATCGACCTCTCGTTAAACGACATGAACCTCACGATTAGCGATGTGAGCGTAATGGCCCGCTTCAGGGCATCTTCTGCTAGACCCAATGAAGAGCACCCGTAGTTGCTTGTTTCGATCGAGTTGCTGAAAGGCGCTTTGCAGGTAGCCGTTGCCGCAGAAACGTATGCGCCAATTACCGTGCTTGCCGATCCCTTAATGTGTTCAAGTAGGAACGGGTTCTTCTTTTGCGGCAGCATGGACGAGCCTCCGGCAAGATTTCGAGGAATGTCGATAAGAGCGAACTCGCGAGTCGTCCAGACCTGCAGATCCTGGGCCACACGACTGAGCAAGGTTGAGATGCCAGCAAAGATTGAAAGCCCGTAAAGGTGATGGTCTCGGCTCGCGACCGCATCGAGTGAGTTGAACGACGGCTGTTCGAATCCAAGAAGACTTGCGGTTTGCAGGGGATCAATCGGCATACTGGTGCCTCCGCCGGCACCAGCTCCCATAGGGCAGTTCCTGATGTCTTCCAGCAGGCTATGGAGGCGCTGGCGCTCGCGTCCCAGAGCGAAGAAGACGCCAAGCAAGCAGTGCCCTGGCGATCCAGGGAGTGCGATCTGGTACTGACTGTAGAGCGGAGCCACTAGTCTCGATGCCTCTTCCGCTCGCTGAAGCAAAGCATCTTGTGCAATTCCAATCTGTTGCGAGATGGAACACGCGGCCTCTCGGAGGGCCAGGAGAGAAATGGTCGCGTTCAGGTCGTTGCGGGACCTTGCGAGGTGCAGCCAGCCGGCCTTGTCCGTGCCAGCTCTGGCGGTAAGTTCGGCCTCATAAGCAAGGTAGAGGCCACGCGGAGCCTCGCTGCCCTCCAAAGACTGAAACCCCTCGTCCTGGAGGTCCAAGATGTGCTTGAGGAGATCAGCAGCCACTGCCTGGCTGATCAAGCCTTGGTCGGCGAGCATCACCAGATGTGCCTCGTCTATTGTCGCTTGGTACTGCAGAAGGCGACCGTCACGCGAGATTTCGATAGGTGGAGCGAGCAACTTCATCGCTTCGGGATGTAGGTTCCACCCGCTCTCGCTTGACCCAGCGACTTGCGTGTTCGCCGTTTCGGCGGAAGCTGGCTCGATTTCGATGACCGTGGAGTCGATCATCTGTTGCGCAGCCGCGACGGCGACATTCAGTTCATCGGCTACGCCTATGGCGTAGGCTACCCGGTCTCTGAAGTCGCCATTTATTTGAACTTCCTCCCCCTCAGATTTCAGTACCCCGGCCTCGGGCACTATCGGGTCTGGTTTTCGAGAGAAGTCCAGGCGTTTGAGCTTGCCGGATTTGTGAGCGAGTTGGAAACGGATGGCTCCCGCCCTTGCGGTCGCGTGGGGAGGTGTAAACCCTTCTCCAGCGTAAAGTCTAATCACCATGTCAAGGATTGACGTGCCCAAGGCGTGCGCGAGCATGACTGGAATCATCCCTCCAGCCAGCCTGGGATTCACCTCGATGATGACGGGGCCCGACTCCGTTATCACGAACTCCACATGAGCCGGTCCGAAATTCAGGCCCAGAGCGGACACCGCGCCTGCGGCAAAAGAAGTCAATTCCTTGAGGGATGGCTCTGGTAGCGGGGCCGGGAAGTCGTGCCCTACCTCGACGAAGCAGGGAGCCGGCCCTTTGTGCTTGGCAAGAATTCCGAGACAATGCAGCGTTCCATCATACGCAATTATCTCTGCCGAGTATTCCTTACCCTCCACATACTGCTGGATCAGGACGTCTGGGCTGGGCAGATCCACTTGATCGAGCAGTGCGCCCCTTGCACTCTCGAACGCCTTGATGGCGGCTGCGGCACTGTCGCACAACCTCACGCCGCTACTACCACTGCCGGACACTGGCTTGACCACCACCGGCAGAGTGGTCTGGGCAAGAATGTTCTCGACATCTCTGACGGAAGTGGCCAGCCGTGTTTCAGGGATCGTGATTGATTGTCGCCGCAACTCGGCCGCTTGCTTCCATTTGTTGCGGCATGCGGCTATAGCCTCCGGATTCGCTGCTGGCAGCCCTATCGCCGCAGCGACACGTGATGCTGCTTCCACAAAATACTCCGACGACGAATATATACCTGCAAGCCTACTTAATTTGGCGGCGGCCCCGATAAGTTCGTCCGGGCTGCGGGTCTCAGCTTCGATCACTCGGGCGACCGAGTCTTTGAGGAACGGATAGCGCGCAGGATTGCGCGTAACGAGATAGGGCTCAAAACCTAAGGCTCGGGCCCGCTTCATCAACAGTTCGCCAGTGCCCGTTGTGTTGCTTTCGACAAAAAGGAAGCTACCCCGGTTCATCATGACGCGTCCTCCAGAACGTTTAGGACAGCTTCCCGGCTTTTCCGCTTCCACAGATATCTGTTCCATGGTGGGAGGGCAGTCGAAGGGTGATTTTCGGTTGCCGGCGCGTCCAGCAGAACACTTTCATGTAGACATCCGTGCTGCTTCAGCCATTGGCGGTCGTAAACGGATTCGACGTAGCGGTGGCCTTCATCGGGGCATATGACGACTACGGCTTCTCGTGGATACTGCCGGGCGCGCCAATGCCCCACGATGTAACTCGCTCCGGAGGTCGGACCGGCGAAAACGGCGTGCCGCTCGTGGAGGGTACGCGTTGCAGCAAATGCGAGCGGAGCCGATATGAGATGCACCTCGTCATAGAGTTCATGCTTCACGTTCTTGGGGACAAGACTGTTCCCCAGGCCCCGCAGCTTCCGCTCGCCATCCTGTTGGCCAAAAATGACGCTGTTGAAGGTGTCCACGCCAATCAGGCGGGCGCCAGGGGCCTTTTGCCGGAGGCGCTCTATCGTTCCGCAGGTAGAGCCGCCTGACCCCACAGAACCGACCAAAGTTACGTCGGCGTCCAACATCCCCGATATCTGATCGGCGAAGAGCTCATAGGCTGCGGGGTTGTCGGGTGTTTCATATTGCCGGGGCCAGAAACAGGAGTGGCCCAACTGTCTCATCCTGGCGTGTAATGCGTCGAGGCGGCTTCTTTGATAGCCACCCTGCTTCGCCTTTTCAGTTATTATGAAGACTTTGGCCCCCAAGGAGCTCAACCTGTTTTCTAGGCCTTTGTCCATCACAGGGTCTGTGAAGACTTCAAGCTGGAATCCACGTTCCCGACAAACTACCGCCAAACCCAGTGCGAAGGTCCCGCTCGATGTCTCGAGAACTTTCATGCCGTGAGTCAAAGTCCCTCGAGCCAGCGCTTGCTCGACGATGTACTTAGCAGGGAGAAGCTTCATGAATGCGAATTGCGCAAGATAAAGGTTTGTCTCACACCTAATAATGGTGGGAAGAGCAAAGGCATCAGAATAGCTGGTGAATGGCAGGCGTTTGCGGGCGAAGTCCATATTGCTCACCTCACCGGCAGCCAGTCATTGTCAGATATATTCTTGGCGAGTTGTCGAACGGCGATACATACGCGAGCACCGACCTAAGCTTCTGTGGGAAGTCAGCCGCCATTCGATCAAGCAGAATTCCAATCATTGTGCCGCTGTGCGCGACTATGACCCCAAGAGCGTCAGTGGCCTCAGATGCTTTCAGCATCGAGTTCAGATGCTCCTTTGGAGTTCGCTCCTGATGCAGGAGCGCGCTAGCTGTAGCAATCCTGCCTATCGTGGCCGTGTCACCGCGCGGAACTGCTATCCGTGCGCGGTCGAGTAGTTGGCGATATTCTTCTCTGTGACTGGCGGAGATTTCACCTCGCCGTTGATCATAGTCGACGGTTTCGACCGTACCGCCTTCATCGATACCAACGATTGCAAGCGGCGGCATTTGCCCAAGGAAGGAGAGAAGGCGACATGCTCGCTGCTGATATGCGACTACCCCTGGGTACATCACCCCGTCGGATGGCTCGATCTCTGCCATGAGCTTCTCGATCAACGATGTCCGGACTCTGCGCTTGAAGCAGCAGCCGATTGACCGTGCGGCCGCTACAAGATCTGCGGACGAACTCGCCAGCCCTTTGCCTTCGGAGAGTTCAGATTCCAAAATTAGGATTCCTCCTGGGCCGCCGAGCTCAATCACGAGGTTCTCAGCCAATCGTTTTGCTTTAATTTTATGTGACGGATAAACTGTTACAGATCGGGTGCCCGCAATCGGTATAAAGTGAGCTCGCGCAAAAAGCGCGACGGGCATCGTGACCAGAAAATGAGAGTCCCGGGGAACGGAGCCGACCGGTAACTGGCCTTGTAGCAGCTCGCCGAATGTGCCGCAACAAAGAGCGTCGCTAGAATGAACTTTTGGTGGCAGTCTGTGCTCAGCGATGATCTGGGTCGCGTCCGCGCCATCGAACGTCTGGTGAGACATGTATGGGCTCCAAATTTCATCGGCGGCGGCTTTGAGAAGTTCCATAGTGGAGATGCTAGGGCCGATAGGGTCGGTAGAGTTTTGGATCGCCATATCACTTCCCCGTTAGGCCGTTAGGTTCATGGGCTCGCATTTCAGTTGGGATACGCAAGCACCTAAGGCGCCTAGGTCCTCACCTCAGACTTTCGGGTGAACGTACCATTGACGGCGATTTTAGATCGCAAAGGTTCTGTAAAATTACTTGAAGGTTCTGTTGCCGCGTTGATTATCGGCGGCGAATCCGCAATCAGCGCGGATCCCGCAGCCGCGATTTTCCTTGTCTCAGTCTGGGGGTGCATGTTTAGTCCCGGGCTCACATGACGATGCTGAGGTCAAGAGGTGTCGTAGGGTGGCATCGTGTTGCTCCCAATTGGCGGCGGAATCCAGAGCTGGGCCCGATTGCGTGACACGGCTCGGTCAATCGAGCCTAGTCAAACTCATATACGGTCGCCGCTTGAGACGGCTGCACCAATGTCCCGCTTGCGGCGGCAGGGGCCCAGAAGGCGAGACCCGTCTTTGATACGGCATTCCAGCCAGCTGGGATCGCGGTTCGCCTCCTGGATCCGCCGAGGCTGATCAGGCCTCGAGGGATGAGTGTATCGGTGTGATCTCGTCAGACAGCCTTCATGACGGCACCTCCGATGACGACGCCGCGGTCAGATATTTCCACAGCGCCACGAGCAGCTTCCTTGCAAGGGCGACGATGGTTGTCATTTTGAGGCACTGATTGCGCATCACGCGTTCGTGGAACCTGCGGGTAAGCGCTGAACTCGGTTGATTGCACAGCCACAGCCACGCCAACTCGATCATCGTCGTTCGCAGCCGGGGGTTGCTGGCCTTCGAGACGCCTTGCTCGCGCTGGACCGATCCGCTCTGCCAAGGCGTCGGCGCGAGCCCGGCATAGGCGGCGACCTGCCGGCGATTATCGAAGTGCCGGAACAGCCCTTCCGCGTAGAGGATGGCGGCACAATCGGGGCCGATACCCTTGAGATCGAGCAATGTCGCTGCTGGAGTTTCGGCGACTTCGATTGCCAGCAGAGCGTCGCGCTCGGCCTGCACCTCTTTCGGCTATTACCAGTTCGGGCCGGTCGAGCTCGCGACGGATTTGCCCCTTCAGATGTTCTGGCAGTGCGCGGCCGTCGCCGGTCCTCAATTCCTCAAGCCGATGTCGCCGGTCACGTCGTAGCGGCTCGTTGCCGGTGAAGACCTGACCAAAAAGCAGGCCCTTAATCCGGTTGACATGGCAGGTCCGCTCGCCAACCAGAACCTTTGCGTTCACGGCCGATGCGCCGATGGTCTTCCTCGTTGATGCTCGGTACCCTTGTTTTCAGCGATGGGACGGTCGCGGGTTCGGTCATGTCTCCGCCCTGTTGCTGCGGTCTTGTGACCGCTGGCCCTGATGGTATCCGCTGATCCTTTGGCCTGATCAAGAGAGCGAGCTCGAAGCTCCGACTATGCTGCAGGCTTTCAGGATCTGTGTTCCCATCACGGCATTGTCACCCTCGATTCCGGCTCACGGCCTCAGCCGATGCTGCTTTTACTTTTACGCCGGCGTGCCGGCATAATGTGTTGCGTCGCGCATGACTGCGAAGGCGATACGAGCGAGTTGTTTGCGGTGCTCCATGTCCCGGATGGGCTCACCATAACGCCGCTCCAAAACAAGAACAGCAGGACGAAAAGGCACCACAGATCACATACCGGATAACGGCCAGTTCGAGAGGATGAACCGGACTATCAAAGACGCTACGGTCAAGCGCTTACTGCGAGAGCCATGACTAGACTAACTCTCAGTCATCTCCCCGACTTCGTAGCCGCCTACAATTTGCTCGCAGGCTCAAGACCCTCAAAGGCCTGACGCCCTATGAGTTCGTCTGCACGGCGTGGGCCACCCAGCCCGAACGCTTCAGGCTAAATCCGCTTGTCTTATGACTTTCCTCGTTTCGAGGCCAAAGTGGGTTGCCGCCTGCGGGCCTTTACCACCCGCAGGCGGCGGGAGGGGTGGGATCGATGAATCGCCGGTCGTGATGGACCGAGCTAGAGTATGATCGCCCCTCTCTTTTCCATGAGGCCTGAACGGATAGCCCGGTTTCTAGACCCGGATGACAAGCACGGGACACGGAAAAGATGACCGCAATCATACCACGCACACTCGGACTCGACATCTCGAAAGATCGCCTCGACGTTCATCTGCTGCCGGAAGGTATGGAGCGGCAATACGCCAACGACGCCAGCGGTCTGCACGAACTGATCCGCTGCTGGTGCCTCTTGCGCCTGCCCGCATCGTCTACGAGGCGACGGGCGCCTATCATCGGTTGCTCGAGCGCACCTTGGGTGCCAAGGGCCTGCCGCTGGTCAAGATGAACCCACAGCGCACGCGTGCCTTCGCAAAGGCAGCCGGCCGTTTGTCCAAGACCGATCGGATCGATGCCGCCATGCTCGCCCACTTTGGCGCGCTGATGGCGCCGCAGATCCGGCCGATCCGCAGCCATGCCCTTGATGCGCTTTGCGAACTGGTCACCGCCCGACGAGCGCTGATCAAGGACCGCACCGCCACATTGAACCGACAGAAGTCTTTGACCATCCCGCTGTTGAAGCGCCAGGCCGAGCAACGGTTGAAACAAATCGCTGCCCAGATCACAGCGATCGACGCCGAATGCCGAACTCATATCGCCAGCGAACCCGGTCTCAGACGCCGCTTCGATATTCTCACCAGCATTCCGGGGCTTGGAGAGGCGAGCGCCTTCGCCATCGTCGCTGACATGCCCGAACTGGGTGCACTCGAAAACAAGCAAGCTGCAAGCTTGGCCGGCCTTGCCCCCGTCGACCGCCAGTCCGGCCAGTGGAAGGGCAAGAGCTTCATCCAGGGCGGCCGGCAAATGCTCAGGCAGGCACTCTACATGCCCGCCCTCGTCGCCACCCGAGTCAATTAGCCTCTCAAGGCAAAATACGAAAGCCTCCGAGCAGGCGGAAAACCTGCAAAAGTCGCCATAACCGCAATCATGCGAAAGCTTGTCGTCATCGCAAACGCTCTCATCAGGGACGACCGCAAATGGTCTCCATCCTTTCCTTGACCAAGACGGATACTCTAGCAAATGCCGGGACTAAACATCTAGAGTGACACCTGTTTCGAGTTTGTCGCGTCCGCGACACGATGCACGTACTCCAGCTTCACTCGTATGCTCTCATGCTCAAATTGTTTGTGCGTTTCTGCTCAGTTGGCACGACTTTTGCCGGCAGGAGCTGCCCACCGAAATCAGGGTGCGGGTCGGAATATTTCGTTCGTGCTTCAACAAAGGCTACAAATGCCTGATAGCGAGACCTACTATGCATGCGACGCTGAAGACTTTATCTCACTTTGATCGAGCCCGAGTCGCCCACTTGCAGCTCTATCCCGAGCAAGAGCAGTTCGTCGACCCGTTGGATTTGGTGTTCTGTGAGCTTCAAGGTAACGCGCGCCCCGACCTGGAGCACCCATTTTCAATCGTTGTCCGCCATGAGACCGTTGGCTTCTTGGTCCTGCGTGAAGAATCAGCCCTGCCTGAATGGGCCCAGCCAGGCGTGATTACCCTGCACAGCCTTCGCGTAGGCCGTAGATACCAAGGTAACGGATATGGAAAAGCGGCAACGGGACTTATCTCTGAATGGATTTCGACAAACCGCCCATCTGTCAGGCACCTCATGCTTACCGTTGAAGTAAAGAATGTAAAGGCTAGACGCTTTTATTTAACGTCTGGGTTTTTGGACACAGGAACGACTTACCACGATAAAAAATTTGGCTTACAAAACGTTCTTGAACGCGAGATACATACTCCCTGAATTCGTGACCATCGCGGCGCCTTTTGCCGGCGGTTGCTTGATCATCGCAGCGGTCAAATCGTTCATGCTGTACCCGTTCTACCCTCTCGACTTGATTCAGTACCCCCGGGGGCGGGAGGGCTATCGCATATGGGTTAAAGCTTGGATGAGATAGTCATCATTCCAAGCGCATTTTTTGATGCGATGGCTGATGGGGACTTTGCTGATATCGGCTGCCTGTAGGACGTTTCTGGCGATGCGATTGAGCAGGGCGGTGTTGGCAGGGGCATTGTCCTTGCGAGCACGACATTGATCCTCGTCCAGATGGACGTCGAGCATCCAATGCAGCCCGTTCTCGATTTGCGAATGTGCCCTTGTCAGGTCGAGCGCCTGCTGTGGCGATAGCAGCGTCGAGGCCATGAACAAGCGTGTCACCGGTTCGGTCTGATTGCGCCGGCTTGTGATGCGGATGAAGGCCATGGCCAAGCATCAGTGGCTCGGCTGCGGCCACGATCTCTGCCTGCCGCCACTCGTCGCGGCCATGACTGGTTTCGGTCCGCGACGTTGCTGCGGGGGTGAGCTCGGCCAGACGTTGTTTGGCGTGGCCCACCCAATGGCGACGGTTTCCTTTGAGCGCGAGCAGATAATTGCCACCGCGTTCGGTGATGGCTTGGGCCATGCTTTTGTGACAGTGCAGCGCGTCGGCCGTGACCATTCTACCAGTAAGATCAATGAGTTCGACGACCTTGAGGGCAGCCTCGACCTCGTTTTCGCCCGCACCGGGCGACACTGCCGCCAGGCAGAGCCGTGTCTCGGCGGCAAAGGCCGACACCGTCAGTGGCGGACTGGCGGCAAGACCCTTCTCATAGGCCCGCCGCAGCGCCTTGCCGTCGAGTGAGACCACCTCCTGGCAGGCGCGCGCGAAGGTGAGCGCTGTTGCGGCACCACCTTTCGCGCGTGGTCGTGAGCCACGATGCTCGGAGCCTTTGAGGGCTTCGACACATGACGATTTCAGAGCTTACGCTTAAGTCCAGAGACGAAGAGCCGGTTCGTCGGCTTGAGATATTCACGGGT
>NZ_JBWLUW010000037.1:0-12829 GCF_057784245.1 Mesorhizobium sp. CNPSo 4671 | reverse complement strand
GCGTTCGGGCCATCCACATCACCGGGGTCAGGTACATGATGACCTGCAGGAGGTTCTGCATCACCTGCGTCATGTCGCGGTAGCGTGCGCACAGCACACCCAAAATGAGCATGATCCAGAGCAGGTTGAGCGACAAAATGACAAAGCCGGGCAGCGCCAGGAAGACGTGCCATGTCGGCATGCGCGCGACGGCCAGCAGGACGAGCGGGTAGATGAGAATGTTGTGGCCCAGAATGATGGCGTTGCGGTAGAGCACGCGCAAGACATGGGTGAACAGCGGCATGCGCACCTGAAGGATGATGCCCTCGGCCCCGATAAAGGCCATGCATCCCTCGTTGATCGACGACGAAATGTAGCCCCAGAAGATCAGGCTGACGCAAATGTAGGGGAGAAACTCCTGCATCGGCGTGCGAAAGAGGGTGCCGAAGACGAAGCCGAGCGCGCCGATCAGCACGCCCATGTTGATGGTCAGCCAAAACGCTCCGACCCGCGAGCGCCGGTAGCGCTGGGCCACGTCCTGCCAGCTGAACGTCGTCGCCAGATAGTGTTTCTTCAGCGCGGCTCTTATGTCGGCGAACGCCTCTGCGAGGACGCCTGTCTTAGTCGGCAGCATATGTCGAGATGTCCCGATCGTGTGTTCTGCCCAGGCCCGGCTGTGTGCGAAAGGTTCGATACATTATTGCCCTGGCGACATCAAGTTGACGACTGTCTCAGGCAAACCGATTGAGCAAGCGCCTTTCGCGGCGAAATCACACGACGCCTTCAACCAAAGGCTGCTCACATCGGGAAGAGACTATATGTGACCGCCGCATCGCCTCATCGCCATGCCCGCATTACACGAAGCGTACAATATCCGCGCTCCTCGCAGGCCATGTTGCAATGGAGTTCGACTCTGCTATGCGGAGGAAGTGCCGGCGCCAGGTATGAAAAGCCGGGATCGACGCGGAAACCTGATATCACGGCTGAAGTGCTCGCTAACCCGCACCGCACGCAGTTCATTGTACTCAGATCGTAAATGAAAATCGGAATCGACGCACGCAACCTTGTGCCTGGCCTCACGGGTATCGGAAGATACGTCGTCGAGATGACGCGGGCGCTCGTCGCAGCCGGACACCGACCAATTCTCTATCTGCCCGAGTCGCCGGCCAATGGGCTTGATGAGCTCGTTGGGGCCGACATGCGCGTGGCGGCTTTCCCGGGCGCTGCCGCTCGCATGATCTGGTCGCAAACGGCGCTGCCGCGCGCCGCGGCCAACGACGCGGTCGATGTCTTTTGGGGGCCGGCGCACCGGCTTCCCTTCCGTCTGCCGGCGCCGATGCCGCGGGTGGTCACAATTCATGACCTGGTTTGGGCCTATGCGCCCGAAACCATGCGTTGGCAGACATGGGGCGCGGAGCGCGCCTTTGTGGGCGCCGCGGTGCGCCGGGCTGACGCTATCGTCGTGGACTCGAATTCAACGGAGGGGGCGCTCCGGGAGAGATACCCCGGCCTGGAAGCTCCCGTGACAACGATCTATCCCGGCTATACCCGCCTCGTGCCGGGCAACATTGCCGCCGTGCACACGCGTTTTGGAATCGACCGGCCCTATCTGCTGTTTGTAGGGACCCTCGAGCCGCGCAAGAATCTCGTTCGCCTCTTGGAGGCCTGGGCCGGCCTCGACCCGCAGGTCCGTTCCGGACATCTGCTGGTCATCGCTGGTGGACAGGGTTGGCACCTCGGCGATCTCCGGTCTCGCCTGGCGGATCTTGGTGTTTCCGACCAGGTGCGGCTCACGGGGTACCTGGATGACACTGATCTGGCATCGCTCTATGCTGGAGCCCGGGCGCTTACGATGCCATCACTCTATGAAGGGTTCGGCTTGCCCATTCTGGAGGCAAACGGTTTTGGGGTACCGGTTCTGACCTCCAACGTCTCTTCAATGCCCGAAGTTGCCGGCGCAGGCGCCTTGCTGGTCGATCCGCTGTCAGTCAGCGACCTCACCGCCAAGCTGCATCAACTGCTTACCGACGATCGCGATCTTGCACGACGAGCCGCGATCGCCAAGGCCAATGCGGCGCGTTTCGACTGGCATCTCAGCGCAAAGCGTTTGATCGAGATTTTCGACCGAGCCATTGCCAAGCGGAAAAGCCGCTGACATGCGCGTCCTCCACTTTTTCAAGACGTATTGGCCTGACACGTTCGGCGGCATGGAACGAGCAATCCATGCAATCGCCTGCGGAACGTCGAAACTGGGCGTTGAGCCGACGGTGCTTTCACTCAGCCGCAAGCCGGAGGAGAACAGCGTCTTCTTCGACGGGCATTGGGCCTACAAGGCACGCCTCGATCTGGAGATCGCCTCGACGGGTTTTTCGCTCGGCGCCTTCAAGCGCTTCGGCGAACTGGCGGCGCAAGCCGATGTCATTCACTATCACTTCCCCTGGCCCTTCATGGACCTGGTTCATTTCGGCATGCGGGTGCGAAAGCCAACCGTGGTCACCTATCAGTCTGACATAGTCAAGCAGAGCACGCTGCTGCAGGTCTATCGTCCGCTGATGCATATCTTCCTCAACAGCGTTGACCGCATCGTCGTGGCCTCGCCCAATTATCTGGAAACGAGCGCTGTCCTGCGAGGACGGCGTGCCAAGACAATCGTCATTCCGAACGGCCTGGACGTGAAGGATTATCCGGCCCCCTCCGAAGCACGGCTGCAACAATGGCGCGCGCGGTTTCCCGGCAAATTTTTCCTGTTCACCGGCGTACTGCGTTACTACAAGGGCGTGCATGTCCTGATCGAGGCAGCGCGCCTGAGTGGCTATCCGGTCGTTATCGTCGGCTCGGGTCCGATGGAGCAGGCCCTGCACGGGCAAGCTGAAGCAAACGGGCTGTCGAATGTGCATTTTGTCGGCGCGCTGGAAGAAGAGGACAAGATCGCGCTTCTGACCCTGTGCAGCGGGGTCGTCTTCCCGTCTCATCTGCGCTCGGAAGCTTTTGGCTTGTCTCTTGTCGAGGCAGCGATGTTCGGCAAAGCCATGATCTCTTGCGAGATCGGCACTGGCACAAGTTTCATCAACCTGGACAAGGTGACGGGATTGGTCGTCCCACCCGCCGATGCGCCGGCCTTGGCTGCAGCCATGGCTCAGATCTGGGAGGACCCGGACATGGCGAAACGCTTCGGGGAAAATGCAGTAGAGCGATACGAGAACCTGTTCACGTCCCAGAAAATGGCAATCTCCTATACCAAGCTCTACCAGGATCTCGTTCGGAATATCTAATATTTCCTCGGCGACAACAAATAAATCGGAAGTCACCGCGCCTTTTACGTCGCGCGATTGTAGCGATAATCAAGATGCCCCTCGGCTCTTATATTAATCAGAACTAAATATCGAATCGATTTCCGTGCGGCCTGACCCCATAGGCGCGATATCCCAGACCCTTTTCGCTTGTCAATTTCCGTTTGCAGCGAGTAGGTAGTGGGCTACGATTGCGCTGGGTTGCGGCATGGACGACTGCGAAATTGTATTCGATTTGAGATGCCTGCAAGACCCTTCCTACAAGGATCGCGGCGTCGGCAAGCTGTCAGCGAATCTGGTCAGGGCCGTCGGCCACCTTCGCGAAAGGGTTGGGGTGTCGACTCTCGGGCTGGTCGATCCCGCTTTGCCGCCGCTCGAGGATCGTTTCCTTCATCTCGTCGATCGGGTTCGCAGCAACGCCTATCTGGGTGTCAAAGGATGTTCGACGGTGTTCTTCGAACTGTGCCCCATGACCCATGATCCGTTCTTCCTGGGTCGCATCGTGAACGACCCCGATATTCTCAAGCTCGCGATTGTCTACGACTTCATCCCGCTCATGAAGCCGGAACGTTACCTGCCAACGGCTTCCAATCGCCTCGACTATCACACCCAGCTGATTTGGCTTTCCCGCTACGATCATTTCTTCCCAATCTCGCAGCATACATCAGACGAGCTCCAGCGCCTTCTCGGCGTAAACCCGTTGCGCATTACCAAGACCGGAGCGCCGATAGACAGCGCGTTCGAACGCGCCGGCACTTCCGGGCGGCAGGAAGCATTCTTAGGGCGTTATGTTCTTGCCTGCGGCGGAGCCGAACCTCGAAAGAATGTCGAGTGCCCTATCCTCGCTCATGCAGGAAGCGCCGTGATGCAAGACGCCGGCATCCAGTTGCTGGTCACGGGGAACTACCCGCCGGTTTGGCAGGCAATCCTGCGCGATCTGCATACGGGAAATGGCGGCAGGCCCGAGCTTCTTGTCTTCCCTGGTTTTGTCGACGAAGATGAGCTCGTTTCGATCTACCGCGGCGCGCTTTGTACGGTCGTTGCTACGCACATGGAGGGGTTCTCGATTCCGGTCGTCGAGGCGATGGCGGCGGGATCGCCGGTGATCGCGTCTTCCATCCCTGCGCACAAGGAACTGATCGGGCGCGACGATTTGATGTTTTCTCCAGACAACGCGGAGGAACTCAGAAAGAAGCTCGAAGCGCTTATCGTCGATCAAGCGGGACGCATCGCGGTCATCCAGGATCAGTCGACACGCTGGCAACGATTTCGGGCTGACAAAATCGCCGGTGAATTCTGGTCGACGGTGAGCGACTTGGTTACGCGTCGTCAGCCGAAGCCCACCGGCATCCTCAGAGGCGCGCGACCGCAAGTCGCATTCCTCAGCCCGATACCGCCTGACCAGTCCGGAGTCGCTGACTATTCGGCCGCAACAATCCGCGAACTCGGCAAACTGGTCGATGTCCATGTCTTCTCAAAACACGCGCCTGTGACCACACCTGAGGGAGCAGCATCGGCGCAGCTGATCACCACCCTTCCCTGCCTGTCTTCTGGCTTTGATCGAGTGGTCGGGGTGATGGGGAACTCCCATTTTCACCTGGAGGTGTTCCAGATGCTTGAACGCTATGGCGGGGCTTGTATCGAGCACGACAATCGCCTGCTCGGTTTCTACGCAACCCTCCTGGGGTCGTCGCGCGCCCGGGCGGTTGCGGAGCGTGAGCTCGGGCGACCTGTGACCGACGAGGAGATCGGTTCCTGGCTGCAAGACGAATCGAAGCTGCGAGCAACATTTCTCGGTGAAATCGCAGAATGGGCTTCGCCCATGTTCGTCCATTCGCGCGTGACGGCTCGGATCGTTCACGAACGCTTTTCCAAGACAGCGACCTACTTGCCTTTTTCGATCTATCGGCAATGGGAGAATGATCCGACCGATGAAAAGTTGAAATCGGCAGCCAGACAGAGCCTCGGAATCGCCGCAAAAGAATTCGCAGTCGTCTCTCTTGGTTTTGTTCACTCCACGAAAGCGGTCGAAGAGTGCATTTGGGCTGTTGACGTTCTGCAAAGCTGGAACATTCCGGTAAAACTATATTTTGTTGGCGAGCTTTCTCGAAATGATGGACCTTTCAAGGATATGGTCTCCCAACTCGGCTTGACAGATCATGTAGTGTTTTCATCGAGCTTTATCCATGAGACGCAATATCGAGACTATTTGCTCGCGGCTGATGCAGCGGTTCAGTTGAGAACCCATCGCTTCGGAGGCTTGTCCGGCGCGCTGCTCGACTGTATCGCCGTTGGGCTGCCCACCGTTGCAAACGAGGACCTGGCGCTGGCAATGGAGGGGCCGACCTATGTCTCTACTGTGCCGGATCACCCGAGCCCGGTTCTCATCGCCGAAGCGCTGGCTAAGATCAGCCAGAAAAGTGCCGATCGGTCTCAATTTGACGAGGCGCGGCGACATTACTGCGAAGTTCATAGTTTCAAAAACTACGCGCAGCAGCTGTGCGAGGGACTTGGAGTCTGAGACTGTCGCCAATCGCCGAAGACCGTAAGAGAAGAGCATTGTCACCAGCCCCAATCTTTGCCGATCTGACCGAGTTGACGAGCCATCCGTTGCGCACGGGAATCCAGCGGGTAGAACGCGAGATTTTGCGCCGCTGGAGCGGGCCGCGGCCGCTCGTCCCGTGTCGGTTCGACGCGGAGAAATTGACTTTCTGCGCGCTCCCGGACGCGGTGGTGGAAATACTCACCGGCGACGGCAAGCCATCCGTAGAGGATGTGACAGAACGACTTCTGCCACATCTCCAGAAGGGTACGCCGATTTCCACCACCGACCTCAAAGCCGGCTTGCACAACCCCGAGGTGTTTTTCGACCAGCAACGCGCCGAGGCATACCGGGCCTTGTGCCATGAGGGCACCGCCTCGGTCAGTTGGCTGGTGTACGATTTCCTGCCCTATCTTCATCCGCAGGACTGGGAGCCGCGTGCGACAGGGCGACTGATGCATTATGTGCGTGCGCTTCGCGACGTACCGCGCGCTGCGTTTATCAGTGAACAGACCCGCCGCGAGTACGTGCATCGCGTGATACGAAAGGCTGGCCGCGCAGGTCCCGCGATCCCGCTCGGAGGTGATGGCGTTGCGATGTCCCGGCAGACGTTCGACGCCAGAAAGCGGATGTTCACATATGTCGGGACGATCGAGCCCAGGAAAAACGTTGCCGATATTCTCGAGGCCTTCGAGCTGCTTTGGCAGCAGGATGTCGACGTCGAATTGACCATCATTGGTCGGATAGAAAGCCGATCGACACGCGAGCCTGCGATCCTGGAACGCCTCAAGGCCGAACCGCGGTTCAGATATCTGGGTCACGCAAGCGATGATGCGATCAGGCAAACTCTGCAAAAAACCAGAGCAACCCTGTTCGTCAGTTCACTGGAGGGCTTTGGCATCCCGCCCTATGAAAGCCTGGCAAGCGGCATCCCGGTCATTGCATCCGCGAACCTGCCAAGCCTCGACGTGCTGCCACCAGGCGGTCGTATCATCCTCGACGAGATAAGCCCCGAGGCGATTGCGGGCGCGGTGCGTCAACTGCTTGATGATCCATTCGCGGAAAGGCTTTGGGGTGAGGTGACGAGACTGCGAGTACCGACTTGGGAAGGGTTTGTGCAGACACTCGCATCGTGGCTGCACGACGCAGGCTAACGTCCTCGCGGCGGGTTTGACGCGATCGTCAGGGCGAGCGCTTCCAGGCTCCTCACGAGTTGGGCCTGCTCCTGCCGCAGCGCCTGGATGTCATCCGAGCGTGCATGATTATCCAAGCTCCTCGCAAGGTGAGCCTGCTCCTGTCGCAACGCCTGAATCTCATTCGAGCGCGCGTGATGAAGGGCCTCTTGTGAGCGATCGAGGCGTTCGTAGACAGGCTGCAACAGAAATGTTCTGACCCGCCACATGACCGGACGCACGAATGGCCTGAAAAGGACCTTGTAGACACCGAGAGCGCCCTTCTTCGCGGTTGAGCGCAGGCGACCTGGAGCAGGGCTGGAGGGCGGCTCATAGCTGGCAGGTGAAACCATGGAACTCTCCGCAGGAGTGATATCAGTCGCGTTATCACGACCGACAGCATGATGAAACCGGCGCAAAAGCCGCGCCAATGGCAGAACGCTCCCCAGGGGGCGCGCCCCCCCCTCATCGTGAAGCTCAAGGACGGTACGATCGTAAGGCGCGGCAAGAGGGGTCGCGGAAGCTGGTGAATGACGTTCCTGCTCCAGCTGCCTGGACAGGGCGGCAATATGGGCCGCCAGGCGCCTGCCGTCCTCCCCCGCTCGCTCGCGTTCTTGCTCCAGTTGCTTGGACAGGGCTGCCGCGTGGGCCGTCAGGCGCATGCCCTCGGCCTCCGCCTGCTGCTGTTTCTGCTCCAGCTGCGCGGACAGGGCTGCCGCTTGGGCTGTCAGGCGCTTGTGCTCGGCCTCCGCCTGTTTTTGTTCCCGCGCCAGGCGTTTGGACAGAGCCGCTGCGTGGACTGTCAGACGCCGGCTTTCAGCCTCCGCCCGTTCAATTGCCGCCGTGAGCTCAACCGATCGTTCTTGAATGTCCGCGCTCTTTTGGCGTTGAGCTTCGCATTCCGCGGAAAAATGATCTCGCTGCGCAATGATCTCACTGCGTTCGGCGGTCAGTTGCTTCACTGCCATGCCTGAGTACCATTGTTCGAATGTCAAATGGCCGTCGAGAACGTTTACCGGCACCTGGAAGTGGCGGAGCAGCTCCTTGCTCTCGGCCCTGACATAAAAGACATTGATGCCGTCGAAATACGCACGCAAGAAACCGTTTGCGAGCAGAACAGGCTCCCAATTCTGATTGACGAGTTCGTTCGACCATGGGGCAGTCGCTTCAATCACCAGCACCAGCGGTCGAATCAAGCTCCAGTCTGTCGCTCGAATGATGGCAGCTTCCGACCCTTCCGCATCGATCTTGAGAAAGTTGATCTCTTGTCCGATGGCATGCTGGGCGACGAGACTTTCCAGCGTCACAGCCCGGACGCGAAGCATCTCCCCTTCGCCTTCCGCTATGACCGGCCCTTCGGCCACTTTGGACATGCCAGGATCGGATTGATTCTCGAAGAAATCAACGTCACCCTCCTGATCCGTGACGACGGCCCTTACATTTGTGTCGCGCGGCCGTTCCCGCGCCAGCTCGTCGAAAACCGCTCCCGGTTCGACGTTTATGCCGGACCACCCGCGATCGTAGAAGGTCTTGGTGACGGATCCTATAGTTGGGTGATAGGCGCCGATGTCGATGTAGAAACCGGTCGCGGCATCCTTGAAAACGCGCTCGAGCAAAACGTCTTCACAATTTTGGGCGTAGCTGATCATAGCGGGCGCTGCCGGTGGGGGCGCTGCGTCGGCGCCCATGGTTTTTCCTCAGATCTCATTCGAATCGAAAAAGCTCCATTGGTCCCGAAACTTCGCTGTCTAACTTAGCTGAGGCCGTTTGACATTAGTGGGAAACTCTCGACCGAGGTAGGCTGGCAGCCCCCGTTGGACCGCCCATCGGCACGCCACGGCTGCGATGGACGGCAGTGACTCCGCATGGCTCCAGCACCGCCCTTGGTCGGATCAATCTGGCCAGATTTTTCATCTCAAATTCACCTGTTGGGGTTGCATCGTCCGCACTACCCCTTTGACGATCCGTGCGGTCGGCTCCGCCTTGCGCTTTGGTGGTCGCATGCTGCCGTGTCCGAAAATTGTCGAACTGCTTGCTGAAAACGGGACATCGGCTAAAAACCCCGCCAATGGATCAGGACATTTCTCCCTTGCGCGGATTCGCGATCTGCACGGCGCCACGGTCGGGCAACAATTTCCTGCCGTAGCGCTGATAAGTTATAGAGTTGGCGCCGTGCGCCGTGGACTGCCTAAGCGGACAGTTCGTCGTAAGGAGCCTGCCGATCCATGACCTTCGAACAGCCGCTGACGGTGCTGATCGCCAACATTTATCTGACGGGCCGCTCGGGAACCGAGATCGTCACCCGGGAGGTCGCCTTCGCCCTCATGCGCGCCGGGCACAGACCGATCGTCTATGCACCTGGGCTGGGACCGATCGCGGAAGAGATCCAGGCACGCGGCATACCTGTCACCGACGACATCTCGACCATCGCCGCAGACATCGACATCATCCACGGCAACCACACCCAGGTTACCGCGATCGCCGCGGCGCGCTTCCCGAATGCCCCGGCACTCTACTTCGCACACGATTTCGTCGCCTGGCACAGCGCCCCACCGCTTCTCGCCAACGTCTGCAGATACGTGGCCGTCGACGACACGGTTGCCGAACGGCTGCAGTTTGAAGCCGGCATTCCCGCCGACCGTATCGTCACGCTGCTCAACGCCGTCGACACCGACCGTTTCGTGCCCGGGCCGCCTCTGCCGGAGCGTCCACGCCGAGCCCTGGCGTTCGCCAAGAACACGCAGCATTTGCAAGCGGTGCGCGCCGCCTGCGCGGAGCGCGGCATCGAGCTGGACGTGATAGGAGCCTCCATCGGCAGCATTGTCAGCGAACCCGAAACCCTGCTGCTGCAATACGACCTTGTCTTCGCGTCGGCGCTAAGTGCTCTTGAAGCCATGGCATGCGGTCGCGCTGTCATCGTTTGCGACGGCCGCGGCCTTGCCGGAATGGCTCGTTCCGACACTTGGGATGGATGGCGGCGGCGCAACTTTGGACTGCGGGTGCTGCAACAGCGCCTGTCGCCCGAGGCAATCGCAGCCGAGATCGACCGCTACGATATGGTCGACGCAGCGGAAATCTCGAAGAGAACCCGCCAAGAGGCAAGCATGTCAAAATGGTTGAACGCTTGCCTGTCGCTTTATGGCGACGCAATCAGCCAACACCGCGCCGCACCTGCGGACAAGCACGAATTGAACCTTTCGCTGGCGCGTCATATGCAAACCTGGCTGCCGAAGCCTGGACCGATATGGCCGTGGATGGCGGAGCGTGAGGATCTGCTGGCCCAACTGGCTCGCGTGCAGGCCGAGTTGGAACAGGCAGAGTTGGAACTGGCCGAACTGGCGCAGGCCGAGTTGGAGCAGGCCGAGCCGGAGCCAACCGAGCGGGAGCAGGCCGGGCTGGAACCGGTCGAGGCGAACAAAGTGGTATCATGCGCCGAGGCCGACGGCCCCGAGAGATTTGTGCGCCTGACGGGGTTCTCCGCGGTTGAACACTGGGGAGTTTGGACTGACGGCGACCTGGCGACAGTCGAATTCAAAATCTCCTCCACGGCTGCGCCAACCTCGTTGAGACTGGGTCTGGTGCCTTTTCTTCATGAGAACCACCCGGAAGTCGTCGCTGAGCTTTTCATCAACGGAATGTGGATTGAACGACGGGTGTTCGGGCCGACCGCTCCTGGTGCGCCGCTTTTCCGTCAGCAAGACTGGCAGGTAGCCTTACCATCCGAAGCTGCGCTGAACCGGAGCCTCACTGTTGGCCTGCGGATTGAGAATCCGGCAAGTCCACTGCAGGTGGGTCTGTCGGGCGATCGACGGCGGCTTGGACTGGGGCTGTGCCTGATAGAGCTTGGCGAATGAGGTCCTGACCTTCGGCCAGGATGCTCATCCGGGATTCAAGTCACCAGTTGCCTGGCCAGCGGCTCGACGTGTTCCTTGAAGCGAAGCACCGTCTTGTAGTAGCCGCTTTTCACGCGCTCCGTGCCCCAATGCTCATAGGCTGGCGGCTGCTCGGAACATTCTGAAATGTCCAGATGGTAGTCGACCGGTGTGAGGCATTCCACACTGAAGCTGGTAAGGCCGTGCGCCGCGCGCAGGCGGTCGGCCTCCTCGGTCAATTCCGGATAATTGTCGACGGCCCTGAGCTTGCGGTCGAATGCCCCGGCGTCGAGACGAAGCTCTATTCCCCCTCGTGTTGCGGTTTGGCGCCTCAATGCGACCGCATCGAGCGGAAATTCGAGATTGGGCAGATCGCGACCATCTCGGTCGTGCAGCCGCGCCAGCGCCGCATTGACGAGCAGCCGGCAGACGTCATGCCCCGGATTGAACCCTTCAACCGCGTCGGCGGCGACATAGTCGATCGCCTCGCTGGCGAGAATCGTGGTTATTTCGTCAACCAGCGCCCTGAATGTCTCCACTTTGCCGGCCAGAATGGCCCGGTAGAGATCGCGATCCGCCATCCTGCCGAAGAACATTGCAGCGGGACGCGCGCCGGCGCCGGCCAGGACTTCGGCCGTGCGGTCGAGCCGGCCGGCATCGAGATGACCCGAGCCATCTGTCAGCACCAGGACCAGAGGCTTGCTGGTTTCCATCCAGTGATGGACCCGCAATTCATGCCCCGGATGGGCAACGATCAATGCAGCCTTTTTGCCGTGCCACCAGCTTTGCTCGTTGCTAACCACGAGTGCGGTCCGAGGCTATGGGATGCATCATCGCACGGCCCGGATTCGGATCGACGCAGGTTTCCTGCAGTGAACTCGAGACGGCGGCAACGGCGGATGCATCCCGTGCAGGCATTGCCTCGATTTTCATTATTTGTCTGTACATTTCATCAGATTCGTACGAGTTCCAATGAACGCATGACTATTGATTGTTATTGTCTACCTTAATGGAGATCGTTCTACCTCCATTCGAAAAACTATCAACCGAAATAGGCCATCAGAACCTCATTGGTGGGACCGTCCATGCGCACACGGCCGTGTTCCATCCACAGGATGCGGTTGCAGTTCTTTTGCAGCAGCTCGCGTGAGTGGCTGGCAAGCACGAGTATCTTGGTCGTCTCGACGATCTCGCGCAGCCGCCTGTCGGCCTTGTGCTTGAAGTCCTCGTCACCGGTCGAAAGCCATTCGTCCATGACCAGGATTTCCGGCCGGATCGCCGTCGATGTCGAGAACGCCAGGCGCAGCTGCATGCCCGACGAATAGGTCCGGAACGGCATGTCCAGAAAATCGCCCAGTCCGGTGAACTCGGCGATGTCATCGAATTGCTCGCGCAATTCGTTCGGCCGCATGCCCATCATCGCCGCCCGCAGCCTGATGTTCTCGCGCCCCGTCGCTTCCGGGTCGATGCCCAGGGAGATGTTGATAAGCGATACGCATTCGCCGTGGATTTCCGCCGACCCGCTCGTCGGCCTGTAGATGCCCGACAGCACGCGCAGCAGTGTCGTCTTGCCGGAGCCGTTGTGGCCGACGAGGCCGATCCGGTCCCCCTCGTTCACCGAAAAACTCACATCCTCCAGTCCGCGCACGATGACATGGCCATCGACCCGACGGTCGATCGCGCCGCCCGTGGCGACGCTCAGCACCCTGTTCTTGAGAGAGCGGCTTGCCGCGTTGAAGACCGGGAATTCGACCGAGACGCCGGCCAATATGATGGAAGCCATAGCAGGGATCATAACCAATAGGGGATGCGGTGACGATAACGGCCGAACAGCAACAGGGCGACCGTCCAGCCAACGATCGCAAACACGATGCAGGCCATCCAGCCCGTCGCGGACGGGAGTTCGCCCAGCAGCGGGTCGCGCACGACGCTGATGAAGTGGTAGAAGGGATTGAGGTCCAGCAACAGCCGCGA
>NZ_JBWLUW010000036.1:0-14170 GCF_057784245.1 Mesorhizobium sp. CNPSo 4671 | reverse complement strand
CGGTGGTCAAGAATGGCGAGATCAAAATCGCGACTGTCATGTCGGTGACCTTGTCGACCGACCATCGCGCCGTCGACGGAGCGCTCGGCGCCGAACTGCTGGTCGCCTTCAAGCGGCTCATCGAGAACCCGATGGGCATGCTGGTCTAGATCAAGGCGTCTTTGACGGGTCGGGAAAGCATAGTTCCGGGCGCCAGTTGCGCCAGCGGCCACAATGGTCATGAGGCTTGCGGAAGGTCACTTCCGCAGGCCCCTCTTGTCGTGCCGCGAGAGCATTTCATGCCAGGCTGTCGCTTGATCTGATCGCGCATGTGCGCTGTCATCCACCAGTCATACGCGCCGTGCAGGGAGGGGACGGGAACCGGCCACAACACCGGACCGCTCATGCACGGACAAGACAGGAGGTCTCATGAAGACGCTACTCATCAAGCTGCTGGCCAGCCAGCTGGCGCTCGCGGCAACTTTGTTTGCCGACGTGGCAAACGCCGAAACTCTGACGCTCTACACATCGCAGCCGGAAGCTGATGCGGCCAAGACCGTGGACGCCTTCAAGAAGGCGCAGCCCGGCATCGATGTGACCATCTATCGCTCCGGAACCAGCGACATCCTGACCAAGATGGCGGCCGAGTTCGCTGCGGGCAGCCCGCAGCCCGACGTGCTCTTGATCGCCGATGCGGTCTCGATGGAGCTGTTGAAGAAGGACGACCGGCTGCTGCCCTATCCCGAAGCCAAGCTCGAGGGCATCGAGGCGGATGCCTATGACGCCGGCAAGACCTATTTCGGCAGCAAGCTGATCACCACCGGCATCGTCTACAACACCGCGGCCACGCAAAAGCCTGAGCATTGGGCCGATCTGGCCAAGCCCGCCTATGCCGATGGCCTGGTCATGCCGAGCCCGCTCTATTCGGGTGCCGCCGCCTATCTGCTTTCCGGTTTTGCCGGCGATACCAACTATGGCTGGGATTTCTTCCAGAGGCTGAAGACCAACAACACCGTCAGCGTGCGCGGCAACGGCGCGGTGCTGAAGTCGGTGGCATCGGGCGAGAAGCCCTATGGCATCCTCGTCGACTTCATGGCGATGAACGCCAAGAAGAAAGGCTCGCCTGTCGAGTTCGTGTTCCCGAGCGAGGGCGTGCCCGCCGTGACAGAACCCGTCGCCATCATGAAGACCGCTAGAAATGTCGACGGCGCCAAGAAGTTCGTCGATTTCATTCTGTCCGATGAAGGCCAGAAGCTGGCGCTGTCCATGGGCTATCTGCCGGCGCGCACCTCGATCGGCCGCCCCGACTGGCTGCCGGAAGGCGTCAAGGTCAAGGTGATGCCGTTCGACACCAAGGCGATCGTCGCCAAGACCGACGCCGACAAGGCGAAGTTCCAGGAACTGTTCGGCGGTTGAGCCGGCAATTGCGGCGGGATGCCGATCGGCATCCCGACCGCACCGATCCCAGGACGCGCAATCATGCCGACACGCATCAGGGAAAGCCGGAGCCAGGAAATGGCCCTGACGGCGGCGGTAGCCGTCGTCATTGTGCTGCTTTCGCTGCTGCCCATGCTGCGCCTCATCAAGGAGATCGTGGCACCCGGCGGCACGCTGTCGACCATGGCCGTGGAGGCGGGCTTGAGAAGCCCGGCGACGTGGATCGCGACATGGCATACGCTGGTCGTCGGCATTGGCGGCACCTTGCTTGCCGTGCTGTCGGGAACGCTGGTGGCGGTGCTGGTCTCGCTGACCGACATACGCGGCCGCAGCGCTTTGGTGCTGTGCTACGTCATGCCGCTGATGATCGCGCCGCAGGTTACGGCGCTGGCCTGGCTGCAATTGTTCGGTCCGGCAAGCCCTTTCCTCAAGCTGTTTGGCGCGGCACCGCCGCTCGGCACGAAGAACCCGCTCTATTCGACCTCGGGCATCATCCTGCTGCTCGGCGTGCAATATGGCCCGCTGGTCTTCCTGCTGGTGCGGGCCGGGCTGCGCAAGCTGCCGCGCGAACTGGTCGAGGCCGCGCGCGCCGGCGGTGCCGGCTGGTTCACCGTGCTGGTCACCATCGTTCTGCCCTTGATGACGCCCTCGATCATGGCGGCGGCCGCACTGGCTTTCGTCTCCTGTGTCGGCAATTTCGGCATTCCGGCCTTTCTCGGCACCCCGCCAACTATCTGGTGCTGCCGACGCTCATCTATCAGAAGCTGGCCGGCGGCGGTCCGGCCGTGCTCGGCGAGACCGCGTTCCTGTCGGTGCTGATCGGCGTCATCGCCATGGCCGGCATCCTTGCCCAGGAAGTGATGAGTCGCCGCCGCGACTACCGCATCTCTTCGACATCGCTGCCGGCTGAACCCTATGAGCTCGGCCGCTGGCGGCCTGTCGTCCAGGCCGCCATGTGGCTTCTGATCATCCTAGTGCTATTCCTGCCGCTGTTCGGGCTGGTGCTGACATCGCTTGTACCCGGCTATGGCATCGCGCTCACCGCAAAGACGGCGACGCTCGATAATTACCGCTTCGTGCTGTTCGAGCACGATGCCGCCAACCGCGCCTTCTTCAACAGTTTCGGGCTGTCGATCGCCACCGCCTTCTTCGCGGTCGTCGTCGCCGTGCCCGTTGGCTATCTCATCGCCTGGGGCAAGCAGCGCTGGGTGCGGTTGCTCAATCTGTCGGTCGAACTGCCCTATGCCTTGCCGGGCGTGGTGCTGGCGATCGCCTCGCTGCTCTTGTTCCTGCGGCCGATCCCGTTGACCGGCATCCAGCTCTACAACACGGTCTGGATCATCCTCTACGCCTACCTCACCCGCTTCCTGGTGCTGGCGCTGCGGCCGACCATCAGCGGTTATCACCAGATCGACCGGACGCTGGAGGAAGCAGCCCAAGTGGCGGGCGCCGGTCTGTTCACGCGCATGCGCACCATCATCTTTCCACTGGTTGCGCCGGCGGCGATCGCTGGTGGCCTGCTGATCTTCATGACGGCGCTCAGCGAACTCACTGTCTCGGCGCTGTTGTGGTCTTCGGGCTCGGAAACCATTGGCGTGGTCATGTTTTCCTTCGAGCAGGGCGGCGATTCCAACTACGCGGCGGCGATGTCGGTCATCACGGTTACGGTCACCTTCGCGCTGATGCTGGTGACCAATCTGCTTGCCCCCTACCTTCCCAGTGGAGTGCTGCCGTGGCGCGACTGACCCTGGACCATGTGACCAAGAGCTTCGCCGACTTCGATGCGGTCAAGGACGTCTCGATCGACGTCGCCGACGGCGAGTTCCTGGCGGTGCTCGGACCTTCCGGCTGCGGCAAGACGACGTTGCTCAGGCTCATTGCCGGCTTCGATAAAGTCACGTCAGGCGAAATCCGCATCGGCAGCGAGGTCATGTCGAACAGCGGCGGCAGCGTCGCGCCGGAAAAGCGGCGCGTCGGCATCGTCTTCCAGAACTATGCGCTGTGGCCGCATATGACGGTGGCCGAGAATATCGGCTATTCGCTGAAGGTGGCCAAGCTCGACAAGGCGGTCGCGCGCCGGAAGGTCGAGGATGCGCTTGCCTTGGTCAATCTGCAGGGGCTGGGCGAGCGCAGGCCGGCCAATCTTTCCGGCGGCCAGCGCCAACGCGTCGCGCTGGCGCGTTGCCTTGTCGCCGCGCCGTCGCTTGTGCTGTTCGACGAGCCGCTCGCCAATCTCGACGTGCATCTCAGGGCCTCGATGGAGGACGAGTTCGCGGCCTTCCACAAGCGCACCGGCACGACCATCGTCTACATCACCCATGATCAGGCCGAGGCGATGGCGCTGGCCGACCGCATCGCGGTGATGGACCATGGCCGCCTGGCGCAGCTGGCGACGCCGCGCGAACTCTATCATGAGCCGGCAAATGAGATGGTGGCGTCCTTCATCTCGCAGGGCGTGCTGCTGCCAGCCGATGTCTTGACGGGAGAAGAAGGCGGCCATTGCAAAGTGAGGGTTCTCGGAACCGAGCTGGTGGTCCGATGCCGCCTTGGCGACCGGCCGCGCGCGGGCGCGAAGATCTGTTGCCGGTCGGCCGACCTCGATGTGTCGCCGGATGGTGTGGGCCTCGATGGCCTCGTCAAGCGGGTGATCTATCAGGGCGGTGCGGCGCGAATCGAATTCACGCCAGCCGCCGGCCCCGATCTCACCTTGCATTTCGAGCAGCCTGACCCCGTCTTGCTGGAGAGGGGGGCCCAGGCACGACTGCGGATACAGTCCGGGTGGCTGATCCCGGCCGCAGCGACAGCCGTGTGATGATGCTCGATCTGCTTGGCCGCTTTGAGTTGCGCGCCATGAACACGGCCCTGTTTGGTGGTCCGATCACCAAGGTGTCAGCGGCTAAACCGTGCCAATCCCGTGCCTATGCTTGAAGCCGCCGTTATTTCATTCCACATCGGTGGGGATGAAGGGCGAGACAGGAGAACGGCGTCGGAATCTGTTGTGGGGCATCCCCGCATCGCTGATCCTGCACGTGCTTGTCGTGGCTCTCCTGTTATACGGTATACCCACGCCTCCCCAGCAGCCGCAGGAGGAGCAGCCGGTCAATGTCGAGATCGTGCCTCCACCCGATCAGCCAAAGCCGAAACCTGTTCCTCCGCCGCCGCCAAAGGAAGCCGAAAAGCCACCAGAACAGAAGGTTGAAAAGCCGCCCGAGCAGCCACCTAAGCCGGTGAACATTCCCGTTCTGAAGCCCGTTTTCCAATATGGCGAGAAGGATACCGGGCCCGAGAAATCTCTCGACGGTGGCAGTGCTCAAGCCAATGCGCCGTCGCCGGCCAAGCAGGCTACCAAGCCGCGGGTCGAACCGAAGCCGGCGCCGAGCCAGTCCGTTCCGACTGCAACGCCACAGCAGCAGACAGAGCCCAGCAAACCTGACGAGAAGCCGGCAACCGCCGCGCCGGACGAAAAACCCGCGCAAAGCGAGGAGAAGCAGGCGACTGAGGATACTGACAAACAGCAGCCGGAAAAACAGGAAGCGGCGCCGCAAACCGACGAGATGCAAGCGGTGCCAAAGCCATTGGCTGCCGAGGCCGGCGGCAAGCCTGCACCGCCACCCCCTGCCGAAAAGGCAAAGCCTAAACCTGCAAAGCCGATGAAGTTCAAATCCGCAGGGGCCTTCAAAGCCCCGCGCGGGAAGGCAGGAAGGTCAAGTCCCACCAACAACGAGGTTGCGGGATCGCCGATCTATTCCGGCCTTCCGGGCGTCAGGAAGCTTTACTCGCAGGGAGCAACCGGCGATGCGTTCGCCACAAGCTCCATGGACAACGTGCCGCGCGATCAGCGCGTTGCCAACCTGTGCGGCAACGTTCTGGACCAAGAATTGCAAGGTGCCGATTATACACCCAAATGGGTGCCGACCATTCCGCTGAAGCTGGGCAACGTTCTTAACCCTCCGCAGGCCGCCTTCAGCACAAGAACCCAATGGTACAATCTGAACTTCCGGTGCGAGGTCGACGCCGATGCGACGAGGGTCCTGTCCTTCAATTTCCGTGTTGGGTCATTGATCCCGCCCGGCGAATGGGCCAGCCGTGGATTCACTAAGTATCCGCTGAATTAGGCCGGCACGGCGCCATGAGTCGCCCAGCGCCTTGGTCGCGCAGCCCTGGGTGTGGTGATCCAGATCACCAAGCTGTCAGCGGCTTGTTTGCGCAAATCCAACGCCTGTGCTTGAAGCCGCCGCTATTTCATTCCACATCGGGCGGGATGAAGGACGAGACGGGAGAACGGCGTCGGTATCTGCTGTGGGGCATTCCCGCATCGCTGATCCTGCACGTGCTTGTCGCCGCGCTCCTGATATATGGCCTGCCGATTCCTCCCCAACAGCCGCAGGAGGAGCAGCCGGTCAATGTCGCGCTCGTACCTCCGCCCGATCAGCCGAAGCCGAAACTTGCTCCCGTGCCTCCGCCAAAGCCACCGGAACCGAAAGTAGAAAAGCCGCCTGAGCAGAAAGTTGAAAAACCACCTCCGTCGGAAAAGCAGACGCAGAAGCCACCGCCAGTCGAGGTCCTGAAGCCGGTTTTTCAGTTCGGCGACAAGGATACCGGCCCGAGGAAATCTCTGGATGGGGCCAGCGCCCAGGACAGTTCGCCGGCGCCGGCCAAGGATGACGGTTCAAAGCCGCCTGTCGTGCCGAATCTTGCGGAAAACCCGCCTGCCACGCCGCCAGACGCCGAGCAGCGGGCGACGACGGACGCCAAGCAGACACAGGATGCGGAGAACCAGGCGGCGCTCGACGTAAGCAAGCAGCAGGGCACGGCACCAGCGCCTTTGGCTGCTGATGGCGGCGACGGCGAGATCGAGCTTCCCACATCGGCCGAGGCGCCAAAGCCCAAACCGGCAAATGCGCCTAAGTCCAGCCCTTCAAAGGTCTCGAAGTCTGCATCGCGGAACGGTTCGGGCCTTCCGCGTGTTCGCAGGCTCTATTCGCAAGGCGCAACCGGCGATGCGCTGGCCACGACTTCGATGGGCGGCGTGCCTCGCAATGAGCGTGCTTCTCTACTTTGCGCCAGCGAGTTGCAACAGCAACTGGTGGAAGGCTCCTATTTTCCTATTCAGTGGCCGAAAGTTCCGTTGAAGGGGGGCAACATAATTTACGCTCCGGACGTCGCTTTCAGCACGACAACGACATGGTACCATCTGAGCTTCCGGTGCGAGGTCGACACCGATGCGACGAGGGTCTTGTCGCTCGACTTCCGTGTCGGCGCTGAGATCCCACGCAGCGAATGGCCGCGGCCTCTCTAGCGCCTACGCCGGTACGCCGAGCCCGGCCAATTGCCGGCTAACGTCTTGCCAATCGGCGCAGACGAAATCGGCGCCGGCCGCCATCAGCCGCGCGGCATGCTCGGTATAGGTGTGGCCGCCACCGATGTAGCCGATCGCCGTCATTCCGGCGGCGACCGCGCCCTGGATGCCGAAGGGTGAATCCTCGATGACGATGCAGTCGGCCGGGTTGGCGCCCATCCTGGCGGCGGCGAACAGGAAGATGTCGGGCGCCGGCTTGCCGTTCTTGACCATCGAGGAGCTGTAGATCGCCTCGCCGAAGAAATGCGCCAGCCCGGTGACGGCAAGGCTGTGGTTGATGCGCTCGACCGAGGATGACGAGGCGACGCAGCGGCCGCCTTCAAGCGTTTCCAGAAATGCGGCGATGCCCGGCGTCGGCGTCAATTCCTCGGTGAACAGAACCTTGGTCTCGGCCCAGATGTCGCCGTCTGCCGCCGCCGGAAACTGGTGGCCGGTCAATTCCCTGATCCTGACGATGATGTCGGACTGCTTCATGCCGACGCATTGGGCGATGATGCCTCCATGAACACCCGGCATGCCGTGCTTTTCATAGACGCGCTCATAGGCCCTGGCGGCCAGCGGCTCGCTGTCGACGAGAACGCCGTCGCAATCGAAAATGATAGGCCTTGGTCGCGCCACGCGCTTGTCTCCTCAAGTCAAACTTCGCACATCGCTATCGGCAAAAAGTCAAATGTTCAATAGTACGATGTATCGAGCGCTTTTTGGGCGTGAAATAGTGGCAGTCAAAGCTGGCGGAGTGCATCGGTTGCGCGCGTGGACCCGAGCGCCCTTTGCATGGCTTGTCGGGACTGTGCACGGTCCGGTGTGATCCAGTTCGGCTCCGCGCCGAGGAAGCGGTCGAGGAAAGCCACCGCGTAGGCCGGCATCTCGGTCACATTTTCGCGATAGGACCACCAGGTGCGCAAATCGTCGGCACATTTGTCGATGCTGGGCGCCTTGCCGAATTCCTGCTCGTAGATCGCCGAAATCACCGAGACGCAGTAGTTGGTGTAGAGGAAGCCTTCCGGCCAGAAGCGGATGATTTCGAGCGTGCCGGCATTCTGATCCGTTTCGATGAGCTCGGCGAGGCCGGAGATTTCCCGGGCCGGCGCCTGCTTGATCAGCTCGCGCAGCACGAGGCCGGCGGCGAAGACGATGAAGTCGGCGCGGTCTATCGCGGCGAAGCGCTTCTGCGCTTCCATGATCTCGACCCAGTCGAGAAAAGCCCTTGTCAGCTTCGCTTCGTCGATCTCGAAACGCACGCCGAACGTGTCCGAAACCACCTTGGCGCTGCCGCGGAAAGTGGCGCGGAACCAACGCAGCTGCCGCAGGCGGTGGCGCAGGTCGGGCATTAGGGCCAGTTCATCCCTGAAGGGCAGTTCCATTGCATGCATCCCGTTTGCTGACAGGCTAGCACAGCCATGCCGCCGCCGAAATCGGCAGACGACCTGTGGATGGCGTGGTAGAGGCCAATATCATACATATTGACATTCGCGGAAACAAATGTTCTCACTTTGCTGTTGTCTCGTGCCAGTCCAAGGTACGTCTCAACGGAGGCTTCGGGAGGAGAACCGAATGGCGATTTGGCAGTGGGGACTGCTTCTGCTGGTTATTGTGTGGGCGCTGCAGTCGCTCGGCGTCTGGCTGCAGATGCGGCACTATTCGGATGTTTTTCGGGGCGTCACCGACCAGTACAAGGACGGCTTCGTCGGAGCCGGGAATTTTCGCGGCCGACTGGCCAAGGGCACCATCGCGCTCGTCGTGGTGACGCCCGACCTGATCGTGCGCCGCCTGATGGTGATGAGCGGCCGGTCCGTTTTCACCAAGTTCAAAAGACATCAAGAATTCGAGGGTGTTGCCCTCGATCGACTCCGGTCCAACCCTGCGATCATGGGGGAGGGGGAACCCGGTGTGGCCGAGGCCGTGAAGCGGGCGATCGAACAGATCGACAAAGCACGGTCGGAGCCGGGGAAGAAGCCGGGCCTGGCCGGCTTGAACGTAGCAAGGGCTTAGAGGACGCCGCGCACCGACTGGGATAACCGGCGGGCGGCATAAGGAGGAGAAATGTCTGTATTTTCGTTGTTGGCGCAGCATGCCGACATGGCCGTGCACAATCTGCATGTCGCAGGTGCCATGGTCTCGGATGCTGCATTGCATGGCAAGCTCGCCGTCGAGCATGCTTCCGACCATCTCGTTGTCCTGGCGCAAGCAGACAGCGGACCGATCACCGTCGATCAGTTCAAGGAAAAGCTGAAGGAAGTCCAGCAGGAAGAGCAACTCGGCTGGCTGACCGCCATCGGCAAGTACTTCATCGGCATCTTCCAGAAGGGCGGCGAAGTGTTCGCCGGCTTCGTCACCGGCATCATTCCGACACTGGTGGTGCTGATGACCGCCTTCTACGCCGTCACCGAACTGGTCGGCGAGGAGCGCGTGCACGGCCTGGCGCGCGGCGCCGGCAGGATTGCCTTGACCCGCTACACGCTGCTGCCGCTGCTGGCGGTGTTCTTCCTCACCAATCCGATGGCCTACACGTTCGGATCGTTCCTGGAAGAAAAGCACAAGCCGGCCTTCTACGACGCGGCCGTGTCCTACGTGCATCCGCCACTTGGCCTGTTTCCGCACATCAATCCCGGCGAATATTTCGTCTGGGGCGGCATTCTTGTGGCTCTGCTCGAGCTTGAGAAGAAGGGCGTTGTCGTCGCCGGTTACCACGTCAAGGTGGCGATCTGGTACGCCATTGTCGGCCTCGTCGTCATCCTGCTCAAGGGCATGCTGACCGAGCGCATCACCATGATCATGGCACGCCGCCAGGGCGTCGAGCTGTAAGGGCGGGAGGACATCATGGCCAAGACATTCAAAGCCGTTAAGATCTCCCGGGGCAACACCGGCTGGGGCGGCCCGCTCGTCATCGAGCCGACCAGCCAGCGTGACAAGGTCGTCTCCGTCACCGGCGGCGGCATTCATCCCGTGGCCCAGCTTATCGCGGATATGACCGGGGCCACGGCTGTCGACGGCTTCAAGGCACCGCCGGTGGAAGGCGAGATGGCGGTTGTCGTCGTCGACTGCGGCGGCACCGCGCGCTGCGGCGTCTATCCGCGCAAGCGCATCCCGACCGTCAATCTGACGCCGGTCGGCCAGGCTGGGCCGCTCGCCCAGTTCATCACCGAGGACATCTACGTTTCGGGCGTGAAGCCGGCCAACGTCACAATGGCGGACGGATCCGAGGCGGTTACTACTGCGGGGGGAGCAGCATCGATGAGTTCAAACAATAACAACGCAGCCGCGGCGCCACAGCCGCTGCCGAGCGAAGGCGGGCTGATCGGCCTGATCAGCTCGATCGGCCGCGTCATGGGCCGGGTGGTCGGCATCTTCTTCAATTCCGGCCGCCGCACGATCGACCAGGTGGTGCGCAACGTGCTGCCGTTCATGGCCTTCGTGACCATGCTCATCGGCCTGATCCTGTACACCGGCATCGGCGACGTGCTCGCCCAGCCGATGGGACCACTGGCCAACAACATCGTCGGCCTGCTGATCATCTCGGCCATTTGCGGCCTGCCGTTCCTGTCTCCCATCCTCGGGCCAGGCGCCGTCATCGCGCAGGTCATCGGCGTGGCCATTATCGGCCCGCAGATCGCCAACGGCACGATTTCACCGGCGATGGCCCTGCCGGCGCTGTTTGCCTACAATACGCAGGTGGGCTGCGACTTCGTTCCCGTCGGCCTGGCGCTCGGTGAAGCCAAGCCGAAGACGATCGAAATCGGTGTCCCGGCGGTGCTCATCAGCCGCCAGATCATGGGCCCGGTCTCGGTGCTGATCGCCTGGGTCGTCAGCCTGATCGTGTTCTAAAAGCAATTCCAGGAAAAGTGTAAGCGGTTTTCCGTCCGGAATTGCGTCAAAACAAAGAGATAGAGCGGTTCGCCGGTTCCGTGAAAACGGTGAGCCGCTCTAAGGAAAGTTGAAAATGAGGTTCGCCATATGACGGTTCTGCTGAGAACACGGGTCACTGCCATCGGGCCCGAAGTGGCGGATCTTGCCGAAGGGGGCGTGGTCATCCTGTTTGCGGATGGCTCGCCGCCGGAGCTTGCCGAGGTTTCGGTGCTCCACAAGACGGAGCTCGGACCCAGCGACGGCGCGCCTCAAAAGGGCGCGTCGATCACCCTTGGTCCGGTTTCCGCTGTTATAACCGCCGTCGGCTCCAGCGCGTGGAGCAAGGTGCTCGAGATGGGCCACGTCGTCATCTCGTTCAACGGCGCCACCGAGGCCGAGAGGCCGGGCGAGATCTGTGCATCGCAGGTCGATACCCAGGCGCTCGTGGCCGCCCTGAAGACGGATGCGATCATCACCATCGCCGCCTGAAAGCATTCGCGCCGCTGCCCGTCTGGTTTTGGCGCTTAAAAAAGCAGAGTATTTGCCATGGAACGCTCGACCATCGTCAGAGTGCGTGAAGGTTTGCACGCTCGTCCCGCCACGCGCTTCGTCAAGCTCGCCAAGGGTTTCGAATCCGATGTCGAACTGGTCAAGGACGGCAAGGCGGTCAGCGCCAAGAGTTCCGTCAAGCTGATGCTGCTGGCGGTCAAGGAAAACCAGGAAGTCACCGTGCGCGCCAACGGCGCCGACGCTATCGAGGCGATCGAAGCGCTGATCGGCTATCTTGAGAATCCCAAGGCGGGTCTCGACGACGAAGCCGAGCCGCAGAGCCCGGCCAATGATGCCGGCCAGCCGGCATCCGCACCAGCGCCCCAATCCATGCCGGCTGTAGCAGGCGAAGCGAACGGCTTGCGCGGTGTCGCGGCAAGCGAGGGTGTCGCGATCGGGCCGGCCTTCGCGCATTTCCCGCCCGAGATCGCCGCACAAGGCCGCCTGCTGCAGGCTGACGAGATCGCCGGCGAGATCGACAGGTTCCGCGCCGCCGTCGCCGCCGTCCAGGCGCGCATGGATCGAGCCCTGGCGCAAGACAGCCTGTCGGCAGGCGACCGCGGCATCGTCGCGGCACTCAGGGATATCGCTGCTGACGACAGCCTGACCGGCGAGGCCGAGAAAGCGATCCAGGGCGGCAACGATGCGGTCTCGGCCGTCATCACCGCAGCCGCCACCATCGCCGCCGATTTCAGCGCCGTCGACGATCATTACCTCAATGCACGGGCGGACGATGTCCATGCGGTCGGGCGGCAGATCTGCCTGGTGCTGCTCGGTCAGGACGATGTCAGTCTCGAAAGCATCCCGGAAGGCGCCATTCTGATCGCCGACGACATCGGCGCCTGGGACCTGGCGCGGGCGCCGCTGAAACGCATCGGCGGCGTCATTTGCGGCCATGGCGGCGCCACCTCGCATATCGCCATCATCGCCCGCTCGCACGGCATTCCGGCGGTGTTGGGCCTTGGCGACCAGGTCAATGCCTTGCGCACCGCGCGCGACGTGGCGCTCGACGGCAATACCGGTCATGTGATCCTCGACCCGGACGCGGCGACGCGCGCCGAATACGCCGGCCGCGTCGAGGCGGCGGCGAAGGAGCGCGCCGGCTTGACCGCCTTCAAGACGGTGACGCCGAAACGCGCCGACGGCAAGGTGATCGACGTCGCGGCCAATATCGGCTCGCTGGAGGAAATCGAGGCGGCGCAGGAAGCGGGCGCCATGGGCGTCGGCCTGTTTCGCACCGAACTCCTGTTCATGCGCCACATGCACCTTCCCTCGGAGGACATGCAGGCCGAGACCTATGCGGCGCTGGCCAAGGCCTTCGCGCCCTATCCGGTCATCGTGCGCACGCTCGACATCGGCGGCGACAAGCCGATCGCCGGCATCGAGTTTCCCGACGAGGAGAACCCCTTCCTCGGTTGGCGCGGCATCCGCATGTGCCTCGACCGGCCCGATATCTTCAAGCGCCAGCTCAGGGCGCTGCTGCGGGCGGCCGTGCATGGCAACATCAAGGTGATGCTGCCGATGGTGTCGGATATTTCCGAAGTCACGCGCACCCGCGCACTGGTCGATGAATGCGCCGCCGAACTGAAGGCAGAAGGCGTGCCTTATTCGAGGTTCGATCTCGGCGTGATGATCGAAACCCCGGCCGCGGTGCTGATTGCTCCGGCGCTGGCCAAGGAGGTGGCATTCTTTTCGATCGGCACCAATGACCTGACCCAGTACATCATGGCCGCTGATCGGCTCAATCCGACAGTCGCGAAGCTCAACGACGTCACCAATCCGGCCGTCATGATGGCGATCGGGCTGACGGCCAAAGCCGGCGTCGCCGCCGGTATCATGGTCGGCATGTGCGGCGAGGCGGCCGGGCGCCCGGATCTCATCCCGGCCTTCATCGAGATGGGCCTGACCGAGCTTTCGATGAGCCCGGCCTCGATCCAGCGCGCCAAGAAGACGATTACAGCCATGGCTGCGGGGGGCTAGATCCGCAACAGCCGCTGGAGCTTACGGCAAATGCGCAAGCAAGGTGGCAAAGACTGGTGTCAGTTCATCGACCGGGCTTGCCTTGGCGCAGGCCTGCGCAATGCGGTCGTGGCGGATATCGGCAGCCAGGATCGCGATCTCCAGCATGTCCGGCTCCGGCGCGCCGTCGCGGCCGGTTGTCGCCAGCCCGCAGGCCAGAACAACCGGCGCCAGGCAGCTTGTGTCGAGCGCCCGGCCATCAACCACGGCCGTTTCCGGCGCGGTTTCAGCAAAGCGGATCGGACGCTGGTTGAGCAACTCGACCAGCAGCGCCGCGCAGGTGGCCGCGATTGCCTGCAGTCCGATACCCGGTGCGGTCAAGGCGGCCAGCAGATCGCCATGGCGCTTGCGCATCGTGGCATGCGTGGCGGCGAAATCGGCCTCATGAATGCGGGCATTGTCGATCTTCAACTCGGCCAGAACCGCCTTCGTCAGATAGTACATGTCGCGCCGGAACAGGCGCTCGGCGCTCAACTGCTGGTCTTCGTTTCCGGCCGGGAAATAGGTGCCGAGGCCTTTCACGGTCGTGCCGTCCACCTTGATCGGACGCTCGTGCGGGACAAAGGATTCAGCGATCGACAGCGCTTCGTCGACGGCGCTGGCGGCATGGCTGAGCAGGCCTTCGATGCCCTTGCCCGGAAACGGCGGCAGATGGCTGGTCGCTTCGCGCAACACGCTGGCGTCACCGGTGCCGTCATGACGGCTTTGCCGGATGATGTCGCGGACTTCCCGCAACCGGTCCTTCAAATTGACGCGGACGTCTTCGGAGATTTGTCGGAGCATCGCGGATCGCCTCGAAAGTGCCATGGAGGGCGGCCAGCAGGGGGCCGGCCACCAACTCTACATTGTTCCTATCGATTGGTAGATCAATAGGCGATACTAGGCCAGCACGCAGAATCGGCGACGGCGCGCTCGTCCGTCGCCGCGGGGGAGGGATGATTTGGCCAGGCGACGACAAACCGGAGAGGGGCGGGCCGAAGA
>NZ_JBWLUW010000035.1:0-22747 GCF_057784245.1 Mesorhizobium sp. CNPSo 4671 | reverse complement strand
CAGGCCGCCCGCCGGTGACAGGCCTCCGGTCGGCTCCGCCTCCCTCCGGCCCGTCACCGGCGGAACCAACCTTCAACCGACATCATGAACCCGATGGTGGGGGCAGTTCTTCATGACGCAAAGGGGGCAGTTCCGGATGGCGTTTGACAGGGCGATACTGACTAACATGAAATCCAGATCGCTTTGCAAAACGAAGCGATCATTATAGATCCCGCCCCTGATATCTCCTTCTACAGCTCGACCGGCCTCGATCTAACCCTTGATCGACGTCTGACCCTTTTCAAAGACCAGAAGACAGGCATTAACCTCTCTATTGATCCTTCGCAGAAGGGATACAATCACGAAGAGGTAATGGCGGAAATCACTACGCCCGTCGATATCGATGAAGAGCACGGGTTTGAATTCCCGCCCACCACATGATCCTGGCTTGGACGCGCGAGTTCGTGGAATTGAAGTTCCAGTCTCGGATAGCTGCTCGCGTTGAGGGGAAAAGCTCTCTTGCAAGATTAGGGATCGGAATTCATCTAACCGCCCCGACCATCCATGCAGGCTTCGCCGGCCAGATCCGGCTCGAAATGGTCAATCACAATAAAGTGCTGGTCAAACTGCGGACTGGGATGAAAATTTGCCAGCTGATTTTTGAGCAAACTCTGGGCACGCCGGTTCGTGGGTATGAAGGCCGCTTCGCGGGTCAGACTACAACAAAAAAAGGCTAACACGTCGAAGCGTTCATGGCAGGCGGTTAGCTACGCAACATTGATTGCATACGTCTGATTTTTTTGAGTCGATCATTTCGCCGCGCCGAGCGTCAGCGCAAAATCTTGCGTGCATTCCTTGGATAAACGGCTGCTCAAGCCTATATTTCCCAGCATCCCTGCCATGACATGATCCATCGCAGAAAAAGAACGGCCTGGAAGTGCGGTCAACACCAATCGGGCCTGGTCTAACGCCCAGCCGGGTCAATTTCTGACGCGGTCCGTATGGGTCAGCCGTTGCGAAAGCTGTAGCTGTAGCCGTTGATCGCCGGCGCACCGCCGAGATGCGCGAAAAGGACTCTCGACCCTTCGGCAAAAAAGCCTTTCTGGACGAGGTCGATCATCCCTTGCATCGATTTGCCCTCGTAAACGGGATCGGTAATTATACCCTCGAGCCGCGCGCACAGACGAATAGCATCCTTGGTTTGCGATGAGGGAATGCCGTAACAGGGGTGAGCGTACTCCTCGAGCAACACCACATCTTCCTCGACCAGTCCCATTTTGAGATCGACGAGCTCCGCTGTATGTTCGGCAATTGCCAGCACTTGCGCCTTGGTTTGCGCTGGAGTGGCAGAGGCATCGATACCGATGACGTTGCGATGTCGACCATCATTGGCAAATCCGACGAGCATGCCGGCATGTGTCGAGCCCGTGACGGTGCAAACCACGATAAAGTCAAATGCAAACCCAAGCTGATTCTCCTGAGCGCGCACCTCTTCCGCGAACCCGACGTAGCCGAGACCGCCATATGGGTGAACGGACGCGCCAGCTGGTATTGCATAGGGTCTGCCGCCCCTTGCCTTGACCTCATAGAGCGCCTTTTCCCAGCTGCGGCGAATCCCGATGTCAAAGCCCTCGTCGACCAGGTGCACCTCTGCTCCCATGATGCGGCTCAGAAGAATGTTGCCGACACGGTCATAAACGGCATCCTCATGTGGGACCCAGCTCTCCTGAACCAGGTGGCATTTCATGCCAATCCTGGCCGCGACCGCGGCCACGATGCGCGTGTGGTTGGATTGCACGCCGCCGATGGAAACAAGGGTATCGGCATCTGAGGCGATGGCGTCGGGGATGATGTATTCGAGCTTGCGCAGCTTGTTTCCGCCAAATGCAAGTCCGGAGTTGCAGTCCTCACGTTTAGCGTAGATTTCCACCTTTCCGCCCAGATGCCTGCCAAGGCGGTCGAGTTTCTCGATGGGCGTCGGTCCAAAGGTGAGCGGGTAGCGCTCGAACTTATGAAGCATGTTCTCTCCGGCAAGGACCTATAGCTTGCGGGGTCGGCTAAGAGGCGTGTTTGCTGTTGCGCCACGCGTCGTTGTCCGATGTTCAAGAAAGGCCGATCATTATATCCAGCGTCTCATAAGCCAATGAATCAAGTGGTCGCCATGCGACCTGCTGCGATCGACTCCCACTGCAGATCGAACTGAAGAGTTGCATTCTGCGGGGACTGGAATGACGGAAATGTTATGTCTTGCCACCGTGCCTCAACGAAGTCGCGACATGCGGCCAATTGCAAGACGCTGAGGCATGTCTGAGGTCCCATCGGCCACCTCATTATCGTTCGGCACCATCCGATTTTCTCCCAACGACCGATATGCTCCCTTCTTGCAGGCCCTGCTAGCGCAGCCGGATCGCCAGACCAGAAAGAGCACGCTTGCGAAATAGGTCAGCTGAAGGAGCAACGAACAAGCAAGTGTCGTGACCACCACTGCGCGGATGGAATGCGAAGCGACGTAGACAGTCGAAGCGACGGCACACAGCACCAGCCACAGGACGAGACAGAAGGTTCTATAGGGCAACGCAGTTCTCCTGGTTTGTCGGCCATGTCACGCAGTGATCTTGTCGGCCGCAACATGTGTCTGGCAGTTCTTCGGGCAGACGCGCGCGCAGGCTCCGCAGCCGACACAGCGGCCAGCATGGTCGACGACCATGATCATGCGATTGAGCTCGCCATCGAAATCGTCGTCTTCGCCGTCGCAGCGGCCGAGGATTTCACCCGCGTCATCGACGCCGTAAAGGTGCATGACCTCGCGCGAGCAGACCTTGAAGCAGCGGCCGCAGCCGATGCAGGTCGTGCCGTCGATAGCGGTGAGATACTGCGGCATCCAGGTGGATCCGTCGCGGGTGACGAAAGCGTTCGTCATCGCGCATTCTCCCACGCAGCGAGGTCCCTCTTGGCAGCGTCCCACTCGGCAAAAACGGCGAACGTTTTTGCGGCAACAGCGTTGATCTCAGTCCAGTTGACCGGCAGGTCCTCGGCAAGATCGTGCAACTCCATCTTCGCAGTTCCCGCACGCGACTGCAGCCTGCGGACCTTCTTCCGCAACTTCTCGAGATCTGACATTAATCCGTCTCCGGTTTTCATCACGCCGTCGCCGCCGCGCCGGCACAGGGTTCAATCTCTGCGGTCGCATCGTCGACCAGTTTGCTACCGGCTTCCGCGAGTTGCCGGAAAGTCTCGAAGCCGAACCGATCGACGTCAGGAGAGAACGAACAAACACCTGGTCCCGAAGCGCACGCGTCCGGAGGCCTTACGGTTCTCCTCTCCATGATTGGCGATGTAACCGGGCGGAAACGCTCCGCGATCGCAAGCCCGACGGCGGTGTAAAACATGTCGATCCTCCACAGCACGTACGGATCGGGATAGCCCATGCCAGGAATCGCACGGAACTTTTTTTTGGTGACGATGAAGTCCGCCAGCAGCGCGGCGTCCGATCTGCCTTCCCATAAGCAGTAGGCTTCCTCCGAACGGATCACCCGCACGAGACATCTGAGGAATGGGGTGGCAAGGGCCGCTTCGTCCTCGTCGACCGCCGGGGCTAATCGCCGCGTCCCACATTTCATATTTTCCCATTCCTCTTCCTCAAAGGACGATTTCTTTGCTCGGCAACGCCTACTTCGGGCACACTTGCGCTGTCGGCGCCCGGTTCGGGGCGCGCAATTCCAAGAAATCGATGGCCTGGTGGCCGGCCTCGGGGGCGTCTTCGACTGCGCTGCCTTCGCGGTTACGCGTGCAACATCGATTGCGTCGTGATGTGACCGCAGGTCGCAAGATTGGAGCCTTGAACTTGCCGCAAACGGCTTACCTGGCACTGCATCGGGCCTATTTGCTGCGGCCACGCCAAGGAAATGGACGAATTGACCGTTAAACATGCAAACTGACGTGCCTTTTATGTATTTTCCCCGGCCGGCCGCAGGTTGGTATTTTCGGGAAAAGTTCTGCAGAGCCCCGCATAGAGCGCTGTCACAGTCCTCCCAGCCTTGTAGCTGGCCAAGGCCTGCAGCAGATCTGGCAGGTGATGTCGTCTCAGGCCGTCTGGAACAGGCTCCGGGTCATCGAGCGACTTCAGTGCCAGCTTCAGCAACTCGATCGCGAAATCCTTGTTGCCGCTCTCGTAAACGTACCTGGCTACTGCAGGATAGGACTGGAACTTTGGGGCTTGCGCGGGATTAAGTGCGAGAATGTGTTGTGACAACTCTTTGCCGAACGCGAAGCGCTCGGCGGACGGGAAGCGCGAATGGTCATGCGCGGAACCGAAGAGTTGGTCCAGGGCTGCAAGCATCCAGTTCTCGGAGTTTCTGTCGATCGCATCCCGAACCAATTGGCGCATGAGGGGTACGCCGGCCCACATGTCATGCATTTTGTGAACCACCAAATGCACATGAGCCAAGCGGAAATGGATATCATCCGGCATCAGGGCTACTCCCTGTTCGATTGCCGAGAGCGCCGTCCTCCAATCCCCTTTCCGTATCGCCGCACAGAACCTGTCGTAGATCGGCTTCTTCAAAGCCTCTTCGCGCGCTATTGCGTTGTTTCTGGCGACCCTTTCCAGATTGGTCGCTTTCGCATCGTCGCTGGTGCGCCAGCTGCCGTTAATTACTTTCGGCAACACCGCTTCGAGTTGCCATGGGTGACCGATAAAAGCGATGTTGCCATCCCGGTCGACCACGAACGAGGTGGGCAGCCCGACAGAACAGCTGCGCTCCCTCCAAAGCCTGTTCATTTCCCCTGAGGAATCGAATGCGACCCGATAGTTCAGATCCGAGAACTTTTCGGTCAGCCATGATTCCAGCCTGGCTCGGGCAACAGGCGAGACGGCGTAATCATCGGCAGCGGTTGCGACGACCTCAAGTCCGTCGTCCCTATATTTCTCCTGCAGTTGCACCAATTGGGACGCCGCCGCCGCAGATGGTCGGCACCAAGTTGACCAAAACTCGACGACGTACACTTTGCCGGGATGGAAGCTGGCGAGGGGCTTACCACGCAGCCAGGTCTCGGCCTTGATCGAAGGAGCCGGTGAGTCGATCTGCAGTGCCATATTGGTCTCCAAGGCTATGCCACGAGGCAGCGACTTATGGTCGAGCTCGTTTGCATATTAGCGAGGGCCACTCAGGTTCAAGGAAAGGAGAGCATCGCTCGTCTCGCCCGCCTGGTGCGGCCCGTTTAACTCGGTGTTGCCACATTCATTGTTGCCGGAATTCAACGAGCAAAGGTCGTGCCAACGCGCTCAGCGCCCAGTGCGCGATCACTTCGCTTGAAAGCCGCCATCATCCCAACATCCCCTTTTTTTATTGAACCCGACATGTTTTCTGTCGTTGTCAGGTTTCGGACATGCATCACGCGCTCAGCGCCGCCGTCGGAGTCCGCCTTGGCGGCCGGCGCGGATTTGCCGTCGCCGTTGGGCTGACAGTGGCTGGTCATCATTGTCCGCTTCGCGCGCGCTGGCTTGAGCTTTGTGCCATTCAGGCCTGTGGCGGCGGGTCTCGCCACTTGTAAGGGGCCGCTCCGTCCCCGTAACTCCTCTGCCCCTCGCCTGGCAGGACATTGAGCCACGAGTTGGCCACGTGGCCTCGGCTCGGGACACGGTCGAGCGCCGACCGCTATGCCCCGACCACGATACTTCAATTGAGACTGCGGACGGTGCGCAACGCGGGCGGCAAGCGGTCAAAGGGTCGTCTACCGATAAAGGAAGGTACGAGCTCGCCGTCAGCGCGATCTATGGCCGCCTTTCCACCGGCGACACGATCGATACACCCCTGGAGGACGCCCCGATAGTCCGTGTCGGACTTCCGAGGCATCCCTGCTTTGCGCAAACTCACGCAGGTCGGCCGCTCCGTGCAGTGCCCCGGACCGGCTGCGTGAGCTCCTTTACCGACGGGTGCATCTCGCTGACACGAAACCAGCATCTCAACACGGAGGACTGCACTGCGCGCGTGCCGTCGACGAGGATCGGATTCCGTCACCGAGAACGCCGACGATCGGCGAGCGCTCTCAAGCCCGTCGACATTTACCCTGACCTTATGATCCTCCTATGGCGCAAGCCCAGCGCGCGATACACCTCAACAGGCGGCGAGCATGCGCAGGGTCTCCTGCCCCGCGGCGTCACGCTCATCTGAGGGTCGACCCAGGAACGCCTGGCCTATTTCGAACCGGGCTTAGGATAGCACGGCAGCTAGCACACCAGGAATGCATGCCCCATGGAGACGGCCGTGTTTTGCGAGCAGATTGGCAATCGAAGCGTTGGGGATAGGTGATTTGACTGATTGGCTTTCGGCATTAACTCCAATCAGTCGACAAAACGCAGCGGAACCCACATCCGCTCCGGGCATCACGTCGCGACGTTCTGTCGGCATTGGCAAGGGAACCCCAACTGGCCAGCCGATAGGTGAGCATCGATCGTCGGCGAAGCGCTGCGCTCGCTTCAGACACTTGGTCTCACTCACACGCACCGGCTGCGGCACCTATGTCGTGACAGCTTCGTCAAATCACTATGCGCATCTGCACTTGTCGATGGTTTCATCAGCCTGCCGACCGATCGAGGTCATTTCGAATGTCGGTTCATTGAACGGCATAGGGATCACATAACCCATCCACCGCGTGGATGCCTCCGACCAGAACAATCGATTGGTTCTTCAAAGCTAACCCCTTTAGTCATCGAATCATTGGCTTCGGGCAACGCTGGCTGATGAAAGCAGGGCGCTACACGCAGGAGGTTCGATGCGCAGAGAAATCGCAGGCGAGGTTGGCGGCTTTTTGAGCCGGCCGACCGTCGGTTTCGGTCCGCAAATCAGGTCTTCACATGATCTTATCCGCGGCTGCCGGCATGCGGCTTGCATGCTTCAGCAATTACTCATGCGAAAGAGTGGCAACGAATGCGTTGCGCGCGACTTCTGCTGCTACCCCGGGTCCTGACTGACGGTGACGCTCAATTGATTTTCCTGCATTGATGTGAGGTGACATGCGAACGTTGCTCGTTGATCATCATACGGCTTTCGTGCGCGCTGTGCGCGCTGCGCTCGTGAGTAGCGGTTTTGCCGTTGACGTAGCCTGCACTCTGGAACAGGCCTCGAGTGCATTTCATTGCGCGAGCTATGAAATTCTCCTGCTGGAGTTGGGTTTGCCCGATGGCGATGGCTTGGGCTGGCTGAAGCAGCTAAGGAGCGAGGGCCATTCGGTTCCTGCCGTCATTATGAGCGGTCTTGGCGATCCCGAGAAGCGAATCGCCATTTTCAATGGTGGCGCGGACGATTTTCTGCTCAAACCGGTCAGTCCCGAAGAGCTCATCGCCAGAATGAGAGCCATTCAGCGCCGGTCGACATGGATGACCGACCCTATCCTTGTATTTGGTAATCTCAACTTCGACCCGATCAGCCGAGAGATCTGCGTGGCAGGTCGTCCTCTGACGATCGCACGACGCGAACTATGTATTCTTGAGCATCTGCTTAATCGTGCAGGCCGCATTGTGCCGCGCGAGCAGTTGGAAGGCCATCTCTATTCGTTCAACGAAGAAGTATCTACCAACGCGCTCGAAGTCGGAATCTATCGCCTACGTGGACATCTAAAGAGGTCAGGTGCAACGCCACTGATCAAGACCGTGCGGGGCATTGGTTACATTCTTGAATTGCCTGATGCGGCATCCGCATAGTTGGTCATGTGAAAGAAAGAATCTCTTGAAAATGGTTCGAACTCGTCCTCGTGGCACCAAACGGCGGCCAACCCTCATCGACGATTTGAGAGCTACCGGTTGTCCTTACTTGGGCCCTCTCCTGTGCGCACTCATGCTGTTGTCGCCACTTTCTGCCGCGGCTCAAGAAAACGGGGATGACGTGAAGCCGGATGCCGCTTCCAATAGCATCCATGCCACGCTGAACCTTTCCTCTTCGCTCGGCAAGACAATCCATCTGCCCGGCCCAGCCGCTACCATCTTTGTTGCCGACCCTACGATCGCCGACTATCAGGCACCCTCGAACAAGACAGTCTTCGTCTTCGGCAAGAAAACCGGGCGGACCAGCCTGTTCGCCTTGGATGATAAGGGCGAGGCTTTGGCCGAGCTGCATATTGTCGTCACGCAACCGATCGGCGATCTGCGGGCCATGTTAAGGGAGCAGGTCGGCGACTATCCGATCCGCGTCAAGTATACGCCGCGCGGCGCAATCCTTAGTGGTACAGCGCCCGACGCAGCAACCGTCGACACCGCGAAAAGCGTAACTGAGCAATTTCTCGGTGACGGTGCGCAGGTCGTCAACAACATCAAGGTCGCTGGTTCCTTGCAGGTCAATCTGAGTGTGCGCGTTGCCGAGGTCTCCCGTGGCGCCATGAAGCAACTGGGTATTAACCTGTCGGCCTTCGGACAGTTCGGCAACTTCAAAGTTGGTTTGATAAGCGGCGACAGAGGTGCTGCCTCTGGTGCCGCCGGTGGTGGTGGTACAGCGGAAATCGGATACGACGATGGCAATGTCAGCATCGGAGCGGTGCTCGACGCGCTCGCCAAGGAGCACATTGCTTCCGTCTTGGCTGAGCCGAATCTCACTGCGATGTCCGGTCAGACCGCTAGCTTCCTCGCAGGAGGCGAATTCCCTGTCCCTGTCCCTCAGCAAAATGGGCAAGTTTCGATTGAATTCCGTCACTTCGGTGTCAGCCTCGAGTTCTTACCCACAGTTCTCAGCAACGACCAGATCAATATTCGCGTAAAGCCCGAAGTCAGTGAACTCACGTCACAAGGTGCCGTTCAAATCAACGGCATCTCAGTGCCGGCAATTTCCACTCGCCGTGCCGACACGGTCGTCGAACTCGCCAGCGGGCAAAGCTTTGCGATTGGTGGGCTGATCCGGCGTAACGTCAGCAATAGCATCAGTGCTTTCCCAGGGCTCGCCGAAGTGCCGGTCCTTGGCGCGCTGTTCCGTTCGTCCTCGTTTCAAAAGGATGAGTCGGAATTGGTTATTCTGGTTACGCCTTACATCGTAAGACCGGGATCGAGCCCCGACCAGATGAGCGCGCCAACGGGCCGTATGGCTTTGCACTCGGCCAGGGGTGTCACTGTGACAAATTCGTCGGCAACAGCTCCGCGAGGCCGCGCTGCTGTGCGCAGCTCCGCGCCAGATGCCAAGAGCAGTGACGGCTTCATTATCGAATAGCAGGTAGAGTGACGTTGCGGATCAAACTTCTCTTGGTTGCCCTGACAACAAGCCTAAGTGGCTGCGTAAGCGCGCCCATTTATGTAGAGCCATCGACACCGATTCTCATCCGGCAAGAGACCACCGTCCTCATATTGCAAAGCCTTCGCGCTTCAGAACTGCAGCGTCTGCGCGTTTTCCTCGACAGGGCCAGCAGGGGTCGGCGCGATGCGCTTCGTCTTCTTATCAGCGGGTCGCCCCTGCTCAGCGCAGAGGTGGTCCATCAGGCGAAGCTGATGGGTATCGCCGCTTCCAACATCCACTTGCTGGACCAACACGACGGCCGCGCAGCGCGAATAGAGGCGATTGTCTATCAGGCCCGCCCTCCTGTGTGTCCCTCGTTTTCCAGTACGGTGCTCAACGATGAATTCTTCGACCAGACATTTGGCTGTTCGACGCGCCACAATCTCGCGGTAATGATCAACGATCCGCGCGACTTGTTCGACAACAATGCTGTCACACCAAGCAAGGGTGATCGTGCGGCCATCCCGGTTGCCAAATACAGGACATTCACCGTGGACAAAAATGGTGAGTGATTTCGTGTCCTTCTTCTTCGCCCGATAGAGTCGGCACCTGCTCCCAGAAGGCACGATCGCTGATTCTTCGAATTTGCAATGGCTGGCGCAAACTTGTTTAAATGCCCGATCGTCGCCCACTCGAGATCGTTGGACAACCCGGATGGGTACACGCTGCCCCCCCACCTCTCGTCGACGGGCAGCGCTGATCATTTGCTTGGAATGCAGCGGTGACTATCACCGCGACAGGGGCCGACAATTCCCCAAGCACCCATGGCCACGGGACGACGGCAACAGCACTGAGCGGCGATCGTTGTTGGGATCTGAAAAGCTCCGCGCCGCCTTTATCGCCGGCGAACGACTTGGTTCAATGCCGAGGCGCCACCACCGAGGCCGGGCCGTCTCGAGCAAGTCAGCGCGGCTGCGTGGCCGCGAGCCACGCGGCGGCTGTTACGCAACCATGGGCCCCGGGCTATCGGAGGTCCCATCTTCGCGGGCGCCGCACCTATCAGCATGTTCGCCGTCCGCAGCTGATGATGCGCATCGGCGCGGTTTCCTTGCTCTATCCAGCTAGACAAGACGGATAGCATCGTCATCATTGACACCTGGCCAGGGTCGCGACCGATGTTCGGGTTGCGGCCGGGCTGACCGGAGCTAGGTTCCACTTTGTGCGGCAATCCTTTTGAAAATCCACCTCCTATGAGGCCTTGGTGTGGCTCTCTGCTTGGCGCGCAGAATTCCTGCGGGGTTGCCTTTTCGAGCTGTACTCACCTTCTCATCGGCCAACTGCAAAAATAGATCCACCGGATCAAGCTGGACCTGCTCTGGACCGGATCTCGAACTTCCGATTTTCCAGCCGCCGATTAGATCGGCGAGCTGGAGGCAAAGCCTGCGCGGCGCCCGATCGACCGCATGGACAAGGCACGCGCAGGAAAGCGCACGTCAGGCAATGGTGAGACAAAGCCGTTGTGCCGACCCGGTTGGGAACACCACCGGCTTATGCAGGCGCGGAGTTAAGGCGTGCGTGCAGGTTATTCAAATAACCTTCTGCATAGCTTTGAGCCACGGTAATCGGCAGATTGATCCCGGCCGTGGCGGCCTCTTCGAGCGCCTTCTTCACGAGTCCGTTGCGAATTGCCAGCTTGACCTCAGGCCCCGCAATAAGGCCGAGCGCCTGTGCTCCGATAGCGATCCCAGCTTCTTCCAGGGCATGCTTCATATTGCCTCCGGTAATGGCTGTACGGACAAGATTTTCAGCCTGCGCCTCTGCTGAAAGCGCCATCGATGCAACATCGGCTATTTGTCCGAGGCCGGGGACGAAGCTAAGCAAGCCCACCGCCGTTGCAGCCCAGTCAAGAATTTGAGAGTGAATTTTGAGCACTCCGGATACCGCATGCATGAAAGCTCCGCCGTTCTTTTTGGCTGACTTGGTATCAGGCTGGTCCGTCAGGCCCGCCATCATGTCCGAAGTGGCTTCTTGCTCCGCAGCGGTTTCAGGCACATGGGTCTTGGGCTGCTGAACGGCGCGATTGGCAGACGACATACCGTCGCAGAAGTGGGCAAAATCGTTTTTGCTGATGTCTCCGGAATCGACTGTATGCCCGCCGCCGAAGTCGAAGAAACGATGGTGGGTCTTGTAACCTGTGATCGAATTGTTCAGCAGGCTGAACAGCAGAGGATCCGCGAGTAGCTGTGAGGCCGCTTGCTGCACTTTCGGATCCAGGCTCTTGTCCGCAGCCATCTTCGCGAGCTTATCACGAGTCAGGACACCGCTCCCAAAGAAGGCGTCCTGGTTGCTCTTGATCGTTTCGATAGTATCCAGCTCGGTTCGAGTGAGGCTCATCGCTGATGAAGCGACCTGCAGGAAATCTTCTTTATGAACCTTGTCTATCGTACCACCGTACAACTGCTTCCACTCAGATGGGTGGTCGACGAAGTACTGAGCCGCAGCAATGACCTGGGGCGGACATTTGCCGGTTTTGGCTTCGCCTGAAACGATCTGCTTGAAATCAGCCACACTGAGATTCTTCGGCAGGTTTTCGGAGTATCGGTAAAGTTCGCGCATCGCGTCGCTCGCCGTCATGACCGACGGCTGTGTATTTTCAGTGGTGTCGGATGGAATGTAGTTCTTTGTGTAGTTTTGCGCCTGCTGCTCCTGAAACGCCGCAACTTGTGGGTGACCGTTGGAGAATCCGGCCAGATCCTTCGCCTTGATCTTGCCGCCGCAGCGGCCATCGCCCTGCGAGCCGATCGCGTAAAAGAGCTCTGGATCCTGCTGCAAGGCCTCGATCGCCGCTTTCAAGTCCGGTGGCGTGGAGGGATCATTGGCTTTCTCCCCCAACGATTTCCAATCGAGGGGCATTAGGTCCTTGTGACGGTTCAGCACCGCCACGATCTGCAACTCCCGATCGGTCAGCGAGCCTCCGTTCCACGTGATTCTGTCGCTTCTTATAGGCGCGGGCGCCACGGGCTGGGGATCGGTCGCAGTGGCCTGGGGATCAGTCGCAGTGGGCTGGGGCTGCTGATCCATTGCTTCGATTGCTGCCCTCATATGTGGCGGCAGAAGGTCCAGTGGGTGCCGGGACAACTCTTCCAGGGAAGACGCGGCATCCGACAGCGGTTCCGATGAGGGCCGGTACAATCCTTCAGGCAAGTCAATATTCCGCGACAGCGCATCCCGAAGCGCGAAGGGACTATCCTTTGTTTCGAGCAGGTAACTAGACAGCATCCCGTCAAAGGACGGCGCTCTTTGCTGAGTCCTGTCTAATGCAGATGCCGAGCTCGACCAGACCTGTGCGAACTGCGAAGGGTTCAGGCTGTTGTCCAGCGAGAGGTTCGTGCTGCTGTAAACGTTAGTGGCGCTATTGATCGACATTCTTGGCTCCTTAGACGTGACTGCAATCCCCTAAGAGGGCGACAAACGCGTTCATGAACTTTAACAAATCCAAGCATTGGCCGGGATGCCAACTCGCCCCTTGCCCACTTTGATTGCTCCGCTCCTTGATGGCTCGTAGGTTCAACTCTAGCACAACGGCCAGTGATCGTTTGAGATCATGAATCCCACGATGAGCGGTTCAGCTTTCGAGAACCTGACGAATTGGAAAGAAATTCTCAATTAGGATGCGGTTGCTGTTGATGCCTTCTCCGGCCAACTGCGGCGATCCATAGATATCATTTCTGACTCAGCTCAGGCTTCGCGCCATCTTGCTGTGGCACGTCAGAAGAATATGAGGCTTCTGGTTGCCCATCGCGGACGACCATGGTGGAGGAGCCGCGAAACAATATCATCACAGATCCCCTCGTCGGCGCCGGCGCGACGTGAGGATGCGCCTGCGCCTCCGCCACGAGGCCATTGAACGTCTGTTCCACGAGAGCGATGAAGCGCGGCGGACCGGAAACCAAGACGAGGCCATTTCCCGGCGCGGGTCTCACGACATAGCGGTTATCGGAGATGCCAAATTTATCGAGAGCCGCCTTGAACGCTTCGAAGCGAATCGAAGTCAACACAACCATCCGCGTTTGCGCCTCATGGGCGGCAGTTACATAGAGCACAAGCCCATCATAGTACCATTGGAGATCGTACACCTTGGTCAACCGGTCGAGGAACTCGCGCGGTGGCAAATCTGGCATGCGCCCGCGAATCCGCCCCTTCACCTCGGGGCTGATGTTGATCGTGATGTTCAGGTTGTCCCCGAAGTCCTGCAACGCGGCAGAGAGATCCTGATCCAGAACTGTATACCTATAGGGTGTGGAGGGCAGCGACAGAGGGACGGCGAGAGTTGTGTGAATTCCGATGGAGAAAAAAACCCCCAGGCACAGAAGTCTCTTCAAGCTGTGCAGGATCGTGGATCGGATGAGCGTTCTTGACATGTCGTCCTGATAAACCAAAGGCTGAAACTCTCACAAGTCACTAAAGGCCGCTATGTGACTTTTTAAATGATTAACCGTGACCTTTGTCAGCTTGTCGTCAGCTTGCCTCTGTAGGCATCGACACAACAGCGGGTAACAACCGGCTCGGCTCATCCTGCGTGAGAGAGAAAACAATCGGGTATTGCATGATGACGCCTGTCACTTCGATCGCTGCCAGTCTGACGGATTTTCTTCCCCGGGTCGCGTCACAGTCATTGGGCGAACAGGCCCAGTTCGATCGCGCGCTAGCGCAGGCGGCTGCCACGATGAAAAACGATACCGTTTCTGCGCATGCGGGAGCGGCGCCAGTTGTCGCACAGTTGGATGTTCAACGCGCGGCTTCACCGACAAGCCCACTGGGCGACCGTGTGCTCGAGACGATTTCTTCAATGTACCGTGTCAGCGCAGTTACGTCTGCAGCGTTTGACCATCCTGTAGCCCTGCAGAAGGACGCTCTCGCTCAGCCGACACAGAAGCTCCCCGTGGAAAGTGGGGGACCCGGAACGCAGCCAGGACATGATTTCGAATCGATGATTGCTGATCTGCGTGATGTCTATAATGGCGTCACCCAAGTTTCCCTTATAACCAAAGGGGTCAGCGGCATCACCTCATCTGTGAACAAGCTCTTGAAAGAGGGATGAACGGCCCGCATGACTGGCTTGGCCCATGGCGAGATCATGCGTAGTCGCCCGCCCGGTTGGCGATCGCTTCATTTTGTCGTGCTGCCACTTCTCTTCGCCCTGAGTGGGTGCAAGGTCGACCTCTATACGCAATTACAGGAGCGCGAGGCGAATGAGATGGTCGCACTTCTGATTGACAATGGGGTTGATGCGGTCCGAGTTGCCGCTAAAGATGGGACCAGTACGATCCAGGTCGACGAGAAGCTGCTTGCGCGGTCAATCAATCTGCTGAATGCCAAGGGCTTGCCCCGCCAATCTTTCAAGAACCTCGGCGAGATTTTCAGCGGATCAGGCCTGATTGCCTCGCCGACCGAGGAGCGTGCCCGCTACGTCTATGCCCTGAGCGAAGAGTTGTCGCGAACGATCAGCGATATCGATGGCGTCTTCTCGGTACGTGTTCATGTCGTTCTGCCGAACAACGACCTGTTACGATCGGGCGGCACGCCATCCTCGGCCTCGGTTTTCATCCGGCATGACGCGAAAGCAAACATCTCAGCTCTGCTGCCCAAGATAAAGATGCTCGTCGCTGACAGCATCGAAGGCCTGTCCTACGAAAAGGTCGAAGTGGTTTTGGTGCCGGTGGAACCGTCCGTACATGAGCAACAGCCTCTACAGGCGACTGTTTCGGCCCAGGCACCGAGATCCGATCCAGCGCCACTTCTGGCAATCGTGACCGGTGTTGCCGCGGCTGTGTTCGCAGTGGCGTGCTATCTTCTGGCCAGTGTTCTAAGGCGTCGGCGCAGGCAGTCATCGGGCGAAATAGCCAAAGTCGAGGGCCGCCCCGGTGGGTCAGCCGTCGAGGCTATTCGCAAAAAGCTCATCGGCTATAGGGCATAGGTAATATACCCCGATGCCAACAGCGATAGAGACCGCCGAGCGTGATCATGAGATTCAAATGCGTTCCGTACGCCTGAGCGATCTTGTTGCTTCGGCTCATCCAACTCGTCTTGCCGCATGTCTTGATCCGGCGTTGTCGGCTCCGACATTGGTGCAGTTGCAGAAGTGTCCCAGGCTGCAACCAAGACTGGCAGAATTGCTGCTTGACAATCAAATGGGTTCGGACGGAAGCGGCTGGGGGCCGGATCTTCTGCGCGGATACGATCCGCGTCGGGCTGCTCTCCTTGCCGGGAGTATCTGGCATGCCCGTTCGCTGCTGAAGCTCGTTTCAAAGCCTCACCTCACCGCGCTTATTGGACATATCGGCGAGGATGCTCACGCGTTTGGCATCCGACACCTCGCGCATGCGATTGAAACCAGCTTGATTGCTGATCCGGAAAAACTCGCGCAGCAAATTGAGCACGATGGACTTGCCTGCCTTGGTGCTTGGCTCGATGACAGTTCGGCGCTTGAGCGCAAACGCGTGCTTCTGCGGTTGCCCGTCGGGACCGCCACCGAGAACCCTGCGCCCGAACACAGGAATGCTTCGGGCCAGTTGTTTTCCCTTGTCCTGGCCCATCTTGAGACGGAGTTCCGGTGATATGACAGTCGATGTTTCCGCAGCATGCGGCGCGCCGCAGATGCGCCCAGTCGGGCCACTGATACCGGGGCGTGAGCTCGATATCTGGCACAACGCCACAGAAGCACTTGACGCAGCAAAACGGTATCAAGAGCGGGTTCGCAGCCATATACGCGCAGCTTATGAGCGTGAGCGGGCGCGCGGCCATGCTGAGGGCTTGCAAGCAGGCGCGGAGGAAATGACGGGATTGGTTGCGCGGGCAGCCTCCGATGTCGCGCGACGAAGGGCGGCTCTGGAGCAGGAATTGCCACAGCTGGTAATAGAAATCCTAACCGGTCTTCTGGGCGCTTTCGATCCGGGCGAGCTGTTGGTGAAAGCGGTTCGCCACGCGATCGAGCGCAAATATAGCGGTGCGGAAGTTTGCCTTCATGTGTGTCCCACACAAGTCGATTTGCTCGCGCGTGCGTTTGCTGAATGCGACGGGCGGGAGGGTCGGCCGAGGGTTCGCATCGATCCGGATCCGGCCTTGTCGCCGCAACAGTGCGTGCTGTGGAGCGAGTATGGCAACGTCGATCTTGGACTTGATGCACAGTTGCGCGCACTGCGCCTTGGCTTCGGGTTGCAACACGAAGACGGCGAAGCGTGATCACGCCGGTGCCGCAGCATAATAATCTCGCCGGCAGCCGGGTTCACGATCCGGCGATCGCGTCTTTGAGGTCTACAGCAAAGCAAATCGACACGCGTGTTGTACGCGGGCGGGTCACGCGGGCTGTCGGGACACTCGTCCATGCTGTCCTGCCAGACACGCGGATTGGCGAACTCTGTTTGCTGCAGGATACGCGGACTGGCCTGTCGCTCGAAGCCGAGGTGATCGGCTTGTTGGACAACGAGGTGTTGCTCACGCCAATCGGTGACTTGATGGGCCTGTCCAGCCGCGCAGAGGTCATATCGACTGGACGTATGCGTGAAGTACCAGTAGGCCAGGATTTGCTTGGCCGTGTGGTTGATAGCCGTTGCCGCCCGCTTGATGGCAAAGGCGAAATCAAGACCGCCGAAACGCGGCCGCTGCACGGCAGGGCGCCCAATCCGATGACAAGGCGTATTGTCGAGTTGCCGTTCCCGCTCGGGGTCCGTGCACTGGATGGTCTGCTCACATGCGGCGAAGGCCAGCGGATCGGGATTTATGGCGAGCCTGGCTGTGGCAAGTCGACCTTGTTGTCGCAGATCGTAAAAGGCGCTGCCGCCGACGTTATCATTGTGGCGCTCATAGGAGAACGTGGACGTGAGGTTCGCGAATTCATCGAGCGGCATCTTGGGGAGGAGGGTCTGCGCCGCACGGTTGTTGTCGTTGAAACCTCCGACCGCTCCGCTGTGGAGCGGGCGCAATGTGCCCCTATGGCAACCGCACTCGCGGAATACTTTCGCGAACAAGGGCTACGCGTTGCGCTCATGTTGGACTCACTGACGCGCTTCTGCCGCGCCATGCGCGAAATAGGCCTTGCCGCGGGCGAGCCGCCGACCCGGCGAGGCTTTCCGCCTTCCGTTTTTGCCATGTTGCCGGGCCTACTGGAACGTGCCGGCATGGGTGAGCACGGCTCAATCACGGCCTTCTATACCGTACTTGTCGAAGGTGATGGCACAGGCGATCCCATCGCGGAGGAATCGCGCGGCATTCTCGACGGCCATGTCGTGCTGTCACGCGCTATCGCGGCGCGATCGCATTTTCCCGCTATTGATGTACTGCAGAGCCGCAGCCGCGTGATGGACGCGGTCGTGTCCGGGGCGCATCGCAAGGCTGCATCCGTCTTCCGTGATCTCCTCTCGCGCTATGCCGAGACGGAGTTTTTGATCAACGTCGGCGAATATAAGCAAGGCGGCGATCCGCTAACGGACAGGGCTGTCGCCTCGATTGGCGAACTGAGGGAGTTTTTGCAGCAGAGCGAAGGCGAGGCGTCGGATTTTGAGGAAACGGTGGCATGGATGTCGCGTCTGACCGCGTGAAATGTATTCACGCTTCGAGGTTACGGCTTCTGAAGGATATGCAAGAGCGTAGTGCCCTTAGGGAGCTGTCCGAGAAGGAAGCCGAGTGCCGTATGGCCGCCCTAGCCGTACAGGATGCCTCCCACGGGCTCGCAATCGCACAGCAGCATTGCGCAAGGGCCGAAGCGGAGCACTACCAGGAGCTGATGTCGCTCGACACCTTGTCGAGCGCAGCACTCGACCATCACCACCTTCACATTGAGCGCCTTGCGACTGTGGTCAACACCAGACGCCAGACGCTTGATGATGCGCGCACCATCCAAGCAAAGGCCGAGACAGCGGCGTCCGAGACGAGGGCCTTATGGGTCAGACGTTCGGCGGCAAGGCGCAAGTGGCAACAAATCGAGGATGACGTCCGGCGCGCCGTTGATATTCATTCGGAGGCCGCAGGCGAAATAGAGGCTGATGATGAGATGTCACTTCGATACGGGAGGGATTCGCTGGCCCGAATGTCGGACAACGAAATCCGATAGATTGAGCTAGCCCCAGTGGTCACACCTACTATTTTTGAACCGGCGCTAACGCTGTCCCACGAGGTTGTCTCGTGGGTCAATGATATAGCGGCCACCCGTAAGCCCTTTCAGAGCCGCATCAGCGATCAGCCGCTGTCGGTTCGCATGGATGGGATTGTCTGGCGGCAGGAACCAGCCTCCGCCATTCCCATGCTTGACTGCGTGTGGCGCGTGGGAGCTGAAACGATCGTCTTGTCGTTGTCGCGACGGCTTGTAGAGGCGCTCGTCACGACTGTGCAGAGCGGCCTTGCTTTCCCTTCGGAGCCTACTGCTTCGCTCATTGTCGAATTTGCACTCGAGCCACTGGTCGCCCGACTGGAGGAGCAGACGCAAGCAAACGTGCAGCTGTTGCATGTTCGCGAAGCGATGACAGTGGCTCCTTATCTAGGACTTGATATCACCTTCGGGCCGGTCAATGGCAAGGGCCACCTGTTCTTGTTCTCGCCTCTAGATGGGTTGGTGCCGTCTGTGTTCCGCACGTTCGGCAAATTGGTTGGCCTATTATCGAGACAGCCACGCGAGCTACCCCCAGAGCTGCCGGTCATGGTTGCAGGGCGGATCGGCACGCTTTGCATTCCGGCCGCGCTTCTTCGCAAGGCAAGCGTCGGTGATGCTCTGTTGCCAGACGTGTCGCCGTTCGGCCACGGCCAGATTGCTCTATCCGTGGGCCGGTTATTGGCCGGGGCAGATATTGAGGGCGACCACCTGATCCTGCGGGGGCCCTTTTTCCCCCAGTCTTGGCCCTTGGAGAATACGCATATGACGACACAATTCGAATTGCAGCAGGAACCGTCGGAAGCTGATCTGGACGATGTCGAGCTCGTGCTTGTCTTCGAATGCGGCCGCTGGCCGATGCCTCTTGGCGAATTGCGGAGCGCCGGCGAAGGGCATATTTTCGAACTTGGTCGACCGATCGAGGGTCCAGTCGACATACTTGCCAATGGTCGGCGTATCGGGCGTGGCGATATCGTGCGGATCGGAGATCAGCTCGGCGTCAGGCTCCGTGGCAGGTTGGCATCCCATGACTGAGGTCCAGCCGGCAATTCTATCGCTTCTTGCGGTGACGGCGGGCCTTGGCCTGCTGGTTTTGGTAGTCGTAACAACCACGGCGTTTGTAAAGGTCTCGGTTGTTCTGTTTCTCGTCCGCAATGCGCTCGGTACTCAGACGATACCGCCGAACATAGTGTTGTATGCTGCGGCATTGATCCTCACCATTTTCGTCAGCGCGCCTGTTATTGAACAGACTTATGACCGGATGACCGATCCGAAGCTCCGCTATCAAACGTTGGATGACTGGGTAAGCGCCGCAAAAACGGGGAGCGAGCCCATGCACGAATATCTCAAGAAGTTCACAAATGATGAGCAGCGCCGTTTTTTCCTCTCCTCGACCGAGAAGCTCTGGCCCGAGGAAATGCGTGCCAAAACCACATCTGATGACTTTGCCATTCTCATACCATCGTTTCTAATATCAGAACTCAAGCGTGCGTTTGAAATAGGCTTCCTCCTTTATCTTCCTTTTATCGTCATCGATCTTGTCGTAACGACGATTTTGATGGCGATGGGCATGTCGATGGTATCGCCGACAGTCATATCTGTCCCGTTCAAACTCTTCTTGTTTGTTGCCATTGATGGTTGGTCGAGATTGATGCACGGACTTGTGTTGAGTTACGCCACACCGGGAGGTTGATTATCACTCAATCCAGTATTGTCACTTTTATGAGCCAGTCCCTGGTGGTTTTCATGATCTGGATTCTGCCACCGCTCATTGCATCCGTGATTGTTGGCCTCGTCATTGGCATCATCCAGGCGGCAACGCAGATCCAGGACGAGAGCTTGCCGCTCACCGTGAAGCTTTTGGTCGTGATCGCGGTGATTAGCCTGTCTGCCCCTGTGCTAAGCGCCCCGCTCATTGGGCTGGCCGACCAGATCTTTACCGACTTTCCCACAATGACACCTGGCTACTAGCCCCAGATGTATCCGTCATCGGCAGAGATTCAAGTCCTGATCCATGCGGCGATCGAACTTGTCGTTGCAGGCGGCCTCGGTACGGCCCGCACGATAAGCATTATGATGGTTCTTCCGTTGTTTGCACGGGCTCAGATCGGCGGACTGGTCCGCAGCTGCCTGGCTGTTTCCTTCGCACTACCATGCATCGTACACGTCAGTGACGGGCTGCAGGCACTCGATCCTGAAACACGCATGATCCAGGTGGCTCTGCTCGGATTGAAGGAGGTATTTGTCGGCCTGCTGCTTGGCACTTTTCTCGGCATCCCGTTATGGAGCCTTCAGGCGGCCGGCGAGTTTATCGACAACCAGCGTGGCATTACCAGCCCGTCCGCTCCGTCGGACCCGGCGACGAACAGCCAAGCTTCCGCCATGGGTGTTTTCCTCGGAATCACTGCAATTACCATCTTCGTCGCATCAGGAGGCCTGGAGGCCGTGATCAGCGCGCTTTACGGCAGCTTCCAGATCTGGCCCGTGGATCGGTTCCATCCCACAATGAGCGCGCAAGGAGCAATGCAGGTACTAAGTCTCCTCGACCACATCATGCGCACGACATTGTTGGTCTCCGGGCCTGTGGTGTCCTTTCTGCTGCTTGTTGACATATCAATGATGATACTGCGGCGTTTTGCGCCGCAGTTCAAGTCGAGCCAACTATCCCCAATGATCAAGAATATCGGTTTTCCGATCATCATGGTTACGTATACCGCCTTTCTCATCGAGGGGATGAAACTGGAGATTACACAAGCGAATGGCACGCTTGAGTGGTTCGCCGGGCTGCTAAAATGAGCGATGAGAGTGAAGAGAAGACATACCCCGCCACCCCGAAGAAGCTGAGCGAAGCGCGAAAAAAGGGGCAGATTCCACGTAGCGCCGATTTTGCCCGCGCGGCCGCCACTTGCGTTGGGTTCGGCTACATCTGGCTAAGGGGGCATGTCATCCAAGACAAATGTCAGGAAGCGCTACTGTTAGCCGACAATCTGCAGAATCTGCCTTTCGATCTCGCGGTGGGGCAAGCATTGGTCCTGCTGGCAGAACTTATACTGAATACTGTAGGGCCGCTGCTTGGAAGCCTGGTCGCCGCCGTAATTCTGGCAGGATTGGTAGCCAATGGTGGCTTTGTCTTCTCACTAGAGTCTATGACGTTCAACTTCGACAAGATTAACCCGTTTCAAGGGCTGAAGCGCATGGCGTCTGCGCGCTCTGCAGTGGAGGTTGGCAAGACATTTTTCAAATTCGTGGTTCTCAGCGCAATCTTCCTCCTCTTCCTTCTCGGCACGTGGAAGACGATGGTCTATTTGCCGGTCTGTGGCATGGGCTGCGTCGGCCTCGTGTTTACACAGGCGAAGCTGCTGAGCGAGATTGGCGCCGGCGCACTTCTTATCGGCGGACTCATCGATCTTCTGGTCCAGCGTGCGTTGTTTATGCGCGAAATGCGCATGACCAAGACCGAGGTGATGCGCGAGGTGAAGGAACAACAAGGCGCGCCCGAGTTGAAGAGTGAGCGGCGTCGCGTCCGCGACGAGTCTGCTGGCGAACCTCCGCTTGGGGTGCGCCGGGCCAACTTGGTCTTCAAAGGGAGTGGAATATTGGTCGGTCTGCGTTACGTTCGCGACGAGATCGGGATACCGATCTTGGTTTGCCGCGCAGAGGGCGATGCTGCTTCAGACATGTTAAATGAGGCGCGGTCACTACGTGTCCACATTGTCGATGATCATGTGCTTGCCCATCAGCTCATCAGCACAATGAACCTCAGCGACGCCGTCCCTAAACAATTCTTCGCGCCTGTCGCAAAAACACTTATCGCCGCCGGCCTAGTATAGGTTTGGTTCATCACTCGACCGCCGTCAGCTGTAGTTGATTTAAATTACCGTCGACGAGGCTCAAGCGGAGCGCAAGCGTGCGGGACGGCAGGACGCCGTCATCCACTCGAGCAAGCGCCGGGACCAGCCCACAAAGTTCGGGATCGACGCCATCGACCGGGCCGCTCGTGGCGAGGATGGCCGCCCCGAATCGAAGCGATCCCACGCCTCGTCAATTTCCTCATAGCACGCGCGAAGGATTGCCTTGAGGTCATCGCCACCGAGACGAGCCCGGGGATCAGCACTACGGTTCGGCCAGACCCGCCAGAGGAAGTCGATCCGCCACGGCAGCCGGGACGGATGCCGGCGCTTCGTCCAGTCGATCATCGCCCTTCGACCAGGGCTGGTTCGTCTGTCCTGCGACCTGGCGATCTCCTCGTCTTCATCTCGAAGACCCCCCCGGCACGCGGAGCGGACGAGCCGGTGCAACTGCGGGCGAGCATCCCTGCCCGGCCGGCCAAGCGGGGCTAACAGCCCTGCGCGGACGCCGCGGCCGGGTTCGCGAGAGGCGCGGTTGAGCTTCAGCGCCACCGGGTCGGCAGATCGGCGAACCAGATTTTCTC
>NZ_JBWLUW010000034.1:0-23573 GCF_057784245.1 Mesorhizobium sp. CNPSo 4671 | reverse complement strand
GGGCGGCTTGAGCGCACGTGGGTTCAAAATCGTCACAGGGGGGACAGATACGCCATTCACGATGGTTGACCTCAGAACGCGTGGGCTGACGGGCGATGTCGCGCAGAAGGCATTAGAAGCTCATGGCGTGACAACGAACCGCAATCTTGCGCCGCAAGACAGGGAGCCACCGAATGTCACCTCGGGGCTCCGGATGGGAACGTCCGCAATTGCAGCTCGTGGAATGGCTGATCCGGAAGCATCTGAACTAGCAGAGATCATTGCCAACGTTTTAGATCGATTTGCAGCGAATCCAGGCCAAGGGCTGGAAATCGACGTAGACATTGCCGAACGAGTGTCGACCCTGGCGCAAACGTTCCCGCTATGCCCAACCTAACCAGTGGGGCAAATTAGCGAGTGCATTGTCGATGCAAGCGGCAAGATCGTCCGCGAGAGCAAGGTGGCCACCGAGCCGGTGGCATTGATGCACCGCCCGCACCTCTTGTGCTGCCATCGACTTGCAATGCACCGGTCGGAACCAGCCCAGCCGCATCAGCTGCGCGATTCCGCGCGCGTCGTTGCCGCGTCTCCAGCTGTTCGACCGCAGTCCCGCTTGCTGCATTGCCGCGTAGAGCTATCGCGACAGCTGACGGCACGCAAGCTCATCCAATCGAAGCTGAGAGACGTCGAGAACAGTGTGCGCGGCATTTTGCGTGGCTTCCGGCTGAAGGTCGGCAAGACGACGCCGCGCGGCTTTGTCGGACGCATCCACGGGCTGGTGGTCGGCCATGCGAACCTGAAGATGGTCGCCGCGGGACTGCTTTCGCTGCACGCCGTGATCTTCCGCGAGTTCCAGGCTTTCGAGAAAAAGGTTCCCGCGCTGGTGCGCCTCGATGCCAGAGCCAGGCGGCTGATGTCGACGCCGGGGGTCGGTCCGATCGTCGCGCTCATCGCATCAGCAAGATCGGCGATGGACATCAGCTATCCATGCGACGGGGCTTCGTCTATCTGGCGGCGATCATCGACGTCTTCAGCCGACGCGTGCTCGCCCATCGCGTCTCGATCACGATGGAGGCGGCCTTTTGCGTCGACGCGCTCGAGGAGGCTCTGGCGAGATACGGCAGGCCACAGATCTTCAATACGGATCAGGGCAGCCAGTTCACCAGCCTCGACTTCACGGGTGTGCTGCTGAACGCGAAGATCGCCATCAGCATGGACGGCAAAGGGCGCCTGGCGCGACAACGTGTTTGTTAAGCGTCTCTGGCGGACGGTCAAGTACGAGGAGGTCTATCTGCGCGCCTACGACGGCGTGTCAGAAGCGCGTGCGTCGATCTCCAGATACTTCACCTTCTACAATGGAGGACGCCCACATTCGAGCCTTGACGGGCGCACGCCCGACGAGGCTTACTTCGGCGCGCACGCGATGGCGACGGCCGCATGATCGTCGCCGCGCGATTTTGCTGTAGCTCTGGTCGGGCTTCGCCCTCCCGACACCGCAGCAAAATCGCAAAGCACTGCGTTCAACGTAACCCGGCAGGAAACCACTTAAATTCCGCAGGGCGCTGTCCAAACAAACGAAGCCAGCTCTTGGCCCTACCTTCAGGCCGGTCTCGGCGTTCAGACGTGGTTCTGCGATCCACTGGCGCCGTGGCAGAAAGGCACAGTGAAACACCAAACCGCGGCGCTCGCAAATGGCTTCCGAGAGACATCGATCCATTGTCGATCGAGCACCGAGACCTGCACCAGATATGCGCCCATCTCAACTCGAGAACCCGCAAATGCCTCGGCTTCAGAACACCGGCCGAAGTCTTCCGTCAGAAGATACTGTCGGCCAATCGATGAACGCGCTAAACTGCCTCGCTGCAAAGTCGCACTTCAGCTGGAACTCACAGGTGCAGTGGGTTTTACCAAACACCATTGGGAGGAAGCAGCTTAAGTGGGCTGCAGTGTTTCTCGGCTCGATCCGCTCCAGCAAATGCCGGTCATCTAGGGGCAGGGTGAGTTTTCGATCGGGCTGCTGATTCGCTCTTATCTCGCGAGCCGCTGCGGTCGACGAGCTCGATCCTGACCCTACTTGATCAACTCGGCCCTGAGGCTCGACCATGTTGCCAGTGCTGTCTCGACTCTCTGATGCAATCCATCGACAAGCGCCCGTTCCTGCTGCCTGGGCGAAGTGTAGACTTCAAGTTCGTGCGGGAAGCAGTAAGCAGTTGCGAAAGAGTTTGTATTCACCTTTACGAGCGCGGCATCGATGGAGTCCATTTCGCCGGCAAGTTGTGCCAGCTTGGATGAGGAAACGCTCATTTTGCCGACATGAGCCTGGTCCGCCGAGCGTGGGCGCCATTTCCTCAGTTCGTTCATCGCTTTGTGGAGCCGATCGATATCCTTCAATACCGCCGATTGCAGAGCGACCCGTTCCCCGTTCGCCCCTTCCCTCCCAGTTGCGCGGGGATCAATGGCCAAGGTCAAAGGCCGCTCGTAAGTCCTTCCGTCAACATTGAGGCGCACCATGTATCTGCCGGGAGTGACCAGTACGCCGCGAGCGAACCCGCCAAAATAATAAGCTCCCGGCACCTGCTCCGGGTCGCTGGTGCGGAAGTCCCAATAAACCCTGTTCATCCCTACTTCGGTGGGGATCTTGTCCGAACGAACGGTGTCCGTGGCATATTGGGGAGCCTGTTGCTCTTTGCTTGCTTCGATGCTCGAGAGGCGGCGGATCAGCGCGCCATGCACATCCAGAATGTCGAGAGTGACCTCTCCCCGGGGTTTTTTTGTCAGCACATAGTCAATCGCGGCTCCCGGGGGCGGGTTCTTGCCAACGGCGTCGGTTGAACCGCTAAAGGTCCGGGTGCCTACCATGTAAGCGGTCTTGGGCGCTAAGAGCATGGCTTCGCGCTCTCCCGCTCCGGCAGTGATCTGGTGCAGCGGCGTTACATTGTCGAGAATCCAAAAACCGCGGCCGTGGGTTGCGGCCACCAAATCATCATTTTTTACCATGATGTCGTAAATCGGAGTGGCGGGAAGATTCAATTGCAGCGGCTGCCAGTGAACTCCGTCGTCGAGCGAAACGAAGACCCCGCGCTCAGTTGCGGCATAAAGTAACCCTTGACGTGCCGGATCCTCCCGCACCGCATGGACAACGGCATCTTCGGGTAAATCGCCCGCAATGGAGACCCAGGTCCTTCCGCCGTCAGCGGTTTTGAAGCCTGAAGGCTTCCAATCGTCGCATCTGTGACTGTCGATCGCAACATACGCGGCCTCGGCATTGAACCGTGACGGCTCGATCATCGACACGAAAGACCAAGGAGCCACCCCGCCCGGCGTGACGTCGATCCAATGGGTGCCGCCATCACGCGTCATATGGATCAGCCCGTCGTCCGAGCCAACCCAAAGCAGCCCCTTTCTGAGCGGAGACTCGGCAAGCGAGACAATAGTATTATAGCTGCCCCAAATTGCCTTCCACTGCTGTTTGCTTTTGTCATTTCGCGTGAGGTCGGGGCTGATCGCGGTCCAGTTGTTGCCCTGATCGGCCGATTTCCACACCATCTCAGATGCGGCGTACAGCACATCCGGATCATGCGGTGAGAGCATCAGAGGGGGGCTCCACCAGTTGAATCGGTGCGCGAGTTCGGCGCCCACTCCCCAGGGGTCGGGAGCAGTCGAAGCGCTTATATTCTGCCACTGTTCCTTCTGCTTGTCATAGCGGCCGATCATCTCGGCGGTCGTCGAAAAGATAATCATCGGATTACGCGGATCCGGTATGACGAAGCCAGCTTCTCCGCCGCCCGCCGGATACCACGAGCGAGGCCCGATTGCCCCTTCGGTGGAGTTGGAAGCGATTGCTATGTTCCCAGCGTCCTGCTGCGCGCCGTAGACCCAATAAGGAAAACGATTGTCGGCTGCGACATGATAGAATTGGGCGAGCGGCTGATTGTCATATGTCGACCAGGTCTGTCCTTCGTCCATTGAGACGCTGGCGCCGGCGTCGCTGCCGCTGATGATCCGATGCGGGTCGGCTGGGTCGATCCATAGATAATGATGATCATAACCAGGAAATGATGCAGGGGCGAAACTCTTGCCACCATCCGTCGAACGCAGCACCGCAGTATTGACAATATAAATGGTGTCCGCGAAGCGCGGATCGGCAAAAACCTTTCCGTAGTACAAGGGCCTGTTCCGAATTCGCGAGTCGTCGCTAGTCCGGACCCAGTGCTCACCACCATCGTCTGATCGGTAGAGCCCTCCCCTGTCGGGCTCTCCGATTGGCGGGCTACCGAACAGCTTATCCGACCAATCGGCCTCGATCAGCGCGTAGACACGACGCGAGTCCGCGCCAGAGACCGAAACCCCGATCCGTCCTAACGGCCCTTTAGGAAGACCGTTGCCTTTAAGTTCAACCCACGTTCTGCCTCCGTCCTGCGAGCGGAACAAGCCGCTCCCAGGGCCTGACGAGATATCGCCCCACGGACGCATGCTGACCTGCCACAGTGAGGCATAGACAACGTCGGGATTGTCCGGATCATAAGTGACATCTGCAGCGCCCGTGTTTTCGTCGCGATAGAGAACCTTTTTCCAGCTCTTGCCGCCATCGGTGCTTCTGAACACACCTCTTTCTGAATTAGGGCCGAACGGGTGCCCGATCGCAGCCACGAGCACGATGTCGGCATTTCGGGGATCCACGACCAGCTCGCCAATCTGGCCGGTGTCGGACAAGCCGATATGGGTCCAGCTTTTTCCGCCATCGATCGACTTATAGACTCCTCGCCCATTGGTGATGTCGTTACGCAAAGCCCCCTCGCCGGTGCCGACGTAGATTACCTGATGATTGGACGGCGCGACAGCAATCGCCCCAATTGAACTGTCGGGTACCTGATCGAAGATTGGCGTCCAATGTCCTCCATTGTCTTGCGTCTTCCAGACACCGCCCGCCGCCGCGCCGAAGTAAAAGAGACCAGGCTCACCGGGTACGCCGGTCACCGCAGTCACCCGTCCCCCACGAAAGGGACCGATGTGTCGCCAGCGCAGCGCTTTGAACAGGGCAGGATCAATCCATCCGGATTTTTCCGCTCGAGCCGCTTGGAATGTTTTCATTAAAATGAACCTCGTCACCGATTCAGATCACCAGCCGCGCTACTGATCCGGAAGAACTGTATCCCATCGCCGGCGCGGCCGATCTCGCGCGGCCGCGCGGCAACCCATTTCTACTCCCACTGGGCTTCCAGCTGGGAAAGCGTATGAGTCAAAGCGGACGCCCTTGGCTAGGCATTGTAAACTTAGCGACACTCTCCACTGAGCCGTCGCTAAGTTTTGCAGTACCCGGAAGTCTTGCCCGTGGCCGGCACGGTTGCACAATCTCGAGCCAAAAAGAGCTAGCGGCGGGGCTTTGCCGCACGTCGGCGGAGCCATACGCGTGCGGCCACCATCGCTGCGACTACGAGTGCGGCCGCAATGTAAAGCATCTCGGTGGTGCCGTCGCCCCCATCCGGGGCCACGCCGAAAATCCGCTCGATAAAATCCATGTCTGTCTCCTTCCAGGGAATGCTGAATTAGCGTGTCTACAGTACCGAACCGTGTGGCCCCGCAACGAGAGAGTGAGCTGAGGGCTGCCCGCCATATCTTGCTGTCCCGGAAAATTCCGCGGATGGAGCGCGCACGTGGCAGGCCACAACCCGCCCGTCCGCCATCGGCACCAAAGGCGGCACTTCAATGCGGCAACGCTCGACAGCGAGCGGGCAGCGCGGGTGGAACGCGCACCCAGTCGGCGGATTGATCGGGCTCGGCACCTCGCCCTCGACGGGCGCCTCCAGCCGAACCCGCGTCGGATCCGGCACCGGAGCCGCCGCGATCAACGCCTCGGTATAGGGATGGACCGGTTTGGCGAACAGCGCCTCGCTCGGGGCGAGCTCCACGATCCGCCCTAGGTACATGACGGCAACGCGATGCGCGATATGCTCCACGACGCCGAGGTCATGCGAGATGAAGACGAAGGCGATGCCCATCTCCTGCTGAAGGTCTAGAAGCAGATTCAAGATCTGCGCCTGCACCGATACGTCAAGAGCTGACACCGCTTCGTCGGCTATGATGAGAGAGGGGTTGAGCGACAAGGCGCGTGCAATGCCGAGGCGCTGGCGCTGACCGCCCGACAATTCGGACGGGAGCCTGTTCATCATCTCAGGCGACATTCCCACCTTTCGGAGAAGGTCTGCTGCGAGTGCCTGGCGCTGCTTGCGGCTGAGGCGCTCGAAATTCTCGACGGGTTCGGTGATAATTTGCTCGGCCGTGAGGCGCGGATTTAGCGATGAGTACGGATCCTGAAAGACCATTTGCATCCGACGGCGCCACTCGTGAAGCGCGCCCTTCTTGAGGCCCGCAATATCGGTCCCGTCGATCAGCACGCGCCCGCCCGTCGGCTCCACGAGCCGCATCAGAAGCCGCGCGACAGTCGACTTGCCGCAGCCGGATTCACCGACGATACAAAGCGTCTCGCCCGCCTCGACGCAAAAGGATACATCCTCCACCGCCCGGATCACCGGAATGCTTTTTTTGAAGATTCCCGAGCCAAGCGGATAATGCTTGGTCAGATTCTCGACTTTCAGCAGAGGACCGTTCATGCACCCATCACCTCTTCGGCGCGCCAGCAAGCCGCGGCGTGGCTCGACCCGACATCCCGTAAGAAGGGTGTCTTGTTGCGGCAAATGTCGATTGCGAACGGGCAGCGAGGCGCAAAGCTGCAGCCGACAATGGGCTCGCGCAGGCTTGGGACAATGCCGGGAATTTCTGAAAGGCGGCGCTGTCGGCCGCGCCGCGGGTCTGGCACCGATCGCATGAGGCCCTGAGTGTAGGGATGCGCCGGACGCGCGAACAAATCCATGACGCTCGCCTGTTCTACGATCTGGCCAGCATACATCACGATCACGCGTTGGCATGTCTCGGCGACAACGCCCAGATCATGCGTGATGAACATGACGGCCGTTCCCGTGCGCTCTTTCAGATCGACGATGAGGCGCAGGATCTGTGCCTGAACGGTAACGTCGAGCGCCGTCGTTGGCTCGTCGGCAATCAATAGTTCCGGGGAGCAGGCCAAAGCCATGGCGATCATGGTGCGCTGGCGCATGCCGCCCGACAGTTCGTGAGGGTAGTTGCTGACGCGCCGCTCGGGGTCGGCAATGCGGACGAGGCGCAGCATCTCTTCGGCCCTGGCCAGTGCGGCCGAGCGGGAGGCGCCCGTGTGGATTTCCACCGCCTCGGCGATCTGCCGTCCGACCGTGTGAACCGGGCTGAGACTCGTCATGGGATCCTGGAAGATCATGGCGATCTTGTTGCCGCGGATCTTTCGCATCTCCCGATCCGACAGCTGAAGCAGTTCGCGTCCATAAAGGCGGACCTCGCCACCGACTGTCCTGGCGGTCAGCTTCGGCAGCAGGCGAAGGATGGAGAGAGCGGTGACGCTCTTCCCGCATCCGGATTCGCCGACGACGCCAAGCGTTTCGCCTTTCTTCACCTGGAAGCTGATGCCGCCCAGGGCGCGGGTAACGCTGTCCTCGCCAAAGAAATGTGTCTCGAGATCCCGGACATCGAGGAGCACGTCGTTCTCGATGGCTCTATCCTCCATGAAGTTCTGCATAAGCATCTCAGCGCCTCCGCTTTGCGCGGGGGTCGAAGAGGTCGCGCAGGCCATCGCCGAGGAGATTGACCGCAAGGACCGTGACCGCAAGGCAGATGCCCGGGGCGAAGACCGTCAAGGGCGCGATCGCGAGATAGAGGCGCGAGCCTGAAATCATGTTGCCCCAACTCGGGATCTCGGGCGGCACGCCCACGCCGAGGAAGCTCAGCCCCGCCTCGGTCAGGATCGCGCTGGCGCAGACAGTGGCGCTCTGCACCATCAGGGCCGGGATGGTGCTTGGCAGGATATGCCGCCACAGGATCTTAGGCAGCCGCGCCCCGCCGCAGAGCGCGGCCTCGACATAGGGGCGCTCGCGCACACCCAGGACCACCGAGCGAACCAGCCGCGAGACGGCGGGCGTCTCGGGGATCGCGATGGCGACGATGAGGATTCCGATGCCTGGCCCCGTCAGGGAGATGAGCGCAATGGCCAGCAGGAAGGTCGGGATCGACATGAGCGCGTCCATGATTCGCATGATGACATTGTCAAAGCTGCGGCTGTATCCGGCGATGACACCGATCAGGAGCCCGACCACGGCCGCGCTCGCTGCCGACAGCAATCCCACCATGAGGGAGATGCGGGCGCCGAGGATCGTTCGCGCAAACACATCCCGGCCCAGATTGTCGCTTCCGAACCACATTTCGGCGGAAGGCGGCTGGAGGCGCTTGAATGGATCCATGTTCCCTGGATCGCCGGCGTAAAGTGGGGCAGCGAGCGCCAGCATGATCAGGAGCGCCAACAGGCCGCCGCCGATCATGACCAGCGGATGACGCCTTGCCAGACGGGGAATGTCAGATAGTCGTAGCCGACCCATCGGTGCGGCTTCAACTGGTGCGGAGATGAGCGTCATATCAGTACCGGATTCGGGGATCGATCAGCGTATAGGCGAGATCGACCGCGAGATTGATAAGAACGTACAGACCTGAAGTCAGGATGAGCACGCCTTGAATGATGGGATAATCGCGGTTGTTGATCGCATCGACCACCAAACGACCGACACCTGGTATGTTGAACACCGTCTCCGTGACGACGACGCCGCCGATAAGATAGGCGAAGCTTATGCCGATGACGGTCAAGATCGGGACGCCGGCATTCTTCAAGGCATGGTGGAAAAGCATGGCATATGACGAAGCGCCCTTGGCAGCGGCAGTTCGCATATAGTCTTCCGACAGGACCTCGAGCATGCTCGCCCGCGTAACCCGGGCGATGAATGCAATGTAGCCAAGGCTAAGAGCCACGGTGGGAAGGATCAGGTGCACGAACCAAGGCCCGAGGCCACCATCAATCGGCGTATATCCCTGGACCGGCAGCCAGTGTCGCCTAATAGCGAAGAAGTATATGAGGAAATAGCCGATGACAAAGACCGGCACGGAATAACCAAGAGCCGAAAAGGCCATGAGGAGGCGGTCGACGAGCCCGCCAGTTCGCCACGCGGCAAGTACGCCAAAGGAGATCCCGACCGTCACGGACAGGATCATCGTCAGAATCGACAAGGAAATGGTCGGTTCAAGCCGCTGGGCGATGAGCTGGAGAACAGGACGCCCGGCAAAGACCGACATGCCTAAATCGCCATTCAACAGGTTCCCCGCCCATTGCCGGAACTGCACCGGCAGTGGCGCATTGAGACCAAGTTGCTCCCGTATATCCGCAACAGTTTGGTCCGTGGCTGACGGTCCAGCGATGACGTCTGCAGGATCACCCGGCGCCAACCTGACAAGTAGGAAGATGAACACCCCGACCATCGCCATAACGACGATGGCCGAGATCATTCTGCGAAAGATGTACGTAACCAACACTCAGACCTTTCGCATATTCCACATCAGCAAACGTCCTGCCTGCACGCCGATAAGACCAGTGAGGTCCTTTCGGTATGCCGAAAGTACGGGAACATGCCCCAAGTACGCCGAACTCGCATAGTCCCAAAAAATCTGCTGCATTTCGGTGGCCAGAGCGCGGTGCGCTTCGATTCCTGTGACGTCCGCCCATTTAGCTCGAAGAACCTCATATTGGTCGTCCTGAGGCCAGCCAACCCAGCCCTGTTCGCCATTCATTGCCATGAATGCAGCAGAGTTGGGACTAGTTAGTGAGAAGTCGGGAAGGGAGCTAATAAAAATGCTCCAGCCACCGTTTTCAACCGAGTCTTTCCTAGCCCTCCTGGCAACAAGGGCAGCCCAATCGCTAGATGCTAGTTCGACGTTCAATCCAATCTTACGAAGTTCCGACGCCAAGAATAGCGATGCGTTATGGCCCTCAGTCCAGTCGGTGGGGTCGAGAATAACAACTTTCTCGCCAGCATAGCGAGCCTCTTGTAGTAGTTGTTTGGCCTTTTCCGGGTCGCCGCCCTTCCGGAACCAGTTGGTGTTTGCGTCGTTGGAAAATGGCGTATCGATTCCAAACAACGATGTCACATTGCGATTGCCCTTTAGAGATGGATTAATGACGCTCAGGAACGCGTCTTGATTAATAAGATGCAGGACCGCCTGCCGGGCCTTCACGTTGTCAAATGGCTTCTGAAGACAATTCATACGCAAGAAATAATCGAAACCCGACTTGTATAGATTTTCGAGCACAAGGTTCGGGTCACTTTCGATGGCAGGGAAAAGATCGGCGGGAAGGGGGTCAACCAGGACATCGACTTCGCCGGCTTGCAGCGCCGCCATGGCCGTTTGCGGATCGGGGAGCTTAGCCCAAACTACGCGGCGAACCCTAGCGATTTTGGCACCAGCCAGTCCGTCGGGAGCATCGTCGCGCGGGACGTAGCCATCATACTTGTCAAAAGTGATGCTCGCCCCGGGTGCATAGAGCTCCTCGTTAAATTTAAATGGTCCCGAACCAATATGTGTGGTTACCGCATCCGTAGGAGCGCGACGAGCATCTTGTTCACGCATGATGAAAAGCGGGTAAACGGCAACCTGCGCAAGTTGATCAATCAGCACGCCGAGCGGCTTCTTTAATGTGATTACGAAGGACTTTTCGTCGAGCTTTGAGACATCCTTCGTGCGCTCATTCACGAGCTGCCCGCCGGGCGTTTGGAACCAACGGCGTATCGAAGCAATACAATCTGCGGCCGTCACCGGGGTGCCATCGTGCCAGCTTAGCCGATCACGAAGGGAGAAGGTATAGGTCTTCTTGTCGTCGGACGCACTCCAACTATCCAACATTTGCGGCTGCGGAACAAGCTTTGAGTCGAGTCCAAATAACATGTCGTAAACGCCAAACGCGTAGTCGACAGTATTCGCGTCGGTCGTTGTGTACGGATCGAGGATTGTCGGCAGACTTCTTGCCCACCTCACTGTATCTCCTCTGGCATCTGCTTGAGCTCGAAGCATTGAAGGAAACGACAATGCCGCTCCAACTGTTACTAGGCCTGTATTGACAAGTGTCCGCCGAGTTATATTCATGACCTCAGTTCCCCTTTATAGATAATTTCCTATAGGCATGAAGTAGCCAGTCAATCTCCGGTCATGATCTCCCACCTGGCCGGTTTTTTATAAGACAACTGCAAGATGTGTCGACTTCTCCTATTCTGCCATCCGAACATCAGAAACTCACCGATGGAAAGCCATATCACATTTGCTATTCAATTCTTTGTGCAAGTGGCTTCGATCCGTGCCTAGCTAGAAAGCCATACCTTCCGCTAAGCGACAAATAGCTCAGAACTATTGCAGGCATAGATGGCGTCTATTCAGGTGCCTCTCCTTAGCGCCAATCGCGACGGAGAGACCCTAATCTATGCCGAAACGCGCCAGCTCGGCATAGTTGCGATCGGCATAAACGGCCCAAATGAACAATGGCCTGCTGCCGGTTTCGGACACCAGGTTAAGCTAACATAGCTTTCTCCTCGAACTCGGCAGGGCTTATATAGCCCAACGTCGAGTGCCGTCGCCGAGGGTTGCGCTCGATGTAATCGAACACGTCGGCCCTTGCATCATCCCTCGTCATGTAGACCTTGCGGGCTGTCCGCAATGTTTTCAGCGACGAGAAGAAGTTCTCCATCGCAGCATTGTCCCAGTTGCCCGACCGGCTCATCGAGCAGGTGATGCCGTGATCGGCCATCAGCCGTTGGAACTGCTCGCTCGTATATTGGGCGGTCTTGGTCGCTGTGGTGTAGCAAGCTGGGGTCAGAACACGATGGGGTGGTTGCCGCCCATCTCAGACGGCATCGAATGTGCCAATAGTGGGTGACCCGACCAGCAGAGAGGACGGCAACCGCGATGAAGGATACGATGATCGGCGTGGATCTGGCAAAAGCAGTTTTCCAGACCCATGGAGCTTCGCTGACAGGACATGCACAGTTTCGCAGAAAATTGTCGCGTCGGCAGTTCCGGAACCTCATAGCCGGTCACCCGTCGGTGATCGTCGTCATGGAGGCCTGTGACAGCGCCCCGCGCGCGGGAGTTGGAAGGGTTTGGCCATGAGGTGAAGCTTGTCGCCCCACAGAGGCAGAAGGAATGATGCGGCTGATGCTGAGGCGATTGTGATTGCAGCGCAAAGATGCGCTTCGTCGAGCCGAAGTCGGAGGCTCAACAGCCAAAGCTGGAGACGGTAACTTCTCCGGGGTTACGCGGCGCACAGTAAGGGCGGTTTGGGCTTGAATAGTGAAGGCACGCGCGGCTCTGGTGCTCGGAATCGCGCAGTCGGTCGCGGAGCTCAGTATTCATCTCGGCTGTCCGAACCTGCCTCAGCATGTGAGCACAGCGGAGAGATCAGCGCATCTGCTGCTTCTTGACCGTGCGTTTGGCGATCACGGAATTGTCTGCCGACTCGGCAAGGGTTGTGGCCACGCGAAGTCCGGCTTGGTAGCGCTTTGCGTCATTTACGATCGCACTGCGGTTCGAACGGACATAGGTCAGGAGCTTAGACCCGAGGCTGTGGAGCCGCAACATCGAGAGCTCGCCTTCTCCTTGCCAGACATGCTTTGCCAAGAGCTGCTCCAGGTCGTGGATCGGGCGATCCACGCGACCGTGCCACAGACGCCACTTCACAGCTCTGATGTCCCTGCCGTTGGTCGGAAGTGTTTCAGCAAGACCAGACTGGGATCGGATTATGATCAGCGATCTGCTGCATGGGTTGGATCTTCATGGCGATGTCGAACCAGTCGATGATATGGATCGTCGGTTTCGGCATGGCGCGCGGAAGCCGCTTCAGGATTTCGGCGCCGTCCGAGATCACGGTGACGTCCCCCAAGCCGCAATACCCCTCTTCCCGAAGAGCGTGGAGCGCTCGGCCGCGTATCGCTGTTGGTCAGTGTTGGCGGTGACAAAGTAGCGACCGCCGACTTCTCCCCGACCTCCGCAACCGCATCTGGCCTCGACGAGCTCGAAGTTTCGCGCTGGATTTGTGGGATCGGCGCTGCGCGGATGTCGTTCCTCCATCTAGCATTCTCGCGCAACAGTAGTCATCTGGTCGTCAAGCCGCTCGGCGACTTTGATGGTCCGCTTTCGCACTGTTGAATGCGTCTCGGTCGGTTCGATGGGCAGGAATTCGGCGAGCACGCTGGCGGCCTGCCGGTACGGCATCATGCTAGCCAGTCGCGCCGTCAGTTCCATCAGCTCGGACGTTGCCCGATCCGGACAGATTTCCTTCAGCGGCGCGAACGCGGTTACCATTCCTGGGTGACAGTCCTGGCACCGCATCCATCGTGGATTTGGCACCTCAATTGTTCTGAAAACCGTCCGAACTCGGCGCCGCGCAAGTCTTTGACCGGCTGAAATTTGTGGCACTCGGGGCAGACCCGGCGAAAAAGGGCATAGGTCTCCGCCTCGTGGTTCACGCCGCGCTCTGCAGGACCGTCATGACTTTCTTGCAGTCGTCGATCGACAGGCCGATATCACCGTGGAGCAAGCGGAGTCGCTTTTCTCAATCCGAACTTGTTGGCGACAGACATCTCCAAGCGCGCTGTTCCCGTCGATCGAAATCGTCCACTCCATCGCGTCACTTTCTCGCAACAAAAGCGATGGCGGTGGACCTGCGGGGGCTAACAATTCGTCGCCGACCCGGAGAAAAGGCTTCAACATGGTTGCAACACACACCAGTGTAGTTCTCTTTCCGACGGAAGGCGCCCGCTGACACGGGTGAAGGCTAGGTATCCGAGTTCCAGATGTGCTATTGGTAAGTTTTTGTGAAGGTTCGCACACCAATGACAATCTTGTACAGCTGCGGCGCTTTGGGAGTGTCAATCACGGACAGTGAGCACCTTAAATGGTTGATATGACTGAGAAAGTAACGCTCCGTCAGCTTCAGATTTTCCTGACAGCAGTGGAACACAGAAGTTTCTGGCGGGCTGCTGCTCAACTCGAGCTTTCCCCTCCAGCGGTCTCCATGCAGATGGCCAAATTGTCCGAGGCGCTCGGCTCTACTCTCTTCGAGAAGGACGGTCGCTCGATACAACTGACGGCAGCTGCGACGGCGCTTATCCCGTATGCGGAGCGCATGACCGAGGCGTTGCATGAGGCCCAGGGTGTGCTCAGCGCCTTGCAAGGGCGATTAAACGGCTTGGTGCGCGTCGCCATGGTTACGACTTCCCGAAACTTTGGTCCCCATTTGCTGCAGGAGTTCCGGCGGCGGCATCCCGATGTCCTCATCGAATCGACCATCGCCAACAGAGAGGGCGTCATCAAGCGGTTGGAGGCCAATCAGATCGACATCGCCCTGATGGGACGGCCACCGCAACGGCTGGAAGTCGAGGCCCTGCCCTTTGCGAAACATCCATACGTGCTGATAGGGCACCCCCTCAATGCGTTGGCAAAGCGAAAATTGATATCGCGGCGCGAGTTGTCACATCAGCCCTTCTTTGTGCGTGAAGAGGGCTCCGGGACCCGAATGGTCCACGAAAACTACTTTCTCAGCGAAAAGCTGCAGTTGCCCAACGCATCGATGATGGACAGTAATGAAAACATAAAACAGGCCGTCATGGCCGATATGGGCATTGCCTTCATATCGGCTCATACGGTGGCACTCGAACTCCAAGCCAAGAAGCTGGCTATACTTGCCGCAGACGGCATGCCGACGATGCGCGAATGGTTTGTGCTGCACCTGAAGGGGAAGAGGCTAAGTCCTGCGGCTCAGAGTTTCAAAGCGTTTGTGCGCGATGAAGGTCCCGCTTTGATGCGACGTCTCTTTGGAATGCTCGAAAAAAAGAAAGCTGGACGGAGCTAACTTAGCCGCCACCCTGCCTGCCCAAACCAGATGCTGGGGCGCGCCATTTCCTTGGACCGATCGTGTGGATTGAAGTTCCGCGACTGTCGACTGCAACCGTGACCGGCATATCCTCCACATTCAGCCGGTAGATGGCTTCCATGCCGAGATCGGCATAGGCGACAACCTCAGCTGAGCGGACAGCTTTTGAGACAAGGTAGGCTGCGCCCCCGACAGCGATCACGTAGGCTGCTTTGTGTCGGGCGATTGCCTCTATGGCTTCAGGACCCCGCTCCGCCTTGCCGATCATCACCCGCAACCCTGTACCGGACAGAATCTCCTCGACGAAGCGGTCCATGCGTGTTGCGGTCGTTGGGCCGGCAGGCCCTATAACCTCACCATCGATCGGATCGACCGGACCGACGTAGTAGATCGCACGCCCCTGGAGATCTATGGGGAGTACCTTTCCGGCGCGTAGCGTTTCCACCATTCGCTTGTGTGCGGCATCGCGCCCCGTGAAAAGGCAGCCCGACAAAAGCAGCGTGTCGCCAGAGCGCCAAGTCTCCACCTCTGCATCGTCGAGGCGATCAAGGTTCACCCGTCGGACTCCCGCCACGGTCTGCTCGATCACAATGTCGGGCCAATCGTTGATGCTTGGGACCTCAAAGCGCGCTGGTCCGGAGCCATCTAGCTCGAAATGAATGTGCCGGGTCGCTGCGCAATTCGGAATGAGGGCAACGGGCAACGAAGCGGCATGCGTCGGGAAGCAGCGCAACTTTACATCCAGAACGGTCGTGATGCCCCCGAGCCCTTGCGCACCGACGCCGAGCGCGTTCACTCGTTCGAATATCTCCAACCGTACCTCCTCGATCCGTGAGGACGGGCCACGGCGTTTGAGATCGAGCATGTCCAACGGCTCGTTCAACGATTCCTTGGCCATCGCCATCGCCTTGTCGACACTCCCGCCGACACCGATCCCGAGGATGCCCGGAGGGCACCATCCTGCCCCTAGAGTCTCCATAGTTCGCACGATCCAGTCCGTAATGGAGTCCGCAGGCTCGAGGACTGTGAACCTGGTCTTGTTCTCCGAGCCGCCGCCCTTTGCAGAAACGTCGACCGCCATGCCGGCTCCTGCGACCAGCTCAACGCTTACCATCGCAGGTGTGTTGTCGCCACTATTCAGGCGCTCAAATAGCGGGTCACGGACCATCGAGGCGCGGAGCGGATTGTCATTGGCCCTCCAAGCACGCCGCACCGCCTCGTCTACGAGATCTTGCAGGGACCTATTGGTGAGGATTCGGGCCCCTGTGCCGATCTTGACGAAGACATTCGCCGTACCAGTGTCCTGGCAAATGGGGCGCCTCCCCATCGCGCACAGCCGCGAATTCACCAGGATCTGCCCGATCGCCTGTTTTGCCGCGCCGCTTTGCTCGCGCTGGTAGGCGGCCGCCAAGTTGCGAACGAAATCCGGAGGGTGATAGTACGAGATGAATTGCAGCGCCTCGGCAATGCTGTCGACGAAGTCGGCCTCCCGAATCTCGGTCATCGCAATCTATCCCTCTGGATCGAAGGGCACGTCGAGCAAGGGGGCGTGCTGCTGCGCCCCGTAGACATCGGTTTCGCCAATGGCTGCGGACGGGCGGCGGCGCTTGATCGTGGCCTTGATGGCATTCGCCGGTTCAAAGGCGACGATATCGAGGACATCTCCCTCCGACAGCCCATAGAGGCGGCTGATCAAGCTCCTGTTGATCAGTTGCGTGTCGCGGGCGCGTTCAAATGCACTACGTTCCTTGAAGATGATATCGAGCGTTAGCTCGAACGGCCCAGCGTTCTTGCTCCTCACGACAAGGGCGGCATCCGCGAGGGTGCCCTTCATGGCAGCGGGCCTTGCAGCTCGGAGATCTCGATAGTGGAAAACAGACTGAGGGGATCGTCCATCTCCAGCAAATGATAGAGGCTGAATTCGTAGATCTGTCCGACCTTGAAGTCCGAAGGCGAGTAGGGAAAGGCCAGATTGCCAGCCGTCGAGATGCGGCCGGGATAACCGAAATGCAGCATTGTTGCCCGGGCGAAGCCACAGATCGTGTCGGCAAGACCCTGCGTCTCACCCACCGCCTCGATCACAAGGCAGATTTCATGTGAGGTGATTGTCCTGTGCGGCTCGAGGTCGCCCATAACACCATCCCTGCCATAAACGCGGACCATCAGCTGATAGGCGCTATCCGGGACGTGAGAAAAGTTGTCGGCCACGCGACGGCGAACCCCTTCGATGATCGTATCGACTTGGGCAATGAAGATGGAATCTCGGGCACCAGCGATGGAGACCGTGCGGAACCCGGCTGGCGCGGCACCCTCGAGCTTCACTCTATACGGGCGCGATGGCGAGAAACGGCTGCCGGAGACGCGCACGCGTTGCTCGTCGAGTTGCTCGAAACGCGATTGTGTTAGGTCTAGCGCGCCGCCAGGACCGGGCAGGTGGTAAGGATCGCTCTTTTCATAAAGCGTGTGCGCTGCAACCGATGCTACGGTGCACCGGCGAGTTGGAGAAAGCGCCTGAACAGTGAAGCTGTTTTCTGACAACGTGCCAAGCATGCAGTCGCTGCCACTGCCCGGTGTCGCGGCGATAGCTGCACATTCGAGAATCTTGCCCATATGCAGCGCTAACCCGCGGTCGAAGCCGCGCGCGATTGGCACTGCGGCAAAGACAGCTGGATCGTAGCAACGTCCGGCCACGATCACATCCGCGCCGCGCGCAAGGGCATCCAGGAGCGGTTCCTCGCCCATCTGCGCCACGATGTGCATGCTGGCGTTGATTGTCTCGTGAGTGGCCATGGGCACTCCTGGAAGCGTATCGACATGACCACGAGTGAGAGCCGCGCAAAGGGCTGCTTTTTCGATGTCGGCCGGAATCGCTGCAAGACGTCCGTGAAGCTGATGTTCGGTCGCGATTTCACGAACGATGTCAAGCGTCCAATCAAGATGCGGTCGCGCACCGCAACCGCCGGCGCTGCCAATCAACAACGGAATGCTCCGCGCCCTTGCGGCGCGAAGCATGAGTTGCAGATCGCGCTTCACCGCCGCGCGATCCGTGAAAGAAACCCCTGCCCCGAGGTAGTAGGGGCCGGGGTCGCTAGATCCGGCATCGACCGCAATGACGTCGGGATCTTGGGCAAGGCCTGCTTTGAAGGACGCCTCGGGAAACCGTAGCCGAGAATCGCTGTCGGCGAGAGCACCTTGATTTCTCGCGCTGTGAACAAGCCGGCTTCCTTTCCGCCCGATATCATGACCTGGCCCGGCGCTCGCGTTCTTCGCTTCCAAGATTGCCAAGTTGCGCCGCATCTCGTTCGCAACGATGGTCATGCCTTCATCGAAGCCCATGCCTGGCTTGACAAGGACGCGCTGTGGCCGCGCCGCCTGCGCGATATGGAGACAGGTCTTGGCCGAGACATCGGTCTCGTTGCAGGTGCCGCCTTGGTAGGCTTCCACCCCCTTTTTGCGGCAATAGAGAACCGCCTCCACCGTGTTATGGATGCTGCCGAGGTCCGGCGTCTTGATCTGAACCATATCGCAGCACTCGGCATCGACGAACTCGACGATGTCCTGGTAGGTGTTGCACCATTCGTCCGCCACAATCTTGACTGAACTCGAACGGGCTCGGAGCGCCTCGTGGATTTCCTTCAGCAGCACAATTTGACCAGCTTTGCTTCCTGCGTCGACGGGGCCCTCGATATAGAGCTCGAAGGGCGTGACACGCTCGCCGAGCGCTGCGAGGTACGCCGATATCTTGCCCGGATCGTCCCCGAAAATCATGCCGATCGTCCCGTAGACATCGACATGCAGAACAGGCTTGTAGCTGGAGTCCCTCCGCAATTGCAGGATGCGTTGCCTGAGCCAAGTCATGTACTCCTGGAGCTTGCCTCCGTTTCGTCCGAGCTTGCTGGCGACATTGTTGATTAGCCCGTGTGGCAGCGCGTCGACGCCCTTCATGATCATCTTGTCGACAGCGTTGTAACGGTCGTCGCCGCTCTGGCCGAGCAAGGCGAGCGGTTTCAATTCGATGGGCAAGTTGTACTCGTCGCAGACAACTTCGACCTTGAGCCGTCGCGATGCCTTGGCGGTCGCATCCAGAAGCGCCTGAGACAGTCCATAACGGATTGCGGTGTGGATCCGATTGCCGTCTTGTTCGATCGCGTCAAAAAAGCGCGCGTTAACCACGAACTCGCTGACATCCCGCCCGACGAGGAGCGGTCGCAAGACCTCGTCCATCCAGGGGACGTAGCGAACGGCCGTGAACAAACGATCGAGCCCGCCTGCACCCGAATACTGCACGGCGGCGCAATCGCCTTCTGCCCAAAGGCCGTTCTCGAGTTGCAGGAGAACGCTGACCGCCTCGCCCGATTGCCGGATCTTTTCGAAGCCGGGCGTCTTGGCGTTGCCGACGTAGGTGAAGCCGTCGTGGCCCGCGCCCGCCTTGATCGCCGCCTGGTCATCGAAATAGAACGAAGACAAGGCAGGCGTGAACAGTGCTTCCGTGATCTTCATGCGAGTGCTCTTCACCTTCGTGCAGCGTGTATGCCTGTTACGGGCGACCGATCAAATTGCTAGCCGAGATGGCGCGAACGTCGTCCACGACCATCTCGAATGAGGCCCGGCGGCCCTCGGCCGCAGCGCGCTCCGCGATCTTGTCCTTGTGAAACGCCACGAGGTCTTCAGGGAGCGGAATGTCACCCTTGCTGAGAACCCGGATCGCGCCATTGTTGTCGCGAACAGGCGTCATTCGCCCGGCGTTGGCCCTTGCCGGCGCGAACGGGATATCCATGACGCCGGCCTCGAAGGCCAGGACGGCACCACGCGCCACATCGCCGTGACCGAGTTCTATAACCTTGCGCATCACAGCGTGCACCTCTCGCTCGATGACCGATATTTCCTGCGTGATCTCGTGGGTCTCCAGTGGCTTTTGGTCCCCGATCATATTGATCATTTGCGCCGTCGCCTGCAGCCCCGCTTGGTTGGCCTCCATGGTCGGCACGCCGGCGGCTTCCTGAGGCGTTTTCACAATGATCTTCGTCGCTCCGGCGAACTTTGCGGCGACCGAGCCCAGGGCAATCACCGAATAGGCTTGGGCTTCGTTTTCAGGAAAGCCGCCCATCCACTGATGGAACACCGTTGAGAGCGCATAATCCTCGTAGCCAAATTCTGCGAAGTAGTGCTTGGCGAGCCTTCGTAACGACCGGATGGCGGGGATGTCTTGCGCGAGATTGCCTGCCTGGCCGTATCCCAACGTGATACATTTGACGCCCTGTTCCAGCGCCAGGAGCCCTTCGATCAACGCCACCGTGTGGGAGACGAAGGGGGGCACGAGAGTGCCAGTGAGGGGACCGAATGGCTCCCTGTTGATCCCGATGCCTTCCTCCCCGTACAGGCCGACAAGGCGGTCGCAGTATTGCCAGTGCCGGATCGACCTTTCCAAGGGCACGCTTTTCGAATACGGGATGTTGTAGGAGATACCGCCGCCCTCGAAGCTAGAGAATCCCGAAGCCAACGTGATCTCGGCGAGCAACCGGGCATCAGGAGTGCCGTGACGGACTTGAACGGGTTTTTCGAGATTGTCGACCAGGCGCTGGCAGCCGGCGACACCGTGGTTGACTGCAGGGAATCCGTTCAAGAGGGAAGTGCCCGCTGCCCTGGATCGCTCGATACCCTTTTCCGCCTCCTGATAGCGATTGTGCCGTGTGTAGGCGTCAACCGTTGTCGGGAGGACATCGCAAAAGGGAGAGAGGTCCTGCAGCAGCCGAATATGCTCGCGCAGCAGAGCCACGCCCGCGCGCGGCTGCAACAGCGTCTTACCGGTGGCTTCGGCTCGCGCCAGAGCGACCGAAAACTTCTTCGAGTCTGCCATTTCCCGATGACGCTGGATGGCTGCGGCGAAATCGACATCATGGCCTGTCGGCCAAGACCGAAGCACCAAACACCGCTCCGATTCATAGGCAGATCGGTCGAGCTTCTTGTTTTCGATCAGGGCGCCATTCGCGCGTGTCATGGGTGAACCGTCGCAAGGTTTGTCGATGTCAGTTGCTCGCGACCAGGGCCCTAAGCCCTGCCCGGACCGCCGCTGCGGGATGGGCCGCGGCGACGTTGGCGAGAAGCGGAAGGAGATATTCGGGATCGCGGAGGTACCGAGCTCGAAGCGGGGTCAGAACGCGTTTCCCATATTCGTCGACCCCAAGCGCCGACAGGCTGTCTCGCGGCCGGAAGTCAGCAGTCGCCGAGAGGTATCCGCCGGTCCCAATGATCTGCGGTATGTCCGTGAGGTCGCGGCCAACCTGTACGGTGACCAATCCTTCTGCGGTACAGACCTCATGAGCACGGCCCAAATGCCGCATCACGGAGTGCGCTAGGTTTGCGCTGGCGAGCACGGCATCAAACCTGTGCTCCTCCGGACTGCTGGCCAACGTTTCCGGGGCCTTTGATATCCTATCGACAAAACTCGAGAACGCGGAATCGGAGTCGAGGCTTTCCGATTTATCGAGCATACATGCGGCCACCGCCGCCGATGGGGCGGACACGCGCATTCCGAGATCGCCCTCTACCGTGCGCTTCACCTTGGCCTCAGGCAGTCCACGACGCACCGTACCCGCCTGATTCTTCTCCTCATGCACCGAATAGACGTCGGTTGTCGCCCCGCCCATGTCGACCATGACGAACTCACCGAAATCCGGGGCGACCTCGCCGATGTGGCGACAGTATTCGAAAAGGGCATATGGCGTCGGCCAGGGTTCGCGACCTGTAGAGGCGACGATCCGATCGAGGCCCTTACCCTTGGTTATTCTCTGGAGAAAAATTTCTCGGATCGCGGTGCGGGCCGGCTCGGGGTTGGGGCTTTCCAACCCGGGCAGAATGTTTTCAACGCAAACAAGGTCCCGGCCGAGCAGTATTCGCTCCACCTCGTCGCGAACCGCACGGTTGCCCGCAAAGACAATGGTGGCCCCCAGGTTGGCTTCTGCAAGCTTCCATGCATTTTCCACCGGATAGCGCGCATTGCCACCATCTGCTCCGCCCGCAAGCAGGATGATGTCCGAGTTGGAATTGCGTAGCGCGGCAATGTCCGCGGCATTGAGCGTGTAGGCGAAACTATGCGTGATCTTTGCTCCGGCCGAGTACGCCGTCAGCTTCGCCATCTCCGCGGTAAGATCAGGCACGATGCCAATTGCGGCGACCGCTAGGCCGCCTTTGGCCGACGACGAATAGAATAGGTCATCGTGCTTTCCATCTGCAGACAGCGTTTCAAATACTGCGTTGAAACCGCTAGAGAGGTCGTGAATCGTTGTCGGATGAGCTGCGCGCTTGGTAACGCGCAGCTCATCCCGGCTCGATAGAACGAAGCTTGCACCTTTGGTCCAAGTGGAGCCGATGTCGATCGACAGCAGCCTCATCCGGCTTGTCGGAGCACGAAGACCTCGGCAGCCCGCCCCTGCATGCGCCCGCGTGTGATGTCGTCCTTAAGCAACTCTGCAACTAACGACAAATCAACACTGGGCTTGAATACCCGATCGAAGCCCATTCCCTTGAAGAGCGCTTCGATTGCGGAAAAATCGCGCTTGCCAACGATTAGATTGCCCCCGACGTAAAGAACGACGCCGGCCAGGCCGCGTTCGACGCAACGGTCGCGAAATCCCATGCAGTCGATTTCGCCGTGCCCGTAGATTGAAGAGACCAGGATCGCCTCGGCGCCGGTCTCGATCGCTGCGTCGATAAATTCATCCTGGCTCACCATCACGCCGAGGTTCACGACACTGATGCCGTGCTGCTTGAGCACGCTCATGACTATCTTGTTGCCGACCGCATGGCAGTCCGATCCAATCACGCCCAGCACCACTTTGAATTCGGGATCGACCATTCGATTCATCTTCCTATGAGCCCCGCAGATGTGCATCCCTTTACAACGAGCATCCGGGGGGTCAACAATCATTATCTGATGATAGAAATAGATAAATAAAACTGATCTATCAGGGGTGAGGAGCGTTCGGAATTTGGAGAATGAAATGGTGAGTTTGCGGGTCCGGCTTCATCGAAGGTGCGCATCGATTTTTCGAGCCCAAACCTCCTCAGTTCAGCCTAAGATCGGCAGCGTTCGACTAAGCAAGAGACCGAAAACGCGGTTGAGTTCTAGATTGCAGATGTTGGTTCCTTAGCGCTGCTCCTAGCGCCGGGCCCAATCGCGCCTAAAGTGTGTTCAGACGAGTCTTCCATCGGTGAGCCTTTGCGATGCAAAGTTCGAAGATCAACCCGGCAGCAAGCTAGTGTTCCACGATTTGCGCTGACATTGCGTTGTGAAAAGATCTATCTATGCCGGTTGGACACGTTGTCCGCTCCACGCCGGCCGGCTAGGCGGGCGCGCCACATGGCTTGGGGTCCCGTTCACAGACGGCTGCTGGAGAATTGAAAGCTTTGCACAGGCTATCTTATTGTGCAAATCGAGGCGAACAACGACTGCAAACCCAACGAAGTCGGACGTATTTTGCGGAGCATGCCAAATGGGGACGAATGAGCTCAGCTGGAACCTTCTGCGCAGTTTTTGCATCATCGCTGAAGAGAGGAGCATCACCGGCGCCGCGAAACGTCTTCGAATGAGCCAACCATCCGTCAGCCTTGCGCTGCAAAAACTAGAAGACCAACTCGACTGCAAGCTCGTCTTCCGTGACCCTCGCCATTTTGCGCTGACATTGCGCGGCGAACAGATTTACCAGGAATGTTCCGAGATGTCCCGGTGCGTTGACCGAATCGGCACCCTCTC
>NZ_JBWLUW010000033.1:0-23581 GCF_057784245.1 Mesorhizobium sp. CNPSo 4671 | reverse complement strand
ACCCGTGAATATCTCAAGCCGACGAACCGGCTCTTCGTCTCTGGACTTAAGCGTAAGCTCTGAAATCGTCATGTGTCGAAGCCCTCAAAGGCTCCGAGCATCGTGGCTCACGACCACGCGCGAAAGGTGGTGCCGCAACAGCGCTCACCATTCGGCGATGAGCATGGCGACAGAGACCGGACCAGTTCCTGGGATGGATCGCAGCACCGCGATCGATCGGCATCTGCGCGTGTTCGACCGATTGGGTGAAGACCTCCAGGTCATCGAACGCGATCTTGCCCGCTCGGCTCTCGCGATGAAGGCGTGAATCAGGCGCTTTGGCCGTGTTTTGTAAGGCCGACGGCCGCATGGCCGCGCCGAGGAATATGCTGAACAGGCCGTGCCGCTGGCCCGCTCGTCGGCGATCTGCGGCTCAAGCGAGCCTCACTTGGGGTCATTTCATATTTCTCTCGATATGCCTTCGAAAAGTGTGAAGCCGAGATGAAACCACAGGCCATCGCAATCTCGACGATTGGGAGTTGCGAGTTCAAGACCAACAAGTGCGCCCGCTCAAGTCTCATCTCGAGATAGTATCGCGCAGGCGAACGTCCTATTTGTTTCAAGAAGATGCGCTCAACCTGGCGCCGAGACAAACAGCTGGACGCAGCTATGTCTTCGAGCGCTAGGGGCTCATCTAGATGCCTCTCCATCTGCTCGATGATCTTCAACAACCCGTCATGGTGGATGGCCGCGCCTGCATGCAGCGGTAGCCTCTGACGATCTCCAGGTTGACGGAGCCTCATAGCAGCGGCCTTTTCGCACACCCGACTGGCTATAAAGGGATCATAGTCTTCTATGACAAATTGCACGAACATGTCGAAAGCAGCATCTCCACCCGAGCAGGAGTACGTGTCTCCGTCGATCTCATAAGCAGATTGAACCGCTGCGACACTTGGAAATTGTTCGATGAATGATGGGAATTGTTCCCAATGCACTGCACATCTTCGTCCATTCGCCAGACCGGTCTGGGCGATGCTGAAGACCCCGCTCGCGATTCCGACCACACACAGTTTTCTAGCCCGGCACTCCCGTAACCAGCCATGCACGGTTCGATTTGGGGGAAGGGGATCGCCACCCCCGCAAATCACAGCGGATGAGGGGAACGAGCCGATTTTGCCAAGAAGGCCGCGTTCCTCCTTGAGCGACGTGTCCACGGAGATCGTAACCCCACAATTTGATCTCACAGGGTGTCCGTCTTCAGATACAACTCGCCACGCGTAAATCTCCGATCCAAGCACTTCATCGGCAAGCCGTAACGCCTCTATTGCAGCAGAAAAAGCCAGTAGCGAAAATCCAGGGCAGAGATAGAGACTGAACACACGCCTCGGAGACTTCATCTTGAACATCTTTACGCCTTCAAACCTAACGTCAGTCTTTGGTTATGAGGCCCTCTAGGAGGGAAAACGGCATGGAGCGAGACATCTGGCAATGCTCCTAAGGAAGCGGCGAGCAAACCGTCACATGCAAATTTTGCGCTCTGTCCTGAAACTATAGAAACTCAGCACACATCGTTGTGACATCGTCCCAAAGGCTCTGAGCAAAGCTCCTGAACACAATTAACTCGAAGGAGTCGATACCGATGCGAGTGATCTGAGCGGCGATATGGCCGATCAGGGTTGTTGCCGATCGGCCAATCGGAAAGGAGGCGGTGGAAAGGTCGATGGCCGTACCCTTTGATAGGATGCGTTCTGCTCGGTTGCCGTCCACACGTATACGGACACGGCCGGCGCTCTGGTCGACGCCAGTCGCGCGCGGTTCGAGCGTCTCGAACAGGGTCTTCATAGCGGAATGCGTCATCGGCTCGTCGCCAACGATAAACCACTGTCCCGGCGAAACGTCCCGAACGTCGCCTTTGCCGAGTCCGCCCAGAAAGGATCTCAGGTCCGGTTCTCCGGGCGCTGCAAGCACATGGACGATCACGCCTTCAGGTAGCGCCGAGAGCCTTGCTTCCGCAGAGGTGACCGCAGTCTTGGCGCTGAGCGCCGGATGAAGAGTCAGCCGTAAATCAGACATGGAGTCTCTCGTTTTGCGGATCGACAAAAACCGGATTGCATAGCCGGGCTGCGGTGGATTCGCCGCACAGGCCGTTCCACACCACCACTTCTTCGCCATGCCTGGCATGGCCACGCTTCACCAGCGCCAACCCGATGGTCGAGCCGACATGCGGTGAAAAGGCACTCGACGAGACATGGCCCTGGTCGTTCTCGAGCGTCGGCGCGGCGTCCTTGGCGAGGATGTGCGAGCCGGTGCGGAATGTGGTCGTGGAATCGAGCGGGACGACGCCGACAAGGCTCAGGCGATCATCGGCCACCAGTCCCTCGCGCGCGAGCATCGCCTTGCCGATGAAATCCGGCTTGGCTGTCGACACCATCTTTGCGAAGCCGAGATCCGACGGGATCACCGTGCCGTTGATCTCGTTATGCGTCACATGGCCCTTCTCGATGCGCAGTACGCCGAGCGCCTCGACGCCGTAGGGCTGGATGCCATGTTCATTCCCTGCCTGGAGAACGGCGTCGGCGACGCTCTCGCCATAGCCGGCCGGCACGGCAAGCTCATAGGCCAGTTCGCCCGAGAACGAGATACGAAACAGGCGGCCATGCAGCCGGCCGCCGAACAGCGAGACTTCCTTTGCCGCAAGAAAAGGGAAGGCAGCGTCGGAAATATCGTCATCGACAATCGCCTGCAGCGTCGCGCGCGCCTTCGGCCCGACCACGGACATCTGTGCCCATTGATCCGTCACCGAGGCGAGCCGCACGTCGAGTTCCGGCCACAGCGCCTGGGCGCAGAACTCAAGATGCGTCATGACGCCGGCGGCATAGGCCGTGGTCGTCGTCATGAAGAAGCGATTGTCAGCCAGGCGGCTCGTCGTGCCGTCATCATAGATGAAACCGTCCTCGCGCAGCATCAGGCCGTAGCGCGCCTTGGCGACCGGCAGTTTCAGGAAGGCGTTCGAATAGACCCGATTGAGGAACTCCGCCGCATCCTTGCCGCAGATCTCGATCTTGCCGAGCATGGACACGTCGCAGATGCCGACATTCTTTCGAACGTTCAGGACCTCGCGATCGACGCTCTGTCGCCAGCTGGTTTCACCTGCCCGCGGGAACCAGGATGAGCGATACCAGAGGCCGGTCTCGACGAAGGCCGCACCCTGTTTCTTGGCCCAGTCATGCAGAGGCGACTTACGCACCGGCTGGAAATCATGGCCGTGATGCGGGCCGGCCAGCGCGCCGAAGCTGATGGGAGTGTAAAAGGGCCGGAAGGTCGTCGTGCCGACTTCGGCGGGAGAGACGCCACGGGCTTCGGCCAGCAGGCCAATTGCGTTGACATTGGAGAGTTTGCCCTGGTCGGTGGCCATGCCCGATGTCGTGTAGCGCTTGGCAAGTTCGACATCGCCATAGCCTTCCTGGACGGCAAGGCCGAGATCCTTGCGCCCGACATCGTTCTGGAAATCGACGAAGGCCTTGCCCTTCACGCCAGGGATATTCCACAGCGGGCGGGTCGGTGGAGCGATGATGTCGCTATCGACTGGACCGGCGTCGAACGGTTGGGCTGCGAACCCGAGGTCTTGGGCGATGGCAGCGCCGCGCGCGGCGCCCTCTGCAAAGCTTGCTGACAATCCGGCGGTGCCCGTGACGGCGCCTGCAAGCGCGAGGCCCCTGGTCTCCGATGGGGCCATGAAGGCGCCATGCGCATCCGACCATTGCGGTTTGCCGCTGCGATGGCATGCAAGGTGGATGATCGGGCTGAAGCCGCCGGACATGGCAAGCGCATCCACAGCGATGGTTTCGGTGGCGCCGTTTGCGGTCGTGACGTTAACGCTGGAGAGCGCCTTGCCGCCCTTGGCGTCAGACACGACTGCGCCTTTGATAAGGCGAGCATTGCCGGTATAGGCGATCTGGGTGTCGGCGCGACTATCGATAATTGCAGTAAGCTGGACACCCGCCGCCTCAAGATCGCGGGCAAGTGCATAGGCGCTGTCATTGGTGGTGAAGATGGCGGTGCGCTGGCCGGGGGCCACAGCAAAGTGGTTGAGATAGATGCGCATAGCACCCGCGATCATCACGCCGGGAATATCGTTGCCGCCGAAAACCAGCGGCCGCTCCTCGGCGCCGGTGGCGAGCAGCGCCTTCTTGGCGATGAAGCGCCACAGGCGCTCGACCGGCTTGTTAGGATCGGGGTTGCGCACATGCTTCTGGACGCGCTCTACAGCGCCAAAGACATTGCTGTCGTACCAGCCGAAAGCGGTGGTGCGGGTCAGCAGGCGCACATTCGGCAGCGTTTCCAACTCGTCAGCCAGCTGCTCGGCAAAAGCCGGCGCGCTTTCGCCACCGATGGTGGCGGTTTCCGACAGCAACGATCCGCCCGCAAGGCTGTGTTCGTCGAGGATGATGACACGTGCCCCCGCACGGCCGGCGGTTAGCGCGGCGGCCAGCCCGGCAGGGCCGGCGCCGATCACCAGCAGGTCGCAATGCGCCCAGCTCTTCTCATATCGGTCGGGATCGGCCTCGTAGGTCGCCTTGCCGAGACCAGCGGCGCGGCGGATAAAGGGCTCATAGAGACCTTCCCAGAGCTTCGCCGGCCACATGAAGGTCTTGTAGTAGAAGCCCGCGGCAAGGAAGGGCGAGATCAGGCTGTTCAGCGAACCGATATCGAAGTCGAGCGAAGGCCAGCGGTTCTGGCTGCGGGCTTCGAGACCGTCGTAAAGGTCCTGCATCGTGGCGCGGGTATTGGCCTCGGTGCGCCCTCCGCTGCCGATGCTCATTAACGCATTCGGTTCGGCGGCGCCGGCGGTCAGGATGCCGCGCGGCCGATGGTATTTGAAGCTGCGGCCCACCAGTTGGCGGCCATTGGCGAGCAGGGCCGAAGCCAGCGTATCGCCGGCATGGCCTGTAAGCGACTGGCCGTCGAATCTGAAGCCGAGGCGTGACTGACGATCGATCAGGCCACCCTTGGGCATTCGATAGGAGGTCATCGGAGCGCCTCCGCCGATAGGTCGAGCACAACGTCGCGGGAGCCCGAGATTTCATGCGTGGCCGTATCGCGGCTCACCACCATCCAGCGCCGGCAGCCCGACGTATGATGCCAATATTCCTCATAGGCGCCCCGGGGATTGTCGCGCAGATAGACGTAGTCGATCCATGCGTCCGTGCCGGCATCGGGTGCGGGCCGGGCGAGCGCTGCCCCCTTCACAGTGAATTCTTCTTTCGGTCGAGAGCCACAATGAGGGCATGGAATAAGGCTTGCCATGTTCAGGTACCCTGGAAATCAGTGAAGGTTGGGCTGGGCGCCTTGGCCCTTTTCGTCGAGGATATGGCCGCGCGCGAAACGGTCGAGCCGGAAGGCGCGAGCGGTCTGGTGCGGGGTACCGCGTGCAATGAGATGCGCAAAGCAGAGGCCCGATGCGGGCGTCGCCTTGAAGCCGCCATAGCACCAGCCGGCATTGAGGTAGAGATTGTCGATATGGGTGCGGTCGATGATCGGCGAGCCATCCATCGACATGTCCATGATCCCGCCCCAGGAACGCAGCACGCGCACGCGGGAAATGCCTGGGATCATCGCCTTACCCGCCTCCGCGACATGCTCGACGGCGGCGAGATTGCCGCGTTGCGCATAGGAATTGTAGCCGTCGATGTCTCCGCCGAAGACGAGCCCGCCCTTGTCGGACTGCGAGACGTAGAAATGGCCCGCGCCGAAGGTCACAACGCACTCGATGAAGGGTTTCAGGCCTTCGGAGACGAAGGCCTGCAGCACATGGCTTTCGAGCGGCAGCTTGATATCGGCCATCTCGGCAACGCGCGAGGAATTACCGGCGGCCGCAAGCGCGAGCTTGCCGCAGCTTATGAAGCCGCGCGTGGTGTCGACGCCGACGACCTTGCCGTCTTCGCGGCGGATGCCGGTCACTTCGCAATGCTGGATGATGTCGACGCCGCGCATGTCGGCACCGCGGGCATAGCCCCAGGCCACCGCGTCATGCCGCACCGTGCCACCGCGCCGCTGCAGCAGGCCGCCCTGGATCGGGAAGCGGGCATTGTCGAAATCGAGGAATGGCAGCTTGGTGCGGACCGCCTCGCGGTCGAGCAGCTCTGCATCGACCCCATGCAGCAGCATCGCATTGCCGCGCCGCGTGTAGGCGTCGCGCTGCGCGTCGGAATGGTAGAGATTGAGCACGCCGCGCTGGGAGACCATGGCGTTGAAATTGAAATCCTGCTCCAAGCCTTCCCAGAGCTTCATCGACAGTTCGTAGAAGGGGTTGTTGCCCGGCAGCAGGTAGTTGGATCGGATGATTGTTGTGTTTCGCCCGACATTACCGGAGCCGATATAGCCCTTCTCCAGCACTGCGACATTGGTGACGCCGAATTCCTTAGCGAGATAGTAGGCCGACGCTAGGCCATGCCCGCCTCCCCCAACGATGATCACGTCGTAGTGGGGTTTAGGCTCGGGCGCGCGCCAAGCCGGGGTCCAACCCTTGTTGCCACGAAGTCCATTGAGAAGCACGGATAGAGCCGAATACCGCATGAAATGCCCTGTTAACGGAGCTGTCATTCAGCAACCTACGTCATGTGTGGCCATGGTAATTGCCCAAAAGGGACATAATGATATAATATCGGGACATGACTTCGAATGAGTCCAGATCTCTCCAGCGCATGGGCTTCCTGCTCGTGCCGAATTTCGCCTTGATGTCCTATGCTTCGGCCACCGAACCGCTGCGCGCTGCCAACCTGATCGCCGGCGTACCGCTCTATGATGTCACTCCGCTATCTTCCTCCGGCCAGCCGGTGCGAAGTTCTTCGGGCCTCACCATTGAGTGCGACGATCTGCAGGCAAAGGGCGGCGCCTGCCACACCGTGTTTGTTTGTGCCGGTGGGTCTCGCCATGACTGGGTCGACCGGGACGGCCTCTACGGGATGCTGCGCAAGCTCTCGCGCCAGGGCGCTCGGATTGGCGGCATATCTTCGGGCGCTTTTCTGCTGGCCGCGGCGGGCCTTTTGGGCAAGCGCGACTTTACCATCCATTGGGAACATGCCGAGCTTCTTAAGGAAGCCTTTCCACATCTATCGCCCCGGCAGGCGCGTTATGTCTTAGACGGCGACCGGATCACCTGCGGTGGCGGCATCGCGCCCCTCGACATGATGCATGCGATGATTTCCGAACGGATGGGCTCGCATTTCGCTCGCCGCGTCAGCGATTGGTATCTCCATACTGCAATCGGCGAACCGACCGCCCCTCAGCGCGGCTCGTCGGCAGAGCGATTTGGAACCCATCATCCAGCGCTGCTTGCCGTCCTGGAAAAGATGGAGGCCACCATCGAACATCCGCTCTCGCGTGATGCGATGGCGAAGGTCGCCGGCGTCAGCGCTCGCCACCTTGACAGATTGTTTGCGGACCACTTTGAAATCGGATTTCTTGAAGCCTACCGAAATGTGCGCTTGGATCACGCTCGGAGACTTCTGGAGCAAAGCCCACTGTCAATTTCGGAGATCGCGTTCGCCGCTGGATTTTCCAGTCCTGGGCATTTTTCGAAAGCATTCTCAAAGCGGTTCTTGAGCTCTCCGCGCCGTCTTCGAGACAAAAACAGGGAAAGCGCGTGATGATCAGTTGGCTTTGCGATCGTCCGACCCTACCAAGTAGGATCGGGCAAGTGCTGCCTCAAGGCCGTTGCTCACTGCAGTCTCGAAGTTGTTCGCGATCATAGCCTCCAGGCCTGCCGAGGTGCTGCCTCTGTAGTCAATGAACCGTCTGACAACATCCTCAGGGGCGTCTGAATTTCGTTGAAAGAGCGCCCCGGCACCTTTCAGCACCGCAACCACGGCCCTGCGCGCAACCATCGGATCGATCCCCCTCGTCACAGCATCTCGTGCCATTGCCTGGGCCAAAAGGGCGGGAAATGCAGGGCCCGAGCCTGTTAATCCCGTGAAATAATCCAGCTCGAACTCGGAACGCAACTCGTCAACTTCGCCCCAGGCTGAAAGAATGCGATCGGCAACGCCCCGGTCCTCCTCGGAAAGATTCAGCGGCGCGACCCATGGCGTGTATGACTGCCTGACTTCCGCAGCAGCATTAGGCAAGGCTCGGACGACGCGATCCGTTCCAAGCTGATGGGAAAGCGCAGCCAAGTTGATCCCGGCCATAACGGAGATCACGAGCTTTCCCTCGGTCGCGATGTCAACCGATCGAAAATCGGCTGGTTGCACCGAAACGATGATTATCGTGGCCTGCTCGGCGAGGAGTTTGTTGTCCAGGGTCCACATTGAACCCGGCAAAACATCGGGTCTCCTGCTTCGAAAAGAAAGGATCAAGTCCGATGGTTCAGCTACCCCCGCACCGACAAGGCTCTGCGCCAACGACGAGCCCAACCACCCCGATGCCCCGATAATACCAATCTTGGACATTCGTCCTCCCTCGAGCGCACGCTCGACCTAAACTGCGCGATTCGGTCGGTGAGGACCACATTCGTTACCCGACAGCCCAAAAAAGGCATCGCAATGTTCATTCGAATGATGGATTTCGCCGGCTCTTCCGGGCGCGACATGGACCGCACCAGCCTCCCACCTTGAATCTGCGACACCCACTTCGTTTGTTGCCGACAAGGATGATTCAGAGGCTCCTGTTTGCAAACCCAATCGTTCATGAGCCCTGTCGCAGGATTGCCCGTAGTTTCTTCTGCTGGTCTACACAACTGGTTTCGCCAACCTTTTGGCGGACTGGCGCCGCAGCACTCCCATCAGGATCATCAGCACCAACGAGAGAACGATCCAGGTGGTGGCGACTGCCAGGATGGTTGGACTGATCTGTTCACGCAACCCGGACCACATTTTGCGGGGAACCGTGTAGTATTCCGGACTTGGGGACAGGAATAACGTGATCACGGCTTCGTCGAACGATGTCACGAAGGCCAACGCCGCGCCGGAAAGGACGCCTGGTGCGATAAGGGGCAGTGTGACGCGACGAAAGACCATCGTCGGATGCGCCCCCGAAATGAGACCTGCACGGACAAGGCCCTGATCGAAATTTGAGAGGCTGGCCAGCACTGTCACGACGACGAACGGCAACCCCAAGGTAGAATGAGCGAGCACCAGCCCGAGATAGCTGTCAACGAGACCTACCTTGGCAAAGACAAAATAGGTCCCGGTAGCCAGCACCACGATCGGGACGATCATTGGGGCCAGGAGAAGGCTCACGATCAGGCTCCGCAGGGGGAGGCGCTTGTTGAGGCCCAAAGCAGCAAGGGTTCCGAGCCCCGTCGCCAAAATAGTCGAAAGAGTCCCGACAAAGAAGCTGTTGCGGACGGCGACTGTCCAGCCTGCATCTGAAATGAATGCTTCGTACCATCGCGTCGAAAACGCGTCTGACTGAAAGTGCAGCATACCGTTGGTGAATGTGAAGTAGGGCTCCGCATTGAAGGAGAGCGGAACGATGATCAATATCGGGGCAATGAGAAAGATCAGGATCGCCAAGCAAATGACGCGGAAGAGAACCGACCAAACTATTTCAATGCTGTAACTGTTCATGTCGCCTTCCTCAGTTAACCAGCCGATTGGCGCCGAAATATCGGTGGTAAACAGCGTAGAGGACCAGGACGACGGACAGGAGTATCATGCCCAGAGCCGCGGCTAGACCCCAGTTAAGAGACGATTGAACGTGGAACGCGATTATGTTGGAGATCATCTGACCGGATTGTCCGCCGACGAGAGCGGGCGTAATGTAGTATCCAACGGCAAGGATGAAGACGAGAAGGGCGCCTGAGCCAACGCCCGGCAGCGTGTTTGGAAAGTAGACCTTCCAGAACGCGTAGAACCGATGAGCACCCAGCGATTGGGCAGCTCGCATATACATCGGAGATATCGAAACCATCACGCTGTAAAGTGGAAGGATGAAGAAGGGCAGCAGGATGTGCGTCATGGCGATCAGGGTGCCGGCGAGATTGTAGATCATTCTCACCCTGTTTTGATCCGAGATGACCCCGAAGTAGACGAGCAGGTCGTTTAGAACGCCCTGAGATTGCAGAAGCACGATCCAGCCGGTAGTACGAACAAGCAGGGACGTCCAGAACGGCAAAAGGACGAAGACGATCATAATCGAGCCGAGAAGCTTCGACGACGTCGCGATCAGATAGGCCACTGGATAGCCAAGCAGGATACAGAGTGCCGTAACTGAAAACGCAACCAGAAAGGTTCGCGCGAAGAGCGTGGTGTGGATACGGTTCTCTTCAGGGACGCGTTCAACGGCCCCTGACGCGGTCCGGCGGAGATCAACCGCGGCGAGGTAGTAGTTGGCGCTCACAGAGCTACGCAACTGGTTGATGGCCTGCCAGGTCGATTGTTCACGCCAAACAGCATCCGCTTGTGAGAACCATTCTGAATAATGATCGCTGGGAGGGTTCTGCCCGAGGCGCCGCGCCGTTCTCGTGAAAGCACTGCGCAGCCCAGCGGCCTCGACGTTCAGTCGATTGGCTATAGAGCCGACTGTATCCGCCTGTCGGGCTTCGACCAGATCGTGTGCGAGAGCCTGAAACGTATTCTCGTCGGGGGCACCGCTTCCACTCCAACTCTGAAGTGCCTCTACGGTCCGCGGTAGTCCATCGTGAATGGTGGGATCGTAAACGCTTAAGCGCAGGATGTATCCAAGCGGAAGGAGGAAGGTGAAGAACAGGAAAAGCAACGCAGGCGCCAGAAGGAGAAGGCCCTTCCGCGTTTCGCTCCGGCGAGACCGCGCGACCTGCCGGGCGATTTCTCTTGGTGTCGCGACGACAGCCGCAGCCGCATCATCCATGGCCAGGCACTCCATCGGATGAAAAGGCCCGCGCGTCGGTGGCTTGCCAACCAAGCAGCACGGCCTGACCGACGGAGATCTGTGCGATACCGTCCCTGTTCGATTGTTTCACGCTCACGGTCTGCCCGTCCTCGAGCTGACAAGACAGGCGCAGATGATCTCCGAAGTAGACCACTTCCTTCGCGACGGCTTTGGCGGTGTTGGCGAAGACCGCCCCATCATGTACCAAAGACACGCGCTCCGGACGAAGCGAGACCACCGCGCTGTCACCTCGCTTCAAGGATCCGACGGCAACGCATTGCAGGTCGACTCTCCCCACTGTCACGACGCACACGTTGCGAGCAGCCGAAGAGATGACGCCGCTCAGATGGTTATTTTCGCCCACGAATGACGAAACGAATGCCGTTTCAGGCGATTCATAAATCGCCCGGGCAGGACCGACCTGTTCAATGATGCCATTGTTGAAGACCGCCACGCGGTCTGACATCGCCAAGGCTTCGTCCTGATCATGCGTCACATACACCACGGTGAGGCCGAGTTCCTCGTGCAGGTGCTTGATCTCCATCTGCATGTGTTCGCGAAGCTGCTTGTCGAGCGCGCCCAGGGGTTCATCCATCAGCACAAGCGAAGGCTCAAACACCAGAGCGCGCGCGAGGGCCACTCTCTGCTGCTGTCCACCTGAAAGCTGGGCGGGGCGACGGTGCGCCAATGCGCCCATGCGGATCCGTTCCAGCGCGCCGCTTACGCGCGATGCAATCTCTGGCTTCGGCATCTTGCGCGCCACAAGGGGGAACGCCACGTTTTCCTCAATTGTCATGTGAGGAAACAAAGCATAGTTTTGAAAGACCATCCCGATATCTCTCCGGTGAGGAGGAACGTTCGTTAGGTCGCGGCCGGCTACGGTGATCTTGCCGCCCGTGGGCTGCTCGAAGCCTGCAAGCATCATCAATGACGTTGTCTTGCCAGACCCCGATGGGCCCAGCATCGTGAGAAATTCTCCCTTTGCTATGGCAAGGGAAAGGGATTGCACGACAAGCGAAGAGCCGTCGTAGCTCTTTTGCACTTCGTGGAAATTCACGAACGCTGTGATGTCGCTATTCATGATGTCTCATTCTGGCTCATGGTGTTGCCGCAGCCACGGCATCGATCCGATGGCCGGAGCAACTCTCCGACCATCCTGTGTAATTCGCGAACGAATTATTTCGCTAACCAAGTCGCCCAGCGCTGGTTGATCTCATCCTGATGATCTGCCCAGAACTCGAGATCGTTCGCAAGAGACGTCTTGAAATTGGCTTCGTACGTCGGCAGGCTGGTCCGGATCGCCTCCGGGATCAACGACTGCGAGGATTTCCTAACCGGGCCGTAGCTGATGTACTTCGTCACATCGGCAAGCCGCTGCCCTGTCGTGGAGAATTTCACAAAGTCCAGAGCCGCGTCCTTGTTCTTGCTGGCCTTCGAAATCGCCCAGACATCAAGGTTCCAGATCTGTCCATCCCAAACGATCTCGAACGGCTTATTCTCCTTCGAAATTGCATCGTAGATACGGCCATTCGCGGCTGCCGTCATGACAACTTCGCCGTCTGCGAGAAGCTGCGGTGCCTGAGCATGCGCGCCCCAGAACACGACGTCCTTTTTGATGGAGTCGAGCTTGGCAAACGCGCTGTCGAGACCTTCTTTGGTCGCGAGCGTTTCGTAAACCTTGTCGTTCGGCACACCATCGGCCATGAGTGCCCATTCGAGGTTGACGTTTGGCTTGTTGCTCAGGCCGCGCTTGCCCGGAAACTTCTTCAGGTCGAAGAAATCGGCAATGGTCTTGGGACCGCCGTTCGGGAACTTGGTCTTGTCGTAGGCGATGATGTTCGACCACATGATGGTTCCGACGCCGCAATCCATCAGGGTGCCTGGGAGGAAGTCGTCCTTGGCAGCGGTTCCATCGGCAGCCGGAGCAAGTTGGGATGGGTCGATCTTTTCTACGAGGCCGTCATCGCAAGCTCTGAGCGCATCCTGAAGCTCGAGGTCGATTACATCCCAGGCGCCGTTGCCGGATTGCACCTGGGAGCGGAGTTCCGCCAGACCCCCGTTGTAGTCGGCGGTCAGGACTTTCGCGCCTTTCTCGGCCATGTAGGGCTCGATAAAGGCCTTTGACTGACTGGCCGTGTAGGCACCGCCGAACGAAGCAACAACCAATTGGTCAGCCGCGACGGCTGTGGAAGTTACTGTAGAGATGCTGGCAGCGGCAATGCCTGCCATTAGATAAAGAAGCCTTGTCATTTTTGTTACTCCTCTGGATTGACCGATCTTTCCGCCGGCTTGATTGATAGAAGGCGCAAGGGGCTAGGCCGCGAGCTCGTTTGTTTCTCGAAGTGTTTCCTCAAAAGCCTGCGCTACAGCCAGAAGCTCGGAGTCGCGATTGCGTCCGCCGACTAGCTGCGCTGAGACAGGGAGGTAGGATCTCTCCTCGTGGACGGGGAGCGCGATGGCTGGTGTCCCCACAAGGTTGAAGAACGATGTGAACAATGTCAGCGCGTTTCCTACGGGCAGGCTGTCACCTCCCACTTCGACATGCACCGCACCAACTTTAGGGGCCGTAATCGGGCAGCCGGGCGTCAGGAGAACGTCCACGGTGCTCATCGTTTCTGAGAATGCCTGATTATAAACCTCAAGCATGCGCTTGCACTGGATGTAGCTCTCTGCCGAAAGGAACTGTCCTAGCGCCATCCCGCTCAGCATGTCCGCTCCGAATGATGAGCGTGCACGCACGAGGTTGGGGCCATGATAGGCCAACGTTTCTGCCAACTGTATCGTCAGCGAAACTGTTCTTGCTTCCGCTTGGTCCGGGAGTTCGATTTCCGTGAACGAAGCCCCCATTTGTTGGAGGGCCGATCTGGCCGTTGAAAAAGCCTGACGGACGGGCTCGTCACTTCTTTCGGCCCAACCCTTTACAATTCCGACCCTCAAGTTCTTTGGAACTGCTGCCTGACCAATAGCTGCCGTCTTATCGAGAACGAGGGCCACGTCCTCGACGTTGTTGGCAATGATCCCGGCATGATCGAGAGACCAGCAGTACGGAATGACGCCTTGAAGGCTCATACGCCCGAAGCTGGGTTTGAAACCGACCACTCCACAAAGTGCGGCTGGAACACGGACCGAGCCGCCAGTGTCTGTTCCCAAGGCGTATGGCACGATCCCCGCCGCAACTGCGGCTGCCGACCCCCCGCTGGATCCTCCGGCCAACCGGGTGGTGTCGAACGGATTGCGAGTGGTACCGCTCCATACGTTCTCCCCCGTCGCGCCATACGCGAACTCATGCTGGTTCGCCTTGCCGATCAGTACGGAGCCAGCCTCCTCAAGACGCGTAATGACCAGAGCCGATGTGTCAGGAACATTGTCCTTGAGCACCCGGCTTCCGCCCGTTGTGAGAACACTGGCGGTCTCGAACATGTCCTTTGCCGCGAAAGGCACGCCCTCGAGCAAGACCCCATCATGGCTGTCTCTTCGCCGCGCGTCGAGCGTTGCCGCCCGCGAGAGTGCTTGATCCCGCATGATCGTGATGAAGCTGAAGTGCTCGGGATTCAGTCGTTCCGCCGCCGCCAAGCTCTCCTCGACGACTTCGACAACCGAGCGGCCGCCGCGAATTTCCGCCGCAATCTGTTTGACGGATTTCCTGTCAGTCATTGGTGAGCCCCGTGCGGTGGTCATCGGGGCCTACCTGGCCCAAATCTTTGCTCACGATACGTTGGAGGTCGGATATGACCTTTTCGAAGCTGGAGACGACGCCGAATGTCGGAGTGACAAGCTGCTCAAGATCGTTCTCGTCCCAGCGGCCGCCGAAGAATTCGGCGTTCATCGCTTCCAATGTAGCAAAGGTGGGCCGGCTCATCGAGCTACCTCAAACGACTGCGAGTTCACGCGGATATTTCGTCAGGTACTCAAATCCGGCATCAGTCACCACGATCGAGTCCCCGACACGGCCGCCGAAGCTTCCTTCAATCGTAATCCCCCCGTCGACCGCGAAGGTCATGCCGGCTTCGAGGAGGCGCTCCTCGCCGCGCTTGAGTTCTGGAGATTCCAGGAACGACTGACCGATCGAACGACCAGTTCGATACCCGGCCGCAAAGCCTGCTTCCGTGTAGACTGCTTCCGCAGCGGCGTTGATTTCCTCGCATACGATCCCCGGCTTGATTGCCGCGAGTGCCGCCTGCTGAGCGGCAACGGCAGTCTCGTAGACGCGTGCCTGTTCGTCTGTCGCCCCGCCGACGAAGAATTCACGGTCGAAGCCGAGCTTGTAGTTGCGGAAGTTGGCGATCCCGCAGAAGCAGAGATAGATCGGGTCTCCCTTCCGGATGGTCCGAACAGAAGAACGGCGGTGCACCAGGCACACATCGGTGCCGGACTGCATAATCTGAAGATTGTAGATGGTGGGCGAGACGAAGCGGTCCGTCTTGTCATCGAGGAATGACGCTGCCTTCCTGGTTCCCGCTGCGATGACCGCCAGCGCGACCTCGTACTCCGGGACGCCCTCGGCGATGACTTCGCGCGCGCCTTTTACCATCGCGACGGCGACTTCGCCCGCCTTGCGCATGATCTCGATCTCATCGGCCGACTTGATCATCCGGATCTCCGAGATGACACGTCCGGCGTCGCCGACTTCGGCTCCATGAAGCATTGGGAGGAGATCATTGGCCACGAGCGCAGGAATGGACCGCTTCTCGATTGCGACTCGGCGCGCCTTTCCTTCGACCGCCGACTTGAGGGCGCTGCGCCACTCGTCGTTGATGCCGTCGCTCCATGGGCGGATGTCCGTCACCCAGCTCATCCTTCCGCACATCTCTGATTCCATCAGGGGAGTGATAATGGTCGGCTCGCCGTCAACCGGAACGGTCATGAGAGTAGGGCGACCGAAGTCTATGCCCAGGTAGTCCAGATATTCGCCGAAGTAGGCGATGGAATCCGGATTGGTCAAAATGGCGGTCTCGAATCCGGCCGCCTGGAGCGCCTTCTTGAGTTTTTCAGTACGTAGCTTGCCTGGTCTCATGATTCTTGCGCTTTCGTCGAGCTGTATGCAGGTTGGATTTCCATAGCTATAAAGCGGTGTCGGGGATGTGTCAATGTTGCATTTTTTCGAGAATCTTGGGGCTGTAATCTTGCGCAACGGGCACTGGCTGTGTACAGGTGTGCATAGGAGGCGACGCATGCGACAAAGTGGAAAGGTTGAGAATTCAATTGGCCGTGGAGGAATCCGCTTCGACGCTGGGCGGCACCACAGGGCCAAGCTCGGCTTCGTGCTTCTGGCAATGGAGCAGACTATCGAAGAGGATATGTTTAAGCTCGCTCCGAATGGGGTCGGCGTTCACTTCCAGAGAGCCCCGATGGCCAATAAGGTGGACGTCGAAACTTTGGCCGCCATGGCGTCGGGAATCGGTGACGCTGCTGCTCTGATCGTTCCGGAGGTGCAACTCGACGTTATTTGCTACGCATGCACTTCTGGAAGCGTTGTGATCGGCGAAGACAAGGTGTTCACCGAACTCAAGCGCGGTGCACCCGGCGCCAAGCCGACGTCTATAATCTCGGCCGTAATGCGCGCCTTAAAGGCCGTGAATGCGAGGAAGATCACCGTCGCGACCCCGTATCTCGATCCCGTCAACGAAATCGAGCGGGTTTATATGGAAGAACGGGGATTTGAGATCCTGAATATCCAGGGTTTGAACATTGAAAATGATGAAGACATGGTGCGGGTGACCCCTGACTACATCTACGAATTCGCGAAGCAGGTTGATCGGGCAGATTCCGATGCCATTTTTATCAGTTGCGGCGCTCTTCGCTCGGTGGACATTATCCAGGCACTTGAAGCCGAATCGGGTAAGCCGGTGATCACTAGCAATCAGGCGATGATGTGGGATTGCTTGCGGTTGGCCGGAGTGAATGACCGGAGCGACAAATATGGCCGACTTTTCAAAGAGAACTGATGTCTAAAGCAGCGACAGCACTTAACCGAGAGGCGCCACGAGCTGCGCCTCCTAGGAGCCAGTCAATCGAAATCCATCGTGTTCTTCGAGACCGGATATGTCTGTTGCAATATCGCCCCGGCGAACTGCTCGTCGAGACAGAACTGGCGGCGGAGTTCAACGTTAGCCGTACGCCCGTCCGGCAGGCGCTGCAGCGTCTTGACTACGAAGGTCTTGTTGAAACCAAGAATGGTGTTGGCACGACAGTCACCGGAGTGGATTTCAAGGAATTTAAGGATGTCTACGCTTTCCGTCTAAGACTGAGCGAAATGATCGGCGATTTCAGCGGACCCGACCGAGCCTCCAAAGCACTTGAAAAGGTTGAGGCGCTTGTGCCTCGGATAGAAGCCCTTCTTCAGTCAAGGGATTTTGAACAATTCTGGCAGATCAACCATGAGCTGCATTTTGCTGTCAACGCACTGATAAGCAATTCCGCGATGCGGGAGATCCACGATCGCCTGTACTTCCAAGCGTCACGTGTCTGGTACAGCTTGGTCGATAGAATGTGGGAGGATGAAGTCAGGTTTCTCAACGAGGAAGTCGATGAAATATCCCGCGCGCTGCGCGCTGGAGATCTCAGAGCGGTTGGATTCGTCCAGCGCAACTTCATCTCGTACGGCCTATCGCGCGTCGCGGCATACATCTCCACCGGCTGATCACCATCCTATCCATCACGTCAATCGCGACCCATTCTAGGGGCCATCGGCCAGCGCAACAGTACGGCCCACTCGGCGCAGCCAGTGGCAACCGTCTGTTGGAAAGCCACCGGCCACAGCATGCAGCGTCTACCGGTTTCGGCACCGTCGATTTTTCCGGCGACGCTGGCCACCATCTCGTCGATGTGCCATTTGTCACCCAAGGCGACCGACGCACCCGTCGCTTGATCTTCTTGTCGAAGAGGCGGCCGAACGCTCCACCCGGGTTCTTTCGCTATGGGTGACGATGTGCCTCGGGCCGCCAACATTTCCTCGACCATGCGCAAGCTGAGGGGAAAGCAGAACTACAGCCTCGCATGGGCGATGATCTCAGCTGGAAATCGGTGGCGGCGGTGTGGCGGACCACGGACCTTCAAGCTGATCGTCCGATCGCAGATATCAGTCACCCATGCCGACATTACAGTGCCCAGTGTTCTCTCGTCAGATGCCTATTCGACCGGCCCCGAGTAACGCTCTCGCCTTGCGATATATATTTTGTGCATCGCAATATAAGCAGCGATGGTCGAGATTCTGAAGTCGGCCATCTACCCCCCCAAAATACATGACGACGCGTGCGGCGTGCCTTTTTGCGCTGCATCTCGAGCCCGCTGCCACCTCCTCTCGGCAGCGGGCTTTTCGGACGATGGCGACCAGGGGTTTTTCGTCGTTGCGGCTGCCGCCATGTTTTCAATCCGCGCAAAGGCTACGTTCCTGCAGCCGCCGCCTCGTGACGCAACGCAAAGGATCGTAGCATGGGTACTCGAAATTTCATCGCAGCGGCAGCCTCCCTCGCCCTGATGATGACGGTCTCGTCACCCTCGGAGGCCCGCGGCCCATTCAACAACGACACGGCCTCGCGCACCCAGGCGCTGGCCCTGCTGGAAACCTCAACGCTGATCTGCTCAGCCACCCCAGCGCCACGCTGACGCTGGAACGATGGTGTGGTGACCACGGGCTGGCGCCGGAAGTGAAGATCGTCGCCCATCGCGTGAAGGGCGATGACGAACTGATGCCGGAAAATGGCGGTGAGGCATTGGCCATCAGCGCCGGCGAGCCCGTGCGGTACCGCCATGTGCAGCTCGCCTGTGGCGCGGTAGTGCTCTCCGAAGCCGATAACTGGTACGTCCCGTCGCGGCTCACACCGCAGATGAACCAGCTACTCGACACCACCGATCAAAGGTGGTCCAGCCGCTGCACTTTCGCCGCCAGACCATTAGCGCCGAGCTGCTGTGGTCGCCGCTGCCCAAGGGATGGGAGATGGACGCGCCGCTGCCGGCGGAGGGGAAGGGCGCGCTGGCCATTCCCACCAGGTACTTCGGCACCGGGCCATCCTCTATAGTGGAGGGAACCAGCCCTTCAGCCTGGTGTTGGAGACCTACACAGCCGAAGTCCTGGCCTTCGGCCGCCGCTGAAGGATGGCGCTTGTAGGCGACGGTTGCGGTGTTCATCCCGTCGCGTTTCTGCCGCAAATCCCTACCGCGAGTTAAGTTGATAACGCCCTGTCGCTATTGACCCAAAACTGTCGACTATCGAACAGGCGCACCATAGCGAAATGTGTTGCATTTCATACGCAGCCCTCGACGCAAAAAGAAGGAAGCGTGCGACGTGAAGGTGCGCCGGCCCAACTTGCGTATCAGCGCGCAGCTGCGCCCGCAGGATGGCACCTCACTTGCACATCAACCTTAGGAAGCCGCTGTAACAGGTTTGCCTCAACCAACGGAGATGACATGGCAATTGGCCCACAAGCACGGAATTACCCTTCGCAGCGGCTCGTAAGAATTCTCGGCTCTGTTGTTGATGGCTGGTTGTTGGTGATGATGCTCTGGTTTCAGATCCTCTTGCAGATGGTTATCAGACCCGGCGGTATTTTGCGGTGGCTCTGGAAGATCGCCGAGAACGCGTCTCTCCTGATCGACAGTCCGGCGCCACCAAGTTCTTCCCGGGGGAGGTTGATGAGGACTTCGCCCAGGTGCCAAACTTCATCGGAGCCGGCCGCTTCGTACGCAGTCGCTCAACGTAACGGGCCAAACTTCTTGCTTCAGCGGGGGACTGAGACGGTGATCTCGCGCTCCACAATTTCGTCGACCCGGCGTCGGCCCAAAGGGACCAAAGGAGGGACATTGGCGGTAGAGCGCTGGCGTTTGTAGCTGGTGTGCATGAATCTGCGTCTACTCACCTCTGCACGAGAAGTTACCCGTGACACCCCCAAAACAAAAGCCCGGGTAGGACATTTGGACAACGCATATAAAAAGTATCTTTCTGCCGAACTCGCCCGCGGAACCATATCGGTTGAGATCGATCGCAGCCTACTTCCCCCCGAGGCAACGTTCGGGTTCGCGGAGCGCATCAATCCCAAACGGTGTTTCCTGTTCGCTTCCAAGCTGCTTGGCCGTCACAGTCCCGTTCGGCCTTCGCTGATGCGAAAGACGTACACACTTCTGGCCGACCAAATTTCACCCGATCTCGAAGGGCCAATCCTGTTCATAGGCGTGGCCGAAACTGCTGTCGGGCTGGGAGCGGGCGTGCACCAGCAATATTCAGAACGATATGAACGAGACGACACTGTTTACATTTGCACCACCAGACACGGACTAGGTTTGCCCCTGATCTGTCAATTCCAGGAGGAGCACAGTCACGCCCCAGGACATGTCGTACACTGGCCGCTCGATCCAGTCCTGGTCTCGATGGTCAAGAACGCCCGGACGCTTGTGTTAATTGACGATGAAGCGTCGACCGGAAAAACATTCGGCAATCTGTTCGCAGCTCTGCCTGCCAGCATTAGGTCGAACCTTCGAAATACGATTCTCGTTACGCTTACGGATTGGTCAGATGGTGCTGTCGAACAGATAATCGCAGCCAACGTGAAGCGCGCGTCAATCCTTTCCGGGCGGTACCGCTGGGATGCAAACGGTTTGAACATCGCTCCGGAAGTTCCATCTGTTGGAAAAAAAAGGGGTAATGTCATTTCGCCGGATATCAACTGGGCGCGGCTGGGTGTCTCCCGGCACCATCTTCAACTGGATGGTGAGGCGGCGTCGTCGGGCGCTACGCTGGTCCTTGGTACAGGAGAAAACATTTGGCAGCCGTTCCTGCTTGCGGAAAAATTGGAGCTGGAAGGAGCTGACGTACACTACTCATCGATTACCCGATCACCGATTTCAGTGGGTCACGCCATTTTATCGAAAATAGCGTTTGAAGATAACTACGGCGGGAATGTCTTTAACTATCTGTACAATGTCGTTCCATCAGAATACGCCAAAATACTTTTGTGCTCCGAGACAAGTGAAGCGTATATAAGCCATATACTCATTCACTTTTTGGAGCGCGCATCGGTCGTAATTCCCAAGAGGGTAATTGCTATTTGATGATTATCATCACACAAAAAATTCAATACGCTCAATCGCGCTCCAGGTCTTGACGTTACGCTAGTTGGAGGCAGAGGAGTCACATTGTCGGCGACGAAAGGGAAGATATTTTCCGGAGCGTATCGTAGTACGGACATCACGTTTCTATTGAAGCCCGTAATTTTGGAGCCAATCGGCGACGCTTCAAAGGAATGGGCGATACAATCCGGCCTACGTCATTATTCGGAAATGATTTCTTTCGAAAGCGCCCCCGAAGCCGACTACATGACGATATTCTACGACGCGATGTCAGTTGGTGCTGCGAGAATGGGACGCGAAGTAGCGGCTCTCGCGCGGTCTATCTCAAATCAAATTAAAGGCCCCATCACGTTGGCGAGCCTCGTTCGGGCCGGGGTGCCTTTAGGTGTCCTCCTCAAGCGTGCGTTGTCGCGCATGGGAAAGGACGTGCAACACTTTGGCATTTCGATCATACGGGACCGCGGAATTGACAGTAATGCAATGCGCCACATCATTGAGCGGCGCCCAATTGAAGGTCTGCTGTTTATTGATGGCTGGACGGGCAAAGGCAGCATCTCCACTGAGCTGGAACGGAGCTTCCCTTCGTTTTCTGCACAGCCGCCAAAGCTGGTGGTTTTGTCGGACCCCTGTGGCCGGGCGTGGCTTGCGGCGTCGGCCGAGGACTGGCTCATTCCATCGGGAATACTCGGGAGCACCGTGTCCGGGCTGGTCAGCCGTTCGATACTGAACGAGGACGTCACAGGTCCGGAAGATTTTCACGGTACAATCCTATGGAATCACTTAGTGTCCCATGATATCTCAGCTGCTTTCGTGGATAATGTGTGGGCACATGCTGTCACCGCGCTAGACCAAACTGATGATCTCGCGCAGTGGACAGACAACGACCGCTCAAGACATCAGAGACGATCGCGGGAGGCAATTAATCGGGTTGCTGCACAGTTTGCTGTTGAGAATATTAATCGGATCAAGCCAGGAATTGCGGAAGCCACGCGAGCAATTCTACGCCGCAAGCCTCAAATTGCACTCCTCTCTTCCGTTGAGGACCCTGACCTGGCAGCGCTACGGCATTTGATCCGGAAGAGGGACGTTCCCGTCCAAGTGGTTCCGGAAAATATCCATCCATATCGCGCCATTACTTTGATAAAGAAGGTTTAGAAATTTGATTATATTGCATCTTGGTCCAAACTCCGGAACCGCTCAACAAGACCGAGCGTGTGGCAGGCATTTCGATTCATCCGACTTGCTGGTTGTTAGCGGACAGGACGTCATTTTCGTGATTATAAAAGGGCTGGCCACCGTTTGAGGGAAGCGTTGGCATAAGTGTGAACGCAACACCAAATTCATCTGCCCGGGACCTTTCCGAGTGTCGAAAACGGATTCCAAACATGGATGACGGATGAGTGCATTGCCTGATCAACCCATCAAATCCGCAGATCACGCCGTGCAGCCAATCGTCTTTGCTGATCTGGATGACACGTTGTTCCAAACACGTGCAAAGTGCCCGAAAGGCAGCCAGCATAAACTGGCGCTAGCTGCGGTCTCCTTGAACGGACATCATTCCATGATGACGCCACGCCAGGTCGCGATGATCGATTGGCTGCTGGGTACGTCACAAGTCATTCCCGTCACGGCACGTGGCACGACGGCCTACGGGAACGTCAAGATCGCGTTCAACAGCTATGCAATTGTTGCAAACGGCGCTGTCATCCTTCAGCCGGACGGCGCGCATCTGAAGGAGTGGCACGATGTCATTTCTAAGGAGCTGATCCCTCACAGGAAGGCACTGGATAAGGTACTTGAAATTGGTCGGCAAGTAGCCGCAGCTGGCAAAATGTCTCTTCGTTCGTGGATCGTAGAAGAAAAGGGGATGGCCACATATGTCGTTTTCAAAGAAAATAATGGTGATGGTAAGAGGCTGGCGGAACTGAAATTTGAGTTCGACGATGCGGGTTGGATACGGCATCACAACGGAAACAACTTCACGCTCATTCCCCCGCCTGTTTCAAAGCGCCGGGCAGTAGAGTTCCTCCTGAAGAAACTCCGGTCGGAGTCTGAAGATAGGCCAGCGATCGGATTCGGCGACAGTACAAGCGATCTCGGCTATCTCAATTTGTGCGACTGGTGGGGTGCGCCATCGCGCTCGCAGATTTCGGCGATGCTGAACGAGCCAACGAAGACGCTTTTTGCGGGCATTTTTTGACGGTCCACTGCGTCGGAATTTTCTGGTCAAAGGCATTCACAAGAAATGAGTCAGCTGCTTTTTCAGGTCGGGTGGGAATGCTCCTTCGCAGGGCGTGCTTCTCGGACCTGAGCCCCAGGCCGTGGGCGTGAGGTGCTCCAGTCTAAATTTGAGCTATCCTGCCATGGCGAAACTTCAGCCCCTAAGTCTGTTTTGCAGTGCCTGCCGATCGGCACGGAGCCCGTCGAGGTCCAGCTGGACTGGCTGCCCTGGTTGCGCCAATCGCCTAACCAGCTCGCGTGTGCCGTCCACCACAAAGACGCCGCAATCGTGACCGTTTCGCTGTTGGGGGAAGCGGGGCGACTCCAAGCGCGCGCCCAGCCTTGCTGCGAGTTGTCCTGCGGGCGCCTCGTTGTATCTCCCGTTCGAGTCGTAGTGATAGGCAACCGGCCGTTCCCGCTCGCGGCGATCAACGAACAGCAGCGACCAATGGCTGCCGCGGCGATTGGC
>NZ_JBWLUW010000032.1:0-23990 GCF_057784245.1 Mesorhizobium sp. CNPSo 4671 | reverse complement strand
CACTATTTCCATTGAATGCCGCACCGACCGACGCTATATTGCGTCACAGAAATTGGCATCGACAACCGCAGGAGATCGCTATGGGTCTCGTCCAGTATTCCGACAACGGCCTCTTCACGCCGCGCAAAATCGCGGAAGCATTCCGCACGACCAGCGAGGAAGTCGCCCGAACCGCAGGGCTTGGCAAGGACGCGGTCCAGCGCAAGGATCGCATCCGGTCGGACAAGACCCAGCGCCGGCTGCGCGAGATGGTTGAGGTGATCAACAAGGTCGAGCCGCGTTTCGGTTCGCAGTTAATGGCTTATGCCTGGTATCGCTCCGAGCCACTGCCTGGCTTCTCGGGTCAGACGGCCATGCAACTCGTGCGCAGCGGCCGCGCCGACGATGTGCTGGACTATGTCGACGCGGTCGACGCCGGCGTGCACGCCTGAAACGGTGCTGTATCGTGGAAAGCTCTATCGGGCGCTGAATCCGATCTATGCGCGCGAGCCGCTGTCGGGGCGGGGCGCGGAACTCTACGGTGGACGATTCAATCCGAAGGGCCTGCCCGCGCTCTATGCGTCGCTGTCGGTGATGACGGCCCTACGCGAAGCCAACCAGGTCGGCAATCTCCAGCCGACGACGCTCGTCTCCTACGACGCTGAGATCAATGGTGTGTTCGATTGTCGGGATGATCTCGCGCTCGAGGCAGAGGGTATGGATGCTGCCGCACTCGCCGACAAAACATGGCGCGACCAGATGAAGGCGAGCGGGGAACCACGAACGCAGGCCTTCGCCCGACGGCTGATCGCCGGCGGCTATCATGGCTTGCTGGTAAGGAGCTTCGCCTCCGGTGCCGCCGCCGACGATCTTAACCTGGTGCTTTGGAAATGGGGCGATGCAGCCCCGGCCCGCGTGATCCTGATCGACGACGAGAACCGCCTGTCGAGATAGAAAGCCTATGCTGCTTTCCGATCAGCCGCACCGCCACTTCCGTTGTCGGCGTCGTCCTTGTCGCTGGCGAGATCAGCCTCGACCTCGGCCAGTTGCTCGCGCTTCAGCGTCAATTCGGCTTCGAAGGTGAAGGCTTCGCCAACCCGCGGCCTGTACGAGGCGAGGCGCTTTTGCGCACCGGCGAGCCGTCGGCGATAGCTCTCCCGCTCGCTTTCGAAATTGTCGAGGGTTGCTCAAGTCGGGCGATGGCGCCGATCGGGGTCGTGGTGATGGGCAGCTCGACCTCATGCTCGGCGCCGGTGCGCAGCAGCATGGTGGCGTAGTGGAAGCCGTCCTTCCCGAAACGCTCACCGGAGAATTTTAGATCGAAGCCGCCGATCGCCGCGACGATCGCCTCGCCATCATGCTGGAGCTGCACGAGGGTCAGGATTTCCTTCATCAGCGCGGCCAGCGAGCTTGCGCTCGTCGAACGCCTCGCCGACTACGGTCATGGCGAAAGCATCGCCCCTCGTAGGCATCAGGCGCTCGGACGATGTCACGTTGTCTGATAACGGCCGCGATGATGCCAATGCCGTCAACCTCAGATGCCGGTGGTCACGGCATTCCATTCCGCCATGGCAAGCAGACGATGAATATGTGTGGCGAGAGCGCAGCGCTTTGAGCGGGGTGGGACGAAGAGATTGCGGATGGTGGGGAAGATCGAGACGAAGCGTTGCACGTTTTCGCAGCGGCACGTGGGAGTTTTCCGCCCGGTTGTTAAGCCCCTTGTGCGACCGGTGTTGAAGAAGCAGGGCGTCGCGCCGAAGCGCATGATCACCGACAAGCTGCGTTCCTACGGAGCAGCCAGGCGTCAGGTGATCAGCCGGATCAGCAATCGCTTGGCAGCCTTGGTGTTGCGGCGGTTCTGGGCGATCTCGTCGAGCACATATCCATCTTGATCGACGGCCCGCCACAGCCAATGTTTCCTGCCGGCGATGCTGATGACGACTTCATCCAGATGCCAGATATCGCTCCGGCTTGGCTGCTTGCGGCGCAAGCGGCGAGCATAATCAGGTCCGAATTTGATGCCCCAGTGAGCGGACGATGCAGGGCTTCCGATCCACCGGGAAGCCTTTGGCGGATCGTCTCATAAGAAACCACGATCCCCCGCTCCAGCAGCATTTCCTCGACCAAGCGAAGGCTCAGGGGGAACCGATAGTAGAGCCAGACCGCCAGTGCCGCCCTTTGGGATCGCAGCGGAGATGATCATGGGGGCATGCTTCCGCGTAAGCTCCTTGTGTTTATGTTACCATGGAAACAAGTCATCATGGACAGATGAAACAAAATCACGGGCCGTGGCGGGATCCCTCCCGCCAATTGTCGAGATCGCGCCCAATCCGCCGATCGCCGTCGATGAGAGTGACCGAATAGCCCCGATGGTCGAAACATGGTGACATTTTCGACGGGGAAGACTGGTTTGGCAACCCAGGCGCGCATCGATAGAGGCTCGCTCAAGGGGCAGTTTTTGCGCGGCTGCTGTCTTCAGGAAGGAAGGGGTCCGGTGGCCCCTCGACTGCGCATTTCCGACAAGCTTTCCGGCTGCCCATCGTCCAACGCGCGCATTCGCGCTGGCATGAATACGCCCGTCCCTCGAGCCGAGCTTGATGACCTGCGCCACGAGCAAAGCGTGTCACGACTCGTATTGAAATCGTTGGCCAGCCATGCTGGCGTTGCGTTGCCCTCACGGATCATCTGGCCCCACCGCGGCGATATCACGGGCCATGTCGCGCGCACCCTCGTGGATGGAGCGCAGGACCGCCTAGCCGCCTTGATGCACGACGATGAGTTTTTGGCGGCCTGAAGCGGCGATGTGGTTCCCCTTGCGGTGCTTTTTCGCAAGCCTCACGGGCGCCGGCGATAATCCGTTGTGATGGAAGGCGGGGTTTGCGGAGAGGTCAGCGGGTTCGTTTGCGGGGCGTCCGGCGCCCCGTCGGCTATGTTACGAGTTGGGGATGCGATCGAGAACGATGCGCAGGATGCCTTGATCGGGGCAGGATGTCGACAGGTGCAGGCGGATCTTGCGTCTTGATCTCGCCCCCCAATCACGGCGGGCTAGGTTTGGGGCGAGCTCCTCACCCGCATCCGCGCGGAGCGGGCCAATTGTCAATTCGCAACCCGAAAGGTCGGCAAGTTGACAATGCGTACTGTCAGACAACGCGTAAAGCCAAGATTTTGAGGTTGGTACGGCGCTTGCGTTCACGGAACCATCATCCGATCGCTTGTAAGAGCGAGATAGATAGTTAGGCAACATCGAGCAAAGGCACGAATTCGTCATGCGGAAAACTGACTTAGAGCGATTCGTCAACGATTTAGGAAAAAAAGGCAGTCCGCTTGAAAATCTCAAACGACGCGCTGGAGGGCTTGCATCGATCGTAGCGATTGGAAAGAGCCTCAACTACAACATCACGCTTGACGAGGTTAAAAGTTACATCCGATCGAACAGCCGGCACAAGTCCAGTACGAAGAAGCTCAGCGCGATCGCAGGCCGCAAGTGTGGTTCGAGCGTTCCGGCCTTGACCAGCTTTGTACAGACCACTGCGTTGGCTAATTCCACTAGCCCTGCGCAAATCGACGGAAGAGCTAGAGTCGCTGCGGTCGTATTAGTTGTCGTAATTGCTGTTTTGGTCGCAACCTAACCGCATTGGCTCGGTCGAGCCGGCCTAAAGTAACATCAAAGCAACCCGCGTCGAGGGATCATGCCATCAGGCGTACAAGAGGCCACTTCAAGGGTTGACTCGAAGCCTCGCGAAGACTGGCAACAAATCTTTGCCCAGCGAACGCTGGAGGACCGCCGAATGTTGCCACACGTCAAGCGCTTCATGGAGCGGCTTGCCGGCGACAGGAAGTTCCGCACGGCCCTTTCGGAGAACATCGACGCCCCTCGATCGGTAACAGAGCGCTACGGCATCGAAGTTGACCCAATGGAGATGCTGCCGCTCTGGTGCGGGGACTACGTCGAGCACCGCTTCGAGCCGGAGGCCGCCACGTGGCCGCTGGTTATGATGTGGGACGAGTACATGGGCGAGATGTTGCGCCATCGCTACCTCCTGCGCGCCGAGGGCGAAATGTTGACAGTCAACCCTCGCTTCCATGCTTGGCGCGAGCGCCAAATCCGGCGCTGCAACGACGAACTGGGCGAATTGGCGCCGTCGATCACGCACCCCATCATCGCTTTCGAGCTGAGTGAAGGCTGTTCCGTCGGTTGCTGGTTCTGCGGCTTGTCGGCCGACCGCTTAAAGGGGTATTATGAGTATAGCAAGGAGCATGCCGAGGTTTGGCGCGGTGTGGTCGGTGTCGCGAGCGAGATGTTCGGTTCGGCAGCCCGCACTGGTTTCTGCTACTGGGCCACAGATCCGATCGATAACCCGGACTACGACCGCTTTCTGTTCGACTACTATCAAATCACGGGCGCATTGCCACAAACGACGACGGCCGCCCCGCTTAAGGATCAGGCGCTCACTAGGCGCGTGCTTGAACTGTTCAAACGTTACGGTAGCGTGACGAATCGTTTCTCAGTGCTGAGCACGGACCATCTTAATCAGATTCACGCGGCGTTTTCGCCCGAGGACCTGATGGGGGTTGAACTCGTCCTGCAGGGCAAAGAGGGGCCGACCACAAAGGCTTTTGCCGGGCGCGCACGCAAGCGGCAGGAGAAACTCCAGGCAGCCAACAAAGATGATTCACTCGCCTTGTCGGAGGACTATCCCACTACGATAGCCTGTGTTTCCGGCTTCCTCGTAAATATGCGGCAAGGACGTATACAACTGGTAACGCCGGTACCGGGTAGTGAACGCTGGCCTCTCGGGTACCGTATCGTGGACGAACGTTTCTTCAGCACGCCCGACGAGTTCCGGGATGGGCTGCAGTGCATCATCGACGAGCATATGTTCGAAAGCCCACCTCCCAACCTGCCGATCCGCTTCCGCGGAGATCTGCAATACGAGGCAGGGAACCGGTACTTCCATCTCCGCTCACGCAACATGGAACACCGGGTTCTCGACCAGGTCGCTCCGATTTCCGTTGGCGATCTGATCGCGTGCGGCAACTGCACAGCCTCCGAGCTTATTATGCGGGTCGGAACGGACGGAGCGAGCGCCCTTGCAGTCGCCGATCTGCTGGACCAGTTGTACGCGGCGGGGGTGATCGAAGAGGACCTCGACGGGCCTTATCAACTTAACTCGCTGTGAGCGATTTGTGGCATAAGCGCGCTGGCATGAATACGCCCGTCATCAGCTACAAGCGCCACCGTTTCCCGTCCCAGATCCTCGCTCATGCGGTCTGGCTCTACTATCGGTTCCCCCTGAGCCTGCGCTTGGTCGAAGAAATGCTGCTGGGGCGATGTCACGTTGTCTGATAACGGCCGCTATGATGCTAATGCCGTCGACCTCAGACGCCGGCGGTCGCGGCAGTCCATTCCGCCATGGCAAGCAGACGATGAATATGTGTGGCGAGAGCGCAGCGCTTTGAGCGGGTGGGACGAAGAGATTGCGGATCGTGGAGAAGATCGAGACGAAGCGTTGAAGGCTTCCCGGTGATCGGAAGCCCTGAATCGTCCGCTCACGTTTTCGCAGCGGCACGTGGGAGTTTTCCGCCCGGTTGTTAAGCCCCTTGTGCGACCGGTGCTCGACGGGGCGAATTTCCGCCGCGCTTCGCCTTGACCCCAAGATGTCTGGTTTGCGACATCGAAGGTTCAGGCATGGCCGCCGCTCGAACCCATGCTTCGCGCACCAAATCCTGACGTCAAGTAGCGCCGGCCCCGTCCCGTCAAAGACCTTGGATAACGCTGCATACGAACGGCATAGATGGCACGACCAGCACTGGAACGTCCTTACCATCGAGCCAGGCATCCTCGAGCGGCATGCCGATGATGGGATGAGAATGTTCGGCATGCTGATCATGGTCGGCGTGATGCCGCGGCCCGAGTTTCAGGCTGATGCATTCTTGAAAACAGCCAAGATATAAGCTAATCTCTCCAAAAATCCGCAATACAGCTATTTTGTGAGGCGAAAATGATCGATCTGATCGACCTTGGCAATGAGATCAAGAATGCTAGAAGACAACGTAAGCTGACACGGGAAAAGCTCGCCGAACTTTCTGGGGTCAGTCGGGCGAGGATCGAGGCGCTTGAGAACGGCAGGGTATCCGACATGGGTTTCAAAGGCGTGCTCACGCTCATGAACATCGTAGGGCTGGATTTTCGGCTGACGACATTCAACAACAAGCGGCCCACGCTCGAAGACATCCTGGAGGAAGACGATGCTCCGCGTATGGGTAGGTAGCAAGCCAGTCGGCGTGTTGGACAGGTCCGGCAAGCGTGGTTCGACTTTCGTGTACGACGTAAAGGCCGACGACCGTGACGCCGTGTCGCTCACGATGCCCAAACGGACCGAATCGTGGAATTCGGAGTTCGGCCTCCTTCCCATTTTTGACATGAACCTGCCGGAGGGAGCCCTTGAAGGGAAGATCCGGACGGCCTTCGCCAAGGCATTGGGCCGCTTCGACGACATCGACCTGCTGGCCGTCGTCGGTCGGTCGCAAATCGGCCGCATCCGCTTCACTGGCATGGAAGAGGAACTGGTGGAGGATGTCCCTTTCCGAAGCATTGACGACCTGCTGCGCGCCCGTCGGGAAGGCGATCTCTATAACGAGCTCCTGGAAACATACGCAGTCCATTCAGGGGTGGCCGGAGTGCAGCCGAAGGTGCTGGTGCGAGCCAGGGAGGATGAGCAGTCAGACGGACGTGGGTCCCTCAGCGTCCGCGGAGCTACCCACATCGTCAAAATGTGGGACCCCGACGAGTATCCCGAATTGGCGGCAAACGAATTCTTCTGCCTTATGGCAGCCCAGGAAGTCGGTCTCGAGGTGCCGGACTTCCGGCTATCCGAGGATGGTCTCGCCCTCGTGGTCGAGAGATTCGACCTAACCGATGGCTTGTACCTCGGATATGAGGACTTCTGCGTGCTGAACGGCGTAACCAGCAAGGACAAGTACAACGGAGGATACGAAACAAAGCTCTTCAAGCGGATCAAGGAGTTCGTCTCTCCCGAAAATGCCGTCGGGTCATTGGAAGTGGCTTTCCGCCTGTTTGTGATTAATTGCGCCATCCGCAATGGCGATGCCCACCTGAAGAATTTTGGCATCGTCTACAAAGACGCGGAAAGTCCGGTAAGGCTGGCTCCCGTGTATGACCTCATCACGACCAGGGCCTACATTAAGAACGATGCCATGGCGCTCACCCTCGACGGCTCCACCGCCTGGCCCGACCGAAAGAGGCTCGATCGGCTTGGCGTTACCCGGGCGAACCTCCGACCGGGGCGCGTAGGGGAGATCGTAGAGCAGACCTGCGACACGATCTCAGACGTTTCGAGACGGGCGAAGGCCTATTTTGAAGAGTCCCGCTTCCCTTGGGTCGGTGAAAGGATGCTCAGGGAATGGCAAGCCGGAGTGGGCTCGCTTTGCGAAGGAAAGACGATCCACTTGATAGAGGTTCCGGACGAACCGGCAACACAAAACGGCTAGAATACAAGCTATTTTTGGCCGCTCCGAACATAACAGCCAGCATTTAAGCTATCAATACCCAGGTGCTGTCGGCTCCGCCAAGCTTAACGTCGAGTGATGCGCGGCGTCTAGCAAGATTGCCAGATCACGCCATTGGCGCCGTTCTGTCGCCCTGTTCGCCGAAATGCGGCCGGCGTTCGAACGATATGCGAAGTTCCTTATCCGCCAGAAATTGGCGAGCCAGATCGGTATCGCGCTTGCCGACCCGTGATACCCATTCCGAAAACAAGCGAACCGCACGCCGGTTCATGTGCCGCGAAGGACAGACCAGCCAATAGCCTGGAAACTCGGTGACGTCGAACTTGGTCGAGACGGGCACCAAGGCGCCCGACACTAGATCCTCGAATGCTATGGATGTGCTTTCCAGGACCACGCCTGCTCCGTCCTTGGCCAATTGAACCGACATTGACGAACGGTCGAAACGATAAGGATAGGTCATGCGGGCGCCTTGGACGCCGTTGCGCGGAGCGACTGGTCCTGGACCACGGCGTCGATCCGCCCCTATGTCGAGGAGGCGATCGCGGCCTTGGTGTCGGCCGCTCAATGTTCGCGACGAACTTCCCCGTCGACAAGCTGTTCTCGAGCTTCGACGCCGTCGTGAACGCCTTCAAGGAGATCACGCAAGGCTACACACACGAGGAGCGGCTTGCATTGTTCCATGACAACGCCGCTCGCTACTACCGGCTCTAGATCATCCGCCGAGACAATTGAAACAGCAGGAGACTTTGACATGTTGCTGAAGGGCAAGGCCGTGGTGATTTCGGGTGCCGCGAGCCCTCGGGGAATTGGCCGCTCCACGGCAACGCTGATGGCGGAGCAAGGCGCGCGCATTGCTGTTCTTGACCTCGATAAGGAACAAGCCCGTGACGCCGCCGCGTCGCTTGGACCCGAGCATATCGGCCTCGCCTGCAATGTCGCCGACCTCGATGCCTGCAAGAGGGCTGCTGAAGAAGTGACCGAAGCGTTCGGAAGGGTTGAGGTGTTGTGCAACATTGCCGGGATCACGCAACCCGTAAAGACACTCGATATCGGTCCGGCCGACTGGGACCGCATCCTCGATGTCAATCTGCGCGGCGTGCTCTATCTCAGCCAGGCCTTCATCCCGCATATGCGTGAAAATGGCGGCGGCTCGATCATCTGCATGTCGTCCGTTTCCGCGCAACGCGGCGGCGGCATCTTCGGTGGCCCGCATCACTCAGCCGCCAAGGCTGGCGTGCTCGGCCTTGCCAAGGCCATGGCACGCGAATTCGGGCCTGACGGCATCCGCGTCAACTGCGTCACGCCTGGCCTGATCCAGACCGACATCACCGGCGGCAGGCTGACCGATTCCGTGCGCGCCGACATCATCAAGGGTATCCCGCTCAGTCGCCTGGGCGATGCGCGTGACGTGGCGGGCGCCTACCTCTTCCTCGCCTCCGATCTGGCCAGCTACATCACCGGCGCCGTGATCGACGTCAATGGAGGGATGTTGATCCATGGCTGACGGAACAACGGAATTCGAGATGCCACGTGCGGGCAGCAATGTCAGCCTTGCAGAACGCGCCTATCGCATCCGTCGACATACCGTGCGCATGGGCGAAGTCCAGGGCCAGGGCTATGTCGGGCAGGCGCTCGGCGTCGCCGATGTGCTTGGGGTCGCCTATTTCCATGCGCTTCGCTAGCGGCCGGATGACACACAATGGGAGGAGCGCGACCGCTTTCTGCTGTCGATCGGACATTATGCGATCGCGCTTTACGCGGCATTGATCGAAGCAGGCGTGCTGCCCGAGGAAGAGCTTGAGACCTACGGTACCGACGACAGCCGCATGCCGATGTCCGGCATGCCGGCGTACACGCCTGGAATGGAAATCACCGGCGGATCGCTCGGCCACGGGCTCGGCATCGCCGTCGGCATGTGCCTGGGACTGAAACGCAAGCAGAGCGATTGTTTCGTCTACAATCTCTTGTCCGACGGTGAGCTCGGCGAGGGTTCGACCTGGGAAGCAGCGATGTCTGCCGCCCATCACAAGCTCGACAACCTCATCGCCATCGTCGACTTCAACAACCAGCAGGCCGACGGCCCGTCCACAGCCATGCTGTCTTCGGAGCCGGTGACCGACAAGTTCGAGGCCTTCGGCTGGCACGCGCAGCGCGTTGACGGCAACGACATCGAGGCCGTCCGCGCTGCGTTCGACAACGCGCGGGGTCTCAAGGATCCGCGTCCGGTATCATCGTCTGCGACACCCGCATGGGTAAGGGAGTGCCGTTCCTGGAGGCTCGCGACGTCACGCATTTCATCCGCGTCGAGCCTTATGAGTGGGCGCTGGCGCTCGAAGCTTTGGAGAAGGGACGTCCGGAGTGAGGCTGTCAAAATTCGCGCCGCGCCACGCCGTCAACGCGGGCGAGCGCAAGACCACCTCGGCGATGATCGCCTCGATCGCGCCCGATGGCGTTCCCACGCGCAACGCGCCGTTCGGACACACACTTGCAAGGCTAGCCCATCAGCGGCCCGGGATCGTGGGTTTGACGGCTGATCTTGCGAAATACACCGACCTACATGTCTTCGCGCAGGAGCATCCGGATCGCTTCTATCAAATGGGCATGGCGGAGCAGGTACTGATGAGCGCTGCCGCTGGCCTGGCGCGGGAGGGTTTCACGCCCTTCGCCACGACCTACGCTGTCTTTGCCTCCCGACGTGCCTACGATTTCATCTGCATGGCGATTGCCGAGGACAATCTCGACGTCAAGATCGTCTGCGCTCTGCCGGGACTGACCACCGGCTACGGTCCCAGCCACCAGGCGACGGAGGACATCGCGATCTTCCGTGGCATGCCGAACCTAACGATCATCGATCCTTGCGACGCGCTCGACATCGAACAGGCCACGGAGGCGATCGCGGACTACAAGGGGCCGGTCTACATGCGGCTTTTGCGCGGCAAGGTCCCTGTCGTGCTCGACGATTACAACTACAAATTCGAGATCGGCAAGGCGCGATTGCTGCGCGACGGTGCGGACGTACTGTTCATTTCCAGCGGCCTAATGACCATGCGTGTGCTGGAGGCGGCAAAGGCTCTCGAAGCTGACCGTATCGGCTGCGCGGTGCTGCACGTGCCGACGATCAAGCCGCTCGACACAGAGGCAATACTTGCCGCTGCGCGCCAGCCCGGCAGGTTGGTGGTCGTGGCCGAGAACCACACGATCATAGGCGGGCTGGGTGAAGGCGTTGCCACCCTCCTTTTGCGAGACGGTGTGACTCCCACGTTTCGCCAGATCGCGCTGCCCGACAAATTCCTCGATGCCGGCGCGTTGCCGACACTTCATGATCGCTACGGGATCTCGACGTCCGAGATTGTGCGCCGCATTCGCGGATGGGTGAAATAGAACCGAGGGAACCGGGCTGCTTTTTCGTGAATTTCCGTGATGAGCCCGTAAATCTGCTTATATCTCGTACGTGAATTGCTGTCACCGGAGCACCACGTTTAACGATGCTGGCGCATAGGGCCCTTAGGTCGTCCGGCGTAATTTCCGGCAGGAGCCGATTGCGCCAGACCGGAAGAAGCGCTCGCTCAAAGATGGCGCGCCGCGTGGCCCGCGTGCTGTCGGCCATTGGCGCGGCCGTGAGCCAATTCTCGCCGAATTCGCCCGCTTCGCCCGCTGCTTCTCGATCGCTGGCGATCGTCCCACGCGGATGAGGTTGCTGGTCCAGGCACTTCTCTCGTGCGAGCGCTAGCGAGATTCCGTCACGTCCATATCTGCCCAGATGCACCGTCTCCTGGTGCCCATTGAGCCTGTAGTCCAGCAGAGACGGCATCGCGCTGCCCGGCATGACTTTGACATACATACCGTCACGGTCCACGACTTTGTAGATTTTCTCTTTTGGTTTTCAAAGGGTGGCGTCCGTCAGCATACCCATTGCTCCCAGAAAAGTACCGTCAGTACAACAGCACAGCTGACATTAAGTGGAAACCGGGGAAGTAGTAGACGGCACCGCAAAGCAGTTGACCCATACCTCGCGGCCAAATCGTGCTGGAAGAAATCTGCCACAATAGCAGAGGTCAGATCGCCGCAACCGTGATTTGCGGCAGCGCCGTTTTTACGGAAGCTCGTCAGCTTGTCGAAAGGTGGCGGCTATAGGTTGGGGACATGGATACCAACGCGGCCCTCGCCGTCCGCCAACGAAATTGATGATTAAAGCCGGAGTACCTGATGGTCGCAGCAATTGGAAGTGGATCTGGCAGCATGGGTTTTTCCTTGGCCCGTACGGGGGGGCATGGACATTCGAGTGGACAACCGCCGCACGCGCCCGGCGGACCTTCTGATCATAGCAGGCCGGATCAAAGCAGGCCGCCTGCGTACAACAGGCCTGTTAACGGTCGCGATCGGGCGGATATCCCGAACAATTCTAGCGGCGGCTTGCAATCTGTGGCTGAACAAGAAGCCTTCGAGCAGGTTCTCTGTGCCGTTGCGCAAACCATCATGATGGATGTCATGGCTGATTCCGAGGACGCTATGGCAGAAACGGAAGAAGAGGATGCCTGACGTTGGATGGTCCTCGTCAGGATGTGGTGTGCCGTCAATGAAGGCACAATTCGAACTGAAAGGGAAACTATATGGCTAATCCTATTCAAGCCTTTACCAACACCTTTGGTACAGCCGCTGCGACGCTTGGAACGACTGCTGCCAGAGGCGCTGGAGCTGTTGCCTTCCAGGCCCAGGTCGCGGATCTAGCGGCGGTTAGCGCGGAGGCTACGGCTAGGAGTATGGAGCTGCGCACTGTTTCGATGCAGCTCCAGACAGTCAAGAAGGCGGCCGACGAACGCGTTAACTAATGTCTGAAGCGCGGCTCAGGTAGCCTCGATCGCGTCCAGCTGGCGCGATGTGGAATCGAAATGAGCCGCACGGCAATTGCCGTGCGGCTTCTCTCCTTTTTGGGAAGATCATCATTGAATGACGCCGTTTCCCTTCATTTCGAAGTTTTGTCAGGTCTCTATTGCGGACTGACCGGCGAGGTGGCTCCAGAAGCCAGCTTAATCGGCAGCGGCCTCGATGCCGATATAATCTTCGTCGAGCAAGGACTCGCGCCGCATCATCTTCGTATCAATGTTGTTGAAGATTCGATCGAGCTCGATGCCCTGGCAGCCGGAGTTAGCGTGGAGGGCAACGGGAATGTAGCCGCAGGCCAGCGTGTTGTGGTTGCTCTTCCTGTCGTTGTTCAAATAGGCGCCATGTCCATTCTCTGGTCGGCAAAGGGTGCAGCGCCAGCTGTGTCGAACGGTCCACCACGGCTATCGATCCCAGTGCTAGCCTTCGTGCTACTCGGTTCCGTCGGGATCGGCGCGCTCTCAGCCATTTTCTCCTACTACGACAGCGCCGGTGGATCGGGCACCAATTCGTCTAGTGCCAAACTTGAATCCAAGCTGACCAATGACCGTGCTGATAATCAGAACACCGAGGCCGCGGCCAAAGATTTGCAAAACGAAGTCGCCAGAGCGGGCCTGCTCAACATCAAGATCGGCTCCGAAAAGGGTGTTGTGACTGCTGAAGGTACCGTCGCGTCTGCATCGGCCACCAGTTGGCAGAAGGTTCAGCAGTGGTTTGATCATCGCACGAAGGGCGCAGTGACTCTGGTTAATGGAGTTGTCATCAAAGAGGACAAAGGGCCGTCCGCAATCGCGGTTGAAGCGGTTTGGCGTGGGTCTTCGCCGTATGTTGTCATTGGTGGCGAGAAGTATTTCGTCGGCGCCCTTTTGGACAATGGATGGACGGTCGATCGGATCGAGGACGGCCGCGTGCTGCTGAGCCGAAATGGCCGCCTTGCTTCTCTCCCATATTAAAGGCTCGCGGCGGCAGGCCACGTTCACGAGAACTCCCATGGTCACGCAGCCCCACCTATCCTGTTGCGCTCGATTTCATAGGTTGCGTGAAGGTGGCGTCCTGCGGAACCAGTTGCGGCGGATGGTCATGTTGCGGCAGAGCCGCAACCAGCCTTCTCAAAGGCTTGCCCATGGCGACCCTGCGTCAACCGCGACGCTGCATTGCAACCAACGAGCGTCTCCCAAAGCCGGTGATGTCGTCCCGAGCCACAAGCAAGAGCGCAAATTCCCCACCCCGTCCGGCAAGGAGTTTGAATACGAGCAGAGCGCACGAGACTTGCCCCTGCTGTGTCTCGTTGACCACGCTAGTTTTCGGGATGTCCGCCTAGGGCGGCGCCGCGCTTATCCGCTTAACTGGCAAGCTTTCGGTCAAACACTGGCGGTCCTGAACAGACCGGATCCACCCGGCCGCCATCCATTTTCGCGCCTGTCTCCCAGCCTCAAGCTGAGCCATGCGCTGGTGGGTCTTCGAAATCTGCGTAGCAGCAGAGCAACTCTCAAACCATCACAAAGGGGCCTCCATGGCCAACATCCTGCGTAACTTCATCGAGCGCGCGCCGGCCAACCCGGACTTAATGGTCGCGTTGATGCTGCTTCTGGCCATAGCTATGATGGTCATGCCAGTACCGATCGCTGTAATTGACGCGCTGATCGGATTCAATATGGGTTTAGCCATCCTGCTGCTGATGGTCGCCCTGCATATCAGCACGCCGCTTGATTTTTCCTCCTTGCCCGGCGTCATTTTGATTTCCACGGTGTTCCGTCTGGCGCTCACCATCGCAACAACCCGACTGATCCTGGCCGAGGGGGAGGCAGGCAGCATCATCCACACGTTCGGCGATTTCGTGATCGCAGGTAATATCGTCGTAGGTATTGTCATATTTCTGGTCGTCACCATGGTGCAATTCATGGTCCTTGCGAAGGGCGCCGAACGCGTAGCAGAAGTGGCGGCGCGCTTCACGCTTGATGCGCTGCCGGGCAAGCAAATGGCGGTCGACGCGGAGTTGCGGAACGGCCACATCGATGGCAACGAATCTCGCAAGCGTCGCGCCGCATTGGAGAAGGAGAGCCGACTTTACGGCGCGATGGATGGTGCGATGAAGTTCGTGAAGGGCGACGCCATCGCCGGGTTGGTCGTTATCTTCATCAACATGCTGGGTGGGATTTCGATCGGCGTGCTTTCGAAGGGAATGCCCTTCGCCGAGGTGCTGCGTCACTATACTCTGCTGACCATCGGTGATGCGCTCATCTCGCAGATTCCGGCCCTGCTGCTCTCAATTACCGCGGCCACCATCGTCACTCGCGTAACCGGAGCTGAGAGCCTCAACCTTGGGACCGACATCGTCGATCAACTCACGGCCAGTAGGCGAGCATTGCGGTTGGCGGCCTCTGTCTTGATTGCAATGGGGTTCGTTCCTGGCTTCCCCCTGCCGGTCTTTCTCGCCTTGGCCGCAATCTTCGCCGCGGCAAGCATGGTCAAGGGTGATGTGCTGGCCGCCAGCAGCGGCGATGGTACAACGGCAGCGTCAGGGGAGTCCGCAAACCAAACCCCGCCTGCCCAAGCCGGTCCGATCGCCTTATTCCTTTCGCCGAACCTTATGCATGCGATCGACCAAGCCGAATTGCAACAGCACATTGCAGGTGTTTCGCAACTGGTTTCAGTCGATCTCGGCATCGTTGTTCCCAGCATTCCTGCCTCGATCGATCAACAGCTGCCCGAGTCCCAATTCAGAACAGATATCGAGGGCGTCCCGGTCGAACAAGGTTTGATTGATCCCACACAGCTGAAGCTCAAAGATGATGTGGCGAAATTAGAATCGAGCAGCATCCCGTTTCGGCATGATTTAGAAACGGACACAATCTGGATCGAAAAAAGCCATTTGGCGGGTCTCAAAGCTGCCGGTATCGCGCATTACTCGCCTAGCGAACTCCTCGCGTTGCGTGTCCAGGCTATGTTGACTCGCTACGCACCTCGCTTGGTCGGCATCCAAGAGACGAGCCAGTTGCTGGGCCGGATGGAGCAAGAATATGCCGATCTGGTGAAGGAGGTGCTGCGCACGACACCGATCCCACGGATTGCAGATGTGCTGCGCCGCCTGCTGAATGAAGGTATCCCGATCCGCAATACTCGCCTCATTTTGGAGGCATTGGCCGAATGGAGCGAACGTGAGCAAAACGTCGCCCTTCTCACGGAGTACGTCCGTTCTGCCATGAAGCGGCAGATCTGCCATCGCTATGCCAACGGACACGGTGTCCTGCCCGCCTTAATCATAGATCGTGAGACTGAGGATGTGGTACGCAACGCGGCTCGGGATTCGGCCGCTGGTCCCTCCCTCTTGCTTGAGGATCAGCAAAGCGAAGCTCTGCTATCACAGATGCGTCAGATCATTTCCGGCGCAACGCCGGATCAAGCCCGTCCTGTCGTATTGACTTCGATGGATGTTCGACGCTTCGTCCGCGGCTTTCTCACCCGAAATGGGATCGATCTTGCTGTACTGTCCTATCAGGACCTCGCGTCAGACTTCACGATTCAGCCCGCCGGATCGGTCAGGATCCGCCTGGAACCAAAAGTGGGACGCCAGGAGAACCGCGCAATCTCCGCTTTGCCATCTAAGATAGGTGATAACCAACTATGAGTTCACATGAGCATGTCGCTTCACCGTTACTTTCGTTTCATCTGAAACCGGTTCTCTTCGCAGCATTCGCCATCCTGCCTCTTGCCGGTTGCGCTAGTTGGAATAAGCCAGCTCTTTCAGTAAAGGAGACGTCGCCCCCGGACTTGCTCGGCGCCAATCACATCGATCCGGCTATGCGCGAACGCATTTTGCGCGAAGTCGGTCAGGATTCTCAAGAGCGAGCTTTGCGAGATGAGCTGAGGCAACATCCAGGCAATGTTGATATGGCAATCCGTCTTACGAAGGTTTTGGTGGCGCAGAAACGCCTTGATGACGCCGTTGGGGTCCTCGACAGCGTCCTGGTTGCAGTTCCAGGCGACTTGCGCGCGTTGAATGCGAAGGGAGCTGTCTTGGACATTCAAGGCAGGCATGACGCGGCACAAGCGTTATATCGGCAGGCCCTCCAAACAGAGCCAGAAAATCAGATGTTGCTCCACAATCTTAACCTGTCGGTTGCGCTTAACGGCAAGTCCGAACGGAATGCGTTGGCACCGTCGCAATAGCTGCCACTGGACTTGCATGTTTGTCAGAAGTGGCCGCAGATCGGGCGCTATGTACGAGCACGCGTCAGGACCGTTTGGGGCGCTGATGTTGAAGGGACTGCGTAAGGTCTTCCAAGTCACCAGGGTGAGAACGAGACCCGGCGATTGTAGCGTCTCCGGCAGAGCACCAGTTGTGGGCGCTGTCGCACTATCTGAGATTGACCTGACCCGCACCTCGCACGATCCGGCTCGCCGCCGCGATCGGTTCGCCGCTGGGCCGCATCGGAAAGTCGCCAATGGCATGTACCGCCGGTCCGGTGAAGCAGGGGGTCGGGAGCTCGGACCGAAGTCGAAGAGGCGGTCTCGCGTTCCAAACACGCTTTGCCCTCCCGCTGCAGCCGGTGGAGGCCTCGCCTAGGCTCATTGGGCTATGGCGGCTGGACTTCGGCAACTCGGTTGTCGCGAAACGTAGTTTGCTGGCGTCGGGCATCGCTCTACAACTACACCCCATGACCGACAGCCTGCGTCGACTGATGCTTCGCTTCAGCAAAGGAATGGCGTGCATGACTGCTAGATCCGGCGACCAACAAGGACTTGCAGAACGCGGGGGTGAGCTTGCCACGGTGGATCACGATGTTCTCGTGACCGATCTTGGCGCGGGCGTCCTGCCACTGCCGATTATGGCCGCGCTGCTCATTCGACTTGACGTGGCAAGCGGCGAAATCGGCTTCTTCCAGTGTTGCCAACTCCCCTGCATGTACCGGCCGCTTCGTATGGATGTGCACCCACATGGGACCCGGCATGACGCCGTTGCGCAGCGCCTTCGGCTGCAGCCTGATCTCAAACAGCGCCCCCGGCTCGCCCTTCAACGCACGTGGCAGATCCGCAGGCGTCAACTCCTTGGCCTCAAGCAAGTGTTCAAGGTGGTTCTGGGACGGAAAGGCGTAGGTCTTCATGCACTCGATCTTGGCGTTGGCCCTTGTCTCGTTCAAAGCCTTAGCCAGTCCCCTCGCCTCGGACAATATCACCTTGAGCCGGACGGTTTTGTCGTGCACTTCGACCACTTGCGCGGGCGAGAGCAGGACGCGTCGCCGAGGATCCTCCAACGCGACCAGACAGGCCTGCATCTCAGTGGTCTGTGCCTGGAGGCGCGCGATTACAGTTTCGACGGCGTGGTCGGCGTCTTCGGGTTTCAGCTGGCGCGCCTGAGAGACGGTCCTTTGCTGACCAGCCGTATCGAACTGCAAAAGTTCGTCCAGCCGCGTGAGTAGCGGCCTAAGGGTCTCCGTCGAGGCTGGGGCCGGGGTTTGCCAGATCGCCAAGTGTGCCGCCGCCGATGACGCGCTCGCATGCGCCTCTCTCGCGCTCACAAGTTTCTTCGTGCCTCGATCCGAACGCATGAGAACCTTGGTTGCTGGCGCGGAGTCGTCGCTGACGGTTGCAACGACTTGCGGTTCCGGCCGCGGCGCGGCCGAACTCCCGCCACCGGCAGCCAGCTTGCCCTTGCTTTTCCTCTGCCGGCTGCGCGCCGCGGTGACTTCGGCCACCGCAGCCTCGCCGGCAGTTTCGGCCAGTATTGTAGCGCCCGCGGCAGCTGTCCGTGCAGTGATGGGCGACGACTGCGTCTGCAGCGTCAGAGTTCCTTGGGACACGGCAGCCGTGCCAGCCTTGTCGGCCGATATCGCAGCGCTGGCGATGGCCGGCGATAAATTCCGTGCAGGCTCTGGCTGCAGATCCAGGAGCCGCATGACCTCGTCGGCAGTGATCCATGCGCCGTCTACGATTTGCCCAAGCAGTTCCAACGGGAGGCGGCCACCTGTTCCATGGTCGCTTAGCTTGGCAAGCATGGAGTACGACGTCGACGCAAATTCCGAAAGCCGCTCCATGACTCCTTCCAAAACGGCGCAGTGTTGTGCGTCGAGGGGACGCCCTTGATTGTTCATCACAGCATCTTTCGTCGAGACGAATGCCGGAAAAACATCGGCGATGAAGCCGTCCAACAGAGCCACCTGTTCGTGGAGGATGTCCCTGACGGGTGGTTCGAACGTGCTTGTCTGCGGCTCAATCTTGAGCTGCGCGAGAGCGGTCCGGGATTGCAGCTGCATGACCTTCGTAGCCATTAGCCAGCCGGTGCGCAGGCGCAGCGCGGCTTCTTCGCCCCGCCGCATTTCGACCGTTGAACTTGGCAAATTGGAAGCCGCGGCGCACACGGACCGCGCCCATTCGCCGCGCTGTACCTTCTTGTCCCACCACTCCATGCAGGCGACATAATGTTTAGCCACACTGGAAACCGACCGGATCACCTGGTCGGGGGAGGCATTGGATCGGTACATCTCGCGGAGGATGCGGTCGGCAGCCTGCCTGCCCCGTTCTGACTTCTCGATAATTGTTTTGGCTACACGATCACAATGGTCCACTCGATCGATCGCGTGGTCGCGGATTTGACGCACCTGATCGTCGGGCAGAATGCGATGCGCTACCGGGCCGGGTAGGCTTGTGTAGTATTCCAGAACGTTTGCACCCGCATTGATGACCCGATCGAATTTGTCTTGCAGTTCGTCCATCGATCGTATGTTTTGCAGGCCGCTTTTTTGGCGAACGTCTAGTTCCTCAAGCAGGCCGAGCATCCGTTGCTTTGCGTCGTTTTTCTCTTCCTCTGTCCAGGGAGCGGGTATTGCCTCACTTGAAGTTGACGGCGCGCCCGCGATCGGCGTCGTACTGTCAGCCTCCGACAAAGAAGGAACGCCGCGCCGCCGCGTAGCGGCTACACGCGGCGCGGCAACCGGGATTCGATGTGCGCCAACGGATGGGCCGGAAGATCTACCACCAAGGTCGTCATCAGCACCGTGCGCGATGCCAGCCGAGAGTAAACCTCTACCTTCAGGCTCAGAGCGCATCCGATCCACGACGGAACCGAACGATCGGCTGCCCTCCGCCGCCGCCCGACTCGATGGGGAGCGCGAACTGCCCGGTTCGGCTGCATCATCGGCGATGCGTGATCTGTCAAGTCGGCCAATGCCCGTCATATTTCATCTCCGATGAAGGCTTAGAATGCGCTGTCTATGCTGCTGGGGCGGATGTCGCTTAGCCGTAGCGCATCGTACGCGGGGATATAAGCGTACCCTGATGGGCATAGGGCATGGGATCCCCGAGCAGCCGCATGGTTTCTCGTCAATCGTCACGGGCAGCCCCACGCGCAGCGGCGTCGATTGATTCACGCCGCACTCGCAGTTTTCAGGTTTTGCAAGAATTCAGTCGAGGTCCGCTCGCGCTTCCATTCACCGACACCATTTTTCACCAAAGTATAGCTATAGCTGAAACCTTCTACATGGGTCCGTCGTAAGGGCTTTTGGCTTCCTGCATTGAATGCTCTGACGTTCCCACCGATTGCCTTTCGTGATTGTCGCCAAATGCCACCGACGAGTCAGCAATTCGACGACTCCCTGGTCGTTGAGCGTCACGGCGAGAGTGCGTTGCGACGCTCGAAATCATCACGGCTTTGCTTGCTCCAGATCTTTGCGCGGGAAGCCTATGCGCTCATCCGCCCAACCCACGTTCATTATGATTCAATCGTTCAGGGACACATTCGGCATGACATCGCCTGTCGCTGGCGGGATCCAGTATCTATCCATTGAGCGCTTCAGCGATGCGTCCAACTCGGCGGCTGTCCGGAGCGAGGGCATTTGCGCCTCGTTGATCCAGCCGAAGCCGAGGTAATGGAAGTGGTCCGCCGGCGCCGTGATCCGGCTCTTGTCCAATTCTCCAACGAAGTCCGCCGCCCAATCGTGGATTGTATAAGCTTCAAGTTTATCCTTCATCGGCTGCCAGCGTTGGATGCGCTCTTCGCGGGGCATCTTGGCCGCTCTGGAAATCGCGGACGCGATCTCGTCAGGGCGGGTCGGATCCACCAGCAGAGCCTCATTGTTGTTGAAGTCCTCGGCCGCACCTGCAAACTTGGACAAGACCAAAACGCCCGGATCTTTCGGGTCTTGCGCAGCGACATATTCCTTCGCTACCAAATTCATGCCGTCTCGCAAGGGTGTCACCACGCAGACGCGCGCGGCGCGGTAAAGACCCGCGAGTCGAGCCTGGCTGAAAGCGTCATTCTCATAGAGGATCGGGCTCCACTCGTCCGTACCATGCTCGACATTGACCCGGCTGACCAAGCTGTCAACATTGCGCTTGTACGCTTGATACTCTTCAATTTCGGTGCGTGAAGGTATGGCGATTTGCAAGAGTGAAATGCTGCGCGGCTCGGCTGCGAACACCTGATCGAAAGCTTTGATCCGGTTGTCGATACCCTTGCTGTAATCGAGTCGATCGACGCCAATTGCAAGCTTCGCGCCCCCGAGTTTCTTTTGCACGGAGGAGATATATTCCTCCTGATTGGCAAGCGACTCCGCCGCATATTCTGCAAACTGCTTCGGATCGATACCGATCGGAAACTTTTGGCAGCGCGTCCGCCCGCGTTCCGAAATCACGATGCCATCCTTGCTTTCTAGGCCAAGATGAGAACGGAGGCATGCAAGGAAGTTATCCACGTCCCTGTTGGTCTGAAAGCCGAGCAAGCCATAGTCGAGCATCGATTTCATGAGTTCACGATGATTGGGTACTTGCGCGATGGTATCGGGTGCCGGCCACGGCGTATGTAGGAAAAAGCCGATCGGCCGGTCGACGCCGAGTCTGTGGAGGTCATCGGCGAGCGGAAGAAAGTGATAATCATGCACCCAGAATGCGTCTCGATCCCTCAAGTCGAACGCCGCGCGCGCCATAAAGGCATTGATCTCGCGATAGCTGTCGTAATGTTGCGGCGAGCTCGAAATTCGGTCGGGCAAGGAGTGAAACGCCGGCCATAATGTCGAATTCGCAAAACCTGCATAGAAGCCAGGATAGTGTGCGCTCGGCAGATCAAGCCTCGATATATGTCCCTCGCCATATGACTCGAGTTGCACACTCGCTGCAGCGTCCTCGCTCACCTTGCCTGAGGAGCCCAGCCAGACGGCACCTGAACGCGCCACGATGGGCTCGAGCGCTGCGGCAAGGCCGCCCGTCTTCGGTTGGCCCGGGTCGGCGGCTGCAACGCGGTTTGAAATGACGACAAGCTTTGATTGCTGCCCTGTCTCACAGAGATCATCCTTCTGGTGGACAGAACCAATCCGAGGGGAAAGATCTGAAGGGGATTGTTGCATCCAATACTGCGCTGCCTCGCGCAGGTGCTGGTCGAAGGCTGCGTGTTGCATGGGTTGCCGTGTCGTGCGTGACGTACCGGCGGGCCTTGAGTCTGCCACCAAAGCAGTGATTCTATCCATTTTACATCTCCGTCCAGATCTCCATTCGATACGGTTTGGGATCGCAGCCACTAAGCCGCAGGCTTCTCCATTGCTCACCTTAAGCGGTCGAGCTTTCGAGAAGCTGACGAGACTAAAAGCAATTAGTCGCCGCGCTCAGTGGGACCTGATGGCGACCTGTGGCCGAGCACTCCAACTAGGCAGTGGGGCTCACGCCCTTGATCGCACGGAGCTGGCCTCCCCCTCTCACCGGATGCCTGTGCAGGGCGCTTCGGCTGAATTCATTCAGCCGAAGCGCGGCAAGCGATTGCGTGACAGCCGCTACCCCAGCAATCCAGTACTGCGTGCCTTTGGAGGACCTGTCAGCCAGTTATAAACCGACGTCAGCTTGCTTGTGACCGCGACAGTCTATCTTTTGGACCATCGCACCTGGCTTTTGGGCTGGCTCGGTCCGGCACTGACCCAAGGGAGGGGCTTGGGGCGTCTGAGCCGATGCCGGACCGAACCGTATCAGGCGACGCGGGTTATCTCGTCGCACATTGCAGCAACAGGTGCCACTTATGGCTTTATATCTTCTATCCGACTTTCTGTGAAATTTATTGTTTTGATCCGACGCATTGATGCTTTGGATGGACCCAAAGTGCCCCGTATTGAGCAGGGCTCGTGTTGAAGGACTGTTGTTCGACGGCTCTAATTTGAGTGCGGCAGGACGGATTGCGCGGCCTACACCAGCCGAAGGCTGGATTCGAACCGTGCGCAAGCCCTTGGCATGTCCGGCGCGCAGCTTGCAAAAAGGTTGGGCGTCACGCGCGCCCACGTGGCACAGGCAGAGAAACCCGAACTCGACGGCGGCGTAACCCTGAAATCCATGCAGGCCGCAGCTGAAGCCATGGGTTGCCGGTTCGTCTACGCTTTCGTTCCACCTGGCTCCATCGAGAATGTAATCATTGGCCATGCCCGAAAAAAGGCGCAGGCGATTACCAACACAGCGGGCAAGCATATGGCGCTGAGGGTCAAGCCGTATCCGACAGCCGGACGCGGCAGGAAGTTTCTCGCCTCATGAGCGAGTTGATCTACGAAATGGCTCCCGACTTCTGGAAGGACAAGTGACGATTAAGCTCGAATATCCCGAGGGAGCTGCGCCCCTCGATCCTAATGAACTCAGTGGGCTTAAATACAAGCACATCACCACGCAGGGCGAGCTTGACGAGCTCAAGCAGGCCAACATCGCTTCCGGGCCGCGCTGGCTTGCCCGCACGCGTGGCAAGGACATCCTCTCGGACGATTTTGCAATCGAGCTTCACCGGCGGCTCTTTGGCGACGTGCGGGACTGGGCAGGAGTGTTTCGGAAGACCGGGAAAAACATCGGCGTTGATCCAACCCAGATTGGAGTGCAGCTACGCGGCTTGATGGATGACGCCCAATATTGGGCGGCAAACCGCACCTATGCGGCGACCGAGGCCGCCGTGCGCCTACATCATAAGCTGTTCTTCATTCACCCGTTTGCCAACGGCAACGGGCGTCACGCGCGTATCATGGCCGATGTCGTCCTCGACAAGGTATACGGCGCCGGCCCAATCGACTGGACAGCAGGCGCAGACCTTCAAAAAATCAACGAGAGGCGCATCACATAGATCGCGGCTCTGAAGGCGGCGGATGCTCATGACATCGGGCCGCTGCTGGCGTTCATAGGTCCTCGAACCGATGTGTCGGAGAAAGCTGACAGAGCCACCCGATTCGCCGGCTCGGCGACGCGCCGGCAAATTGTTCAATGAATCGAAAAATCGACGGTCTGTCGGCTCATGCCGGCGAAGCGCGCCGGCACCTGCCCATGTTCGAGGCTAGTTGTCGTGATCAGGTTGTCGACAGCTTCCCCATTTAACAAAACAGACAGGGTTGGTCGCACTGGACGAACATCGGCTGCCGATGCTCACGATGCATGCCTGCCGAGGGCTGTTAAAGGGTAGTTTGTTGCTGATTTCCGGCACGTCAAATCCAGCCCAGCTTCGATGCCTATTTTTGAAGGGAGGAACGGATGGATTTCGCCTCGACGAAGTGGGAGCAGGTAAAGTCGGACAGCGCGGGCCGGCAAGCGAGTTCACCCGCGGTGCCGTCCGCAGATGCAGCGACCTTTGAGCGGCAGCTGAGCGAGATCGCCAGTTC